>CAMDLT010000027.1 GCA_945901855.1 Asaia bogorensis | reverse complement strand
CAACCGCCGCCACAACACGAGACCGCAAATCCTGAGAAAGTGATCGCGCCATCCGTACTGGCCTCCACTCCAGTACAAAGCTTGAATCACAATTCGCGGCAGTTGGGAATCCCCTGCGATTCCTTCAGCTCGGAATTTGCTCTAGCGCTGCTGGACGCGCGGCACGGCCAGCGGCTGGCGGCGGTCCATTTCGATCAGCAAACGGCGCGCGCGCTCGGCGTCGGTCGGCTGGAACACCAACGCGATGCGCGCAGCCGCTGTGCGCGCGCGCTCCAGACTTTCGCCCTCCAGCAAACGCCCGGCACGCGCCGCATGCGCGTATGCGACCGCCAGATCGCGCGCGACACCCGCCCCCTGCTCGTGCATCAAGGCGAGGTTCAGCATCGCATGGCCGTGGCCCTGGGCTGCAGCGCGCGCGAACCAGTCGGCGGCCATCGCGGGATCGCGCGGCACGCCTTCGCCCACCCGATAGAGATGCCCCATCGAAAATTGCGCTTCGGCATCGCCGCGTTCGGCGAGCCCAAACCACAAAAACCAGGCTGCTGCCGGATCGCCCGCAAGATACGCCTGAAGGCCCGCATCGTAGCCGGGCGCGTCGCTCGTCGCGCGCGGCTGTGCCGCGACGGCGTTCGCCAGCCCCAGCAAAACCAGCGCAACAAACCGCGCCGCCATCGCGCCTCCCTCGCCCCAGATCAGACTCGCCGTTCGCGCGAAAAAACATAGAGCCCCGCTGCGACCACGATGCCGGCTCCGGCAAGCGTGGAAACGCCCGGCACGTCGCCGAACACAATGTAGCCATAGAACGCGATCCAGACCATCTGCAGATACGTGTAAGGCGCGAGGACCGACGCCTTCGCGTAAACATAGGCCTGGCTCAAGCAATAATGCCCGGCCGCCCCCAGCAGTCCGATCGCGGCCAGCATCAGCCAATCGTCCCAAGCCGGCGTTTGCCATACAAACGGAACCAGCGTCGAAAACAGCGTCGCACCGGTGAGGCCCGCATAGGCGATGGCGACATCCGCCTTGTCGGTACGCGCCAAAATTCGCGTGAGGATGTGGAAAAACGCGTTTGCCGTCGCCATGGCGACGCATAAAATCGCCGCCCAATGGATGGCCCCGGCCCCGGTCGGGCGGATAACCAGCAGCACGCCGACGAACCCGACGCCGACGGCGGCCCAGCGCGCGGCATCGACTTTTTCTTTCAAAAACAGCGCTGCCAACGCGGTCAGCACAAGCGGCATCACAAAGCTGATCGCCTGCGCTTCGACCAGCGGCAGATGGGCGATGGCGATAAAAAACATCAAGGTAACCGCGCACAGCACAAGCGAACGGCCGATCTGCAGACCCGCTCGATTGGTCGCAAAGGCGCGCCTTGGCCCGCGCTTCAGCACCATCGGAAGCAGGATCAGGAAATGGAAAAAATAGCGGCCCCAGACGATCTGGAGCGGATGGAACTCGCGCGCCAGAAGTTTGGCGACCGTGTCGAGCGTCGCGAAACAGAACGTGGTTCCGCAAAACAGCAGGATCCCGATCCAAACGGTACGCGACGCGGATTCGCCCGGCAACATCCGCCTATCTTGCCTGGGCTTCGTCCAAAAAGCGAAATATCAGCCGGGGCGCCCGACCATCGCCAGAAATTCGCGCCGCGTCGCTGGGTTGGTGCGGAAAGCGCCCAACATCCGCGAAGTAACCATCGAAACGCCCTGCTTGTGCACACCGCGCGTGGTCATGCACTGGTGCTGCGCCTCGATCACAACGGCAACCCCCTTGGGGGCCAGCACATCCTGCACCGCATTGGCGATCTGGGCCGTCAGCTTTTCTTGAATCTGCAGGCGCTTGGCATACGCATCGACGACGCGCGCAAGTTTGGAAATGCCAACGACGCGCTTGTTGGGCAGATACGCAACATGCGCTTTGCCCAGAATCGGCACCATGTGGTGCTCGCAATGGCTTTCGAACGAAATGTCGCGCAACACGACCATTTCGTCGTACCCGTCGGTTTCTTCGAAGGTGCGCTGCAAAAGATCGACCGGATCGACAACGTAGCCCTGAAAGAACTCTTCGTAGGCGCGTACGACCCGCGCGGGCGTGTCGATCAAGCCCTCGCGCGCGACATCGTCGCCCGTCCAGCGCAGCAGCGTGCGTACCGCCGCCTCCGCTTCCGCGCGCGACGGACGATCGGTGCGCAAAACGTCGCTTGAAACTTCAGCGGAAGAAATCACGGCATCCATCGTCACGGCTCCTCGGTTAGCGCTTGGCAGTCCAAGCACGCTAACTATCTCGTCCAAATGAGGCCGATTTCAAGCGGTGATCAAAATTTCCCCAACCCACTGATATTGCTAAAAAAAAGAATAGAAATAGGCCGGACCCGCGGTGCCGCGAGTCCGGCCGACTTTAAATGCGGTAACTGGTTACATTAGACGCCGATCGCACCGCCGCCATTCTTGGTGACCATGACGACCGACGGACGCGGAGGCACATTGGCCTGGAAGTCGGGCCAACGCGTCGGCACGTCGTCATAGGTCGGCAGCTTGCCGAACGGCGCGTAATCGCGCGCACCGTCCGTGCCAGGATGCTGCACAGCGATGGTCATTGCCCGCGTATCCGAGGTGAAATTGATCCCGCAGATCTCTGCGCCGACCGGCACGCGGAAGAACATCTTCGACGTGCCGCGCAGCGGACCCTCGGTCTCCATCGACCACACGCCGTCGGCTGTACCCGAAGCGGCCTTCCACGCCGATCCCTGGTCGGTACCGACCCACAGGCGGCCACGCGGATCGACGGCCATATTGTCAGGGCACGCGAACCAGCCATTTTTGCTGGTCGCCGGGTTGTACATGGCGTTCACGGCCGGATTGGCCGGGTTGCCGCAACGCACGAGAATTTCCCAGCGGAAACGGGTCGCCGTCTGGTCGTTGTTCGCGTAGGTGAACTCGATCAGATGGCCCCAGTTGTTTTCCGCGCGCGGGTTGGACGGATCGACCTGGGCAGCCGTGCGGTTCGCGTTGTTGGTCAGCGCCAGATAGACCTTGCCCGTGCGCGCATTGGCTTCGAAGTCTTCGGGGCGATCCATCTTGGTGGCACCGATGACGTCGGCCGCCCGCCGCGATTCGATCAGCACGTCGGCCTGGCTATTGAAGCCGTTGGCGGCGGTGAGCGGACCCTGACCATGCACGAGCGGCAGCCATTCGCCCGAACCGTCGGCATTGAACTTGGCGACGTAGAGCGTGCCTTCGTCGAGCAGGTTCATGTTGGCCTGTCGGTTGTTGCGGTCGAAGCGGCCGGCCGTGACGAACTTGAACGCGTACTCGAAGCGCTCGTCGTCGCCCGAATAGACGACCACGCGGCCGTTGGGGGCAACGATCGTCTCGGCACCCTCATGTTTGCTGCGGCCCATCGCCGTGCGCTTGACCGGCACGGAGTTCGGGTCGTAGGGGTCGACTTCGACGATCCAGCCGAAGCGGTTCGGCTCGTTCGGCTCCTTGCCGACATTGAAACGATCATAGTGCGTGCCCCACGCGTACCAGCCCGACGGCACGCCGTAGCGGCGATGGTTGACCGTTTCGGCGTGGCCGGCAGGCAGCGTGCCGTTGAAATAGCCGTGGAAATTCTCCTCGGCCATCAGATACGTGCCCCACGGCGACATGCCGCCGGCACAGTTGTTGATGGTCCCCATCACCGCACGGCCCGTCGTGTCGGCCGACGTCTTCAGGCGGTCGTGGCCTGCCGCAGGCCCCGAAATGCGCATCGGCGTCATGGCCGTAATGCGGCGATTCATCTGGCCGCCGCGCACGTAGCTCCACTTACCGTTCGAGCCCTTGCGGATTTCCACGATCGAGCCGCCATGGGCCGCCATTTCGACGTCGCAGATTTCCTTGGTCATCTTCGACATGTCGGGACGACCGTTGGGCTGCATGACGCCACGGAACATGAGCTCGGGGCTGGTGTATTCGTGGTTGACGCACATCAGCGCCTGGGTGGCCGTGTTGCCGCCCATCGGCAGCGGGGCCAAGCCCACATAGTCGCAATTGTAGCCGAACTGCGTGAGCTGCTTGGCGCCGGTCTGGTTGGCCGGGTCGAAATCGGCCGCGATCGTGAACAAGGGATCGCCCCAACGGATCAGAATGTCGGCCGTGTAGCCGGGAGCGACGTGATGCTTCTCGTCGACGCCGTGCTCGATTTCGGTGAAGCTAAAAGTCGGCTTCGCGGCGGTCTGTGCAGCCGCGCCGTCGATCGATCCGGCATAGGCCGCGATCGCCGTCGTCGCGAGCAATCCGCCCATCAGATCGCGGCGCCCGAGGCGCGCTGCAATCACGTCGCCGATCGTCGTGTTGCCGGTCGGGTTCGAGGGGATGTCCTCGGAAATTTCGTAGAGCTCGCCCATCGTCAGGCCGGCATTTTCCGGGCGCGATGCGAGCGTCGCATAATCCTTGGCGTTCATTCGGGAGTCTCCAGCGAAGGGGGAAGAACAGACCCGCTGTCGATACCAAGGTTGTGTTACGTCTTTATGACGCCGCCGCTAATATCTCAGCGTCACATAAAATAGCGCTGCCATGGCGGCGGCGGCGGCAGGCATGATCCAGAAGCCCTCGCCCCCGCGCCCTTTGTTGCGCAAGTTGAACACGTGCCGCACGCTGGCGCCCACGCACGCAAGCCCCGCCAAAATCGCCCAATTCCATTCGTGGCCCCAGGTGCTGCCGTAATTCTTGGACAGCATGATGAAGACGATCGGCAGCGTAAAATAATTGTTGTGCAGCGAACGGAACTTCGCCTGGTTCGCGAAACGGTATTGCGGCGTGCGTCCTTCGCGTGTCGCAGCGACCAGCTCGCGCTGGTTGGGGATGATGATCATCCACACATTGGCCGTCATGATCGTGCCGATCACGGCGCCCACATGAATATAGGCCGCGTGCGGCGCCATCGCGCGCGTGAGCAGAAAAGCCAGCAGCACGAGCCCCAAAAACGTCGCTACGGTCGCCGCGAGCGAATTGCCCTCGGCCCATTTGGTCTTCCACATTTGGTCGTAGAGCGTCCAGCATACGGCGATGACGCCCAGCGAAAAAGCGGCAGCCCCCAGCGTGCCGAACCCGGCGAGCGACGGGTGCGTAAGGAACGATCCGTTCGAGCCGACATAATAGACAAGGGCAAGCAGCAACACGCCCGAAATCCAGGTGAACGCCGCTTCCCACTTGAACCAGTGCAGTTCGGCCGGCAATTTGGGCGGGGCGACGGCGAATTTTTCGACGCGGTAGAAGCCGCCGCCATGGACGAGCCAAGTCTCGCCCTCGACGCGGTCGCGCGGAATTTCAGGCGGCCGGAACTTCGATTCGAGCCAGTTGAAATAGAACGACGAACCGATCCATGCGATGCCGGTGATCACGTGCGTCCACCGCACGACCATGTCGAGCCACTCAGGAAGCAATTGCCACATATTCGAAGTATCCTCAGGAACCGCGGTAAGTGGAATAGCTCCACGGGCTTGCCAGCAATGGCACGTGGTAGTTGCCGTCGGCTTCGCCGAGCCCGACCGCGATCGGCACGATGTCGAGAAACGGCAGGGCAGGCAGCGCGGCGCCCAGTCCCGCAAAATAGGCGCCGATATGGAAGCGCAACTCGTAGCGGCCGGGCTTGAAGCCGTCAGGGCCCATCAAGGGCGCGTTGGTTCGGCCGTCTTGGTTGGTGCGATGGTCGCAGATCAAAACCGGCGCGCCAGCGTCCATGCGCCACAATTCGACGCGCACGCCCGCAGCGGGTTTGCCGTTCATCGTATCGAGAATATGGGTCGAGAGTTTGGCCATCTGGTCTCCAGCAACAATCGCTGCGGTGCAGCATAAATATCCGATTGGCGCGATACAAGAGGACGAATTTCGCACTTTTTATGTGCAGCTAGTCCTAAATTTGGGCAATATATGCGGTGCAGCGTGGTGCTTGATGCGCGAAAGTTCGGCATGAAGCTTGCTGTTCTCAATTGATCGCTGCGCATTTGGCCGGAGGCTTGTTGAACGTGACCGAACTCAGAACCAAGGACTATGTCGATATTGATCGCGTCAGCCTCGTTTACCGCACCAAGGACGGCGATACGCTTGCCCTTAGCGATGCCAACGTCAAAATTGCCAAGGGCGAGTTCGTCTCGGTGGTCGGACCGTCGGGTTGCGGCAAATCGACCTTGCTGAAGCTCGTTTCGGGGCTCTACACCGCCACCACGGGCAACGTCATCGTGGGCGGCGAAGAAGTGACCGGACCGCTCAAAATCTGCGGCATGGCGTTCCAAAATTCGATCATGCTGCCCTGGCGCACGCTGCTCGACAATGTGCTGCTGCCGCTCGAAATCGTCGAACCGCACGCGCGCACCTTCCGGCGCGACCGCGCCAAGCATGTCGCGACCGCCAAAGAACTGCTTGCAACTGTCGGCCTGCAGGGGTTCGAAGAGAAATTCCCCTGGCAGCTTTCGGGCGGCATGCAGCAGCGCGGCTCGCTGTGCCGCGCGTTGATCCACAGCCCGGAACTTTTGCTGCTCGACGAGCCCTTCGCGGCGCTCGACGCCTTCACGCGCGAAGAATTGTGGGACGTCGTTCAGGCCCTGTGGATCAAGAAGCGCCCGACCGTGATGCTGATCACGCACGACCTACGCGAGGCGGTGTATCTGTCGGACCGTGTTTTTATGATGAGCGCGCGTCCCGGCAAGATCATCTCGACCAACCCCGTCGATTTCGCGCGCCCGCGCACGCCCGAAGACGCGTTCCGACCCGAATTCGTCGACATCGTGCACCGCTTGCGCGACGAAATCTCGGTCGTGCGCGCCAAAAAATAGTTCGGCAACGTTGAGCGAAGCGCACAAACCGCCGCCGCCCTTGGCGCTGCAAAAGGCGGTTGGCGGCCTCTATCCTGCGGCCGCTTTGCTGGCAGGGCTGGAACTCGACCTGTTTGCAGCGCTGGCCGACGCGCCAAGCGACTTGGCGGCGCTCGCTGCGCGCGTGGAAGCGGGCGACGCTGAGCGCTTGGAAGCCCTGCTTGATGCGCTGACGGCGTTCGGGTTTTTGGCACGGACGGAATGCGTTTATGCGCTTGCGTCGGAAGCCCGCCAATATCTGGCGCCGAATTCGCCCGGTTATATCGGCGCCATCGCGCCCGTTTACGGCCGCATGTTCCGTTCGGCGCTGGGATTTGCGCAAGCCGTTCGCTCGGCGAAACCCTTGGCGGCATCGGACGACGGTTTCCTTGCGGGTCTGCACCCGACGGCTTTGTCGGCGGCGCGCGAAATCGACAAGCGCATCGATCTGTCGACGGCCGAACGCATGCTCGATATCGGCTGCGGTACGGCCGGCGTTGCGATCGGCTTGTGCGCGCGCTGGCCGCGGTTGCACGCAAGTGCTCTCGATTTGCCCGACGCCCTGCCGTTCGCGCAAAACTTCGTTGCGCACGCCGGCCTCTCGGATCGGATCCTGTGCGCTCCTTACAACGTGCTTGCCGGACCGCCGCCGGGACTGCCCGCCGACATCGCCGTGGCGCGCGCACTGCTGCAGGTACTTTCGCCGGCGGATGCCGAGCGCGCTGTCGCCAACATTGCGCGTTCGTTGAAGCCCGGCGGAATTTTTGTTATCTCGGGCGCCATCCTCGACGACAGCGGACTTGCACCGCCCGAAGCGGTAGGTTTGAATATCGCGTTGATGGGCATGTTCGACGGCGGGCGAGCGCATCGAATGGGCGCGCAACGGCGCTGGCTTGGCGAAGCGGGATTCGGCGAACCGATGCAAGCCGCGTTGCCGGGCGGAACGGGGATGCTGTGGGCGGTGAAGCGATGAAACCGATGCCCGTCGAAGTTGCGCTTGACGCGCTGGCCGAACGCGTAGCCGAACCGGTCGTACGCCTTGCGCGCGATGGGCGCGTTCTGTTCGCCAATGCCGCCTTCGCGCGCGATTTTGGACCGGCACCTGCGTATCTAAGCGAGCTTGCCGCCAACGGCGCCAACAGCGAGGCGCTCGTTGCGACGATTCTGGCCGGAACGGAAGCCGAATTGCCGCTGACCGATCTGTCGGGGCGCCTGTGCATGGTCACGATCGACGCGATGCTGACAGGGCAGGACGGGCATATGGTCGTACTGCGCCCGCAGCGCCCCGAGGTGCTGCGCGCGAGCGATGTCTTCCTCGCCACCGCCAGCCACGAGTTGCGCACGCCGCTCACCGCAATACTGGGATTTGCGCAGATGCTCGAAGAAGGCATTGCAGGACCGGTTACCGAGCGCCAGCGCGAATACGCCGCGTCGATCCGGTCGGGCGGCGATCTGCTGATGGGCATCGTCGAGGAGTTGCTCGAAGCGGCCAAGGACGAGGGCGCCGAGCAAAAAATGACCGAGAGCGCTTTCGATTTGGCCGCGCTGGCGCGCGCGCAACGCGATCTGATGCGCGCCGAAGCGCAGACGCGGCAGATCGAACTGGCCAGCAACCTGCCCGACGCGCCCGTGCCAATGCGCGGCGACGCACGCAAGCTGGCCAAGGCGTTGGTTGGCTTGCTCGCCAATGCGATCCGATTTTCGTCGCCCGGCAGCACCGTGACGGTCGGCCTCGGCGAAGCGCCGATGGGCGGAATTGCGCTGTGGATCGGCGATCAGGGCGCCGGCGTTCCGCCGATTGGCGAGCGCCGCCAAAGCAGCCCCTTGATCAGCGTCGAAAACGCATATCTGCAACGCACGCCGGGAACCGGCATGAGCCTTGCGATCGTGCGTCGCTATGTCGAAATGCATGGCGGAAAGATCGAGCTGGGCGTCGCCGTCGGCGGGGGTACCGCCGTTACGATCCGCCTGCCCGCCGACCGCCGCTTGAGCGCGGCCGAGTTGCGCCGTTTCGAAAAAGCCTAGTTTCGGCCCGCAAGCTGCGCTTCAAGGTCGGCGAGAAAGGCGGCGAGGTCTGGCGTTATCGTCGTTTGCCAGCCCCCGCCCGCGCCGATCCAGTTCGTCCATCCCGCCGCGCGCCAGATATCGGCCAAAATCCGCAGCTTCGTCGATCTGGCGATCGAAACGACCAAGCGGGATTTCACCGATCTTTGATCAGCCGTTGGCAAGGCTTGCCAGACAATCGGCCAGCACGCGCGCGCCTGCCGCAAGGTCGCCCGGCGTCGCGGCTTCCGCTTCGTTGTGGCTCACGCCGCGCTCGCACGGCACAAAAATCATGCCCGCTGGCGCCAAGGGGGCGACATGCATCGCGTCGTGCCCGGCGCCGGAGGGCATGTCCATATGCGGCAAATCCAGCGCCGCCGTCGATGCGCGCACCAGATCGACGATCGACGGATCGAAGACCGTGGGTGCCACATCGACGATGCGCTCAACCTTGGCGCTGCAAGGCGAAACGCTCGCAGCGACCACGGCCGCGATGCCGTCGCCCAGACGCTTGAGCACGGCCGCATCAGGATGGCGGAAGTCGATGGTGAAATGGACTTGGCCCGGCACCGTGTTGGGCGAGCCGGGGCGGCATTCGAAGCGCCCGACCGTGAAGCGCACGATATCGGCCGGGTCGTGCATATGGCGCTCAAGCGCCTGCACGGCAGCGACGGCGCTCTTCAGCGCATCCTTGCGCACGCGCAGCGGCGTCGTGCCGGCATGCGCTTCCTCGCCGAAAATATCGACCGTATAGCGCTGCGAACCCTGGATGCCAGTGACGACGCCGATCGTCTTTGCTTCTGCTTCGAGCCGCGGCCCCTGTTCGATATGCGCCTCGATATAGGCATGCACGTTGCGCTCGAAACCGTCGCTTGTGCGGCACGGCGCCGCCGCCAGCGTCTGCGCAAGCGCATCGGCGAGCTTCGTGCCCGCACGATCCTCGGCCGCCAGCATTTGCCCGAGATCGTAATGCCCCGCCCATACGGCCGAGCCCATGGCGCCCGGCTGGAAACGGCTGCCCTCTTCGTTCATCCACGCGACCACGCCGACCGGGCGCTTGGTTTGAATGCCGGCATCGTCGAGCGCTTCGAGCGCCTCGAACCCGGCCAGCACGCCGTACATGCCGTCGTACTTGCCGCCCGTGGGCTGGCTGTCCATGTGCGAGCCGGTCAGGACCGGTGCCGCATCGCTCTCGCTGCCTGCCCGGCGGATATGCAGATTGCCGATGGGATCGCTGAAAACGTCGTAGCCGCGCGCGGCGGCCCACCCGCCCAACAGATTGCGTGCGGCCGCATCCTCGGCCGACAGAGCTTGGCGATTGACGCCGCCCTTGGGCAATCCGCCCAGTTTGGCCATATCGACATGGCGTTGCCAAAGACGGGTTTCGTCGATCTTGTCGGACGCGCGCATCGCAGCTCCACAGCGGGTAAAGTTGATCCGTTGGCACCATCCATGCATCGCTGTCGCTCAAGATGCAAGACCCAGCCCCTATCGCCGCCCAACCGCTGACGGCCGAAGCCTTCGCGCCGTTCGGCCAATTGATCGCCCTGCCAAAAGGCGGCGGTCGGCCGTCCGATTTTGGCGCGCAACTCCGCTTCGACCATGCCGGCATACTCGAAAACCGGCGCGACGCCGCCGCCAAACCCAATCTTGCCGTCGTGCAAGTGGCGGCCTCGGCTGGCCCCTACCGGATCGACATGATGGAACGCCACGAATATTCATCGCAGGCGTTTATCGCCCTCGATGTCGCGCGGTTCTTGACGGTCGTCGCGCCGACCTTGCCGGACGGCGCGCCCGACATCGCGAATTTGCGCGCCTTTGTTGGCGGTCCGGGACAAGGCATCAACTACAAGGCGGGCACCTGGCACTTTCCGCTGATCGCCCTCGAGCGTGCCGGGGTGTTTTCCCTGCTGATGTGGGAAGACGGCTCGCCGGACGATTGCGGGATCGTGGCCGTCGCCAACGGCCCGATGGTTATTGTGCCGCCGCTCGCGGGCGCGGTTTGAGCCCGCCTTTGGCGCAAATAAAGTCGGCAATTTCGGGCACGGATTTGCCGACTTTGATCTGCGCAAAAATGATGGGCCGCTCGCCGCGCATCTTTTTGGCGTCGCGATCCATCACGTCGAGCGAGGCGCCCACATAGGGGGCCAGATCGATCTTGTTGATGATCAGCAGATCCGAGCGCGTGATGCCGGGTCCGCCCTTGCGCGGAATTTTGTCGCCCGCGGACACGTCGATCACATAGAGCGTAATGTCGGCAAGTTCGGGCGAGAAGGTGGCAGCCAGATTGTCGCCCCCGCTTTCCACGAACAGCAATTCGAGCCCTGGGAACCTGGCCGTCATTTCGGCGCACGCGGCCAAATTCATCGACGCATCCTCGCGGATCGCCGTGTGCGGACACCCGCCGGTTTCAACGCCCATAATGCGCGAAGGATCGAGCGCGCCCGAGCGCGTCAAAAACTGCGCGTCTTCTTTGGTGTAGATGTCGTTGGTGATGGCCGCGACGTCGAGCACGTCGCGCAGATGCTTGCAAAGCGCATCGACCAACGCCGTCTTGCCAGAGCCCACCGGCCCGCCGATTCCAACGCGTAAGGGTCCGCTCATGATCTGAACAACCTCGAATATTGGGTTTCGTGACGAAACGAGAGCGCGTCGAGCGCCGGGGCGGCCGAGCCCGCGTCCTCGATCGTGCAAGATTGGGCCGCCGCCGCGGCCTTGGCAACGCACGGCTCGATGGCAGCAAGCACGCGTTGGCCATCGGTTTGGCCAAGCGGTATGGCGCGCACGGCCGCCGACACAAGATTGGCGGCAAACGCGTGCAGATAGGCCGCCAAAGCGGGTTCGGGCGCGATCTTGGCAAGCGCTGCCGCCGTTGCGACCGCCAGCGGATAGGCCGGGCGTATCTTTTCGGCCGCCAGCAAATCGCGCCAGGATCGCACATCCACCGGCCACGCATCGCCGATGGCATGGAAAAAGCTTTCGCCCTGCTGAATCGATTCGAGCGCCAATTCGCCGGTCCCGCGCATTGCGGCCGCCATTTCGGCGATTTCGAGAAACGCCGTTTCGTCGCTGTTTACAACCGCGCGATGTGCGCACATGAAAAACACCGCATCGGCGCGCGGGCTGCCGTGTTCGAGCAAGTCTTCGATCCATGCCAGCAAGCTTGCGCGGTCTTTGACGAACCCTTCGTCGATCGCGGCCTCAAGCGCATGGCTGTAGGCGAACGCGCCCACCGGAAAGGAAGGCGACAGCCACGCCAGCAATTTCAGCAAGCCATCACTTGCCATGTTTATGTTCCGCATACGCGCCGGGCTCGGGGTCGAACGGCGCTTCATGGCGCAGCACTTTGGCGCCCAAGCGTGCCGCCATCTCGGCAATCACATAATCGTCGGCCACACGCAGCGTGCCGTCCGCCAATACTTGGACCGCCAGATGCCGATTGCCGACATGCCACGCGAGCCGCGCCAAATGCGCCGCATCGTGGCAAACAATGTCGAGCACGGGCTCGGCGGCCGCACGCACTTCGATATAGCGCCCGTCTTCGAGCGCCAGGCCGTCGCCATGTTTGAGATACGCTGCGTGCACCAGATCGAGCAGAAAATCGAACCCTTCGTCGGCGCGCATTGCCAGACGCCGACGATGGCGCGCGTCGGAGGCAAGCGTCACATGCCCCGCTTTTTGCGCGCCGTCCCACAGGCCCGCCGATTCGACCGCGAGCGCGCGCATCAGAACAGAAAATAGCGCTGCGCGAGCGGCAAGGATGTCGCGGGCTCGCAGGTGATGCGCTTGCCGTCGGCGCGCACTTCGTAGGTTTCGGGATCGATTTCGACGTCGGGCATGGCGTCGTTGTGGCGCATGTCCTTTTTGCCGATCTTGCGCGTGTTCGACACCGGCAGCACGTTGCGTGCAAGTCCAAGCTTCTTGGCGATGCCGTCTTGATGCGCGAGCTTCGAAACGAAGGTAAGATTGCTCGACGCAAGCGCCTTGCCGAAATTCGCGAACATCGGGCGGTAATGCACGGGCTGGGGCGTGGGGATCGAAGCGTTGGGATCGCCCATCGGCGCTGCCGCGATCATGCCGCATTTCAAGATCATCTCGGGCTTGGCGCCGAAAAAGGCCGGCTGCCAGATCACCAGATCGGCGTATTTGCCTTTTTCGACCGAGCCCACATAACGCGAAATGCCCTGGGCGATCGCCGGATTGATCGTGTATTTGGCGACATAACGTTTGGCGCGCGCATTGTCGTTGTCGCCGGTCTCGGTCTCCAGCCGTCCGCGCTGCTGCTTCATCTTGTGCGCGGTCTGCCAGGTGCGCGTGATCACTTCGCCGATGCGGCCCATCGCCTGGCTGTCCGAACTCATCATCGAGATGGCGCCAAGATCGTGCAGGATGTCTTCGGCCGCGATCGTCTCGCGCCGAATGCGGCTCTCGGCAAACGCGACGTCTTCGGGGATGCGCGGGTCCAGATGGTGGCATACCATCAGCATGTCGAGATGTTCGTCGATCGTGTTGACCGTGAACGGCCGTGTCGGGTTCGTCGATGAGGGCAATACATTGGGCAAGCCCACGACCTTCATGATGTCGGGCGCATGCCCGCCGCCCGCTCCTTCGGTGTGGAAGGCATGAATCGTGCGGCCTTTGAAGGCGGCGATCGTGTCTTCGACAAAGCCGCTTTCGTTGAGCGTGTCGGAATGCAGCGCCACTTGGATATCGTATTTTTCGGCGAGTTTCAGGCACGCGTCGATGGCGTTGGGCGTGGTGCCCCAATCCTCGTGCAGCTTCATGGCGCAGGCGCCCGCGCGCACCATCTCCACCATCGGGGCTTGCGCCGAGGCGTTGCCCTTGCCGAAAAAGCCAAGATTGATCGGCAAGCCTTCGGCCGCTTCCAGCATGCGGTGCAGATGCCACGGCCCCGGCGTGCAGGTGGTCGCAGAGGTGCCGGCCGCAGGACCGGTGCCCCCGCCCATCATCGTGGTGATGCCCGAATAGAGCGCGTCTTCGACCTGCTGCGGGCAGATGAAATGGATATGCGCATCGATCCCGCCGGCCGTGACGATGCGCCCCTCGCCCGCGATCACTTCGGTGCCGGGACCGATGACGATATCCACGCCGGACTGCACGTCCGGGTTGCCAGCCTTGCCGAGTGCTGCAATCTTGCCGTCCTTGATCGCGATGTCGCACTTGAAGATGCCGGTCCAATCCAGCACGACCGCGTTGGTGATCACGGTATCGACCGCGCCCTCGCGGCGGCTGCGCTGGCTTTGGCCCATGCCGTCGCGAATGACCTTGCCGCCGCCAAACTTCACCTCCTCGCCGTAGGTCGTAAAATCCCTTTCGACCTCGACGAACAGATCGGTATCGGCCAGACGGATGCGGTCGCCGGTCGTGGGGCCGTACATGCCGGCATAGGCGGCGCGCGAAATTTTGAACGACATGCTATTTCCCCTGCTTCTTGAGCTTGCCGTTCACCAACCCGCGAAACCCGTGGACGATGCGCGCCCCGCCATAGGGAACCAGCGAAATCTCGCGCGTCTGTCCGGGCTCGAACCGCACGGCGGTGCCAGCCGGAATATCGAGCCGCATGCCGTACGCCGCTTTGCGCTCGAATTTCAGCGCCGCGTTGGTTTCGAAGAAATGGTAGTGCGAGCCGACTTGGATCGGCCGGTCGCCCGCATTGGCGACCTTCAGCGCGACCGATTTGGCGCTTGCATTTAGCTCGATCTCGCCGGATCGGACCAGAATTTCGCCGGGTTTCATGGCCGTCCTCGTGTCAGCGAATGGGGTTGTGGACGGTCACGAGCTTCGTGCCGTCGGGAAACGTAGCCTCGACCTGGATTTCGTGGATCATTTCGGCGACCCCGTCCATCACTTGGCCGCGCGCCAAAACCTTGCCGCCGTCGCGCATCAAATCGGCGACCGAGCGGCCGTCGCGCGCGCCTTCGACGACAAAATCGGCGATCAGCGCCACGGCTTCCGGGTGGTTGAGTTTGACGCCGCGCTCCAGGCGACGGCGCGCCACGTGCGCGGCCATGGCGACCAGCAGCTTGTCTTTTTCGCGCGGACTGAGATTCATGGCGAGCCTTCTCCCCTTTGGTCGCTCGATCCTAGCATCACACGTGCCAAAGCCGCGAGACGCGCTCGGGCGAGCCGAACAATCGGCTGCGCAATGCGCACCACAGCGCCACATAGCGCTGGCGCAGCGCGGCCGGATCGCTGTCCAGCAAACGCGCCACAAAAATCCGCCCGACCAGCCCGCCCGAGATTTCCGGCTGCGCCCGGCCGATTGCCAAGGCCGCGGCGGGATCCGCGCACGCGCACACCAACGTCGCCATCGCGCGAGCACCGCCGAACAAAGCGGGGCGGGCAAGCAGCAAATCGTCGAGCGGGTCGGCAAGCGTGGCATCGGCCCAAACCAGTCGGCCCGCCTGACGCAAAAACCAACGATCGGCGAGCGCGCCGCCCGTCATCGTTTCGCCGCGCGCGCGTCGGCCCAGCACCACGATCTCGCCGCCCAGAAATTCCGCGTCCTTGGCGAGTTCGACCGTCAAGCGGCGGTCGAGCCGGGCTTGGTCGAACATGATCGTTTCCTGGGGAAACCATTCGACGCGCCCGCCGACGCCGACCGAGATCAGGTTTTCGACCCGCGCAGGCGGCCCCCAACTGCGATAGATCTTTTCCGCCGCCTGCCCGACGACCAGCGCCGTCGCGCCGTCGCCGATGCGGATTTCGCTCGAAAGCCGGTCGCCGCCGACCACGCCGCCGCCCGTATTGGCCAGCACGGCCACGGGCTGCTTTTCGTCGAGCGGGTCGGGAAACAGAATTTTGAGCGGATCGCGCTGGTCGAGATCGGCAAGCCGCACGATGCCCGCATCGTCGCATTTGAAGGCCACGAGGCTGCGGCCCGAAACCGCAGGACGCCCAAGCCCGATCGTGTTATGTCCTTCGTCCATCCAAACACATTAGGGGGTCCGCCATGACCGAACAATCCTGCCGCGATCTGCGCGTGCTTGTCACTGCCGGCGCGTCGGGTATCGGGCGCGCGATCGCCGATGCGTTTGTCGGTGCCGGGGCGCGCGTTGCCGTGTGCGACATCGACGAGGCAGCCCTTGCGCGTTTCCGCGCCGAACTGCCCGGCCACGAGGCGTTCGAATGCGACGTTTCGGACGAGGACGACGTCGACGATCTGTTCGACGACATGGCGGATGCGCTTGGCGGACTAGACGTGCTCGTCAACAACGCGGGCATTGCAGGTCCGACAGGACCGGTCGAGTTGATCTCGGCCGACGATTGGCGCCACACGATGGAAGTCAATATCGACGGCCAGTTTCTGTGCGTGCGCCGCGCCGTGCCGCTGTTGCGCGCCAGCGGCGGCGGCAGCATCGTCAATATGTCGTCGGCGGCCGGGCGCTTTGGCTTTGCCCATCGCACGCCCTACGCTGCCAGCAAATGGGCCGTGATCGGCTTCACCAAAAGCCTTGCGATCGAACTTGGCGTCGACAATATCCGCGTCAACGCGATCCTGCCCGGCGCAGTCGACGGGCCGCGCATTCGGCGCGTGATCGAAGCCAAAGCGATTTCAACCGGCGTTGCGGTCGAGGAGCTTGAGCGGGTCTATACGCGCCAGGCCTCGCTCGGCCGCATGGTCGATGCGCAGGATATCGCGCGCATGGCGGTATTTTTGGCCGGTGCGGGCGGGCGCAACATTTCGGGCCAAGCGCTCGCCATCGACGGCGACACGCAAGCCCTCGTCTGAGCCTGCGCGCTACTTCTTGGCGACGTCGTGAACGAGGGCGAGGCTGCCGGGTTCGCGATCGGCAGCGACCGCCGTCGCCGAATCAACGCGCTGCAAATGGCCGTCGACATGGGCCTCGGGTTCGACCGTGAGCGTTTCGTAGCGAATGTCGCCGACCACGCGCGCTGTGCGGCCAAGTTCGACTGCGCTCGCCCGGATAGGTCCGAAAACTTTGCCCAAAATGCGCACGCGATCGGCCAGGATCTCGCCGCGCACTTCGCCGGAAACCCCGACGGTCAGCGCATGCGTGCGGATCGTGCCCTCAATGTTGCCATCGAGCTGGATGTCGCCCTCGCACGCGATATTGCCCTTGATCGCAAAACCCGCGGCCAAGATGGAAGGCACGTTCGATACGGATGGTTTGGTCACGGGGCGCGTTTCCGTTGCGGGTTTGCTATTGGATTTTCCGAACATGGCGGGCTGCCTCCAGAAAGCGGACGGGATCGACGGCTCGGCCGTCGACGATCACTTCGTAATGCACATGCGGACCGGTGCTGCGCCCCGTGGAGCCGAGCAGACCGACCGTTTGTCGCCGTTCCACGCGCTGGCCCACGCGCACATCGATACGCGTAAGGTGACCATAGCGCGTCGATAGACCGAAATCGTGCTCGATTTCGACCATATTGCCGTACTCGCCGATCCATGCGGCCGTCACGACGCGCCCCGGCGCTGTCGCCAGCACCGGCGTGCGCGCCGGCGCTTGCAGATCGATGCCGCTATGCATCGCCAATTGCCCGTTGAACGGATCGCGGCGCATGCCAAACGGGCTCATGATTGCAAAATTGTCGAGCGGGGTTGAAACGGGCAGGCGCCGCAGCACCGACTGCAAATCGCGCAACCGCCCAAGCTCGGAGCCAAGCGACGCCAGTTGCAGGCTCGCTTGCGGCAGCGTTTCGTCGGCCACGGCCCCGACAAACGGCCCGCCCGCATTCGCGCTGCGCGATGCCAAGATGCGCCCGGGCTGCAAGCCCGTGCCGCGCAAGATGCGCATTATCTCGTCGATCTGCGATTTTGTTCCGCCCGCAATTTCGGCCAAGGCAGCGTCTTGGGCGTTGGCCGTGTCCTGGGTTGCCGCGCGCATGCCATTCAGGCTGCCTGTCGCCGCGCGATGTTCCATCGCCAAACGCCGCGTTTCGACCGCCAAGCGCCCGCGCTCGGCCATCGCCTCGATGCGCAGGCGTTCGAGCGCCGCTGCCCGGTCGCCGGCCGACACGACGTCCGACGGACGACCGGCGAGGCGCACTTCGATCTGCTGCAGACGTTCCATCAACCCCGTATGCGTGGCGACGGCGCGCTCGCGTTCGCTTTCGGCCGCCGCCAGCCCGCGCTCGATTTCGACCATACGCGCGCTGAGTTTGTTGCGCTGATCGATCAAACTTGCGACGGCTTCGGCCGCTTCCGCGCGTCCGCGCTCGGTTGCGCGCACCAGCGCGTCGCCCAATTCCTCGAGTCGCGCACGATGGTCGTCTTGCAGACGTTCAACGTCGTTACCGCGCGTTTCGATCTCGACCAACGCCGCGCGATAGCTCTGCGACGCAACCATGCCTGCGGCAAACATAGCGACGAGCAACGCTGCAAAGCACTTTTGAACGAAACCTGAAACCCGAATGAGCTGCACATGCCCGTCCGAACGCAGCAGTATTTCGCGCGGCCGAAACAGCTGCTCTGACTGCGTGTACAGTCGCGCCCAAATGCTGTTTTTCGTGTCAATACGACGCATTCCAATTTTCCGCTTTCGCAAATTGCGACGTCGATGATGCCGACTCCAATTGGTTCGAGCAAGCTACGCGTCGCTTTTTTTGGCATATTTTTCCGCCCATTTGGTGGGCATTTTGATCACACGAGCAGCGCGAGCCAAGTCGCTGATTAGAATGCGTATTTTCACGCCGCGCGCGCAGTTCTGTGGATAAATCGCGACATTAGTTATTCACAGGGGGCGTCCGAGTCTGCAACTTTTAGTTCCAATCCAGACTAGACTTGCGACGCACACAATCATGACGCATGCCAACGCGTTGATTTGCGGGCTCAAGCCCAACCGAACGCTGGCGTAGACTAGCATCGGCAGCGTGGTCGCGCCAGGGCCGGAGACGAAACTTGCGATCACCAGATCGTCGAGCGACAGCGTGAAGGCAAGCAGCCAACCGGCCGCAACGGCCGGGCGCAGCAAGGGCAGCGTCACGCGCGCGAACGCGCGCAGGGGCGATGCGCCCAAATCGCGCGCCGCTTCTTCGAGGGTGGGATCGAGTCCGCGCAACCGCGCTTCGACGATCACGGCAACGAACGCCGTGCCGTAGCTTGCATGCGCGAGCGCGATCGTCGCCAGCCCGCGCTCGGCAGGCCAACCGACCAACCGGTCGAGCGTCGCATAGCCCATCAGCATCGACAGGCCCAAAATCACCTCCGGCAGCACGAGCGGTGCCAGCAGCAGCAGCGCAAACAGCCCCCGACCGGGAAATCGCCCGAGCCGCCCAAGCGCATAGCCCGCAAGCGTGCCCATGCAGGCCGCAAGACTGGCCGCCAGCGCCGCCACGGCCAGACTGAGCCCGGCGGCTTCGAGCATGCGCGCATTGGCAAACAGTTCGGCGTACCAGCGCGTCGAAAAACCTGCCCACACCGTCACGAGACGGCTTTCGTTGAAACTGAAGATCGCCATCACGACGATCGGCAGATAGAGGAACGAAAAACCTGCCGCCAGCGCCATCGGCAGCTTCGACATGCGCGAAGGACGCATCACCCGGCCCTCAAGCGTAGCCGGTCGAACAGCAAAAGCGGGGCTGCCAGCAAAGCGCCGAGCGCGCTTGCCAAGGCGCATGCCATCGGCCAGTCGCGGTTCTGGAAAAATTCGAGCCACAAAACGCGCCCGATCATCGGCGTATCGGGACCGCCCAGCAGGTCGGGGATGACAAATTCGCCGCTTGCCGGAATGAAGACGAGCAATGCACCCGCCACGATCCCCGGCAGCGACAACGGCAGCGTCACACGCCAAAACGCGCGCCAGGGTCCAGCGCCCAAATCCTGTGCAGCCTCGAGCAATGCCGGGTCAAGTTTTTCGAGCGTCGCGTAGAGCGGGAGCACCATGAACGGCAGATAGGCGTAGACGATGCCAAGATGCACCGCGAATTCGTTGGCGATCATCTGCACGGGGGCGTCGATCAGGCCCAACGCTTCGAGCGTGCCGTTGATCAGCCCCGTCGGGCGCAGCAGCCCCATCCACGCGTAAACGCGAATCAAAAACGACGTCCAGAACGGCAGCATGACAAAAAACAGCAGCAAGGCCCGGCGCCGGGGTGCCGCGCGCGCGATGGCCAGCGCCATGGGATAGCCGACCAGCAAGCAGATGGCCGTCGACGTGCCCGCAATGCGCGCGGCATTGGCAAAAGCCGCCACATAAAGATCGTCGGCAATCAACAGTTTATAATTGTCGAGCGAGAATCCCCAGTCGAACGGCGGCGCCCCCTGCGTGGCCGAGCCGAAACTGATCGCCACGATCAAGGCGAAGGGCGCGCCGACGGCCGCCAGCAGCCACAAAAAAACCGGCGCGATAAAGACTGCCCGGTTCATCGCGCCAGCATGCGCTCGGCGTCGCTCGGCCAGCCGAAAGCGATTTTGGCGCCATTTTCGGGCACCGGCGCTTGGCCCGGCTGGCTTGCCGTCACGCGGCCGAAATCCGTATCGAGAAACACCAGCCGCCGTTCGCCCAAATACGCGCATTCGCGCACGCGTCCCGTGTGCGGGCCCTGGCCCACTTGGACGCGCTCGGGCCGCACGGCAATCCAGCCGTCGACGCCCGGCCGCTCGAACAGATTGATGCGCCCGACGAACTCGGCCACGAAGCGCGTGGCGGGCGCCTCGTAGAGTTCGGCGGGCGAGGCCACTTGCACGATGCGCCCGCGCTCCATGACGCCGATGCGGTCGGAGATCGCCATCGCCTCTTCCTGGTCGTGCGTGACGAACACGAATGCGATCCCCAAACGCGCCTGCAACTCGACGAGTTCGAGGCGCGTTTCCTCGCGCAGTTTCGCATCGAGCGCCGAGAGCGGTTCGTCGAGCAGCAGCACCTTGGGGTGGCGCGCGAGCGCGCGCGCGATCGCAACGCGCTGGCGCTGGCCGCCGGAAAGCTGATCGGGTTTCCGGCTCTCGAACCCTTCGAGGCGCACGAGCGCCAGCATTTCGCCAACGCGCGCCGCGCGCGCGCGCTTGTCGAGCGCCAGCGTCTCGAGGCCGAAACCGACATTGGCCGCCACGCTCAGATGCGGGAACAGCGCGTAGTTTTGGAACACCGTGTTGACGGGCCGGTGCCACGCGGGCAGCGCCGTGACGTCGACGCCGTCGAGCGAAACAGTGCCGGCATCGGGCGTCTCGAAGCCGCCGATGCAGCGCAGCAGCGTGGTCTTGCCGCAGCCGGACGGACCGAGCAGGCAGAAGATTTCGCCCGCCGAAATTTCAAGAGACACGCCATCGACCGCCGCAAACCCTGCGAACCGCTTGACCAACCCGTCGATGCGGATCATCGGCGGGTCGCCGTCACCGGCCTGTCGTCACGCGCGTCCACGCACGCGTGCGCAGGCGTTCGTAGTCGCGCGCGGCCGGCGTGATGGTATAGAGCTTGGCGCGGATTTCGGCGGGCACGAACACGGTCGGATCGTCGCGAAGTTCCGGCCGCACCAGGGCGCGCGCGCCCGGAACGCCGCTTGGATACCCGACCGCCTCGGTATTGAGCGCGGCAATTTCCGGGCGCAGCATAAAATCGACGAAGCGATGGGCGGCATCGGGATTGCGCGCGTCCGCCGGGATCGCCCAGACATCGTGCGCGAGCAAAGCGCCTTCTTGCGGGGTCGCGAATTCGACGCGCACATTGGCGCGTTTGGCTTCGCGCGCGCGCGCCGCCGCCTGTTTGATGTCGCCCGAATAGCCAAACGCCACGCACGCGTCCCCGTTGGCGAGGTCGTTGATGTATTCGGAGCCGTGCCATTTGCGCACGAACGGGCGGATGCGCATCAGCAACTCGGTCGCCCGCACCAAATGCGCCGGGTCCTTCGAGTCGGGATCGAGCCCCAGATACGCAAGCGCTGCGGGAAACACGTCGGTCGGCGAGTCGAGCATCACGAGGCCGCAGGATTGGAAACGGCGCGCAATTTCAGGATCGAACACCATGCGCAGCGAGAAAACCGGCGCATCCGCCATCACGCGCCCGACCCGCTCGGCATTGTATCCGATGCCGGTCAGGCTCGACATATGCGGGATCGCGAAACGGTTGCCGGGATCGGCGCGCGAAAGGTCGCGCATCACCTGCGGATCGAGATTGGCGAAGTTGGAAAGTTTCGCGCGGTCGAACGGCTGGTAGAGACGCGCGGCCAGTTGCAGGGCAAGAAAAGGCGACGCCGTGGGCACCACCAGATCGTAGCCCGAGCGCCCGGCACGCAGCTTGGCATCGAGCGTTTCGTTCGAATCGTAGGTATCGTAGCGCACGCGGATGCCGGTCTCGCGCTCGAAACGTTCGAGCGCCTGCGGCGACACGTAATCGTTCCAATTGTAGATGTTGAGGGTGTTTTGGGCCTGGGCGGCACCGGCCGCAAGCAACAGCAACCCTGCCACGATCGTTCGCATCATCGCCAACTCTCCGTACCCGCGTTTGGCCGATTAGAACCCTGTCGGCCCTGCCCCTGTCAACGGCGCTCGACAAAGCGAACATGGAATTTTCCGCCTGCATTGGCTAGGGTTTTGCTTCATGCGGGGCCGTCCAATCCGTCTCCTCGAGTCGCGAGTGTCCATGAATATCAGTCTCGATTTTTCCAGTCTTGCCGCTGCCTACGCAGCGGGCGCCGACCCAAGCGACGTGATCGACGAGATCTATCGCCGCATCGCGGCGCGCGGCGACGACAAGACGTGGCTCCATTTGGTGCCGCGCGCGGAAGCGTTGGCCGCCGCCCAGCTTTTGTCCGGCATCCCGCGCACAGCACCGTTATGGGGCATCCCGTTCGCGATCAAAGACAATATCGACTTGGCAGGGGCGCCAACGACGGCCGCATGCCCGGCTTTTGCCTATACGCCCGAGCGCTCGGCAACGCTGGTCGAGAAACTGGTCGCGGCGGGCGCCATCGCGATCGGCAAAACCAATCTCGACCAATTTGCGACAGGATTGGTCGGCGTGCGTTCGCCCTATGGCGTGCCGCAGAACACGTTCGACAAACGCTACGTACCGGGCGGCTCGTCGTCGGGCTCGGCCGTTGCGGTTGCGGCCGGCCTCGTGTCGTTTTCGCTCGGCACCGACACGGCAGGTTCGGGTCGGGTCCCCGCCGGCTTCAACAATATCGTCGGTTTGAAACCCACCAAGGGTCTGTTCTCGACGCAGGGCCTGGTCCCCGCCTGCCGCACGCTCGACGTGATCTCGATCTTCGCGCTGACGGTGGACGATGCGCGCATCGCAGGCCGCGTTGCGGCGGGTTTCGATGCGCAAGACCCCTATTCGCGCGAAGCCGCCAGCCCCGCCATGCTCGACCGCCGCCAGCGTCCGGCGGCGTTTCGCTTCGGCGTGCCCGCGGGCGACGCGCTCGCGTTTTTTGGCGACGCGCAGGCGGCCACGGTCTATCGCGATGCGTGCGCGCGGCTCGAAAAACTCGGCGGCACGCGCATCGAAATCGATTTTGCGCCCCTCAAGGAAACCGCCGACCTCCTCTATGACGGCCCGTGGGTTGCCGAGCGCTACGCTGCCATCGAAGCCATGATGCGCGACAATCCGGACGCGCTGTTCCCCACAACGCGCGCCGTGATCGCCAACGCCAAAAAATTCGATGCGGTTGCGACCTTCAAGGCGCTCTACCGGCTCGAAGCGCTGAAACGCCGTGCCGACGCGCTGTGGACGCGGATCGACGTGCTCGCTTTGCCCACCAGCGGCACGATCTTTACGCTCGCGCAGTTGGCGGCCGAACCCGTGCGCCACAACACCGAACTCGGCTACTACACAAATTTCGTCAATCTATTGGACATGTCCGCCCTTGCCGTGCCCGCTGCAATCCGTCCCGACGGCTTGCCAAGCGGCCTTACCCTGGTCGGGCCCGCTTGGGCGGACGGCGCGCTTGCGGCCTTGGGCGAAGCGTTCCACGCCGATACGGGCCTGTCGCTTGGCGCCACCGACGCGCCGATGCCCGCCCCCAAAGCTGCGCCAACCGCAGCCGCACCGCCCGAAGCCATCCGTTTGGCGGTTGTCGGCGCGCATTTGACCGGCATGCCGCTCAACGCGCAATTGACCGAGCGACGCGCGCGGCTCGTGCGCAGCGCCGCCACGGCCGAACGCTACAAACTCTATGCGCTCGCCAACACCGCGCCGCCCAAACCCGGCTTGGTCCGCGTCGAAAGCGGCGGCGCGCGGATCGCGCTCGAGATTTGGGAGATGGATGCGGCCGCGTTCGGCAGCTTCGTGGCGCTGGTCCCGCCGCCGATGGCGATCGGCACGATCGAACTCGACGACGGCAGTTGGTGCAAAGGTTTTGTGTGCGAGCCGATGGCGCTTGCCGGGGCCAGCGACATCACGGCGCATGGCGGTTGGCGCAGCTATCTCCAACAAGGGGCCCAACAATGAATCTGGACGCCTATACGCGCCACGAACGCGTCCACATCGTCGGCGTCGAGGACGGGCCGCTGCGCGGCACCGTGTTCGCCGCCAAAGACAATTTCGACGTCGCCAGCAAGCGTACCGGCGGGGGCAACCCGACTTGGCTGCAAACGCACAACAAAGCGGCGCGCACCGCGCCCGCGCTCCAGCGCCTGCTCGATGCGGGATCCACCTTGCTCGGCAAGACGCTGATGGACGAACTCGCCTACGGTCTTACCGGGCGCAACGCGCATTACGGGACGCCGCTGAACCCGGCTGCGCCCGAGCGCGTTCCCGGCGGTTCGTCCTCGGGCTCGGCGTCGGCCGTCGCGGGTCGGGCCTGCGATTTTGCCGTTGGCACCGACACCGGCGGCTCGATCCGCGTGCCTGCCAGCTACTGCGGTCTATTCGGCATGCGCCCAACGCACGGCGCCATTCCGATGGACGGCGTAATGCCGCTTGCCGAGAGTTTCGATACGGTCGGGTGGTTCGCGCGCGACGCGGACTTGCTGGAGCGTGTGGGCCGCGCCTTGCTCGACGATCCCATGCCCGCCCCCGAACCCACGCGCTTGCTGGTCGCGATGGACGCGATGCGCTTGCTGGACCAAGGCGTCTACGCCGCCCTGCTGCCGTGGATCGGGCGCGCCAAATCCTTTTTCGAAAACAGTTTCGATATCGACGTGGCGGGTACGGCGTTTGCGTCCTGGTCGGAGACGTTCCGCATCCTTTCGGCCGCCGAGGCGTGGGATTGCCACGGTTCCTGGATCGAACAGGTGCAGCCGCGCCTGGCCCCGGACGTGCTGGCACGCTTCAAATTCGGCAAAACGGTCGATGCGGCAGCGGTCGCGCTGCACAAACCGCGCCGCGCCGACATGCGCGCGCATCTGGACCAGCTGCTGCTGCCCGGCACGATCTTGTGCCTGCCTACGGCCGCAACCCCAGCGCCCTTGCGCGACGCCGACGAGGCCACCTTCGATCGCGTGCGCCAGCGCACCTTGATGCTGACCTGCATTGCGGGCCTCGCGGGCCTGCCGCAAATCTCGCTGCCCGCAGGTTTTGCCGACGAGGCGCCCGTGGGCATTTCGTTTCTGGCGCCGCGCGGCCAGGACGCCATGCTGCTCAATTTCGTCAAACTGCTGACGACCCCGCAAGCTTCGGAGCCCGATGCCAATGCCTAAAGCCAACGCCAAAAAAACCGCCTATCCGCGCGACCTTGTCGGCTACGGCAAAAACCCGCCCTACGCCGCATGGCCCAACGGCGCGCGCATCGCGGTATCGTTCGTGGTCAATTACGAAGAAGGCGGCGAACGCTCGATCCTGCACGGCGACAAGGAATCGGAAGTATTTTTGCACGAAGTCGTGGGGCAGACGCCGCGCGCGCGCGAACGCGATCTGTCGGTCGAAAGCGTCTACGAATACGGCAGCCGGGCCGGTTTCTGGCGCATTCTGCGCGCGTTCGAACAACGTCGCTTGCCTTTCACCTCGTGGGCGGTGGGCATGGCGCTGCTGCGCCACCCGCAAGCAGCACAAGCCATGGTCGAGGGCGGCCACGAAGTTGCAAGCCATGGCTGGCGCTGGATCGACTACCGCAACATGCCGATCGCCGAGGAGCGCAAGCATTTCAAGCTTTCGATCGACGCGATCAAGAAGGCGACGGGCGTTGCGCCCGTGGGCTGGTACACCGGCCGCCTGTCCGACAACACGCGCAAGCTCGCCGTGGAACACGGCATGCTCTACGACAGCGACGCCTACAACGACGATCTTCCGTTCTGGACGAACGTGTCGGGCAAAGCGCACTTGGTGGTGCCCTACACGCTCGACGTCAACGACATGAAGTTCGGCACCGTCCAAGGCTTCAATACCGGCGACGACTGGTTCGCCTATGCGCGCGACGCGTTCGATACGCTCTACGAAGAAGGCGCCGAGACGCCCAAGATGATGTCGATCGGCCTGCATCTGCGCCTGATCGGTCGGCCCGGGCGCATGCGCGCGTTGCAGCGCTTCATGGACCATATCGAAAAACACGACAAAGTGTGGGTCGCAAGGCGCGCGGACATTGCGCGGCACTGGATCAAAACGCACCCCTACGCAGGCTGACGCGCGTGGCCGAGATCGCCGTCTATTCGCGCTTCGTGGTCACGCTGCTGGCCATCTTGACGCCGTTTGCGGCGATCCCGGTGTTTTTGGCGCTGACGACAGGCCAGGACGACGCGTTCCGGCGCCGCACGGCCGACATGGCAGCGGCGACCGTGTTTGCGGTGCTGTTCGTATCGGCGGTTACGGGCGACATGCTGCTGCGCGTCATGGGGACCAGCCTCGACGCGTTTCGCGTGGGCGGCGGCATCGTGCTGTTCACGATGAGCCTCTCGATGCTGAATGCCAAGGTTTCCGCCGTCCAGCAAACGCCCGAAGAAGCGGACGAAGCGGGCCAAAAATCGGTATTGGGCGTCGTCCCTATCGGCATTCCGCTGCTGGTCGGGCCGGGCTCGATCTCCTCGACCATCATCGAGACCAAGCGCAATCCGGAAATCGCGCATCTGCTGGCGGTGATCGCGTGCATCGCCCTGGTGTGCGTGGCCGTATGGATCACGCTGCGCCTTGCCGACCCGATCGGCAAGCGGCTCGGGCGCACGGGCCTCAACATTCTCAACCGTATTTTCGGATTGCTGTTGGCCGCGATCGCTGTCCAAATCATCGCGGCCGGGCTGGTCGGCCTGTTTCCGATTCTGTCGGGATTGCCCGCCTGACACGAACTTTCTGGAGCTTGCCATGACTCTTCGCAATCATACGACGCAAAATTTCATCGTCCACAAGCCCCAGGTACGCACGGCCATCGGCGGCGTCATCGCGGGCCAATCGC
Organism: Asaia bogorensis; assembly: GCA_945901855.1. Classification (GTDB taxonomy): domain Bacteria; phylum Pseudomonadota; class Alphaproteobacteria; order CACIAM-22H2; family CACIAM-22H2; genus Tagaea. Next base: position 31,352 of record CAMDLT010000027.1, on the reverse strand, counting down.
GCGCCGCCATGGAAGTGGGGGCCGACGTGCTCCAGCAAGGCGGCAATGCGGTCGACGCGGCCGTCGCGGCCGCTTTTGCGCTGGCTGCCGTCGAACCTTGGAACAGCGGCCTTGGCGGCATCGGGTTTTTGATGTTCCGCTCGGCCGCGACCGGCGAGACCAAAGTCGTCGATTTCGGCCCGCAAGCGCCCGCAGCGCTCGACCCCGGCCATTTCCCGCTGACCGGGCGCATGGGCGGCGATCTCTTCGGCTGGCCCGAAGTGTTCGATAACCGCAATGTCCACGGGCCGCTGTCGATCGCCATTCCGGGCCAGGTCGACGGGCTAGCACTGGCGCTCGAAAAATTCGGCACGATGGCGTGGGAGCTGGCACTCGAACCTGCGGCGCGCCTCGCCGATCGCGGCGTACCGCTCGATTTCTGGACCACGCTCAAGGTCGCGTCCTGCGCCAACGAAATCTTGCGCTATCCCAGCACGGCGGAGATCTATCTAAAAAACGACCTGCCGCCCTATGCCGAGACCGGCACCGGCATGTCGTTCCTGCCGATGGGCGAGTTGGCGAACACGTTCCGGCGGCTGCAATTGAAGGGGCCGCGCGATTTCTACGAAGGCACGCTTGCGGCCGACATCGTGGACGACATGCACCGCCTGGGCGGCGTCATGTCGCGCGACGATTTGGCCGGTTACCGCGCGCGCCTTGCCGAGCCGACGCTGGCCGAGTATCGCGGCGCGCAGGTGGCCAGCGGTCCGGCGGGCACGGCAGGCCCCACCCTCGCGCGCGTGCTGGAGCTGCTGACGCCGCAGATGTTCCGTCCGTTTGGCGTCGATGCGGCAAGTTTTGTCGCCTACGCCGAAGCGCTGCGCCAAGCCTATGCCGAACGCCTCGCGGGCAATCCTGCCGCTGCCGGGCCGCCGACCAGCACGACGCACCTCAACGTCGTCGACCGCCACGGCAACATGGTGGCGCTCACGCAGACTTTGCTCTCGACCTTCGGCAGCAAGCTTGTTTTGCCGCGCACCGGCATTTTGATGAACAACGGCATCATGTGGTTCGATCCGCGCGCCGGGCGGCCCAATTCGCTCGCCCCCGGCAAACGCCCGCTGACCAACATGTGCCCGACGATCGTCGCGCGCGGCGGCAAGGCGTGGTTCGCGCTGGGCGCTTCGGGCGGGCGGCGCATTCTGCCGGCCGTCGCGCAATTACTGTCGTTTGTCGTGGACCACGGCATGTCGCTCGAAGACGCGTTCCACACGCCGCGCATCGACGTGTCGGGCAACCTGCATGTCGACTACGATCCGCGCCTGTCGTTCGACGTATGCCGCGCGCTGGCCGAGCGCTACGAGCTGCGCTTGAGCGAGCACACGGTCTTTCCCGCCAACTACGCGTGCCCGTCCGCCGTGCTCGTCGATCCGTCCACGGGGGCGCGCAGCGGCATGGGCGACGTCATGAGCCCGTGGTCGACGGCGATCGTCGCCTAGGGCTGGCGCATGGCCGACGATGCCGCCAACGACAAGCGCCTGTGGAAGACGCTTGGCTCGCGCGAAGTCTATGCGAGCCCGCCCTGGCTGCGCGTGTTTGACGAAACGCTCGAACTGCCCGACGGGCGCGTGCTGCCGAGCTACCACCGGGTGTTGCTGCCCGACTATTCGATGGTCTTCCCGGTATGCGACGACAAGCGCGTGCTGGCGATCCAAAGCTACCGTCAAGGGCCAAGGGAAATTGTCTTGGGATTTCCCGGCGGCGGCATCGATGCGGGCGAAACGCCCGAAGCGGCGGCCCGGCGCGAACTTCTCGAAGAGACCGGCTACATGGCCGAGCGGCTGGTGTCGCTTGGGGCGGGCCTGACGGGGGCCAATATTCGCGGCGCCAAATGCCATATGTATTTGGCGTTCGGCTGCCGCGCCGTGCAAAAACCCTGCTCCGGCGATTTGGAGGAACAGGAATTGCTAAGCCTGTCGCGCACCGAGGTCGACGCCCATTTGCGCGACAATCGGTTTGTCATACTGGCCCATGCGGCGATCGCGGCACGGGCCCTGCTGGAATGGGACGGCGCATGAAAAACGCGAACGCAATCGGAACTGCCCCCGCCAATCGCTGGCGCGCGAACGCCAAGGAAGTCGATACGGTGCGCGCGCCGATCAAAGCGCGGCCTTTGTCGTTTGACGCCTTGCCGCAAAAACTGACGGTCGATCTGGCGCGTTCGGCGATGCTTGTGATCGACATGCAGAACGATTTTTGCCACCCCGACGGCTGGCTTGCGCATATCGGCGTGGACGTTGCGCCAGCGCGGGCGCCGATCAAGCCGCTGGCCAAATTCCTGCCGCGTTTGCGCAAGGCGGGCGTGCCGGTGATTTGGGTCAATTGGGGCAATCGGCCGGACCGGCTCAATCTCAGCCCCTCGCTGGAGCATGTCTACAAACCGAGCGGCACGGGCATCGGCCTTGGCGACCGACTGCCCAAGCGCAAGGCAAACGTGCTCGAAAAAGACAGCTGGTCAGCGGCGGTGGTGGACGAGCTGGCGCCGAAATCCGGCGACATACGCGTCGACAAATTCCGCATGTCGGGTTTTTGGGATACGCCGCTCGACTCCATTTTGCGCAATCTGCGCATCGACACGCTGTTCTTCGGCGGCGTCAATGCCGACCAGTGCGTGCTGTGCACGCTGCAGGACGCCAATTTTCTGGGCTACGATTGCGTGCTGCTCGAAGATTGCACGGCGACCACCAGCCCTACTTTCTGCATGGACGCGACGCTCTACAACGTGCGCCAATGTTTCGGGTTTTCGACATCGAGCGAAAAGGTCTTCGGCAAATGACGCCCGTCGTTTTCAAGAACATGGCCGATTGCCCGGCCTACCGCATCGCGCCTGGCGACACGAACTACTTCGCGCTGGTCTTCGATCCCGGCGGCGAGAAGGCCGATTTTGTCGCGGTTGTCGAAATCTTCGCGCCCGGCGGCAAGACGCCGCCCAATTCGCACAGCCGCGCGCACGAGATGTTCTTCGTGCTCGAAGGCACCGGACGCGCGATCTGCGGCGATCTCGTCCAGGAACTTAAAAAGGGCGATGCGATCTTGCTGCGTCCGGGCTCGCTGCACGTCGTCGAGAATACGGGGACCGGCAAGCTCTATACGCTGACCGTGATGGTGCCGAACCAGGATTTCGCCGAGCTGATCCGCGCGGGCACGCCCGTCGAACTCGACGCCGAAGATCGCCGGGCGATCGCCGGTGTCTAGCGCCTGGATCGAGGACGAAGCCGCCCTGCAGGCGCTTTACGGCACGCCGATGCCCTCGTCGCTTGCCAAAGAAATCGACCATGTCGATGCGCATTACGCGGCGCTCGTCGCGGCATCGCCGTTCTGCGCCATCGCCAGTGCAGGACCGGACGGTCTCGATGTCAGCCCGCGCGGCGACGGGCCGGGATTCGTTGCCGTCGCCGATTCAAAAACGCTGTTGCTGCCCGACCGGCGCGGCAACAACCGCGCCGACACGCTCAAAAACATCGTGGCCGATCCGCGCGTGGCGCTGCTGTTTTTAATTCCGGGCGTCGGCGAAACATTGCGGGTCAACGGCACGGCGCGCATTTCGATTGATCCCGATCTGTGCCGCCGTTTCGCGATGGACGGCAAGCCCGCGCGCAGCGTGCTGGTGGTCGCGGTCGAGCGCGTGTTTTTCCAGTGCGCCCGCGCGATCGTGCGCGCCGATCTGTGGAATCCGGCCAAACATGTCGCGCGCACCGCCCTGCCCAGCACCGGCACGATTCTGGAAGCGCTCGCGCGCGGCGCCATCGACGCAAAAACCTACGATGCCGAACTGCCCAAGCGTCTGTCGAACGAGCTTTACTGAAGGCCCGCGCGCACAACGATGCGCTGCACATGGACAAGGCCCGCGAATGCGGCAAGCGATAGTGCCGCGCAGACCGCCAGCACGGCGGACGGACCGCCATGTTCGAGCACGCTTGCAAGCGCGAACGGGGCCATCGCGAACGCAAGGCTGAGCGGGCGCGCCATGCGCCCCATGGTGCTTGCATAGCCGACGCGCCCGAACACCGCCAAGGGCGCGATCATGCGTACGACCGTGTTCGCCCCCATGCCAAAGCCAAAGCCGATCGTGCAGGCCAGCAGCACGCCGAACCCGCCGCCGAACAGCAGCGGCAGCGCACACGCGGCGCCGATCAACGCGAGGCTTGCAAGCCCCACATGCATGATCGAAATGCGCTGGCCGAACGCCACCTCCAGCGCCCGCGACGCCATCTGGGCCGGTCCCATGATCGCCCCGATCGATACCGCCAAGGCGGGGGCGAGGCCATAGGCGCTCGCCACGCCCACCAGATGCAGCGGCAAGCCCCACGTCACGATGCCAATGCAGCCGAACGATGCCGCCATCGCCCAAAAAGCCAGGCGGCGCGCATCGGGATCCTTGAGCCCGGAACCTGTCGACGCGGGCGCCGTCGACGCGTCCTCGCGGGCGGGCGGACGCACAAGCAAGGCCGCATGCAACGGCACGCAAACGACGATCTGCAACGTGGCGAACAGAAAACAGATATTGCGCCAGCCCACCAGCGGGTCGAGCCACGCCATCAGCGGCAAGAACACGATCGTCGTGCCGCCGCCAACGAGCGTGAGCAACCCCGCCGAGCGGCGCGCCGATTGCGGCAGCAGCCAGGCCGATGCGACGAACGGGATCGGCGTCAGCGCCATCGGCGTCGCGATGCCGATAACAAGCCAGCTTGCGGCGTAGCCGATCGCATTTTGCGCGAGCCCCAGCCCCAGCAAGCCTGTCGCCAGCAGCAGCGATCCTGCCACCAGCAACGCGCGCGGGCCGTTGCGGTCGGCATAGCGGCCGCAGAACGGTCCCACAAAAGCGCCCGCCAGCAGCATCAGCGTGACGCCGGCAAACGCAAAGCTCAGCGTCATACCAAGGTCGTCCGCCATTTTTGTGCCAAGCATCGCGGGCAGAAAATAGGTCGATCCCCAGCCCGCGATCTGCGTGGCCGAGAGCGCGAAAATTCCCCGATGTCCCGTCAGCATGGCACCACAATAGCGCGCCGCATGCCTTGCGTCAGTGACAAGCGCCAAGCCGCGCTAAACTGTCAGCCGTTGCCCCGATTCGGCGAAAGACACGACATGACCCAACCCACACCGTTTGGCCGCGCCTGGATCCGCCCCGTCGCGATGCAAACCGAAAGCCGCACCACGGGCGGCTATTTCATTTCCAGCAAGGCCGGACGGAGCCGGCCCGCCATTGTCGTGCTGCCGGGTTCGTTCCGACCGGCGCAGATGCTGCAGCCCGCCGCGCGCCTGCTCGCGGACGATTACGACATGCTGCTCGTCGATTTTCCGGGCTTCGGCGCGACGGTGGTCGGCGCGCCCGCTAGCATCGCGTCGTTCGCCGATCACGCGCACGACCTGCTCGAGGCGATCGTGCCGAACCGCGAGGTCCTGCTGCTCGGCGAATCCATCGGCGCCGTCGTCGCGATGGCCTTGGGCAAGCGACTGGGGGCGCGCCTGCGCGCGTCCGTCCTGCTCGATCCGCCCGTCTCGGCCGCGTCTCTTGCAAGCGCACGCGACTATTTGCGGCGCGGCACGGCGGGTGCCGCGATGGACGCGTTTTTCACCGACTACGTGAACGGCACCGCCGTTTTGGGCGACGGCGGCGCGGCTGGCTACTGGCCGGATCTGGAAACGCTGGCGCGATGCGCGCCCGTTTTGATTCTGTCGGGCGGACGATTCGACTGGCAAGGCACCCTGTCGCCAGGCGCGCTTTTTTCGCTTGCCGACGAAGCCACCGCTACCGCTTGGCAGATCCCGGGGCTTGGCGTCGTGCGCGTGCCGACGGCCGGCCATCTGCTGTTCCAGGAAAATCCGGGCGAGAGCGCCACGGCCGTCAAAAACTTCGTCGCCGCGACGTTTGCCGATATTGCGGGCTTGGCCGCACGCGTGCTGGCGGCACCAAGCGATCCCGCCCCCCGCGACGCGCTGCTGGGCGCCTTGCGCGGCTTTGGCGGCGCCAGCCTGCTGTCCCACCGCGACGCGTTGCTGGCGTGCATCCGCGCGCGCGTCGACGACGCGGAACTGACCAACGAGGTGCTGCGCGCCGTCTTCAAACTGATCGACAATGCGGGCCTCGCCACGCTTGGCGTCGTGGCAGCACAAGCGAGCGCCTACAACACGCGCCTGTGGGCATGCCTGCACACGGCGGTATCGCTGTCGTGTTTTGGGGAGTCGGACGCAGCGCTCGACACGCTGCGCGCGTTTCCATTCCCCGACGGCATGCCCACGCGCGTGGCAGGGCTTGTCCTGATTATCGAGCTTTATTCCGAGCGCGCGACCGACGCGAGCGTCGCGCGCGCGAAGGAAGCGCATTTGGCGACGCTGCGCCGCCATCTGCCCGCACCCATTGCCAGGCCCGCCTTCGTGCGCAAACCGGGCGTGCCGCGCGTCGGCATGGCAAGCGGCTCCTTCGGCTCGCGAAACTACATGAGCCTGCTGCTGCCATTGCTGCGCGAAGCGGCCAAGCTGCCGATGCGGATCGACTTGCTGCCGCTCGTGCGCGGCGATCTGGATCTGGTGCGCAAAGTGCTGCCGCCCGAGACGACCGTCCGCGATATCGAAGAAATCACGACGGGCAATTTCGACCACCCCGCCGCTTGGAGCCGCATGAGCGATACGCTCGCCGCCTTCGACTACGATCTGCTGATCGATCTCGACGAATCGCTCGTGCCATTTTTGCCGGCTTGCGTGGTGCGCCGCCCCGGCATCAAACAGGCAACATGGTTCAACATGTCGGGGCCGAGCGACGATGCGTGCTTCGATGCCGCCATCGGGCCCGCCAGCATCTATCCGCCGTCGCTCGAAGCGGAGTTTCCTGGCAAGGTCGTCGCACTGCCGGGCGATCTCTACGTCTTCGAGCCCGAAATTTGGGCGGCCGAGGGCGTGGCCTTGCCCACGGCAGGGCCGCCGCCGTCGCTGCGCAACAGCTGCGTCACGTTCGGATCGCTGTCGCATCTCTACAAAATCGGCACAGGCTGCATCGAGCTGTGGGCCAAGGTACTGCATGCGGTGCCGGATTCCAGGCTCTATCTCGGCAACGGCGACATGCTGGAAATGCACGTGGTCGAGCGCGTGCGCAGCGCCTTCCAGCGCCAAGGCATCGCGCCCTCGCGTATCACCTTCGCCTACCATTTTGGCTGGCCGCGCTATCTGGCGGGCTACCAAAACATCGACATCGTGCTCGGCACATTTCCGGTCGCGGGCGGCACCACGTTGTTCGAGGCAGCACACATGGGCATGCCGACCTTGAGCCGCGTGGGCGCGACGAGCCTCGGGCGCATCGGCAAATGGCTCGAAGCGGCAAGCGGACGCGCCGGCATCGCGCACGACAGCGACGAATCGTTTGTCGCCGAAGCCGTGCGCCTGGCAAACGCGCCGGACGAACGCGCGTTTTTGCGCGCCAACGAAACCGCGCGCCTGTACGAAAAATCGAAGCGCGATGCCAAACGCATGGCCGCCGCGTTCCTGGAGGCGGTCGAAACGCGGTTTATGCAGCGTTAGACTTGCGGCTTGACGATCACGCCCTGCCCGGTCGGCAGGCCCAAAATCGGCACGCCGCGCTCTTTGGCGAAAGCGTCGAACGCGCGCTTCTGGTTGATATGCGGCAGCCAGTTGTAGTCGTCGAGCAAGATCACGCCGCCCGGCGCCAGCATCGGCCAGAAATGCGTGGCCGCCGCGATTTCGGGCAGCGCCATGTTCATGTCGATCGACAGATACGCGATCTTGGTCGAGGTCACTTGCGCGAGCGTATCGGGCACCTTGCCCGGCACGATCTTCACGTTCGGCACCTGCTCGAACTTTTTGCGGATCGAAGCGAGGTCGTCCATGTTGCGGTAGGTCTGGTTGTAGCCTTCAAGGCCAAGCGTTTTTTCTGCCGCCGACAGCTGCTCCTCGGGCATGCCGTCGAACGTGTCGAGCAGCCACATCGTGCGCGCGGCATGCGTCGGCCAATTGGTCCACACCGCAATGGCGCCCGATAGAATGCCGGTATGCACCCCGCATTCGACAAAATCGCCCTCGGCGCACAAAGCCTGCTCCGCCGCCCACAGCGCGACCCACACGCGCCACTCGATATGCAGATCGAGCCGCCGGTCGTTGCCCACGACCATGCCGAAATTGTACGCGGCCTGGAATCTGGGGCTGTTCAGAAACTCGCTGTTGTGGAACGTCACCAGGCCGTCGCCCTGGAACTGCGGACCGTTTTGCATCGACACGGGATCGTACCTCTTGTTTTGATCTAGGCCGGAAACGGCCAGGGTTTTGCTTTCTCGAACGCGCGCGCCGCCCGCATCACGGTGCGATCCGCGCCGAGTTTGCCGACCAATTGCAGCGCCATCGGCAGACCGTTGCTATGCAGGCCCAGCGGCACGCTGGCGGCGGGCTGGCGCGTCATGTTGAAGGGGTAGGTGAAGGGCGTCCAATCGATCCAGTAGGACTGGTCGGCGGACGCAACGTCCTGCCCCGCCGCAAACGCGGTGATCGGCAATTGCGGCGTCAGCAGCAGGTCGTAGTGCGTGTGGAAGCGCGCCATGGTTTCGCCCGCGCGCACGCGCAGCGCGTCGGCCGCCAGATAGTCTTGCGCCGACAAAGCCATGCCCGCCCGCGTCGATGCCACAAGGCCCGGATCGCTCTCGCCCCACAGCGCCTCGGGATAGGGCTGCAAGGCGCGCGCGATGCCCCCAGTCCACAGCCGGTAGAAAGCGTCGCGCAGATCGCCAAGACCGGGTTCGGCTTCGCGCACCTCGGCACCCAAAGCTTCGAAAGTTTTGGCAGCGCTAGCCACCGCCGCCGCGATCTCGGGATCGACTTTGGCGCCGCCGAGCGTCGGGCTGAAACCGATTTTGAGGCCCGCCACGCCTTTGTCGAGATCGAGCAGCCACGAGCCCGTGTCGGCGGGCAGCGCGAACACGTCGCGACTGTCGGGCTGGGCAATGATTTCGAGCATGCGCGCGGCATCTTCGACGCTGCGCGCCATCGGACCTTGGTGCGCCAGCATGCCGACCGGCGAGGCGGGATAGGCCGCCACGCGCCCGAAAGTCGGCTTCAACCCAAAGATGCCGCAGAAGCCGGCCGGCATGCGGATCGAACCGCCGCCGTCGGTTCCCAAATGCAAAGTCCCCATGCCCAAGGCTGCGGCAACGGCCGCACCTGCGGAGGAACCGCCCGCCGTCTTGCTGCGGTCCCACGGATTGCGCGTGATGCCGGCAAGCGGGCTGTCGCCGATGCCCTTCCAGCCGAATTCGGGCGTCGTCGTTTTGCCCAAAAACACCGCGTTGGCCGCGCGCAGGCGCGCCACGGCCGGCGCGTCTTCGTCCCACGGCTGGTCGCGCGTCACGCGTTTGGAGCCGCGCAAGGTCGGCCAGCCTTTTGTCAAAATCAGGTCTTTGACCGAGACCGGAATGCCGTCGAGCGTGCCCTGCGGGGCGCCCGCCATCCACCGGGCCTCGCTGGCACGCGCTTGGGCAAGTGCGGCATCGGCATCGACCAAACAATAGGCATTGAAGACCGGATTATGCGCCTCGATCTTGGCAAGGCACGCGCGCGCAATCTCGACCGGCGAAAAACGACGGCGCGCATACCCGGTCAGCAATTCGCTCACCGACAAAAACGGCAGATCGGCCATAGGCTGCTCCTTCGACTGGCGCTATGCTCGCACGGATTCGGCGATGCGTCTTGTCCCGGCGATGCGCAACTGCGAAGCGGCCGCCAAATCGCAAGCCATCCGCGCTGGGGCATTTTGCGGCCAGTCGGGCATATCGCCCAACGTCAAAATAGCTCAACGCGCGAGCAAACGCTCAAACCAAGCCGCGTGGCCGACCAAATTGCCGTCTTCGTTGTGCGGGCCGATCAGCTGGATCGCGAGCGGCAAACCGTCGGCGGATTTGCCGGCGGGCAACGCGATGCACGGGTTGCCGAGCAACGTCCACATGCGGTTGAACACCGGATCGCCGGTCGCCTCGATGCCGCGCGGGGCCTGCCCCGGTGCGGCAGGCGCCACGATCACATCCACATCGCGCCATACCTGCGCCAAGCGATGGCGGCATTTGGTCGCCAGCGCCTTGGCGGCAGTTTCTTCGCGAATGCCGACTTTGTCGCCCTCGTCCAACATCTGGCGCATACGTTCCGACAGATCGCCATTATGTTCGGCGCGTTCGGCCGCAAGCGCCTTCGTCGCCTCCCGCGTCATGATCGAAAGCTGCGCGTCGTTGAGCCCGGCCCAATGTTCGTCGCCCTCAAATTCGGCGATCTCGACGTCGGCCGCTTCGAGCTTGGCGACGAGCTTGCCGAACATCTCGCGGGTCGCCGGGTCGGCCGCCGACCAATAGGGCGTATAGCACATGGCGATTCGCGGCGGACGCCGGTCGGGGTCGCCAAGCCCCGCGACCGGGCGTGCTGCGACCAGTGCGCGGCGCGCGAGATCGAGGTCGGCAACCGATCGGCAAAACACCCCAAGCGTGTCGAGCGAGGGCGACAGCGGCTTGATGCCGGCCATGTCGATCCAGCCATAGGTGCCTTTGTAGCCGACCACGCCGCAATAGGCGGCCGGGCGAATGACGGAGCCTGCGGTCTGCGTGCCGAACGCCATCGGCACATGGAAATCGGCAACCGCCGCAGCCGACCCCGAGGACGACCCGCCCGGCGTATGGCCATGGCGCAGCGGGTTGTGCGTGGGGCCGGGCGTGAAATAGGCGAATTCGGTCGTTACGGTCTTGCCGAGCGGGATGGCCCCCGCCGCAATCAGCCGGCGCACGACCAGCGCGTCGTTTTTCGGCTGGTGGTTGCGGTAGATGGGCGAACCGTAACCTGTGGGCATCGATGCCGTGTCGATCATGTCCTTGAGGCCGACGGGAATGCCGTGCAATGGCCGGATGCGCGCGACCCGGTCGAGCGCGCTGGCGCGACCGCGCGCATCGCGTTTTTCCAGATGCCGCCAAGCGCGCACTTCGGGCTCGCGCGCGGCGATGCGGGCAAGGCACGAATCGACGATCGTCGCGGCGTCGAGTTTTCCCGAATCGCAGGCATTTCGCAGGCCCGTCGCATCGAGCTGCTCGGGACGCGCCGTCAGATGGGGTTTTGTCATTCGAGTCGCATCATAGCAAGAACGCTTGCAGGCGTTCCAGTTCCGCCTGCAATTCGCGCCCGAAGCCGCGCGCCTTGGGCATTTGCGTCGCGTAGCCGAAATCGCCGTTCAAGCCGAAATCGCCGTTCAAAACGCCGTCGGCAAACGACATATTGCCCCATCCCACAATCTTGTCGCGCCACAGCATCGGCATCGCGTAATAGCCGAATTTGCGCTTGGGCACGGGATGGTAGGCTTCGAACCGGTAGGGCCACCCCCAGAACAATTCGAAGCGCTTGCGGTCCCACACGATCGGATCGAACGGCGCAAGCAGTCGCACGCGATCGTCGATCGTGTCGCGCCAGGCTTGCGGGCGCTCGTCGGCGGGCCAGTACCAATCGATGCCGCCGATCGTGGTGCAGGCCAAGCGCCGCTTGGCGCGACTGAGCGCGGCGCCAAGATGCGCAGCCGCCTGCGGCACTGCCAGCCGCAGGCGCCGCACAAGGTCGCCGAGCGTTGCAGCGGGCAACGGCGCATATTTGCACACGACCGTATCGACAAGCGCATCGAGCCGCACGGCGCGTGCCGGTTCGTCGTCCGGTGCCGGGGCGTGGTGGGTGGCAGCGTAGACGCGAATGCCGCCTTCGCGAAGCGCCACGCGCAGCAGGCCGCGATAATGCATCGCGTCCAGCAGTTGCGTGGTCGCGTTCGATTTGCCGCCCCAGTAATTGGCGACCTTACCGTGCGAAAAATATGCGTCCACCGCGCGCGGGTGGGCCCGCCCCTGCGCCTCGACAAATGCCAGCAGCGCCTGCGCGCGCGCTTGCGTCGCCGCATCCCACGCGATACGTCCGGCGCGCGGGTGCATCAGCGCGTGCAGGCGACGCGGCATGAAGCCGTAATTGACGAAAAAATCCTCTTCGACCGGCAGCGTCGGATAGCGCCGTTCAAGATCGCCGGCTCGGTAGTCCTTGACGCGATGGCGCAGCGTCAGATCCTGGGCGCGGGCCGGCGCGCGGATCGGATCGGCCTGGACAAAACCCAGCCGGTCGATGGCGCGTGCGAGGCTTGTGGGCGCAAAAAGTGTGCGCGCAACCGCGTAGCGGCGCAGATCGTCCAAACCGATGTCGGATGCCATGGCGCTGGGTCGCCTGTCCGTTGGGGGGCCTCGACCGCACGAGCGCCGTACCCTAGCGATATCGACGCGACGAGGCCACGGCGCAGCAGCGCGTTATTCGACATGCGGCCCTGCACGCTGCGTCGCTTGCTTTGCTCTATGTTTGCTTTATTAGCATAACAGGAAAATTAACATTTTTATAGCCAAATAATAAGCCTAAAGAGCTAAATTTGACGAGAATAGACCGTTTTTGTCGGGAGTGGCCTGGATGTTTTGAGCAATCTGTGCTTTAATGTTCCATCGTCTTTAGGGACGTGTGCTGTTTGACAAGTGAATAGACAAAACCGGCTCCGACGACAAAAGACACCGTCGTCGGCGAGGCGACATCGTTGCAAGATCAAAGGGATAAATTGGCGACGGTCGCCTTTTGTAACGTCCCGTCGCCGATTGCGTCGCGTTTACTGGGCGTCGGCGGTTTCGTCGAGGGCGTAGCCGGCCGAACGCACAGTGCGGATCAGATCGAGCTCGCCTTCGCCGTTGATTGCCTTGCGCAGACGGCGGATATGCACATCGACCGTGCGCGGCTCGACATAGATATCGCGACCCCACACGGCGTCGAGCAGCTGTTCGCGGCTATAGACCCGGCCCGGACGCTCCAGCAGGAAGCGCAGCAGGCGGAATTCGGTCGGCCCCAAATGGACCGAGCGGCCGCCGCGCATCACGCGGTGCGAGGCGAGGTCCATCGAAAGATCGCCGTAGGTCAGCATGTCGTGCGCGGACGAAGGCTTGGCACGACGCAAAACCGCCCGCACGCGCGCAATCAACTCGGACGGGCTGAAGGGCTTGGCGACGTAGTCGTCGGCCCCGACTTCCAGCCCGCGCACGCGGTCGCTCTCCTCGCCGCGCGCGGTCAGCATGATGATCGGCAGATCGCGCGTGTCGGACTTGCGGCGCAGCTGGCGGCACACTTCTAGGCCCGAGATGTGGGGCAGCATCCAGTCGAGCACCATCAGGTCCGGGCGGCCTTCGGCCACGGCCACCAGCGCGGCTTCGCCGTCGCCCGCTGTCGTGACGCGGAAACCCTCCTTGTCAAAATTGTAGCGCAGCAATTCGACCAGGGCCGGTTCGTCCTCGACGATCAACAGATGCGGTTTCACGAGGGGCGCGCTCCTTCAGGCGGACGGGCCGGACGAAACGACGGCAAAATTGCCGCTGTCGCCCTTGGGACGCTCGGCGCGCAACGGCACGCCGGTGACCAGGAAGTGGATCGTTTCGGCGATATTTGTCGTGTGGTCGCCGACGCGCTCGATGTTCTTTGCGATAAACAGCAGATGCGTCGAACCCGTAATGTTGCGCGGGTCTTCCATCATATAGGTCAGAAGTTCCCGGAAGAGGGAAGCGTACATTTCGTCGAGCTCTTCGTCGCGGTTCCACACCGCAACCGCCTTGGCGACATCCCTGGCGGCGAACGCGTCGAGCACATCCTTGAGCATTTCGCGCACCATCGCGCCCATGCGCGGGATGGCGTGCGCGGGCCGCAACGGGGCCAACTGGTTCAGCGCAATGGCGCGCTTGGCCACGTTCTTGGCGTAGTCGGCCGCGCGCTCCAGGTCGGCGGCGATGCGCAAAGCGCCCAGCGTCAGGCGCAAATCGCTTGCCACCGGCTGGCGCAACGCCATCACGCGCAGCACCTGGTCGTCGATTTCGCGCTCCAGGTCGTCGACGCGCATGTCGGCGGAAATCACGCCGGCCGCAAGGTCGCTGTCGCGCTGGCCAACGGCCTGGATCGCGGTCGCGATCTGGGTTTCCACCAGACCGCCCATGCGGGCCAGCAGGCTTGTCAGACGCTTCAGCTCTTCGTCGAAAGATCTGACGATATGGTCGTTTGCCATTGTGCGCTCCTCAGCCGTAGCGGCCGGTAATGTAGCCCTGCGTGCGCTCGTCGCGCGGATTGGTGAAGATATTGGCCGTATCGTCTTCCTCGACCAGCGTGCCGAGATGGAAAAACGCCGTACGCTGCGACACGCGCGCGGCCTGTTGCATGTTGTGGGTCACGATCACGATCGTATAGTGCGCCTTCAACTCGTCGATCAGTTCTTCGACATGCGCGGTCGCGATCGGATCGAGCGCAGAGCAGGGTTCGTCCATCAAGATGACCTCGGGCGAAACCGCGATCGCGCGCGCAATGCAAAGGCGCTGCTGCTGGCCGCCCGACAGACCCGTGCCGGAATCCTGCAGGCGATCCTTCACCTCCGTCCACAGACCCGCGCCGCGCAGCGACTTTTCAACGATCGCATCGAACTCGTCCTTGTTGGTCGCCAAGCCATGGATCTTGGGCCCGTAGATGATGTTCTCGTAAATCGATTTCGGGAACGGATTGGCCTTTTGGAATACCATCCCGACCCGCGCGCGCAACTGCACGACATCGATCGTCCGGTCGTAGATATCGACGCCGTCGAGTCTGAGATCGCCGGTAACGCGGCATGCGTCGATCGTGTCGTTCATGCGGTTGAGGCAACGAAGAAAAGTCGACTTGCCGCAGCCGGACGGGCCGATGAAGGCCGTAACCTGATGCTCGCGAATGTCGATATCCACCGCTTTCAGCGCATGCTTCTGCCCGTAATGGACATCGACGCCGCGCGCCACGACCTTCGGACTGTTAGCGACTGCTGCGCTGGCCGAAGGCGCCACTTGTTTGGCCACCGTTTTACTGTCGGTCATTTTCTACCACCGCCGTTCGAATTTTTTGCGAAGCCAGATGGCCATCGCATTCATGCACAAGAGGAAAATCAAGAGCGCCATGATCGCAGCCGACGTCTTTTCCACGAACCCGCGTTCCGGATTGTCGGCCCACATGAAAATCTGGACCGGCAAAACCGTCGACGGGGAAAGCGGGCCGCCCGGAATATCGACGACAAACGCGACCATGCCGATCATCAGAAGCGGTGCGGTCTCGCCAAGCGCATGCGCCATCGCAAGGATAGTTCCGGTCATGATCCCCGGCATCGCTAGCGGCAAGATATGGTGGAAAATAGCCTGCATCTTCGACGCGCCGAGGCCAAGTGCCGCCTCGCGGATCGACGGCGGAACCGAACGCAACGACGCGCGCGAGGCGATGATGATGATCGGCAAACTCATCAGCGCCAGCACCACGCCGCCGACGATCGGGGCCGAGCGCGGCATGCCGAAGAACTGCAGGAACACCGCAAGGCCCAAAAGTCCGAAGACGATCGACGGGACAGCCGCCAGATTGTTGATGTTCACCTCGATCAGGTCGGTGAATTTGTTCTTGGGCGCATACTCTTCCAAGTAGATCGCCGCCGCGACGCCAAGCGGGAACGCCAGGATCAAGGCAAGCGACAGCGTCATGAACGATCCGACGACGCCGCCCCAGATCCCGACCAGTTCGGGCTGGCGACTGTCGGCGCTCGTGAACAGGCGATCGTTGAATTTCAATGCCACGCGCCCCTCGGCGTCGAGCTGATCGATCCACCCCAACTGCGCGTCGTTGACGCGGCGCGACGATTCCGGCACGTCTCGCGCGGAATGGCCTTTCCGGATCATATCGACGTCCGACGACGACAGCAGCCAGACCTCGCGGCGCTGGCCAAGCAAGCTTGGATCTGCAACCACCATCTGGGTCAGTTTGATTTGGGCGCCATCGGAAAGCAGGGCTTCAAGTTGGCGCAGCGGCACTCTGCCGCGCACTTCCGGGAATTTGGCCTGAAGAGCGGCCCGCGTCACGGCCTGCCAGTTTCCAAGACGAAAGGCCTCGGTCGTCCCTTTGTTGTCCGGGTCGATATGTTCGCGCGTGAACTCGACTTCGAGGCGAATATTCGTCTGCACAACTGCGGTTGCGCCGTTGGATAGAATGGTCCAGAGCAGCAATGCCAGCGACGCGACGGCAAACGTGAGGGCCGCGATGCCGTAGAATTTGAAGCGTGCCTCGGCGGCATAGCGCTTCTTCAGACGCAAGGTCGCTTCGGTGCTCGTATGGAAAGATGTCATTCGTACTGCTCCCGATATTTCCGGACGATCCGCATCGCGACGATGTTCAAAGTCAATGTCACGCAGAACAGCACGAGCCCCAGCGCGAAGGCGGAAAGCGTTTTGGGGCTGTCGAACTCCTGGTCGCCGACCAGCAAAGCTGCAATATGCACCGTAACAGTCGTCACCGCATTCAGCGGGTTGGCCGTGAGATTGGCCGCAAGACCCGCCGCCATGACCACGATCATCGTTTCGCCCAAGGCGCGGCTGAACGCGAGGATGACGGATGCCGCAATGCCCGGCAAGGCCGCGGGCAGAACGACGCGCCTTATTGTCTCGGACTTCGTAGCGCCAAGCCCCAGCGACGCGTCGCGCAATGCCTGCGGCACCGCATTGATCACGTCGTCCGACAGCGACGAGACGAACGGCACGATCATGATCCCCATGACGAGCCCCGCCGCCAAACCCGACGTCGAAGCGACATCGAGTCCGACCATCAGACCCACCTCGCGCACGAACGGCGCGACGGTCAATGCAGCGAAGAAACCGTAAACGACCGTCGGAATGCCCGCGAGAATCTCAAGCGTCGGCTTCATCACCGAGCGCACGCGATGCGGGGCATAGTCGGCCATATAGATTGCCGACATAAGCCCGATCGGAACGGCGACCAGCATCGAAATCGTCGCGATCAACAACGTGCCGGTGAACAATGGTACGGCACCAAACGCGCCCGACGATCCGACCTGATCGGGACGGATAGCCGTCTGCGGGCTCCAGGTCAGACCGAACAGGAAGTCGGTGGCCGGAACCTTTGCGAAGAACCGTGCGGCTTCGAAAATAAGGGAAAGAACGATCCCGACTGTCGTCAAAACTGCGATGACCGAACTTGCGATCAAAATCCAGCCGATAATCTGCTCTACGCGGTTGCGCGCGCGCATTGATGCGTCGATCCGGCTGCGCGAAAACGCCAGACCGCCGATGCCGGCCGCGAGCACGACAAGCCACATGGATGCCTGAGCGATCCCACGAAGCGCGATGTAGTGGGACACCGCCGCTTTCATAGCAGGGTTCGCTTCAGTCGACGGCACATTGCCGGCCGCCATATTCCGAATGTCGGTAATCGCGAGATTGAGCTGGTCGGACGGAAGATTGCGGATTTCCGCCGGAAGGCCGGAAGTCACCAATGACGCGACTAAAAAGTCCTGCGCGGAAACCCAAAGCGCAAGCACAAGAAGGGCGGGCAACCCGCACCAAAGGGCTACATAGTATCCATAGAATGACACCAGCGAGTGGAGACGAACGGTTCCGCCGACTTGCCGACCGATCGCGGCAGCTGTCCCCAAGCGATATGCAATGAAGCTAAGCGCAACGACGGAGGCAAAGAGTATGACGCTGTTCATTTTCGCTCGCGACCAGTTCGATCAAGAGAAAACGGCCGGACGGATCAAAATCCGTCCGGCCGTCAGACACTACATCGTCAGATTGGTGAGCGCGACCGTTGCAGCCCGCACCTTCGCCTGTTCGGCGGCGGGAAGAACGATCAGGCCCTTCTTCTCGAGGTAACCGCCGTCGCCCATGGCGCGAGCACTGGTGTACTCCGCCAAGAACTCGCGGATGCCGGGAACGACGCCGATATGGGCGCGCTTGGCATAGATGAACATGTCGCGAGCGATCGGATACTTGCCATCGGCAATGTTCTCCGGCGTCGGATCGTAGCCGCCGATCTTCTTGCCTTCGATCTTGTCCGGATTTTCCTCAAGGAACGAGTAGCCGAACACGCCGAGCGCGCCAACGCGGCCCGTTGCAAGGCGCTGGACGATCAAATTGTCGTTTTCACCGCCTTCGATGTACTTGCCGTCTTCGCGAAGCGACTGGCAAGCCCGCGCACGCGCTGCCGCATCAGTGATAAGCGTGGCCACTTCCGCGACCTGCGCGCACCCAGCAAGCATGCCAAGTTCGTTGAACGAGTCGCGCGTGCCCGAGGTCGGCGGCGGACCGATGACTTCGATTTCCCACGCCGGCAGCGCCGGATCGACCTGGTTCCAGCGCGTGTAGGGATTGTTGACCATCTGGCCGTTCACCGGAACTTGGCGGGCCAACGCCAGATAGACATGACGCAGGGTCAAATCCATCTTCTGCGAGCCCTTTTTGGTCGCTAGCACGATGCCGTCGTAACCAATCTTAACTTCAACGATGTCTGTCACGCCATTGCGCGCGCAGCTGTCGAATTCGCCCTTCGTCATACGACGCGACGCATTGGTGACATCGGGGTGCTGAACGCCAACGCCGCCGCAGAACAAGCGCATGCCGCCGCCCGTGCCGGTCGATTCCACGATCGGCGCCTTGAAGCTGCCTGTCCGCTGGAATTGTTCGGCCACTGCCGTGGTAAACGGAAACACCGTCGAAGAGCCAACGATGCGGATCTGATCGCGCGCCTGCTGGGCGTTGGCCGACGAAAAGCCGACGGCAACCATTGCGGCCGCCATTGCGACGCCTGCCAGAATGTTCATTTTGCGGTTCAAGCGAACCTCCTTAGATATGGTTATCGGGGGGTAGACAACGCGGACCATAAACGCCGCTTTAGACGAAAATATTGAGGTTTAGTTGCTGTTTTATGACAGGACGCTGCGCTGTCTAACAGATTGATATCTAAAAAAGAAAAAGCAGGGTCGGCAAACCGACCCTGCTCCTGACGTCCTTCGACCCTTGTCCTCGGTCGACTCGAAACGAACTTACATCTCGGCGTACTTGCCGCCCTTCCAGATATAAAAGACGTAGTTGGGCTTCGTCAGGTCGCCCTTGTTGTCGTAGGTGAGATTGCCGATCACCGTCGCGAAAGTCTTGCCGTGCATCTGGGCAACCAACGCATCGATCCCGACACCGTTGGCGCGCTTGGCGGCTTCGGCAAAAACTTGCATCGCGGCGTACGACAGCAACGTGTAGCCTTCGGGATCGTAGCCTTGGGCCGCGAACTTTTGGACCACTTGCGCCGCACCCGGCGATTTGCGCGGGTCGCTGTCGAACGTCATGATCACGCCTTCCGATGCAGCACCGGCAATCGACGCGAATTCGGCCGATACGATGCCGTCGCCCGACACCATCTGCGCCCCCAAGCCCTGTTCGCGCGCCTGGCGAACCAGCAAGGCCGCTTCGGTGTGCAGACCGCCGAAATAGATCGCTTCGACCGACTGGCTCTTCATGCGCGTGATCAGCGCGGTGAAGTCCTTGTCGCCCGTTGCGATGCCGTCATAGATGCGCTCGTTGAGGCCGGCAGCGTTCATCGCCTTCTTGGTTTCGTCCGCCAAACCCTGGCCGTAGGTCGTCTTGTCGTGGATCACGGCCACCGACTTGCCCTTGAACTTGTCGGCCAGCCACGCGCCGGCAATGGCGCCCTGCTGGTCGTCGCGCCCGCACGTGCGGAAGACGTTTTTAAAGCGCGGGCCGCGATCGGTCAGACTCGGATTTGTCGATGCCGGCGTGATCTGCAGAATGCCTTCCTCGGCATAAACTTCCGAAGCCGGGATCGAGCAGGACGAGTTGAAGTGGCCCAGCACAAACGGCACTTTGCGGCCGGCCAAACGGTTGGCGGCAGCGCGCGCTTGGTTCGGGTCGGAGGCGTCGTCTTCGATCGACAGCGTCAACGGACGGCCCAGTACGCCACCCGCCGCCGAAATATCGGCAGCTGCCATCGCAGCGCCGCGACGCAGCTGTTCGCCGAACGCCGCATTGGGACCCGTGATGGGGCCCGCCACGCCGACCGCCAATGCATTGGCCTGGGCGCGAAGGATGGACGGCGCGCCGATCGTCAGCAACGCCGCGCCCGCACCGGTCTTAAGAATGTCTCTACGTTTGATGGTCATGTCGTTCTCCCGTTGGTTGAAAAATTCCCTGGATACTGGATCAGTGCCCGCGCCGGTCCCGGGATCCGGCGTCGGACATGGCGACTGCTTGCGAGCGGTCGCGCCAACCGAAAAGACCGTCGGCTTCGTAGAGCCACGGATACTGGCGCGTCATCGCGCGCGCGCGCGTCAGGCGATAGGCCAACAATGCCAGCCCCAGCACAATCGCGACATCGAAGACATACGGTGCAACGGCAAAAAGTTTCCCTTCGAACAAAGCATACGACAAAAACCGGTTCCCGGCCGCCATCAAAAATGCGTAGGGCACCGCCTGCCATGCGGGTCTCCAAGTATGCGCAAGCGCCTGCCCCATCAAGAAACCCGCACCGCCAAACAGCGCGAGCGTGACGCCCAAAAACTCGGCAAGACCGGTACCCGTCAGCCATTCCATCGCCGCCGCCCCCTAGCCGTGTCCGCCGGCCAGATAGGCCTGCTGGATGTCGCTGTTGGCGAGCAATTCGGCGCCCGTCCCGCTCATCCGGATCGTGCCGTTGACGAGAACGTAGCCGCGATGCGCCAATCGCAATGCATGATAGGCGTTCTGCTCGACCAGCAAAACCGTGACCGCTTCGGATCGATTGATTTCTTTGATCGTAGAAAAAATTTGCGCGACCAGAAGCGGCGCCAAACCCAGCGACGGTTCGTCGAGCAATAGCAAACGCGGCCTGCTCATCAGCGCACGGCCGATAGCAAGCATCTGCTGCTCGCCACCCGACATGGTTCCCGCGCGCTGGTCGCGCCGTTCGGCCAAACGCGGGAACAAGCGCATCACGCGCGCAAGATCCGCGTCGAAATTCGTCGGATCGCCGGCGAAAGCGCCCATCTGCAAATTTTCGACAACGGTCATGCGCGGAAAAATTCGCCGACCTTCGGGCGATTGCGCGATTCCCAAGCGCACCATTTCATGCAATGGCGTTGTCGTAATGTCGTTGCCGTCGTAAAGGATGCGCCCTTCGCTCGCGCGCGGATCGCCGCAGATGGTCATCAGCAACGTGGATTTTCCGGCACCGTTGGCGCCGATCAGCGCGACGATTTCGCCCGCATGAACGTCGAGCGACACGCCGCGCAGCGCCTCGACCGGCCCGTAATGGGTTTTGACGTTTTCGATCGACAGCAGCGGGCGCGCGGTCATGGCATAACCGCTTCGTCTTCGGACGCGCCCAGATAGGCGCGTATGACGTCGGGGTTCTCGCGGATCTGCGCGGGCGTGCCCTCGGCAATTTTGCGCCCATGGTCGAGTACGACGATCTGGTCGGAGATATCCATGACCACGCTCATGTCGTGTTCGATCAGCAGCACGGCGATTTTTTCCCGGTCGCGAATATCGCGCACGAGCGCGGCAAGGTCGGCCGACTCGGCGGGATTGAGCCCCGCGGCCGGCTCGTCGAGGCACAAGATACGCGGCCCCGTGCACATCGCGCGCGCAATCTCCAAGCGGCGTTGGGCGCCGTAGGGCAGACTGCCCGCATCGTCGTTTGCCAGATGCTCGAGCCGGCAGCGCTCGAGCCACGCGCGCGCTGTCTCGATCGCCGCACGCTCGGCCACGCGATAGCTGGCAAGACCAAGCAACCCTGCCAGCGAAAATGCCGAGGCACGCTGGAGCACATTGTGCTGGGCAACCAACAGATTTTCGAGCACCGACATTTTGGGAAACAGGCGAATATTTTGGAACGTGCGCGCAATGCCCGCGTCGCGCGCAATGCGAAAACCCTCCATGCGCTCGAGCAGCCATTCCTGTCCGTCGGCTGCCACGCGCATCCTGCCTATATTGGGTTTGTAGAAACCCGTCAGGCAGTTGAAAACCGTCGTCTTCCCGGCGCCGTTGGGGCCGATGATTGCCGTAATTCGGCGGTTCTCGGCCGCAAAACTTACGTCGTCGACCGCAACCAAGCCGCCGAAACGGATCGTCAAATGCTCGACCGACAAGAGGCTCATGCGCGGGCCCCCAGGCGCGCCGTCGGAGCCCGGTGCGAAATCAGCCCTTGCGGACGCCACAGCATGATCAGAACCATCGCCATGCCGAACAGCACCATTCGATATTGGGCGAAATCGCGAAGTATCTCGGGCACGAGAATCAAAAATGCCGCCGCGATCACGACGCCGATTTGGCTACCCATTCCGCCCAGGACGACGATCGCGAGGATGACCGCGCTTTCGATGAAGGAAAAGCTTTCGGGGCTGATGAACCCCTGGCGCGTCGCAAAGAAGGCACCCGCAAACCCGCCGAACATCGCCCCGAGCGCGAAAGCCGACAGCTTGATGTTGGTCGGGTTGATGCCGAGGGCCCGGCAGGCGATCTCGTCCTCGCGCAGCGCTTCCCAGGCGCGCCCGACCGGCAAACGACGCATGCGCAGCGTGAACAGATTGGTCGCCATCGCCAGAAAAAAGATGAGGTAGTAGAGAAAGACAATCCGGTGCAGCGGGCTGAATTCGAGCCCAAAAAGCTGGTGGAACGTAGTTTCGCCGGCTTCCGCCGTGCGCGCGAACGGGTAGCCGAAAAAATCCGGACGCGGGATCGAGGAAATGCCGTTCGGCCCGCCCGAGAAATCCTTCCAATTGAGCAAAATGATGCGGATCATCTCGCCGAACCCCAAGGTGACGATCGCCAGATAGTCGCCGCGCAAGCGCAATACCGGAAACCCGAGCATCACTCCGAACAAAGCAGCCAGCAGCCCCGCGATCGGAAGGCAGACCCAAAAAGACAGGCCGAAATTGATCGACAGCAGCGCATACGAGTAGGCGCCCACGGCGTAAAAGGCCACGTATCCGAGGTCGAGCAAACCGGCCAGTCCGACGACGATATTGAGGCCCCAACCGAGCATCACATAGATCAGCACGGTGATGGCGATTTCCACGACATAGCGATCCGCGAACGGCAAAAACGGCAACAAGGCCGCACCCGCCAACATCGCGCCGCCCGCAAATTTCCTCGCCCCGCCCGGCAAAGCGGGCATCGAAGGCAGCAAATTTCTCAACGCCGCCATGCCGCCATTGCCGCGCGTCAGGGCCAAAACCATGCGCCCGAAAAAGACGCCAGCGACGCCCCACGCAACCCAATCAAAACGCGTATCGATGGCGAGACCGCGAATGCCGTCGACGAGCCGAAAGCCGACCAGCGGGATCGCCAGCAGCAGCGCCACAAACGAGGCCAACGCCGATTCGCGAACCGCGTCGATAAGCTTCGTGCGCGCCATCGCCTAAACCTTTTCGATATCCGGTCGTCCCAGCAAGCCGGTCGGCCGAAAAATCAAGACCACGACCAGGATCCCGAAAACCGCCACGTCTTTGTAGGCGATCGGGAAATGCGCGGACCAGAACGCCTCGATCAGCCCGATCAGCACGCCGCCCAGCATCGCCCCTGGCAGCGACCCGATGCCGCCCAAAACCGCCGCCGTAAAAGCCTTGAGCCCGGCAAGGAAACCGATGAAAAAATCGACCGCTCCGTAGTAGAGCGTGAAGATCATGCCCGCCACTGCCGCCAGCGCCGCCCCCATCACGAAGGTCAGCGAAATTGTCCGGTCCACATTGACGCCGAGCAGCGCCGCCATCTTGCGGTCCTGCTCGCACGCGCGCTGCGCGCGACCAAGGGCCGTACGCTGGATGAGCAGCGTGAACCCCGCCATCAGCGCTACGGTCGCGACGATGATTCCGATCTGTAGATACGTGATCTGCACGACAAACCCGTTGTCTTCGGCCAGCACAAAACCGCCGCGCACGACAGGCTGGATCGGCTTCATCTTGGCGCCCTGCAGCATGTGCACGTAGTTCTGCAAAAAGATCGACACGCCGATGGCCGAGATCAGCGGCGCCAGACGAAACGATCCGCGCAAGGGCCGGTAGGCAATCCGTTCGATCGCCCAGCCATAAACCGACGTGAAAATAAGCGACACGACCAGCACGATCGCGATCCCAAGGACCGGACTGTCGAAGCCGAACGGTCCCAAGATCGTAAAGGCAATGATCGAAATAAAAGCGCCGATCATGTAAACCTCGCCATGGGCGAAGTTGATCATGCCGATAATGCCGTAAACCATGGTGTAGCCGATCGCGATCAATCCATAGACCGCACCGAGCGTCAGCCCGTTGATCAACTGCTGCAGAAAGTATTCCAAACGTGCCGACCCCGTATCGCTTTTTTTCGCTTTTTGCAAAGTCTCTATTTGCAGGATACCGATGTAACATAGTCGTGGCATTTTCCAAAAGAAAGCGCTTTAATCAGGTTCCTTGCCGATGCGAAAAGTTTGCGTCGGTCGTGCATACGAAACTGTAATTGCATCATGGATATAAACAGCAATACCCCTTTGGAAAGCGGTTCGTCCGCGCAATCGACGCCTGCAATTTTGGTCGTCGAGGATTCCGAGGCGACGGCGGCGCTCTACGTCGAATATCTGCGCTCGGCGAACTATCATGCCGAAACCGCCGGGACGGTCGCAGCGGCGCTCGGACGACTGGAATCGATGTCGTTCGACGCGATCGTGCTCGACCTCAATCTGCCGGACGGCAACGGCCTGCAGGTTCTGAAGGAAATTCGCCGCCAGGAATTGCCGGTCGAAACGCTGGTGGTAACCGCAACGGGCACGCTCGCGGTCGCGGTCGAAGCCATGCGCGAAGGTGCGTTCGACTTCATCGTGAAGCCGTTCGCGCGCGACCGCCTGCTGGTCACGGTGCGCAACGCGCTGGAGCGGCTGCGCCTGCGCGCGGCCGTCGATACCTACAAAGCCGATTTTGCGCGCGACCGTTATTTCGGCATGATCGGCGGCTCGCTTGCCATGCAGCGCGTCTACCGCATCGTCGACAGCGCCGCGCCGAGCCAGGCGCCGATTTATATCAGCGGCGAAAGCGGTTCGGGCAAACGGCTGTGCGCGGAAGCGATCCATCGTCGCTCGACGCGTGCGGCCGGACCCTTCGTTGCCGTATCCTGCTCGGCCGTGCCGCGCGAGGCGCTGGCACGCACGCTGTTCGGCGGCGAGGACGAGGCGCTGGGCGCCATCGTGCGCGCGAACGGCGGCACCCTGCTGTTGCAAGAAGTCGGCGAAATGGACCCGATCTTGCAGGCCAAATTGCTGCGCGTGCTGGCCAGCGGCATCGTCGAGCCCGAGGATGGCGGCAGCCCGGTTGCGGCCGATATCCGCATCGTGTGCAGTTCGGTCCGCGATCCGCGCGAGGAAGTGCGCGCGGGGCGGCTGCGCGAAGACCTGTTTTTCCGCCTCCATGTGATTCCGCTGCAGATGCCGCCCGTGCGCGCGCGCGAGGACGACGGCGTGCTGCTGGCGCGCGATGCGCTGCTGCGTTTCGCCAAGGAAGAGGGCAAGCCGTTTCGCGACATCGCGTCCGACGCCCAGTACGCGCTGCGCAGCTACGCGTGGCCCGGCAATGTTCGCGAAATCGAAAACGCGATGCGCTCGGTCGTGGTGCTGCATGGCGGCGAGACGGTCCGTGCGGCCATGCTGCCGGCCCACCTCAAAGATACAAAAGGCGTTGGCTTCGGCGACGCGCTGACCGACAGATCGACCAACGCGCCGGGCGACGGCGCCGAACCGGAAAGCGGCAAGCTTGGCATCCGGCCCTTGTGGATCGCCGAACGCGAGATCATCGAAGCGGCGATCGCCAGCTGCGACGGCAATATCCCGCGCGCCGCCGCCTTCCTGGAAATCAGCCCCTCGACCATCTACCGCAAAAAACAAACGTGGGATGCGATCGACCGCAAGCCGGGAACCGCAGCCGATTGATTTGGAACGGGTTTTCAACGCGGATCTAAAATCGGTCGATTTTTATCGCGTTAACCTTGATTAACTTCTGAGAGCGCCTTACTTTTGACGTGTTGGGATGCCCATTTGGGGTCCAGAACATCGACGATCAAGCCTCAAGGAGGGTGGTCCATGTCGTATGCAGCCACGACGGCAGATTTGCCGACAGTTTCGATCCCGCAAAATTCCCCGCGCGCGGAGCTTGGCCGATACATGGTCGAGATCCAGCGCTTTCCCATGCTCGAACCCGAAGAAGAGCGTGCCCTTGGCCGTGCCTGGCGCGACGACCAAGATGTCGCGGCAGCCCATCGCCTGGTCACAAGCCATCTGCGGCTTGTGGTCAAGATGGCGTGGAAGTATCGCGGCTACGGCTTGCCGCTGCCCGATCTGATTGCCGAGGGCAATATCGGGCTGATGCACGCGGTCAAGCGGTTCGACCCCGAGCGCGGCGTGCGCCTGTCGACCTACGCGATGTGGTGGATCAAAGCGTCGATCCAGGAGTTCGTGCTGTCGTCCTGGTCGATGGTGACGATCGGCACGGCCGTCGCGCGCAAGAAGCTGCTGTTCAGCCTGACATCGATCAAGCGCAAGCTTGGCATCGATGCCGACATGCGGCTGAGCCAAGCCGACATCGCCAAAATCGCCAAGGCGACGAGCCTTGGCGAGCACGACGTGGTCGAGATCGAAGTGGCGGCGCGCGGCGCCGTCGTGCCGCTCGATGCGCCCGTGCAGACCGCCAAAGGCGACATGCTGCCAAGCGAAATCGCCGATCCCAACGTCAATGTCGAAGCCGAAATGCTGGCGAGCGACGAAAAACGTTGGCAGCGCAGCTTGGTCGACCAGGCGCTGGAAACGCTCGATACGCGCGAGCGCGAGATCGTGCGCGCGCGCAATCTGCGCGAGGAGCCCGAGACGCTGGAGGACCTCTCCAAGCGCTTTGGCGTCAGCCGCGAACGCGTGCGCCAGCTCGAAGAACGCGCCATCGCGAAGCTGCAGGCCCGGACGCGCGAACTTGCGCGCCTGGCCGAGACGGCCCCCCGCCTCGCTTACGCCTGACGTCCCCGCCTTTTGGCGGGTTCGACTGGGGTCTGCCGCGCGCGACCAATGCGACACAGACGCGACATCTGCGCGACGCAGACGCAACATCTGCGCGACATAGACGCGACATTTTTGCGATTCTACGCGACATTTTTCTGAAGTTCGGCCGCTAAGGGGTTGATTTTCCGTCGTTGGAGAATCGCCCTATGCGACAGTCGCACAGAAAATTTTGCGCGCCTGCGGCGACGCCAATATTTCTATTCACAATGTCAAACAGCACAGCCAAAACAGAGTTCAAGCTTGCGACAAACCTACCATAAAAAAGGGAACAAAGAAAGAATTTGAATTGTACACGCGACGACGGTTTAGCAAGCGTGGCGCCGCGCCTAGCGTTGGGCCACCACGTCGCGGACCGCGCAGAACGCCGCCGCAGCAAGCACGCCGGCCGAACGCGCGCACGACAAAAGCCGGGACCGAAGCGGGCTGCGCCAGAGCCGGGCTAAAAATCATGTTCCCGTGATTTATATTGGCGGCTTGTGGCCTCGTATTTTGGCCGTGGCGCGACCATATCCGGTTGCATGGCTGATAATCGGGAATTTCACTGTGCCGATGTGCATGAACGCAATCGCCGTTTGGCCCAGTGGGCGGGTCGGCAAATGGGCTTTACCGGCGCGTGGCTGGATGCCTACGAGCAGGAAGTCGCGGCCGCGGATTACGAGGCGCCGGGCAGCGAAGACGTGGTGCGCAAGATCGCGGCCGATTTCGCCAATCACGGCGTGACGCTCGATGCGGGTGCCATTCGCGCCCAGATCCGCCGCTTGGGCGGTTAGCGCCCGCCGATCAGAGAATTACGGGGACACTATACTTATCTTCCGGTCGATGCACCCGGCTTCGGACCCGGCTTTTGACGCACGAGCGCACGGCCCGTGCGGGGTTCGAGGGCGGCGGCACTCGACCACAGCCAGTCTTCGGCCCGCGTCGCGAGGCCCGCGCGCACCGGATTGAGTTCGACATAGCGCGCGCACGCCAGCAGATGGGCGTCGTCCATCGCGACCGAGGCGAAGCGGCCCGCTGCGAAGAAAGTTGGGCCACAAATAGCCCCGCCAGCCCTCGCGGAAATTGACGCGCCGCGAATAGCGTCGATGTGCCTCGGCGAGAGCCGCGCGCAGCCCCGCCGGTTCGTCGGGCACTAGGATCAGATGGACGTAGTTGGGCATCAGGCAATAGCCCCACACCGCAACACCCGCCGCCCGGCAGCTTTGCGCCGCCAATGCGCGATATTCGGCGTCGTCGTCCGCGCCGAAAAAGACCTGCTGCCGCCGGTTGCCGCGTTGGGTGACGTGGTGCGGAACCCCCGGAGCGACAACTCGTACCAATCGTGCTATCAGAGGATGCTTTAAGACACCGCGCGGGGAGTCAATTAAGTATAGTGTCCCTGGAATTGCTCCATGACCTATATCCCTAGCTTGCTAGACGACCGACGAAATCCCTTATGCCATTTAGACTCTCATGGTTGATATCAAAAACATCAATAAACGATCTCCCAACGCCCCTTGTCTCTATGTTTTGCAGCGCCAAGAAGATTTGAGCAAGGCGCTTGTATCGCTTCGCAGTCGGAACCCCGAAGTCATTTTCCATCTTAGTTAGAAATGTCCTCGCGCTTCCAAGCAGAGGGTTATTCGGGATCGTGTCTAAACAAAGTCGCTCTAAATCATCAGTTCCCGGATGACTCGGTATTACATATGCGCCGAACTCAATGCCGGAGGAGTTTGCTGTGAAATGCGAATGTGCAGGTGTCGGAAAATCACATGCGCGATAAGCAGTATGAATCCGATCAAGCGCCGAGGCAGAATCTGTGTCTGCGTCAAGAGCAACAGCGATACGAGTAACTTTTCCCTGAACAAACAAGCTCGATTTCTTAAGTGAAACAAGATTTTCACTCAATTGGGAGTGTCCGGTTATGCTGATGATGCCAATTGATTCTTTGTTTGCTCCGAGATTCTCCAGCAAATGACCAAAAAAGAACGAATCATCCTGACCTTCGACAAGAACAACTTTAGGTCTAGTAAGTTGCTTTATTCCAGGAATACCGAAGCTGTCAGACATTATCTGACCTCCCACTCTTCCTTCAGGGCAGAACTTAGTTCACTCGATGAGTAGGCTGTTACAATTACTTCCGTTTTTAATCGATCAAGTCGTAGATACACGAAGTCATTATTCAGATTTGAAGCTGAGAAAGTTGCCTCAGCCGCCCTAATGCACTCTAACGAATGCGTTGCAGCAAAGATTTGCGTTTCGAATTCCTTTGCTAACTCGGCAATGATGTTCCAGACAGTAGCAAGCTTCGAAAAGTGAATCGCTGTATCAAATTCATCAAGAAACACAATTCCTTTAGCGCATTGGATTATAGCGAGAGCGATGCTGATGGCCGTAAGCGTGCCATCTCCCAACATGTTCAGTGGCAGATATGTTTCATCGTGCAATACACCGCAAAGAATAGACGCAGAACCCAATTGTAAAAGCTCAAGATCTTTGATTTTCGGCGTTATTGCCGACGCGATTGAAACAAGGCGTCGCCTGAGTTTTTTCTGAAGGGCGAGGGTAAACCGTTCAGCAAGTTCTGCTTGCGAATGCATAGTTGCTTTACTCAGCATTGTGCATAGCGCGACAACGCCCGTACTCGGGCGGGCGTGACGAAGCTTAAGTTGCTGAGGACCAGCATCAAGAATGTGGGTTTCCTGTGTTGGCTCTCCATCTACGGTTGCGTAGAGCGTTAGCCCCATTCTCTGCGTTGTCGAAAAGTCTAAGGCTGCTTTAGCCATATTTATCTTGAGCGGGTCGCTTTGTTCTGGGTCCTGTTGTTCTTCCCATTGCAACCGAACCGTCTGCCTGCCATTTTTAGTTTGAGCAGAAATGGTTACCGGCACACTCAATTGCTCATTGGACGCAGTAAATCGAAACGATTCTTCGACGTTCAACTCCAGATTTCTCCAATGAAATGGTCTGGAAATAGGACTTGGATTTCGTCGATCATTTAAAAGAAACAGTGCTTCTAGTAAGCTTGTTTTGCCAGACCCATTCAGGCCTCCAACAAGATTTATTCTCTTGAAGCCATTATGCGTTAACTTCCGAAGACCTCGATAATTATTGATCTCACATGACTTTAAATAAACACCGGTTGCCATTTGCCACTCATCCTGTCGAGGCTTGTTAGCCCTAAGTCTGACGCTTTACATTTCGCATATAGTGTAGGAGCACCGAGAGGTTTTCACAATATCGTTGACTCCACACAAGTTAAGTCAGCTGACATTGACAAGTGTCGACTCGGTTTCTTTATGAAGTTTTCCGCGCCACAAACGCGGAGCTTCCGCCCGGCTCAGGTCGCCGCGAGAAACGGCTGCCAGCTCAGTTCGACCACTCAAAGCATCTCTAGCGGCGTGCGGCCTTTGGGCGGCGGGAACGCCGCGTCGAGGGCGGCAAGGTCGGCTTCGTCGAGACGAAGAGCCATCGCCGCGATGTTTTCGGCCAAATGCGCCGTGCCCGTCGCTTTGGGGATCACGATCGCGGTCGGGTCGCGCGCGGCCCAGGCGAGCATGATCTGCGCCGGGGTGGCCTTGTGGCGGCGCGCAACATCGGCAAGCGTCGATTTGCGCGGGATGCGCGCCTGGTCGAGCGGCGAATAGGCCATGATCGGTATTTTTCGTTTGGCGCACGCGGCGCTCAACCCCGCTTCGATGCCGCGCCGCGACAGATTGTAGAGCACTTGGTTCGTCGCGCAGGCATCGCCGCCCGCGATGCGCGACAAAGCTTCGATGTCGGCAATGTCGAAATTGCTGACACCCCAGCTGCGGATTTTTCCCGCGCGCTTCAGCTGCTCGAAACCCGCGACCGTCTCTTCGAGCGGATGGCGGCCCGGCCAATGCAGCAGATAGAGATCGATGCGGTCGGTGCCAAGCCGCTTCAGCGAGCGCTCGCACGCCGCAACTGTGCCCGCACGGCTGGCATTGTGCGGATAGACCTTGGAGACGACGAACACGCCGTCGCGCCGCCCGGCCATTGCCGCTGCAACGATCGTCTCGGCCTCGCCCTCGCCGTACATTTCGGCCGTGTCGATGAGTTTTACGCCCGCATCGAGCCCGGCCTGCAAAGCTGCGATTTCGGCCGCGCGCGTGCTGCCCTGTTCGCCCATGCGCCATGTGCCCATGCCGAAGGCCGGGCAGTCGATGCCGTCGGCCAGACGAACGGTGCGCGCGATCGGCGAGACGGAAGCCATCGCGGTCAGTAGATCATGTCGTCTTCGCCGCTGCCGCCCTTGGAGAGAACGATCTCGTCCTTGGCGGCGAGTTCTTTGGCGACATTGACCATCGCGGTCTGCGCTTCGGCCACGTCCTTGCCGCGCACGGGCCCCAGCGCTTCGATTTCTTCTTTCAGCATTTTGCCCGCGCGTTCGGACA
>CAMDLT010000026.1 GCA_945901855.1 Asaia bogorensis | reverse complement strand
AACGCTCGAACGCGTGTGCGTCGAAACGGTCGAGCAGGGCTTCATGACCAAGGACCTCGCCGTGCTGATCGCCCCCGACGCGCCGTATCTGTCGACAACCAAATTCCTCGCCAAGATCGACGAGAACCTCGTCAAGGCGATGAACTGATGATGCGCATCCGCGCGGGCCTGGCCACGACCAGCCGACCCGCGCGGATTTTTGCGTGGCGCGACTAACACGCCCGTGCCGCCGCCCTTTTTGCATTCGCCCGGTTTTTTGCGTGCCGCCGACCACGGCGGCGGCGGGGGCAGCCTTGTGCCGCTCGGCCAGCATGTCGAAATCGACATGGCTGCCGCCCTGCCCGCCTTTGATCGGCCGGGCGCCACCGCTTACGGCGCCATCGACAAGCGGTTTCCCGAGGCCCAGCATCTTGCCTATGTGTGCGAGCCGGACCGTTCGGTGCGCATTCGCGCGGCCCAACGCCAGCGCGGCGTCACGCGCTCTGGCATGCTGACGCTGCTGGATGCGGGCGTCATCCACCGGCCCAACGGGCGCGACGCGTACGGTTTCGTGTTCGAGAAGCCGGTCGGCCTGCCGCCTGCGCGCCGCGCTTGGGGCGGCTGGGCGCCGCGCACGCTGATCCAGAATTTTCTGAAACCGGTTTGCGCGGCGCTCGAAGAACTTGCCGAACGCGAAGCGATCCACGGTTCGATCCGGCCCGACAATGTCTTCATGCAAGACACCAGAGGCCAGATGTTCGCGCTCGGCCCGTGCGTGCTGGGTCCCGTCGGCTACGACCAGCCGGCCACGTTCGAAACGATCGAGCGCGCGCTCGCAACGCCCGACGGCAAAGGCGCGGGCGGCGTGATCGACGACATGTTCGGGCTTGGCATGACGCTCTATTGTTTTGCGACCGGCAAGTATCCGGGCGAAGGCCAGAACGCCGATGCGCTGATGGCGCGCCGCCTTGCCTACGGCTCGACCAGCGCGATGGTCGACACCTCGCAGATCCCGAGCGAATTGCTCGACGCTGTGGTCTCGCTGATCGACGACGACGTCAAAGAACGCTGGTCGTTGCCCACGCTCGTCGATTGGTGCAACGGCCGTCGCCCCGAGACGACGACGCGCAAGCCCGCCACGCGGCGCGGCACGGTGCTGCAAATCGGCACCGTCGCGTGCCTGGAGCCGCGCGAACTGGCCTATGCCGTGATCCGCTACCCCGCCCAAGCCGCCAAGGCGCTGCATCAAGGCGATATCGCGGGCTGGCTCAAGGCCAACGACGTGCAGCGCGTGATCGCGCTCAATGTCGACGAGAGCGGCAAAAAAGAAGTCACGCAGCTGATCGCCAGCGACGCCGTCCAGCTGGCGCGCGAGGCGGTGCGCCTGGATCCGATGGGACCCGTGCGCTACCGCGATCTGTCGTTTTTTCCGAACGGCGCGGGTGCGGTCATGTACGCCGCCATGCTCGACACGCGCCTGCGCGACCAGATGCAGGAGCTGATCGCGGCCCGCCTCATCCATCTGTGGGCCAAGGCCGCGATGCCGCTGGGGCTGGTCGACGAGGAAGCGAAGCAGCTTCTGGACATCGAAGACCGCATTTCCAACGGCATCGAAAAGGTCGAAAGCGCCCTCTACGTGCTCAACCCCGACGCGCCATGTCTGTCGCCGACGGTGGAGGGGCGCTGGGTCGATACGGTGGGCGATCTGGTCGACGTGATCGAACGCCTGCTGCAAGGCGGCAGCTTCGATCCCGATCCGCATCTGATCGCGTTTTTGAGCGCCCGCGGAAGCATCAAACCCGCCGAACTGATGACGTTCAAAACCTTCGACGGGCGCGACCCGCGCGCGGCCGCAACGATCCTCAAACTCGGCGCGAAATTCCAGATCGAGGCCAAGGGGCACGTACTGCCCAATCTGTGCAGACTGTGCCTGCGCGCGGCCCAAGCGCTGATCGGGCGGCTGCGCCAGCCCCATTTGCGCGACGAGCAACTGCAAAAAGCCGACGCCGCCGCCGCCGCCAACGACATCCCCGCCCTGGTCGACCTTGCGACAGACCCGATGGTCTTTGGCAACGACGGAGCCGAGTACTTGCGCGCCAAACACGAATGGGATGCCAACCAGCGCATCCTCGACATGCGCGAATCGATCGAAGACGCAAACAAGCGCATGGCGCGCGACAAAGGCCAGGAGATCGCGCTGGTGATCCTGTCCGGGGCCGCCATCGTGATCGTGCTGGCCCAACTGTTCTTCCAACTGGCGCGGAGCTAGGCGCATGCGACTGACGACGATCTACATCGTGATGGCCATCTTGGCGATTTCGCTGCTGCTCGTGGGGGTGGTGATTTTTCGCCCGGCGATGCTGATCTACGTCATCGGCGTGTTCGCGCCGGTGGGCGCCATCGCGATGCTGGAAAGCAGCCGCGGCCGATTTATGTCGCTGGCCTGCGGCACCATGACGTTCGCCGCCGCAGGCCCCGTGATGCTGGCAGGACTGCTCGACCCCACGCGCAACCCGGTCGGGGAAGCGTCGGCTTGGATCGTGCCGATCCTGTGCGCCGCTTTCGGGCTGGCGGTTGCGTTTGCGAGCCCCACGATCGTCCAGATCGTCCAAGCGCGCGGCCAAGGCGACAATTTCGCGCGGCTGCAAACGCGCCAGGACGAACTGCGCGTCGTGTGGGGCGATGCGCTCGACGAGCCGCTGCAGCGCGGCTGAACCAAGGGAGATTGTCTTGCGCCATCTGATTGTACTTGCGGCGATGCTTCTGGCCGCTTGCGGCGGCGGCGGCGGCGGCAGCGACAGCGCGACCGGTCTGCCGGTCGATCCGAGCGGACCGATCCGCCTGGCGGCGATGGGCTCGTTCCATGTCGGCGGGCGCGATGCCACGATTGCAGGCCAACCGCTGCGCGAGGTGCAGATCGCGCCGGGGGCACCGCTGGCGCGCGTCGATCCCAACGGCGTGTTTGCGGTCGAGCACGCCTATGCGCAATATTTCATTCCCGCCACCGTTCGCGCCGAGGCGCCGCTTTTGCTGATGCATGGCGGCGGCATGACGGGCGTCGCTTTCGAGACCACGCCCGACGGTCGCGAAGGCTGGCTCAATTTCTTTTTGCGCCGCGGCTGGCCGGTTTACAACGCCGATGCGGTCGAGCGCGGGCGCGCCGGGTTTGCCCAATCGCCGGCGATCTTTGCGGGCGAGCCGGTATTCCTGGCCAAGCCCGAACCGTTCGAGCGTTTCCGCATCGGCGGCGGCCCGGGCACCTACGCGCGCAATGAGGTTCTTGAAGGTTCGAAGTTTCCCGTCGACGCCTACGACGCGTTCGCAAAGCAGATGGTTCCGCGCTGGATCACCACCGATGCGGCCGTGCTCGCCGCCTATGTCGCGATGGTCGAACGCGTGTGCCCGTGCGTGCTGGTCGCGCACGCGCAAGGCACGCAGTTCGCCTTTCGCGCTGCCGAAACCGTGCCGGAAAAAATCCGCGCGATCGTCGCCCTCGAACCCGCGGGCTTCGGCGATCTTGCCAAGGTCGAAACGCTCAAAGACATCCCCGTGCTGGCGCTGTACGGCGATTTCATCGATCAGGACGCGCGCTGGCCCGCGATCAAGGGCAACGGCATGCGCTATCTGGAGGCCATCCGCGCGGCGGGCGGCACGGCCGAAGCCGTGGATCTGCCGCAACTTGGAATCGTCGGCAACAGCCATCTGCTGATGATGGACAAAAACAACGCCGAGATCGCCGAAATCGTCAATCGCTGGCTGGCGGCACGCGGGCTGTGGCGCTGAGGCGCGTGCGCATGCGTTCGCGGTGCAGCGCATAGATGCCCGACCCCAGAATGAGCGCGATGCCGCACCACGCGACAAGGTCGGGAAACTCGCCCCACACGAGCCAACCCAACCCCACGCCGAACGGAATCGCCGAATAGCGGAAACTGCCGGTAAGCGCGATCTCGCCGATCCGCATGGCGCGCACCATCAGCATGTAGCCCGTTCCAACGAACAAAGCTGCGGCCAAAACGCCGACATACTCGCCCGTCCCCATCGGCTGCCAGCCCTGCCACAGCGCCAGTGCCGTGGTCGCAAGCGTGACCGTCAGCGCCATCACGAGCGCGATCAGCAAAGCCGGCAACTGCGGCGGCAGACGGCGCGTGGCGACGTCGCGCAGGGCGAAAAAAATCGCCGAAACCGCGACCAAGGCGAGCCAGATATCGACACCCTCCGCGCTGGGCCGCACGACGAGCAGCACGCCCGAGAACCCGACGGCCACCGCGAGCGTGCGCCGGAGGCCGATCGACTGGCCCAGAAAAATCGCCGACAGCGGGATCAGCAGCAGCGGCGTCGACAGCACAAGCGCTGTCGCGATCGCAAGCGGCACATGCGGCAGCGCCGACATGAAAGCGAGCGAGCCCGTCGTCTCGAGGCCCGCGCGCGCCCAAACGAGCCGACTTTTGAGCATGCCGACGCGGGCGAAATCGCCGCGCACCCAGGCAGCGATCGCGAACACCACCGTAACGATCCAGCCGCGCACCGACATCGCCTGCATCATCGAAATGCTCTCGGCAACGTATTTCATGATCGCGTCGTTGAACACGAACACGGCCGAAGCAAGCGTAATGGCGCCCGCCGCCTTGACGTTGTCGGCGGCAAGCTGGTTCGCGTCTGGAGCCGAAACTGGAGCCGTCACGGGGATGCCACGCGCGCTTCGCGCGCCAGATGACACAGGGCGCTCGATCCCAGCGGGCGCAAACTGCGGGTCATCGCGCGTCCTTTTGGCCGTCGAGCCGCCACGGCCGATGCCCAAAACGCTGCTGCAAAAACGCGACGAAGGCGGCCGTCTTGGGCACGCGATGGCGGCCGACGGGATAGATCGCCGAAATCGGCACGCTCTCGCTTGCGTGCCAATCCTCGAGCACCGGCACAAGGCGCCCGTCGCGCACGTCGCCCGCAAGCGCGAAGTCGGACAGGCGAATAAGGCCAAGACCGCACAAGCCCAATTCATGCACGCCGCTGGCGCTGTCCGACGCGACCGGCCCCGTAACTGCGATCGCGCCGTCGCGAAACGGCCACCGATTGAGCGACGCCATGCCCGCCAGCGCGATGCAATCGTGGTGGCGCAGATCGTCGGGCCGTTTGGGCATGCCGCGGCGCGCAAGATACGCAGGCGACGCGCAGATCATGCGATGGCCTTCGGCGATCTGGCGCACGATCAGTCGGTCGTCGCGCACCGGCCCGATGCGCACCGCCAGATCCGCGCCGCTGGCGATCAAATCGACATGCGCGTCGGCAAAAGCCAGCTCGATTTTTATATCGGGATAGCGCGCCAAAAATGCGGGCAGCGCCGGGGCCAATTGGTGGATGCCAAAGGAATTGCCAACATTGACGCGCAGCAACCCGCGCGGCCGCTCGCGAAACGACGCGGCTTCGTTTTCCGCCTCGCGAATGTCGCCCAAGATGCGCTCGGCCCGGCGGAAAAACGCGTCGCCCTCGGGCGTCAGCGTCACGCGGCGCGTGGTGCGCTGCATCAGCCGCACGCCAAGCCGCGTTTCCAGCCGCGACACCAGTTTCGAGAGCGCCGACGGCGTGAGTTTTAGCGCGCGCGCGGCGTCCGAGAAACTCGCGCGTTTGGCCGCCTCGACAAATGCCGCCATTTCGCCCGCCGAATCCACCGTCTCTCCCATTCGTGACTGAATTTCATAAACGATAGTCCAATTGGCCCGATTATCGCCAGCGAAGATCGCGGCCAATCTGCGGCTCGTTTCAACCGCCAGCCAAGGAGCGCCGCATGCCTTCCCCCGATATCATCGCCTTCCATACCGCCAACGCGCGCCGCTTGCGCGCCGAAGCCGCGGGCGCGCTGTTCGACAGCCTGTGGCGGCGCCTGCGCGCCGCTCTTGCGCAACCTGCGCACTGCGCGCCGCGCTAGGGCTTTCCAAGCGCTTGCACTTGCGGCACCATGCCGCCTCTTTTTTCTGACAGAGGCAGGTCCATGGCCAACGATCCGTTCGATTTTGCGACCCGTGCCGTCCATGCGGGGGCGGCTCCCGACCCCACCACGGGCGCGCGCAGCACGCCGATCTACCAGACCACGGCCTACGTGTTCGACGACGTCGACCATGCCGCGTCGCTCTTCAATCTGCAGACCTTCGGCTACATCTATTCGCGCCTGACGAACCCGACCGTGGCGGTGCTCGAAGAACGGCTCGCGAGCCTCGAAGGCGGACGCGCGGCCGTGTGCGCCGCATCGGGCCATGCCGCCCAGTTGCTCGCGTTCTTTTCGATCATGGAGCCGGGCGACGAATTTTTGGCGAGCCGCAACCTCTATGGCGGATCGATCACGCAATTCGCCCACGCGTTCAAAAAATTCGGCTGGATCTGCCATTTCGTCGATCCGGCCGATCCGCAGAATTTCGCGCGCGCGATGACGCCGAAAACCAAGGCGATATTCTGCGAAGCGCTCGCCAATCCGGGCGGCTCGGTCGTCGATCTCGAGCCCATCGCCGCGATCGCCAAGGCCAACCATATCCCGCTGATGGTCGACAACACGCTCGCCACGCCCTTTTTGTGCCGCCCGTTCGAGTGGGGGGCCGACATCGTTCTGCACTCGACCACAAAGTTTCTGGCAGGACACGGCAACGCGATGGGCGGGGCGGTCATCGAAAGCGGCAAGTTCGATTGGTTCGCCGCCAAAGGCAAATTCCCGTCGCTGACGGAACCCGACCCCGCCTATCACGGGCTCAAATTCGCCGAGACGTTCGGCGATTTCGGCTATTCGATGAAAACGCGCGCCGTGGGCTTGCGCGACCTTGGGCCCACGATGGCGCCGCTCAACGCGTTCTTGACGATCACGGGCATCGAGACGCTGCATCTGCGAATGGCCCGCCACGTCGCCAACGCGCAGGCCGTCGCCGAATATCTCGCGCGCCACCCGGCCGTGGCGTGGGTTTCGTATGCCGGGCTAAAATCCAGTCCCTACCATGCCCTTGCCAAAAAATACCTGCCGCAAGGGCCAGGTGCCGTGTTCACCTTCGGGGTCAAAGGCGGCTACGAAGCCGGCGTCAAAATTGTCGAGGCGGTCGAACTGTTCAGCCATCTTGCCAATGTCGGCGACACGCGCTCGCTGATCATCCACCCGGCCTCGACCACGCATCGCCAGTTGACGCAAGCCCAGCAGATCGCAGCCGGAGCCGGACCCGACACGCTCCGCCTGTCGGTCGGCATCGAAGGAGTCGACGATCTGATCCGCGATTTGGACCGCGCGCTGGCGCAGGTTTGAGGGCTATTCGGCGGCGACCGCGCGCGCCGGTTCGCCGCCAGGCGCCGGCTGCAACGGCGACGCCTTGCGGTCGGTCGGCAAAAACGCGCCGATGACGACCACCAACGCAGCGCTCGCCGAAAGCAAAATAAACAACCAGAAGAAACTGCCCGTGCGGTCGTAGATCTGCCCGATCAGCGGCACGCAGGCCGCAGCAACGCCGAGCGCCAGCACGAATTTGGCGCCGTACGCGGTGCCGCGCCATTTGCCGGGCGTGAAATAGGCCAGCATGCCGTTTTCGGACGGCAGCGCGCCCACATTGACGAACACCATGGCGACGGCGAGGGCAAGCAGCGGCCAGGAATCGAGGAACGCGGCGGCAAACAGCACTGGCGCTTGAATCGCAAAGGCCGCGACATAGACGCGCTTCATCGCGAAACGGTCGGCCAAACGGCCGCCAAAATACTGCGCCGATGCCGCGACCAGATAGACGATCGTGACCAGCGCGCCCGTCCCCAAAGCGCCGCCCGACGTGATGTCGCGCAGCCGGTCGTCGAACAGTTTCGGCAGCATGACCATGAAGGTCGAGCCGATCAGCCCGACCAGCGTCATGGTGAACGACATCAGCACGAACGCGCGCACGGCATCGCCGCGCGCGGGCTCGGCGACGGGCCGCACATCGGCCTGCGTATCGACGACGCGCCCCTGCGCCCAGCACACGGCAAGGCCAAGGCCGATGGCGATCGCCGCAAGGCCCGGCACAAAAAACGCCGCGCGCCACGATATCCAATCGATCAGCAAACCGGCGGCCAACGGCGCCGCCGCGATGCCGAGCGCGCCGTAAACGCCGTTGACGCCCAGCGCCTTGCCGCGGTCTTTGGCCGTGCGCACCAACCACGCCATGCCGACCGGATGGTAGATCGACGCAAACAGCCCGATCGCCGCAAGCCCGGCCGCAATCTGGAACGGTCCTTGCGCAAACCCGGTCAAAAACGCCGCAAGCCCGGTGCCCAGAAAATACACAACCATCATGCCGACCGCCGACCACCGGTCGCCAAGCCAACCCGCAGGCAACGCCGCAACGCCAAACAGAATTTGCCCGACCAGCATCAGCGCGATCAATTCGCCGTAGCTCATCGACCACACGTCTTCGAGCGCCAGCACGACGGTCGGAAACAACAGCGTGACCATGTGCGAATAGGCGTGCCCGACATTCGAAAATGCCTGGGCCAGACCGTGCGAAGGCGGATAGCGTGTCATAAGCCCAGCATGCGACGACATTTGCCGTCCGACAAGCGTGCAATTGTCCCAAGACAAGCCCGGCGGGCGACTCGGCCGCAAAACTGCCCTGCCTGCCCCGCCAATGGCGAGATCCGGCATGCAAAACCCGTCGCGCCAACCAGCTTGGCGCTTACAAAAGTAGTCCTCCAATTCAGTTTTGCGGCCCGTTCACGCAACGCCGCGGCACGCGAACCGGGTACCCGTCAGGCGCGTTTGGCGCGCTTGGCCGGGGCGATCTCCTCGGGTCGGAAATAGCCCAAGATAGCCACGCGCACCTTCGATGCGAAACGGCTGCGGCCGTGGAGTCGCTCGATTTCCAGCAGCACGCCGGACACGTCGGTGCGCTCGATGCCCGCGATCTCGTCCAGCGCGTCCCAAAATTCGGGTTCCAGGCGGATCGACGTGCGGCGCGCGCCGATCCAAATCGACCGCGGCGGAATTTCAATACATTGGTAGTCGAATTTGCGTCCGCGCTTGCGGCCTGTGGTCTTTGGTTGAAGTCCGTGCGGAAAAAGCCCATCCAAAGAACGGCGGCGCGCGCCCTTCGCGCTTCCATTGGAACCCGGCTTCTTGTTGATTTCGCGCGAAAATACGTCCTCTTCCCCCAGGCCCCCATGACCCGTTCTGGATCGAAAAGCACGCAGCGAAAGGTTCAGGGCCATAAGAGCGGTTCCTTGTCCGGAGGATTCGGGTACATTGAATACAAACGCAGTGCCAACCCGCACTTCCACCGGTCCGAGGGTGCATTTATGCCCGCTAGATACCTCCCCCCTTTCAATCTGGTTGCCAATTTGCGCGCAGCCTTGGAGCGCCGCCGCATTTCGTTCAAGGCGGCCGCAAACATGTGCAATCGGCATCCGGATACGGTGCAGCGCATCTTCCAGGGCCATACATCCAAATTGGATGCGCGCGACGTCGAAGCGATCGCCGCAGCACTTGCCGCGCAAAGCGGGCAGCCCGAAGATCGCACGCGGTTTTTGCAGGAAGTCTTCGAGATCAACGCAGGCGAGCGCGAAAACGACCCGCTCGCGATGCTGCAGACGATCAAAGCCCAGCTCGACCGCATAGAAAACGGCAACGGCCACTTGACGGCGGTCGCATTTTGGATCGACGACAAGGGCCACGCGATCGCGGTACCCAATTGCGATTTCCGGCGCGCGCTCTATTCGATGCTGGACCTCGATCACGGCGGCGAGGACATCGTCGCATTCGCGCTGCGCAATCTTGGCTATGCCTGCGTCTCGCGGGATGCGGTGGGTGTCGTGCGCATCGCCTACGAGGCGGAGCAGGTTTCGCGCGCCACGCTGGTTGCGGCGCGCGACTGGCTGATGTCCGAGCAAACCGCCGCGCGCAAGGTGGTGCGAAACGCAGGCGAACCGAGCATGCCCACCAACGACGAGGCGGATTGCGAGACCTTCCACGAAGCGGTCGCGGCGCTCGATCGCCGAATTCTGGCAGCATCGGCGATCCCGTTGAAGGATTGGCGCGTCGAGCAGCACCGCATTTCGCGCGTCCCGCAACGCTTCGTGCCGATCCTCGGCCACCTCAAAGACGGCGCATCGCCGCTTGTCGCGGTCGCGCAGGCCGAGCGGCTCAGCCACTCGAACATCTATTCCGTCGTCGACGGCGAGGCGCTGTCGCTGCATATCGGCGGGGCCAACAAACTGCCGACGGCGCGCTATGTCGGGCGGCGCGTTCTCGACCGGCCGACCGAGCGCGACTATGCCGCGCTTGTCGACCGCCATGTTGTCGCGGCCCACAAAACAGACGCGCCCACATTGCATCGCCTCGATGTCGTGATCCAAAACAAGCGGCGCGACTATTGGCGCATGGCCATGCGCGACCCCAACTCGAACGTCGTCGTCACCACGTCCTGGGAACCGGAGGCATCGGAGACATGAATATATTTCCGTATCTCGACCTATTTTCGAGCAACGCGCTTCCCGCCGCGGCCCGCAAGGACGCGGCCATGAAAGCGGTGCGCTTGGTCGGCGCTTTGCGGCGCGCCGGCTTCGAGGCCATGGGCGGATTCAGTTTGCCCGACTATGCTACCTATACGGAAGAAAACAATAATAAAATGTCGCTTTCGCCCGTTTTCGACCCGCGCTATCACGGGTCCGGCGAAGGCCAGACGATGATCGTCTATGCGGCCAAAGACGGGGTGCCGGTGGCGAGCTGCGGCATCCGTCTTGTATGGCTGTCCTGCTCGCTCGCCGCGTCGATGGAGCGCCAGGAATTCTGGTATGGCGCGGACCGGGCGGCGGCAACCAACGAGCCGTGCGTGGTGACAGCGCCGCTCGCCGCGCGTCTCGAACATGTCCATATCGCCTGGACCGGCGCCACGTCGAATTTCAGCGGCTTTCGCGGCGCCACGTCGGCGCTGGTGCGGCTCACCTATCTCTATGCGGCGGCGAACTGGCACTGGACGGCGCTGGTCGGCATCGCCGAGCCGCATATCGCCTATGTCGAAAATCGCGAACGGCCGTTTTCGCGCGCCCATGACATCTACGGGTTCGCGAGCGCCGAGGCTTGCGTCCAGCGCGGCAAAACGCGCTTCATGCTGATGTCGTCCCCGCGCGGGTATGTCGAACATTTTATCGCGCGGCGCGATTTCGACATGCTGGAAATAGAAGAAGCGCGCGCCAAGGCCTCGGCCTGACGCGCGCTTCCAAGACGTCCGGATCGAGACTACTTGGTCGCGAGCGCGGCCAGCATGGTCTTGAGACGCTTCTTGAGCTTCTCGTCGGTGATCGAGGCGATCTTGCGCGCGATCTTGGCGGTATCGTCGTCGATCTTGCGTTCCATCTTCGTCGGGTTCGGCGCCTTTACTTCGGACTTGGGCGAACCCAGGCCGTCGAAGAAATAAACCACCGCCACGCCCAGCACTGCGGCAAACTGCCACAGACGCGAAGCCGAGACGCGGTTGGCGCCGTTTTCGTACTTTTGGATCTGCTGGAACGTGATACCGCACGCATCCGCCAGCGCAGTCTGGGACATGCCGAGCTGGATGCGGCGACGACGAACGTTGCGACCCACCTGCACGTCGACGGGAGTCGTACGGCGCGTTTCGGTGCGCGACTTGCGGCGCTTGGCCTTGACGCGGGCGGAATCGGATGCGGCCATTTTTTCTCTACTCCTTGAAAGTGACTCGAGCGACAGTCGGTAGTTTTGTAGCGCCAATTGTCTCCCGAACACAACAATTTTGGATAACGATTGTAGTACCCGTTGCGGCGGTTCGCGGCAACAATTCTAATACCAGCGATATTACACCTTGCAATCTTTTGCGTAAAGCGAAATTCGCG
Source organism: Asaia bogorensis (assembly GCA_945901855.1). Lineage (GTDB taxonomy): Bacteria > Pseudomonadota > Alphaproteobacteria > CACIAM-22H2 > CACIAM-22H2 > Tagaea. Next base: position 46,781 of record CAMDLT010000026.1, on the reverse strand, counting down.
CAAATGCTGCAACCAGAAGAGGAGTACCAAAAAAGTACGGAACGCCCGAATCGCGCCGCGAAGCCCGCTTGGAAACGCCGTTGCCGCGCCAAACGCGCGCATCCTTTTGCACGCAAAGCGCTTTTGGGATACAGTTTTTGCCATAATGTCGTGCAGCCGCGAGCAGAAAGTTCCATGACCTCAGCCCCGATCCCGTTCCCGTCCCGCCGCGTCTCTGGATTCGACGAACCGCCTGCCGCAAAAAATGCGGGCGATGCGCGCCCGAAAGGCTTGCCGCCGTCGCCCGGCATGCCGACCGCTTTGCAGCGCGCCTGGCTCGCGCGCGGCCTTGGCCAGCCCGGCGGCAAACTGCCGATGTTCGGGCCGGAGGGGCGCGCGGTCGATCCGCGCACGGTCAAAGCGTGCCTCGACAAAGGTTGGTGCGAACCTTGGTACGCCAATCCGCTCAAACCGGACTGGCTGGTGTGCAAACTGACCGCCGACGGTCGCAGACTGTTCGAAGCGGGCTAGTGCAATGTCATCCGATTTGAGTTTCGCGGCGCGCATCGCGCGCTGTTTCCTGCCGTTTGCGGCCGGCTATTTCCTGTCCTACGCGTTTCGCACCGTCAATGCGGCGATCGGCCCCGATCTGTCGGCCGAACTAAGTTTGCAAGCGGCCGCGTTCGGCACGATCACATCGGCCTATTTTGCGGCATTTGCGCTGGCGCAGGTGCCGCTGGGCGTGGCACTCGACCGCTGGGGACCGCGGCGAACCGAAGCGACGATGCTGCTATTCGCGGTTGCGGGCGCGGTCGTCTTTGCGCTGGCGCAAACGATCCCGCAACTGGCGATCGGGCGCGCGCTGATCGGGTTGGGCGTTTCGGCATGTTTGATGGCTGCATTCAAGGCCAACACGATGTTCTGGCCGATCGAACGATTGCCGCTGGCCAAAGGCTTGCTGCTCGGTTTTGGCGGGCTTGGCGCTGCCAGCGCAACCTTGCCGGTCGACTGGCTGCTGACGATGGTCGACTGGCGCGTCGTGGTTGCGGGCATGGCGGCGCTGGCGGCGGCGACAGCGGCGGCGATTTGGATCGCCGCCCCCGAGCCGCGGCATCCGGCCCCCGGCAGACCGCTGGCGAAGGACACCTTGCGCGCCCAGTTTGCAGGCGTTGGCTTGGTGCTTCGCAGCGCCGTTTTTTGGCGCATCGCGCCGCTGACGGTCGCGACGCATGCGACGTTTCTCGCCTATCAAACCTTGTGGGCGGGGCCGCACATGCGCGACACGCAAGGTCTTGCGCGCGGCGAGGTCGCGCTCGGCATGGCGATCGTGACGGGCGCCATGGCGTTTGGCTATCCGTTGCTGGGGGCGCTGGCCGATTGGCTCAACCGCCGCTACGCGCTCGCGACGCAACGGGTTTTTGGCATATACGGCGCGCTGTTTGTGCTGGCCCAAGTGCCGCTGGCACTGGGGATGGCGCAAGGCGGGCCCTACCTGCAATGGGGCCTGTTCGGATTCTTGGGCTGCGGCACGATTTTGGGCTATGCCGCACTGACGCAAAGTTTTCCGGCCGCCTTGGCGGGGCGGGTCAATGCCACGCTCAATTTGTTCGTCTTCGGCAGCGCCTTTGTTTTCCAAGCCGGGATCGGCGCTATCCTGGCGGGACTTGGCAACAACGACGCGGGACACGGTACCGCGTTCGCGCTGGTCATTGCGTTGCAAATTGCTTCCTGGCTCTGGTTTATGCTAGCCAGAAACGCAAAGTCTGTCCTCTGAAGTTCGGCTGGCAAAATGTTCAAACGCAGCAAATTCGAGATCGCCGTCTATAACGAGCATGTGCGCGCGGCCATTGCGCGCGGCGAGCAGCACAAGCATTACAAAGAAGAGTGGGCGAACCAGCATTTCATCGAAATCGTGGCGCCGACCGAAAAAGAAGCCATGACGCGCATCCGCCAGCGCTATCCGCAAGAACAGGGTTTTGTGATCCTGGCTTGCCGCGACATGTCGGCCGAATGAAGTTCGCGCGCGCCGCGCTGGCGGCGTTGCTGCTGGCGATCGCGCCGGCGGGCGCCCATCTTGTCCATGCCCAAGAGAACGGCGACGTCTTGGTCGATCCAACCGGATTTTGGCTGGTCGCCGAGCGCGGCCCGCCGGTGAGCACGGGGTTGGCTGCGATCCCGATCTTTGGCGCTGCCGCACGCGTGCAGATCGGCAACCCGCGCGCCGTTTGGGATATCCGGCGCGAAGGCGACGGGCTCGTCGTGCATATCCGCCCGCGCGACATTCTGTTTCGCAACGTGGCGCTTGCGGGCGACCGGCTGACGGGCGAAACGCTCGATCCTGAAAATCCCAACGCGCGCGTCCGCCTGGACGCCCAAATCGCCGACGGCAAACTTGTCGGCACGCTGGTCTTTTCGGCCTTCGCGCTCGAGCTTGACGGCCGCCTGCCGGAATCGGTTGCAGCCTTGCGCGCGGCCCTGGTTGCCGCGCGCGCGCGCCTCGACGAGATCGACGGCCCCTTCATCGTTCCCGAGATCGAAAAATTGCGTCTCGAAAACATCGTGCTGATCGATCGCATTCGGCGCGTGGAAGGCGAGCTTGCCGCGCGCGGCACCACGCGTGCGACGGCTGCTGCGGCAGCGCCGGCTACGCCTGCCGCAATCGGCGGCCAGATCGCCATGCGCGGATTTTCGCCCGATTTGCAAACGCGCAGCGTTACCCGCCTGCGCGCCGCCCCCGATGCCAACGCCGCCCCGATCGCCCAACTGCCGTCCCGCCAAGCGCTCGTCAAACTCGCCGACGCCGCCAGGGCGGGCTGGAGCCTCGTCGCCACCCCGCAAGGCACCATCGGCTATATCGCAGCCAGCGATATCGGGCCCTTGCAAACGGCTTCGCCCGGCAGCGCAACGGCGCCGCGTGCCCCCCGTGAAATTACGCTGTCGTTTCCGACCTGGGATACCGGGCGCGTTGGCCGACGCATGACGGTGCCCGAACCCGGCTTTGTGAGCATCGTTGGCCGCGTGCGCGGCGACGGCAATTTCCGCGAGGTGCGCATCGCCGACGCACAAGTCGTCGCCAACCGCGACGGCAGCTTTACGGCCGTCGTGCCGGTCGAACGCGATGGCCGGCGCGTGCGGATCGAAGCCATTTTCGCAAGCGGCCCTTCAGCCGTCATGGAGTTCGAGATCGTCGTGGGACGCTAAATAAATCAATTATTTAAATGAATATTCTTATGTAATTTATTGGTCGTGCTATCCTTGTTCCATGCCGATTATGCCAGCCCAGCCCGTTGTGCCGGTGCCTGCAACCGGTCACCACGCACAAGCGCACCCTCAGGCGCACCCGCAGGCACCCCTAAAGGCGCGGGAAACCTTTGCTGCGCTCGCGGCGGGTGTAGGCGTCAAACCGGTCGGCTCAAATACGCGCCCCCAATCCTCGCAGCGCGCGAGCAAAACCAACATCTCGACCGACGACGAGACCAGCAAGCCTCGCGCAAATGGCAAACGCCGTCCGGGCGGTCACGTTCTCGACGTCGAAACATAGGCGCATCGCGCGCTACAGGCGCTTGCGGTCTTGGCCCGATCGCGGTCAACGCGCCAAAGCGCGCTCCACGCGCAGCGCCAGCACTTCCGGCGTCACGGGTTTGACGATGTAGCCATTGGCGCGCAGGGCGCGCGCGCGTTCGGCCATTTCGCCCGTCGCGGTTGCCGTCAGCAGAACGACCGGAATGCGCGAAATGTGAATTTCGGGCCGCGCGCGCAGGGTTTCCAAAAACGCCATGCCGTCGATGGGTTTCATGCCGATGTCGCACAGCACCACGCTTGGCAGGCGCGTGGCCTTGTCGATCATCGCCAGTGCCTGGGCGCCGTCGCGCGCCTCCTCGACAAAACCGAAACCCAGTTGTGCCAGCATGCGGCCCATCATGGCGCGAACGACCGCCTGGTCGTCGACAATCAAAGCGCCGAGTTTTTCGTAGCGCGCGTTGCTCATTCGAAAGGTTCCTGCGTTTGGGCGAACGGCACGCGGGCGCGCAAGGCCTCGCGCAACTGGTCGCACGCATTGTCAAAATTTTGCGCCAAAACGCCAAGCCCCGCGCCGGCGCCCGCAACATCGCCGCGCAACGCGCAGTCTTCGATTTTGCTGGCCATATCGCCGACGCCGAGCGTGCCGATCGAACGTGCGGCGCCGGTCAGCGCATGGGCCGCTTCGGCCGCTGCGGTTGCGTCGTTTGCCTGCAAGGCCGCCTGCAGGGCCGCGATCATCTGGCGGCCGCCTTCGGCAAACAGGTCGACGACCCGGTCGCGGTCGGCAGCGGCGTCGGCGTAAAGCAGCGCCAACGCGCTTGCATCGACCGCCCCGCCGGGCGCGGCTGCCGCATCGTCGTCGCGCGCCTTGATTTCCACGCGCCCGAACGCGCGCGCCAACGCGCCGTCCAGCGCCGCGAGCGTGACGGGCTTCGAGATAAAATCGTCCATGCCCGCCGCCAGCGCGCGTGCGGCCTCGCCCGCCTGCGCATTGGCGGTCAGGGCCAATACGGGCGTGCGCGTCTGCCGCTTGGCCAGTTCCTCGGCGCGCACCAGGCCCGCAAGTTCGAAGCCGTCGCACACGGGCATGTGGCAGTCGGTCAAGATCGCGTCGATGCCGCCTTGCTGCCAGCGCGCGAAGGCGGCCTGGCCGTCATTGGCAACCTCGATCGCATAGCCAAGCTTGGCAAGCTGGCGCGTCAGCACGGCGCGGTTGGTCGCATTGTCTTCGGCGACCAGAATTTTGAAACGCGTGGCCGGGCGCGCCGATGCCGCCGCCGCCGCGCGTCGCAAGGGCTGTGCTGCCTCGCCCGACACCGCGCGCACCAGCGTGTCGCGCCGCACCGGATTGAGCAGATAGGCATCGAACCCGCGTTCCAGCGCGCGCTTGCGCAAATCCGGCACGTCGGCATCGCTCGCCAGCACGAGGCGCGTTTGGAACAGCACCGGCGTGCCGCGAATGGTTTCGCCCAACACCAGCCCGTCGATGCCCGGCAGCACGAACGCCACCACGGCGGCATCGAACGGCTCGCCGCGTTCGACCGCCTGTTCGAGCAGATCGAGCGCGTCGTGCGCAGCTTCGACGACGGCAACCGTCGCGCCCGCATGGCGCAGATAGTGCGCCATCGCATCGCGCGCCGTCGACGCGCGCGCCACCAGCGCCACGCGCTTGCCCGCCAGCATCGGCATCGCTGGACCGTCCGCATCCCCCGGTTCGATGCCGAGCTCGAACGCAAATTCCGCACCCGCATCGGGCGCGCTGGCAACCTCGATCTTGCCGCCCATCAGATCGACGAGCCGTTTGCAGATCGACAGACCCAGCCCCGTGCCGCCATAGCGCCGGTTGGTCGAACTGTCGGCCTGGCTGAACGGCTTGAACAGCCGCGCTTGCGCCGCCGCATCCATGCCGATGCCGGTGTCGCGCACGGCGACGCGCACGCGCGGCCCCGCTTGATCGGAATCTTCGACGGGGGCTGCGGTCACAAAAACTTGGCCGCGGTCGGTGAATTTGATCGCGTTGCCGATCAGATTGAACAAGATCTGGCGCAGCCGCACGGGGTCGCCCTTGATCGAAGCGGGCAGCGCCGGATCGACGAAACATACGAGCGCCAGGTTTTTTCGCCGTGCCTGCGGGGCCAGCGTTTCGACCACGCTTTCCACGATCGCGCGCAGCGACAGATCGATGCGCTCGAGATCGAGCCGCCCGGCCTCGATTTTCGAGAAATCTAGAATGTCGTCGATGATCGTCAGCAGCGACGACGCGCTGTCGCGCACCACGTCGAGCATTGAGGATTGCTCGGCGTCGAGGCCGGTGTCGGACAAAAGCTCGATCATCGCGATGACGCCGTTCATCGGCGTGCGAATTTCGTGGCTCATGGCCGCCAGGAAGCGCGATTTGGCCTCGTTGGCGGCTTCCGCCACATGGCGCATGCGCACGAGTTCGGCCTGCACGCGCTTGCGGTCGGTCACGTCCATGTAGGTCGACACGAACCCGCCTTCGGGCAGCGCGTTGGAATGCACTTCCAGCACGCGCCCGTCGGGCCGCGAGACTTCGAAGCCCGGCCCCTGCACGCCCAAGCGCCATGTGCGGAACGCCGCCTGCACGTCGAGCGCGCCGCGCGTCACCAGAAAGCGCGCCATTTCGCTCTGCGGGTCGGCGGCCTTGGTGACCGATTCCGGCACCGCGTAGTATTCGACGAATCGCTGATTGTAGGCGATCACGCGAAATCCCGCGTCCGAGACGACAACCCCTTCGTCCATATTGTCGAGCACGGCGCGCAGCAACGCACGCTCGCGCGCAAGTTCGCGCGTCAGTCGCGCGACATCCGCCTCGAGCGCGTCGATCGTCGCGGCGCCGGACAGGGAAGCGTCAGGGTCGGCGTTTTCCAAAAATCCTCCGATCTAGCGCAACGGCTGCTTGCCGGGCGGCACCGGCGCCGGGTTCTTACAGTCCCCCACCGACGGGTTCTGGCAGCGTTTGCCGTCGGGCATCACGGCGTTCGAAATGTCGGTGTCGGAGCGAATGTCGGCATGGCGCAATCCGGCCCCGGTCAGATCGGCATTGACCATCTTGGTCCCGAACAGCGCCGCACCACCCAAATTTGCAAAACGCAGATCGGCATCGGTCAAATCCGCCCCGCCAAGATCCGCGCCCGACAGATTTGCGCCGCGCAGCTTGGCGCCTTTGAAATCGGCATTGCGCATATTGGCGCCGCGCATGTCGCGCCCTTCCAGGTTGGCGCCCGCGCATTTGGCCTCGCGCTGTACACGGCAGCCGACACTCTGCGCGTGCGCCGCCGAAAACCCGAAGGCCGCGAGCACCAGCACCGCAGCAAAGCTCAAGATTATAGTCTTATAACGGGGCATGCCTACGTGTCTCCAGTTGTCGAGGCGCCGTCCAAACGGCGTCGGATCGATTCGCATTTTGCAATAAAGCCGGAGAAAAATCCACGGGATGAGTTGACCGAATCGAAACGTCCAAGGCATAGAATGTATTCTTCTGATTGGCGGACAGGAATGCAAAACGAAATCGTCTTGCGCGCAATGGCGGCAGTATTAGGTCCCGACAACGCGGTTGTTTGAGACGTCGAAAAAGCCATGCGTACCGACGACGGGCTCGACTGGCTGATCGCCAAGGCGGCCTTCGAGGCTCTGTCGCGCGCTGAACGCCAAGAAATCGCCGACATGGCGCGCTGGATTGCGCAAGACCAGCTCAAGTCGCAGCAGAATATTTCGGCAGCCCAAAAAGGCCGCAAGGCCTGATCCCTTGTCAGTTGAGCAAAGCCTGCAATTCCGACGTCGGAAAGACGGCGCCGTCGTGTGGCCAAACGGACGGCCAGACAGGCGGATTATCGATCGAATTGGCGAGCGACTGGGCTTGGGCATAGAGTTCCATCTGCACCGCGATCGCGTCGCGTGTCTCAGGCGAGAGGGCGCGGTAATGCGCGATCGCCGCGCGGACAAGATCTTCCATCTCGGCGCGCATCGCATAGCGCAACCGGTCGTAGATGTCGGGCGTTTGCGCGCCCAGCGTGTCGCGGACCGCACGCGCCAGCATCGCGAAGGGCTGTTCGCTGCCAAGCAGATGCAAAATGTCCAAACCATGCGACATGCATCCAATCTTTAGCGGGCCAATGCTTACGCATGCGTTAACATTTCTGTGGATAACCGACTTTTTCGATACGTCGTCCCGGCCTTTCGGCAAAGTTTGTCGGTCTTGCGAAAAAATTCTATGGTCGGCGCCTATGCCGTCGTGAAATAATCGAAACTAATGAACCAACAGCCCGCAGACGCGCCCGACCCGCTCAAGATTGGCGAGCCGCCGCCCCTTCCCAAAGAAATTCCGCCGCCCGACGAAGCGTCGAAGAGCACGCATTTCATTTTCGACCACAAGCTTTTTGCCATTCCCGACTGCTTCTTCGCCAAGGACCCCAATACCGACGAGCCGGGCCTGTCTTTGCCCCTGGGCGAAGTGCGCGCCTTCTTGCCGCTGGCGCCGCTCATGAAGATGTTCAAGGACATGAGCGAGGACGACATCCGTCTGCTCAATGTCGCGGCCAACGGGCTTGCGCATGTGCGCGAAATTCGGCCCGGCGATTCGATCCCGGCCGAAATCCTCGACGGTTCGGCATCGTGGACCGTGGGGCCGGAGCATCTCGATCGCGCACGCGGCCAGATGCTGGCAGCGCTTGTGGCGATCGACGGCGAGCCGTTGCCCAGCGCCGCCGCCGAGGCGGGCGCCGCCATCCTCGAAAGAGATCCCAAATTCGTGTCGCGCCGCGACGCCGCCTTCGGCATCCTTGCCGAGCGCTACGGCCCGCTGGGTGCACGCGCCAACGTGCAGGGCGTGATCGACAGGCTCGCGCGCGAGCTTTCGTACATCGAGGGTTTGCGCGACCGCTACGCGTTCGTCGGCAAGGTTGCCGCGCACATCCAGTCGGCCGCGCGCGTCTACAAAAACGCGGGCTCGCTGTCGGAAGAAATCTACCGCGTGCGGATTTTGATGAAAGCGCCGGTCGACGCGTTCAACACGAGTTTCCAGAACGTCGACGCGCAGTGCGCCGAAATCGCCAACGTGCTGCGCAAGCCCGACGAGATGGTCACGTTTGTGCGAAAAAACCGCGACGAACTGCACCAGCGCCTGATGGTGTGGGACCGCCTGGTCGAGCAGTGGAAGGACGAGGATGCGCAGAAACGCTCCAAGCGTCTGGAGGTTCTGCTGCTGATCACCTACCGGTTTGTCGCGCGCAATTTTCCCGCGACGCAGGAATGGACGCTTTCGCACTGACGCTTTAGCGCTGGCGCGTCAGACGTCCGAATATTCGATCTTCAGCACTTCGAGCGTGTCGGGGCCTTGCGGGGTTTGCACGGCCGCAATATCGCCCACCCGCAAGCGCAGCAACGCGCGCGCAACGGGCGCGATCCACGCGATGTCGCCGCGCTCGCTGTCGGTCTCGTCGATGCCCACGATGCGCACCGTGCGCTCTTCCTCGCGTCCGTTGACGAACGTCACGCGCGCGCCGAAAAACACCTGCGTGCGGTTTTTTTGCGCTTTGGGATCGACGATCTCGGCGATCTCCAAGCGTTTCGTCAGAAAGCGGATGCGCCGGTCGATCTCGCGCAATCGACGCTTGCCGTAGATGTAGTCGCCGTTCTCCGAACGGTCGCCATTGCCCGCCGCCCAGGACACCGTCTCGACCACTTTGGGCCGTTCGACGCGCCCGAGTTGGCGAAGCTCGTCTTGCAAACGCTGCCAGCCGGCCTTCGTGATGTAATTGCGCGAACCCGGCGGCAACGGCGGCAGGCCGGGTTCGTCGTCGCGTTCGGCCGCAGGCGCATCTTCGCGCGTGAAGGCTTTGCTCATTGGCGGGCGCTCATAGCGGCGGCACGATGCTTGCCCCGTCCTCGGCGCTGCCGACGACCTGGCGGAATGCGGCGAACAGTTCGCGCCCGTAGCCGCTCGACGAAGCGGCCGCTTCGTACTCGGCGGGCAAACGCGCGCTCAGATCCGCGCGCACGTCGAGCGTGCCTGCGTCCGCATCGATTGCCACGATGTCGCCGTCTTCGAGTTTGGCAAGGGCGCCGCCGGCCGCAGCCTCGGGCGACAGGTGGATCGCTGCCAGCACCTTGCCCGATGCGCCCGACATGCGCCCGTCGGTGAGCAACGCCACGCGTTGGCCGCGATCCTGCAAAAGGCCAAGCACGGGCGTGAGCTTGTGCAATTCGGGCATGCCGTTGGCGCGCGGCCCCTGGAAGCGCACGACGGCCACAAAATCGCCCGCGAGCTCGCCTTTGTCGAAGGCGGTTTGTACCGCCTTCTGGCTGGCAAAGACGCGCACGGGCGCTTCGATGCGGCGATGCCGTTCGGCGACGGCCGAAATTTTCACGACCGCGCGCCCAAGATTTCCCGACAGCGTCTTGAGCCCGCCCTGCGCATCAAACGGGCGCGCCACGGGGCGCAGCACGTTTTCGTCCGCACTCACGGCCGGACCGTCGCGCCACGCGATCGCGCCGCCGTGCAGATAGGCTTCCTTGGCGTAGGCGCCAAGCCCCTCGCCCGCCACCGTATTGACGTCGCCATGCAGCAGGCCCGCCGCCAGCAATTCGCCGATCAGGAAACCGATGCCGCCGGCCGCGGCAAAATGGTTCACGTCGGCCGACCCGTTGGGATAGATGCGCGTCAGCGACGGCACGACTGCCGACAGCGCGTCGAAATCGTCCCACCGCAATTCGATGCCGCCCACGCGCGCCATCGCGACCAGATGCAGCGTGTGGTTGGTTGAGCCGCCCGTCGCCAGCAGCGCCACGATCGCGTTGGCGAACGAGCGCTCGTCGATCATGCGGCCGACCGGCATCGCCTTGGCAAGCGCAAGCTCGACCGCGCGCGTGCCCGCGAGCCGCGTGAAGGCCGCGCGCATCGGCGTGCCCGGATTGTGGAACGTGGCGCCGGGCAGATGCAGCCCCATCGCTTCCATCAGCAACTGGTTCGAATTGGCGGTCCCGTAGAACGTGCAGGTTCCAGGCCCGTGATAGGCGGCCGATTCCGCTTCGAGCAACGCGGCGCGGTCGACCTTGCCCTCGGCATAGAGCTGGCGGATGCGCGCTTTTTCGGCATTGCCGAGGCCCGATGTCATGGGGCCTGCGGGCACGAACAGGCATGGCAGATGGCCGTAACTGAGCGCGCCCATCACCAGCCCCGGCACGATCTTGTCGCAAACGCCGAGGCACAAAAACGCGTCGAACATGTCGTGCGAGAGCGCGATCGCGGTCGACAGCGCGATCGTATCGCGGCTGAACAGCGACAATTCCATGCCGGGCGCGCCTTGGGTGACGCCGTCGCACATGGCCGGAACGCCGCCCGCAAACTGCGCGACCGCCCCTGCCGCACGCACCGCGTCCTTCAAGATCGCGGGATAGGTTTCGAGCGGCTGGTGCGCCGACAGCATGTCGTTGTAGGCCGACACGATCGCGATATTGGGCACGGGCGCGCCCTTGAGCGCGGCCTTGTCGTCGGCGCCGCACGCGGCAAAACCGTGCGCCAAATTGGCGCAGCCAAGCGCAAACCGCCGCGGCTCGCGTGCCGCATACGCGTCGATGCGGTCGAGATATTTCGAGCGCCCGCGCGTCGAGCGCTCGACGATCCGTTTGGTGACCTCGCCCAGAACCCGATGGACTGTCATGCCAGCTCCTCGTGCCAGGTGCGCCCGTCGCGTTCGATCAACGCCGTCGCGGCGGCCGGGCCCCAGCCGCCCGCCACGTAGCTTTTCGGCGGTTCGCCCCCGCCCTCCCAAGCCGATATCGCAGGGCCAATCCACGACCACGCCGCCTCGACCTCGTCGCGGCGCATGAACAGCGTGGGATTGCCGCGCACCACGTCCATCAGCAGGCGCTCGTACGCTTCCGGGAAGCGCGTCGAAAACGTGTCAGCAAAGCTCAAATCGAGCGGCACCGAGCGCAGCCGGAAGCCGCCGGGGCCCGGTTCCTTCGTCATCAAGCGCAGCGTGATGCCCTCGTCGGGTTGCAGGCGCACGACCAGCCGGTTGGCGAGCAGATCCACCTGCGCGCCGAAAATCGAGTGCGGCACGGGCTTGAACTGCACCACGATTTCCGACGCCTTTTGCGCCATGCGCTTGCCCGTGCGCAAATAGAACGGCACGCCCGCCCAGCGCCAATTGGCAATGCCGACGCGCATCGCGACGAACGTTTCGGTGCGGCTGGTTTTGCCCGCACCAAGTTCCGTCGCATAGGCCGGCACGGCCGTGCCCGCGATGGCGCCCGCCGCATACTGCCCGCGCACGACCGCAGTGTCGGCCAGCGGATCGAGGGCGCGCAGCACTTTGAGCTTCTCGTCGCGCACCGCGTCCGCGTTCAAGTCTTGCGGCGGCTCCATCGCGACCAGGCAGGTGAGTTGCAGCAGATGGTTCTGCACCATGTCGCGCACCGCGCCGGCCGTGTCGTAATAGCCTGCCCGCCCTTCGAGCCCGACGGTTTCCGCGACCGTGATCTGGACATGGTCGATCCACAGCGAATTCCACAAGGGCTCGAACAGCGAGTTCGCGAAACGCATCGCGATCAGATTCTGCACCGCCTCTTTGCCCAGATAATGGTCGATGCGGTAAATCTGGCTTTCGGCGAACACCGCCCCGATCTGGTCGTTGATGCGCTTGGCACTGGCAAGATCGCTGCCGATCGGCTTTTCGACGACCAGGCGCGCATCGTTCCCCGCCAGCCCCGCCGCCCCCAATCGTCGCGCGATGGGACCGTAAAATTGCGGCGAGGTCGCAAGATAGAAAACGCGCACGCGGCCTTCTTGCGCGCCCAAGGCGGCGGCAAGCTGGTCCCAGCCCGCATCGCTTTGCGCGTCGAGCGTGATGTGCTCCAGGCGCGCGGCAAAACGCTGCCAGCCGCCTGAATCGTTGGCCGCCTCGATCGCCGGACCAAGCGCTGCAGCCGCGAAGGCGCGGTACGCGGCAGCGTCGTAGGCCGTGCGCGAGATCGCAAAGATGCGTGCCCCGGCCGGGATCTGCCCGTCGAGATCGCGGTGGAACAAGGCCGGCAGAAGTTTGCGCGTCGCAAGGTCGCCCGTGCCGCCAAAAACCACGTAGTCGAACGGCGCCACCGGAATGATCTGAGCCATCGAATTCCTGCTGTCTTCGTGAATTCTACCCGCAACCCTAGCAGATTTGCCGACGCTAGCGACGCTCGATCCGCTTTTGATCCATCTCAATGCAAGCCCGGCAAATGCAAAGCAAATTTGTGCCGTCGCCTCGCTTTTGCAATCGCTTTTGCTAAGGACGCCGGAATTTGCTCGCCAACCCAGCTGCCAAACGCCAATCGGGCCAGAAAACATCGACCGTCATCGGCATTGTGGGCGCCGTGGCACTGCTTGCCGCCGTCATCGTGCACGAAGGCAAGGATGCAAACTTCCTCGACGTCGTCGGCATCGCGGTCGTTTTCGGCGGCACGGTCGTGGCGGCGTTTTTGGCCTACAGTCTCGACGAAATCCGCCGCGCCATCGCGGCCGCGCGCGAGCTGTTTCGCGAAGACAACGGCATGGACCGCGACTTGGCCGACCTTACAGCCTTCGCGCGCGCGGCCAACCGGCACAATATCCAGGACGCCGAAGCGCTGATGGCGGCGATCAAAAGCCCGTTCCTGCGCTTGGGGCTGCAAATGTGCCTGGACAGCGCGCCGGTCGACGACATCCTCAACGTGATGAACTGGCGCGTGCAAAAATTCGTCGAGCGCGAGGCGCTGCCGGCCAAGTTCTACCGCACGCTGGCGGGTTTCGCGCCGGCCTTCGGGTTTTTGGCCACGCTGATCGGGCTCGTCTCGATGATGGGCAAGATCGGCACGGCCGACGTGCGCTTCATCGGCAGCAGCATGGCGGTCGCCTTGCTCGGCACCTTTTACGGCGTCGTGCTCGCGAACTTGGTCTTCAAACCCGTCGCGATCAAGATCGACCAGCGCACCCAGCATCGCGTGCGTATGCTGAACGTGATGCTGGCGGGCATCGTGCTGATCCGCGTGGGCAAGTCGCCTGCCTACATCCAGGACGCGCTGGCCGCGATGGTGCAGGACGTCCACGACGAGGTCGGCCATGCTTGAGCGGCCCGTTGCGCGCGAACGCGATCCGGCCTTGCGTATCGCGCACGAACGCGCGACGCGCACGGCAATCCCGCCAGCGCCCGCCGCCGACGAAGGCGACGAGCTTTGGCTCATCAGCTATGCCGACGTCATGACGCTGCTGTTCGCGGTGTTCGTGCTGCTCGTGGCGATCGTCGAAAAATCGCCGCGCCCGGAAGACAGCGTGTTCTTGCTGCGCCCGCCCGAAATACCGGCCGCACCGCCGCTCGACATGCCGGCCATCGTCGATCCGCTGATCCTGGCCGCCCCGCGCGAGGGCGCGGCATTTTTGGCGCCGCGCCTTGGCATTGCGATCCCGCAGGGCTTGGTGCCGCGCGCCGACCCCGATGCCAGCCCCACGCCCGCGTCGCCGGGCGAGACGGCCCCCGACGAGCTTGCCGATCTGCGCGCGCCCTCGGGCGTGCCGATGGCCGACAAGTATCTCGAAAGCGTCGGGCTTGCGGGTGCCGCCAGGCTCGATCGGCGCGACGGGCGCGTTGCGATCTTGATTGACGCGCAAGCGCTGCTCGACAATCGCCGCCCCGCGATCGGCGACGACGGCCGGCGTATCTTGGCGCGGCTCTATCCGCTTTTGGCCGCGACAGGCCGACGCTTGACGGTTTCGGCAACGGGCACCGTTGTCGGCACCGGCGGCTGGCCCGAAGGGGCGGCGCGCGCCGCTTCGGTCGCGCGCGTGCTGGCAGAGCTCGGCATCGCGCCCGTGCGGCTGACTCTGTCGGTCGGCGACGCCGCCCTTGCCTCGAATCTCATCGCGATTTCTTGGAGCGACAGCAATGACTGACACGTTCGAAACCGGCGGGGCGGCCGCCTTGCTGCAACTCGCCAACGCCACGGCCGAGGAGGCCGAACGGCTCGCGCGCTTTGTGGCCCAATTTGCCGACGACCGGCTCGATGCCGCGCCGCACCGGTTTGTGCGCGTGGCATCGGGCAGCTTCATGCTGCAGGTCGGGCCGCACGACATCGCGCGGGTCTCCGGCATCGGCGCGGACTTGGCGCATTGCCTTGCGCGCCTGGGGCTCGGCACGCTGCGGCATGCGCTCTATTTGCTGCCCGGCGAACGCGAGCGGCTCGCCGCCGACATCGCGCATATGCGTGCGGCGCCCGAACGGCGCGAAACGCAGACGCCCGTGCAGCTTTTGATGAATGCAGAGCGCGCGATCTCGGGCATGGACATATCCAACCTCACCCGCCAGATCCCGGCCTATCGGCTGCAGACCGGCGCCGCCGACCGGCATGTATTCGACGAAGTGGCGGTCGCGTTGGCCGATATCGGCGCCTTGGCGGGCGGCGCTATCGAGGGCAATCCGTGGCTGGTCGAGCGCATCAGCACGCTGGTCGAACATCGGTTGCTGCACGACGCCAGCGAAGCCACGCGCCAGCGCGAAGCGCCGCTCGCCCTGCACTGCCATTCGCGCTTCGCTCAGTCGGACGCTTTCTGGCCGCTGGTCGATGCGCTGCCAGCGCGCACGCGCGAACGGCTGATCCTGGATTTCTCGAGCCTCGACGCCGCCGCCAACCCCGCGCGGCTGTCCGAAATCTTCGCGCATTTGCGCCGCGAAGGCATCGATGCCAGCCTGTCCGACATCGCGTGGGACCGGATCCAGCAGATCGAGGAAGTTGCCGCCGACGCGCAATGGCTCAAAGGCCGCGCAAGCGCCCTGGCCGGACCGGCCCTCGCCAAATTCGGCGTGGAGCGGTGCGTTGCCACCTTTGTCGCGACGCCCGAAGCGGCGGCCGATGCGCAAACGGTGGGCTTCGCCGTGCTCGCCGGCATGGGGCTTGGCGCGTTCGTCGAAAGCCGCCGCGCAGCGCTCGGCCGCAATTCCAATTAGGGCCGCCGCGCCACCGCGTATTGCGCGTAGCCGCGATAGAGCGATGCGGTTTCGACGCGAAAACCGTCGAGCCGTTGGACCGCATCGCCAAGCGAGCCGCGCGGCGTCACGCTGAACTTCGCCAGCCACGCTTTCATGAAATGACGGAACCAGCGCGGCAGTTCGTCCATGCGTCCGAAATCGACGACGAACAGCGCGCCGTTCGGCGCCACCAGCCGCGCGCCCTGCGCCAAGGCCGCCTGCCAGGGCGGAATCATCGACAGCGTGTAGGCGCAAAACACGCGCTCGAATGCCCGCACGCCGAACAGGCGCTGGGCATCGAACGCCGCCGCATCGCCCTTGGCCAGCACGATGCGGCCTTCAAGCCCCGCGCGCCGCACATTGGCCGCCGCCGTATCCAGCATCTCGCGGCTGATATCGAGCCCGCAGAAGCGCGCATGCGGATAGCGCTTTGCCGCGACAATCAGATTGCGCCCGGTCCCGCAGCCCACTTCGAGCACGCCCGCACCGTCGCCGGGAGCAAGGTCGCCTATCAAGCGGTCGCGCCCCAGCAGATAGTATTTGCGCGTGGCGTCGTAGATCAAACGCTGGCGCCGGTACATCCGGTCCATCGCCAGCGCCTGCGGATCGAGCGAGGCCGCCATCAGACGGCCGCGCCCAAACGATACAGATGGAACCCGCCATAGATGGCCGAACGGTCGCGCAGCGTCCAGGCCTTGCAGGCGGCGGCGTCGTAGGCGAAGCGCGCCAGCAAATCGGCGGGCAGGCGCCCCGGCAGCAGCGAGGCTTCGGCAGCCGTGCGGAAGATCACGCGCGCACCCGGCTTGGCGCTGTGCAAGATCGCCTGCCACAGCCGCAGCAGCACCGCATCGGTCATCCAGTCTTGCGCGTCGAGCAGCACGTAGGCATCGAAGCTTGCCGGTTTCGCCTGTTCGAGCACGTCGATCATGTTGGCGTGGCGCACGGATACGCGCTCGGCGCGCTTGGCGACATCGGCGAAGTTTTCGGCCGCCAGATAGGGCGGCGCCGCCCCGCCAGCGCCGCCATCCTTGCCGGCATTGCTTTGCGCGTCCGCATACTGCCGCCCGAAGGCTTGCCACGCGAAATAGTTTTCGTGGATCGGGAAGTCGCAGGCGAGCCGCTCCAACCGCTGTTCCAGCACGGCCGCCATGCCCTTGCCCGCCGGGGCCGAGGTCAGCAGCGATTTGTACTGGGCTGGCGGAATGCCGAGCCCGTAAAGGGCGGTCGGATTGTCGACCAGAAATTCGACCAGACGCGAACGGAAGATCGGCCGCATTTCGGACTCGAAAACCGCGCGCTGCTCGGCCAAATTCCGCGCCGCCAAAATCTTGCGCGGATCCTTGCGATAGAGCTTGGCGACCAGATGGCCGGCCCCGATGAAGCGCCCAAGCAACCCTTTTTTGTAGATGTTGCCCGCAAACTGCTCGATGCGCCGCCGCCCGCGCCAATCGCGCGCATCCCAGTAGCGGCGCGTGGAATCGTCGAGATGCGCTTGCAAATGCGCATCGTAGATCGCGACGTTCGCGCGCGTATTGGCCGCGCCGAAAAAGCGGAAGAAGGTTTCGTGGTCGGGCAAATGCCGCACGCCCGCAATTTTGAGCCGGTTGAGCGCAACATGGTGGCCGTTCAAATCGACCGCTGTCACCGACCCTGGATCGGCGGTGAGGTAGCTCAAAATATTGCATCCGCCGGATGCGATCGCCACCACGTCCTCGCCCGGCGCCAGCGCGAGCGCCTCAAGGTCGATGCACGGGTCTTCCCATATCTGCGCATAGACGAGGCCCGAGAACAGCCGCGCGAACAGCCGTTCTTGCAGGCCTTCTTTCGAAAACGGCCGACTGCGCTGGACGGCGCGATCGATATTGCGCTGGGTAACGGGGCGGTGTTCGAGCTGTTCGGCCAACATGCGGGCGTGCCTATCCGGGTTTGCGACTCGTTGCGGGTCAGACCCACCTTGATAGGAACGCCAAATGACAGGCCGATTGCGTTCGTATGACGCTTGTGTGTTGGCCCGACTGCGGCCCGTTCGCGTAAAACCAGTTGCGCGGCGCCATCCAGGCCAAACCGGTGCAAACGATGCGCGCGCGCATTGCCAATCTTGCAGGGGTCGCTGGCTATCTCGACCAGTACGGCGTGGTGGCGTGCACGAACCGGCTTGGGCCAAGGATGGGCAATACGACTGCTGGGGCTACGACGCTCGATCGGTTGCGGCAAGCCGCGCGCCTTCGGGTACACCGTCAAAAATCGCCCAAAGCCACGTACGCATCGATTTCATTTTATAGACTAATTTTCGTTTATCTGTTATAT
The DNA here is from genome assembly GCA_945901855.1 of Asaia bogorensis. GTDB lineage: Bacteria > Pseudomonadota > Alphaproteobacteria > CACIAM-22H2 > CACIAM-22H2 > Tagaea. The sequence continues at coordinate 28,974 of CAMDLT010000026.1, read as the reverse complement.
TACCTATTCGAAACAAAGGCCCGCCATCCCTGCGGGCTGTGCTGTTTGAAAAGTGCATAAAGTTTTAGCAGCGTCCGAAAATTTTCGGCGAAATCTGTCGCGCAGGCTTTTTGGAATGTTTTAAAAACAGATGGTTAAAACATTTTCTTCAGAGAAATGTCGCGCAGAAAGGCGAAAATGTCGCGTCTATGTCGCGCAGGAATCGCATGGATGTCGCGTTCATGTCGCGCCTGTGTCGCACGGCGCGCACGAACGCCTAAAGAACTGCCATCATGCCGCCATCGACATAAAGCAGTTGGCCATTCACAAAGTCGGAAGCGGACGACGCCAAAAAGATCGCTGCTCCGACCAGTTCCTCGGGCCTGCCCCACCGCTTGGCAGGCGTGCGCGCCTTGACCCAGGCATCGAAGGCCGGGTTCTGGGTCAAGGCCGCGTTGAGTTCGGTCAGCATATAGCCGGGGCCGATCGCGTTGGCTTGGATGCCCTTGTCCGCCCACTCGGCCGCCATGGTCTGGGTCAATTGTTTGATCCCGCCTTTGGCCGCCGCATAGGGCGCCACGGTCGCCCGGCCCGCGCCGCTCAGCAGCGAGCCGATATTGACGATCTTGCCGTGCCCGCGCGGCAGCATGCGTTTGGCGGCCTCGCGCCCCACGACAAACGCCGCCGTCAGGTTCGTCTCGATGATCCGGCGCCAATCTTCGGTTGCCATCTCGACGATCGGCTGGCGATGCTGGATGCCGGCATTGTTGACCAGAATGTCGATCGCCAAGCCTGCCGCGTCGAAGCCCTCGAACGCCGCCAGCACGGCGGCTTCGTCGGCAACGTCGAAACGGGCTTGCCGCACGTCGAGCCCGGCGGCGCGCAGCCCCGCCTCGGCCGCGTCGAGCGGGGCCGGGTTGATGCCGTTCAGCACCACCCGTGCCCCCGCCTCGGCCAGCCCCTTGGCCATCGCATAGCCAAGCCCGCGCGAGGAACCCGTCACAAGGGCGGTCTTGCCCGTAAGATCGAACAGCTTGATCGACATGGCCATCAGCCTCGCAATTCGTTGCGGACGAGTGCGGCACCCGCGCTGAGCGCCGCCAGCTTCGCGTAGGCAAGATCCCGGGCCATCGGCGCCATGCCGCAATTGGTGCACGGGAAAAGCCGTTCGGGCTCGACATAGGCCATCGCGCGGCGGATGGTTTCGGCAACTTCTGCGGGCGTTTCTGCCGTCTCGCTCGCGACGTCGATGCAGCCGACCAGCACGTCCTTGCCCTTCAGCAGGCCGATGAACTCGATCGGCACTTTCGAGTTCGCGACCTCGAGGCTGACCTGGCCGATCGGGCTTTTGGCCAGCGCCGGGAAAATCCGCTCGTACTGGCGCCACTCGCTGCCCAGCGTGTTCTTCCAGTCGATATTGGCCTTGATGCCGTAGCCGTAGCAGACATGCACCGCCGTCGTGCATTTGAGGCCCTGGGCCGCGCGCAGCAAAGCCGGGATGCCCCAATCGAGCACCTCGTCGGTGAACACGTTGAAGGCCGGTTCGTCGAACTGCACCGTGTCGATGCCGATGGCTTCCAGTTCCTTGGCTTCGTCGTTGAGCAGTTCGGCAAACGCCATCGCCATCTTGGTCCGGTCGCCGTAGAAGCGGTCGGCGATCGTGTCGACGATGGTCATCGGCCCCGGCAGCGTGAACTTGACCTTGCCGGTCGTGGCGGCCCGTGCGGCCTTGGCTTCCATCGCGTGGACGGGGCCCTTGCGTTTGAGGGCGGCGATCACCTGGGGGACTTGGGCGTCGTAGCGGTTGTTGCGGATGCCCATCGTCACTTTGTTTTCGAAGTCGATGCCTTCCAGCCCGGCCAGGAACCCGTGGACAAAATGCTGGCGAGCCTGTTCGCCGTCGCTGGGGATGTCGATGCCCGCCGCCATCTGCAGCCGCACGGCCAGCATGGTCGCGTCGGCCTGGGCCTCGGCCAGCACCGGCCCCGTCTGGCGCCAGGGCGCCCATAGGGTCTGGGGCGCTGCAAGCCATGCGGGTTTTGGCAGGCTGCCTGCAACCGTTGTTTGTAGAATGTTTTCCATTGCCTGTTCGCTTTCGTTCAAGAAGGGTCCAGATGCATCCAGCCGGTGACGATGTATTTGCAACCCGCCTCCAGCACCCGGCCCGCATGGGCATGGGTCCAGTCGGCGGGCCAGATCAGCGTGAGACCTTTTTGCGGCCGCACGTCGAGCCCGAAATGCTCGAAATGCGTCGCCCCGCCGGCCTCGACGTCGTTGAGATACGTCATCCAGGCCAGCACGCGATGCAGCGAGGGCAGCGACGAGCGTTCGCAATGGGTCTGGGCAAAATGCTCGCCCGGCAGATAGCGTTGCAAATTGAAGCTGCCGATCGCGACCCGACCCAGCATCCGATCCAAAAACGGCCATTGCGCCAGGTAGTCGTCGTAGCACGCATAGAGCGCTTCGAAATACGCCAGCAGATCCGCATGGTCGGGCCGCACCAGATCGCGCGGCCGCACGGTCAGATCGGTCGAGCGTTTCCAGTCCGCCCGGACGCCGCCGCCGACCACGCCCGTCTGCTGGCGCGCCGGATTGGCTTCGAAAAACGCAACCAGCCGGTCGCACAACGCGGTCGGCTCCAGCGTCCAGGCGCCGATAAAGGTCGGCGCGGCCGTCGCCGCGAGTTCGGCCCGCCTCATTGCGAAACGCCGGGATGGATCGACATGCCCCGGCTGCGCGCGAAGCGGACGACGCCGTAGCCCGCTTCGAGCATCGTCAGCCCTTCGCGCACGGCGCCGCTGTCCAGCAACGCAAGCCCCAGCGTGCCGTGGGCATCGGCCGAAGCGGGGGCGAGGGCAACCGCCAAGCGCAGCCGCTCGACCGCATCGGCCGCCCGTCCCAGCGCCAGCAAGCAACTGCCGAGCGCCAGTTGGGCGGCGGCAAATTTCGGATTGAGGTCCGTTGCCGCCGCAAAGGCCGCCGCCGCATCGTCGAGACGTTCGAGCTTGCGCAGCGCCGTGCCGAGCGCAAACCGACCCATCGGATCGCTCGCGGGCGCCAACGCCAGCTGCAACGCCGCCTCGGCCCAATTCTGTTGACCGTTCAAAATCAATCCCAGATTGAGACGCACGAACGATGCCCCGGGGGCCAGCGCCAGCGCGCGCCGCGCGGACAGCTCGGCCGCGTCGAAGGCCCCCCGGTCGCGCAGCACGGCCGCCAGATTGTTATGGGCCTCGAAATCGTCCGGCAGCAGGGCCACCGACCGCTCGAGCGCGGCTTGCGCTTGATCCAGACGGCCGAGCTGATGGCAGGCGGTGCCGAGGATCTTCCAGCCCATGCCGTCTGCCGGGTCGCGCCCGACGCGGGCGACCGCAAGATCGGCGACCTCAGCGAAACGTCCTTGGCCGTAAAGTGCCAGCAACCCTTCCGTATCCGGCATGTTCCAAGCGACTCCTGCCCGCCTCAAAACGAGTCGGGGAGGCTAACAGGCCCGGCGGCCCGCCTCAAGAATGGAAGATGAAGTCGGTCGCCTGCACAGTGGTGCTGCCGAGCAAAGTTACCACATTGCCGGCGCCCAAATTGATCACCAGATTGCCGCCCGAGACCGTCGCCAGCGCCGAAACGGCGGCGAAGTTGTCGATCGACGCGAAGGCCTGAAGATCAATCCGATCGGCACCCGACGCGAAATCGGTCACCGTTTCAAGACCGCTTTGCATGACGAACACGTCGTTGCCGGCCCCGCCGGTCAAACGGTCGTTGCCAATGCCGCCGACAAGCGTGTCGTTGCCTGCGCCGCCAAAGAGCGTGTCGTTGCCGAACCCGCCGTCGATCCAAGCGCCCTGGCCGCCCGCGACCGAAATCGCATCGACGCCGGCGCCGCCGACCACGCTTTCGATGTTCGCAACCGTGATCGAATTGGCGCTCGCGGACAGCAGCAGCGTATCGCTGCCGGCCCCAAGGTCGATCAGACCTGCCGTCTGGCTCGATCCGACGGTGATCGTGTCGGCATCGATTCCGCCCGTGATCGTTTCGATATTGCTGACCGTGATGGAGTTACCGCCCGCTGCCAAGACCAGCGAGTCCGCCCCGACGCCCAAATTGATCGACCCGACCGTCATGGCGCTCGACAGCACGAGCGTATCGGCAAGCGCGCCGCCGACGATGGTTTCCACATTGGCAACCGTGAGGCTGTTGGCGAAGTTGCCAAGCGTCAGACGGTCCGTGCCGACGCCAAGATCGATCGTCGTGCCGAGCTGCGCGGTCGTCAGCGTGACCGCATCGGCCATGCTGCCGCCGACGACGATTTCGACATTGCCGATGGAAATGGCGTTGTTGAAATTACCCAGCGCGAGCGTGTCGTTGTCCGCGCCAAGATCGACGAGGCCGCCGGTGACGGCACCCGCGAACGTTATCGCATCGGCCAGCGCATTGCCGATCACCGTTTCAACGTTCGCGAGCGTGACGACGTTGGCAAAACTGCCCAAATTCAACCGGTCGCTGCCCAAGCCCAAATCGATCGCGTTGCCGACATAGGCGGTGCCAAGCGTAACCGTATCGCCCATCGACCCGCCCGTGACGATTTCGACATTGCGCAAAGTCACGTTGTTGGCCGAGTTGGCCAGCACCACGCCATCGCCGGTCCCGGCATCAAGATCGACAAGCCCGGACGTCATGCCAAGTGCAAGTGCGACGACATCGTCGCCGCTGTTGCCCAGGATCGTTTCGATCCCCGACGCGGTCAGACTGTTGCCGCCCGCCGCCAGCACCAGCAAGTCGTTGCCCGCCCCAAGATTGACAAAAGCGTCTGCCATGCCGACCGACAGCGTGACCGTATCGGCCGCAATGCCGCCGACGATCGTTTCGGCGTTTGCCACCGTAATGTTGTTGGGCAGTTGGGCGAGCGCCAAACGGTCGCTGCCAGCGCCCAAATCCACATAGACGCCGCCGGCCGAATTCGACAGCGTGACCGTATCGGCGAGCGACCCGCCGATGAGCGTTTCCACGTTCGTTGCCGTCAGCGTGTTGTCGAAATCGCCAAGGGTCAGCACGTCGCTGCCGATGCCAAGATCGACAAGGCCCGCCGTCAGTGCCGCACGCAGCGTGACCGCATCGGCGCCCGCATTGCCGACGATCGTCTCGACATTGGCGAGCGTGACCGTGTTGTCGAAATTGCCCAGATTGAGACGGTCGGCACCGGCCCCCAGATCGATTCCGTTGCCGGCGTAGCCAGTTGCCAACGTAAGCGTATCGGCAAGGTTTCCACCGACAATATTTTCGACGTTCGACACCGTCACGATGTTCGCCGCATTGGCGAGCGTCAGCACGTCGCCCGATCCAGCGCCCAAATCGACCGTATAACCCAAAGCGGCAGCCCCGAAGGTCACCGCGTCGTCATCGGCGCCGCCGATCACCGTTTCGACCGCAGAGACTGTCGCCTCGTTGGCGCCGTCGCCCAGCACAAGCCGGTCGTTGCCGACACCCAGATTGATCGACGTTCCTTGGGCGACCGAAGCCAGCGTTACCGTGTCGCCGGACAGGCCGCCGACGATCGCCTCGATATTCGAAACGGTCAGGTTGTTGGCAAAATTGCCGAGGGTCAGGCGGTCGTTGCCCGCGCCCAAATCGACGGCCGTGCCCGCCGCAGCCGTGGCAAGCACGACGGTATCGCCTTGCGATCCGCCCAAGAGCGTTTCGACATTGGCGACCGTCAGCGCATTGACAAAGTCGCCAAGCGAAAGTGTGTCGTTGCCCGCCGCCAAATCCACAAGGCCGACCGTCTGCGCAGCGCCGAGCGTCAACGTATCCGCAAGCGACCCGCCGACAATCGTTTCGATATTCGCAACGGTTGCGTCGTTGGCAAAATTGCCCAAATGCAACCGGTCGGAGCCGAGGCCCAAATCGATCGCGTTGCCGACATAGGCGGAGGCCAAGGTTACGGTATCCGCCAGATTTCCGCCGAAGATGCTTTCGGCATTGATAACCGTGAGGCTGTTCGCGCCGTTGGCAAGCGACAGCGCGTCGCCCGAACCGGCCCCCAGATCCACCAGCGCGCCGGTCGCCGTGGCGCCCAGCGCCACATTGTCGTCGCCCGTTCCGCCCAAAATTGTTTCGACACTCGACGCCGTCAGATTGTTGCCGCCATCGGCCAGTACCAACCGGTCGTTGCCCGATCCCAAATTGATCGACGTGCCGGTGGTCGCAGCGGCGAGCGCGATCGTGTCTGCCAAGCCGCCGCCGACGAGCGCTTCGACATTCGCAACGGTCAGGCTGTTGGCAAAGTTGCCGAGTACGAGGCGGTCGTTGCCGTCCCCCAGATCCACCGTCGTTCCGACCGCCGCCGTCGCCAGCGCGAGCGTGTCGGCCATGCTGCCGCCAAAGATCGTTTCGACATTGGCAGCGGTCAGCGTATTGGCGAACGCGCCAAGCATCATGATGTCGTTGCCGCCACCCAGATCCACAAGCCCCGACGATTGCGCGCCACCCAAGGTCAGCGTATCCGCGCCCGCGCCTGCGACAACCGTTTCGACGTTAAGAACGGTCAGCGCGTTGCCGCCATTGCCGAGGACCAAGCGATCGTTGCCGGCCGCAAGATCGATAGCGCCGGACGCAAACGACGTGCCGAGCGTAACCGTGTCGGCCGCAGCACCGCCCGCAAGCGCTTCGACATTGAACAACGTCACGCTGTTGGCGGCATTGGCCAGCACCAGACTGTCGTTGCCGCCGCGCAAATCGATCGTGCCCGATACGCTCGACCCCAGCGAAATCGTATCGCCGTCGGTACCCGCGACGATGTTTTCGACGTTCGAAATGGCGAGCACGTTGGTGCCATTGGCGAGCACGAGCGTATCGCTCCCCGCGCCCAGATCGACTGCGCCGCCGCTCATCGCGGTCGACAATACGACCCTGTCGGCAGCGCCGTTCCCGACCAACGTTTCGACGTTCGCGACCGTCAGATTGTTGGCAAAATTGCCGAGCGCCAAACGGTCGTTGCCGTCGCCCAGATCGACCGTGCCGCCCGAAACGGCGGCGGCAAACGTGACGCTGTCGGCAGCCGCGCCGCCCAGCACCGTTTCGACGTTCGCGATCGTCAGCGTGTTGGCGAAGTTGGCGAGCGTCAGCGCGTCGCTGCCGGCAGCCAAATCGACCACGCCCGCAGCCATCGCAGCGCCGAGCACGAGCGTGTCGGCTGCCGCGTTGCCGATCACCGTTTCGATGTTCGCAACCGTCAACGTATTGGCAAAGTTTCCAAGCACGAGGCGGTCATTGCCACCCGCCAAATCGATTTGGCTGTCGATTGCCGCGCTGAACAGCGCGAGCGTATCGCCGCCTGCTCCGCCCGCGATGGTTTCGATATTGGCGATGGCCAGCGCGTTGCCCGCACCCGACAGCGACAAGGCATCGCTGCCCGAACCCAAATCGACCGTACCGCCCACGATGCCGAAGCCAAAGACGATCGCATCGTTGCCGCCGCCGCTCGTGACGACTTCAATGTTCGTCAAGGTGCCGACATTGTTGCCGCCCGCAAGCGCAATCGTGTCGCGAGAGCCGCCCAAATCGACCGTGCCGCCAGCCAAAGCCGTTGCCAAGGCCACGTTGTCGATGCCCGTACCGCCCATTACCGTTTCGGCGTTGGCGAGCGTGACGATGTTCGCAAAATTGCCCAGCGTGATCTGGTCCGCGCCATCGCCCAAATCGACAAGGCCGGATGTCTGTGCTGCGCCGAGCACGACCGTGTCGTTGCCCGCACCCGCGACGATGGTCTCGATACCGCTCGCCGTCAGGTTATTGTCGGTCCCTTGCGCGAGCGTCAGGCGATCTCTGCCGGCGCCCAAATTCACAAGTCCCGACGTCATCGCCGTGCCCAGCGAAATCGTGTCAGCCAGACTGCCGCCGAGGATCGTCTCGACGTTGCTGATTGCCAATATATTGTCGCCGTTGGCGAGTACCAGACGATCGCTATCCTCTGCCAGATCGACCGTCCCCGCCGACTGCGCCGACGCAAACGTGATGGTGTCGGCGTTTGCACCGCCAACCAACGTCTCGATATTGGCCACGGTCAGCGTATTGGCGCCCGTGCCTAGCACCAGCGCGTCGTTGCCTGCGCGCAAATCGATGCGCCCGTTGGTGATGGTCGTGGCAAGCGTTACCGTATCGTCGCCGCCAGCGCCGACCAATGTCTCGACATTCAGCAAGGCCAGGCTGTTGGGGCCCGCCGTAAGCGTCAATCTGTCGGCACCGATACCCAAATCCACAGTAAAGCCCGCAATCGACGCCGTTCCCAAAACGACATTGTCGACCCCCGAACCGCCGACCAGCGATTCGACGTTCGAGACCGTCAATGTATTGGCAAAATTGCCGAGCGTCAGGGCGTTGCTGCCGCCGCCCAAATCGATCAAACCCGTGCTCTGGGCCGCCGACAGGGTGAGCGTATCGTTGCCCTCGCCGCCCATGATCGTTTCGACGTTCGCAACGGTGAGAAAATCGGCGCCGTCCGAAAGCACCAAACGATCGGCCCCGGCCCCCAGATCGACGATTCCCGTGGTCTGCTCGCCGTCGAACGTAACCGTATCGGCAGCGGACGATCCCACGACCGTCTCGACGCCGCCGAACATCGTTACGTTGCTGCCCGCTGCGCTTGCAAGCACAATGCGGTCTGCGCTGGCCGAGCCGACGATTGTCTCGACGTTCGTCACCGTCAGCGACACGGCAGAGGTGTTGCTCAACTCCAAACGGTCGTTGCCGGCGCCGAGATCGACTTGACGCGCTCCGTCGACCCCGAGCGTCACATCGTCGGCACCGTTGCCGCCGATGACTGTCTCGAAATTCGTCACCGTCACGCTGTTGCCGCCATTGGCCAGCACGATGCGGTCATTGCCAAGGCCGCCGTCGATCGACGTGCCGTCGGTGAACAAGAAATCGCTGGCCGAAAGCGACGCGGCATCCTTGACGGTCAGGCTGTTGCCGTCGCCCAAATCATAGACCGTGTCGCCGCCGACAACCGTGCCGCGCGCCGCAAGATCGGCGAAGCTGCTGATGTTCCAGAACGCACGCAAATCGAGCTTGTCGGTCCCCGACACGAAGTCGGCAACAGTATCGGCGCCAGCGCCGATCGCGAACGTGTCGCTGCCCGCACCGCCGCCGAGCAAATCGTCGCCCGATCCGCCCGCAAGCGTGTCGTTGCCGCCGCCGCCGACGAGCGTGTCGTTGCCCATACCGCCGTCGATCCGCGCGTTCTGGATGCCGACGACGGTGATTTGGTCGTTGCCCGAATTGCCGACGACCGTTTCGACATTCGCGAGAATTACACTGTTGGCCGCCGAAACGAGCACGACGCGATCGTTGCCCGCCCCAAGATCGAACGACCCGGACGTCTGCGCCGCCGCAAACGTAACCGTATCGGCGCCGATGCCGCCGACGATCGTTTCGACATTTGCGACAGTCAACGTATTGTCCGCATTGGCGAGCGTGAGACGGTCGTTGCCCGCCCCCAAATTGACCGATCCCGCCGTCATCGACGAGCCCATCGCAATCGTATCGGCAAGCGACCCGCCGCCGACATTCTCAACGTTGGACGCGGTGATCGTATTGTTGAAATTGCCCAGCACCAAACGATCGCTGCCCGCCCCCAGATCGATCGAGCTGCCGACCTGGCTGGTGCCGAGGAAGAACGTGTCGTTGCCGGTTCCGCCGGCGATCGTCGTTGCCAAGGCCGTGTTGGTCGGGTTGCTGCCAGCGCCGCCATTGGCCGGCGGTACGCCAATGCCAAGCGCGATCGTGCCGGTCGAAACGCCGCCGCGCCCGTCGGAGACGCGATAGGTGAAACTGTCCGTGCCGGTATAATTGGCGTTCGGCGTATAGGTATAGGTACCGTCGGGATAAACCGTCAGTTGGCCGCGTGCGGGCGCGCCGTTCTGGGCGATCGAGAACGTCGTCCGATCGCCGTCCGCGTCGGCGGCCGACAGTTGGCCGTTGATCGTCGCGTTAACGGTCGATGCGACGCTGCCGCCCGGCGTGGACGGCGCATCGTTGCGCACATCGCCCAGCGTCACGCCTGTGGCCGTTACGGACCCTTCGTTGGTCGTGGCGGTCACATTGACCGACACTTGGCCACTAAAGCCGCGCGGCGTGACGAGACTGAGACCCGCCAACTGGTCGGCACCGAGCGTATATGTGCCGTTGAGGCCAGCCGTCAGCGTGGCGCCCGAAGCATCGCGCAAAAGCGCGCCTGTCGGCAGCCCCGAAACAACGATCGTTGCGGGCGAACCGTCGGGGTTGGCGGCAGGCGGCGTGATCGTCAGCGGAATGGTCGACGTGCCGTTGTTGGCGCTGGTCCACGCGGTCGCGACATTGACGTCGTTAAAATCGCTGTCGCCGTTGACCGCAATGTCTTCCCAATTTTGGTCACCGCTGTCACGCGTGGAATCGCCTTCGAGCTTACGGCCATTCACGTTGAAGGCGGCCCTGTCGAAAATCACATTGGCGCCGCCGGAACCCGCGAAGCGATTGCCATCGGCATCGACGGCCGTGTAGTTGCCCGCATTGTCGCGCACAAAGCGCACCGTCTCGCCGTTCGTCACGCGCGAGCCGTTGTGGCTGGCGCCATCCGGCACGATGAAAAATCCGGTCTTGGCCGGATCGAGCCCCGACAGCGTCGCAGCCTGGCCGCCGGCATTCTTGACATTGGCCCACACGATCGTGCCCATCGACGGCGTGCCGTCCGCGCCGATCGTGTAAACGCCGTAACTGCTGTTGTAGCCGGCCGAGCCGCCCAAGAACGTCATCGAGACGCTGCTGGTACCCATGTTGACGACCGGGGCACCGAGCGCCACGCTGAGCGATGCCGATGCGACGGCCGCAGGCAACGTCGCGGCATCCAAATCGAGCGACGGCGGCGGTGCCAGATAGTTCGTGCCGAGCGTGATATTGTCGTTGCCGCTGCCGCCCAAAATCGTTTCGACGTTCGTTACCGTCAGCGTATTGGCAAAATTGCCGAGCGTGAGCGTATCGCCGCCCGCACCCAGATCGATCGCGCCGCTGCTGAAGCTCGAGCCGAGCGTAACCGTATCGCGACCCGTGCCGGCAACGATTGTCTCGACATTGACCATTGTGAAGCTGTTGTCGGTGCCAGATGCCAAAATCAGCCGGTCTGCGCCCGCACCCAAATTGATGACGCCGCTCGTTTGCGCCGCACCCAGCGTCACCGTGTCGCCGCCGGTCCCGCCCAAAATCGTATCCACGCCCTGCACGGTCAGCGCATTGTCGCCGTTGGCGAGCGCGAGGCGATCGTTGCCGTCGCCCAAATCGACGAGACCCGAGGTCTGCGCTCTGCCCAATGCGATGGTATCAGCGCCCGATCCGCCAGTCACGATTTCGGCGTTCATCACCGTCAGCGAATTGCCGCCGTCCGCCAGCACGAGTTGGTCGTTGCCCGCCCCAAGATCGACAGTGCCGAGCGACTGGGCCGCACCGAGCGTCGCCGTGTCGTTGCCGCTGCCGCCCGAAATGCGCTCGACATTCGTGAGGGTAACCGAGTTGCCGCGGTCGCCAAATGCCACCCGATCGACGCCCGCGCCCAAATCAACTTGCTGGCCGTCCTGGAAGCCCGCACCGAGCGCAACGCTATCCGCACCCGTACCGCCGAGCACGGTTTCGGCGTTGGCAACCGTCAAGTTGTTGGCAAAGTTGCCCAGCACCAGCGTGTCGCTGCCGCCCGCCAAATCGACGATGCCTGCCGTTTGGGCCGCGCCCAGCGTGATCGTATCGTCGCCCGAACTTGCGGCGAGCGTCTCGACATTGCTGACCGTGAAGCTGTTGTCGGTGCCGTCCGCCAAAATCAACCGGTCGTTGCCCGCGCCCAGATTGACCAAGCCGCCGGTTTGGGCCGCCCCCAGCGTGACGGTATCGCCGCCGGTTCCACCCAAAATCGTATCCACGCCCTGGACGGTCAGCGCATTGCTGCCGTTGGCGAGCGCCAGGCGATCGCTGCCTTCGCCCAAATCAACCAGGCCGGACGTTTGGACCGCACCGAGCACGATCGAGTCGTCGCCCGCGTTGCCGACGAGGTTTTCGACGTTCATGACGGTCAGCGTATTGCCGCCGGCCGCCAGCACGAGCGTGTCGTTGCCCGCAGCCAGATCGATCGTGCCCTGCGTCAGCGCCGCAGCAAGAGTCGCCGTGTCGTTGCCAGCACCGCCCGACACGCGCTCGACATTTGCAAGCGTGACCGAATTGCCGTCGGCGCCAAACGCCACGCGATCGATGCCCGCCCCCAAATCGATTTGCTGGCCGTCCTGGAATCCCGCCCCCAGCGCAATGCTGTCGGCACCCGTGCCGCCTAGGACCGTTTCGACGTTGGCAACCGTGAGCGTGTTGGCGAAGTTGCCCAGCACCAGCGTGTCGCTGCCGCCTGCCAAATCGATGCTGCCCGCCGTGTAGGCCGCGCCCAGCGCGATCGCGTCATTGCCGGACCCTGCGACGAGCGTTTCGACATTGCTCATCGTGAAGCTGTTGTCGCTGCCTTCCGCCAAAATCAAACGGTCGTTGCCGGCACCCAAATTGACCAAGCCACTCGTTTGGGCGCCGCCCAATGTGACCGTGTCGTTCCCGGTGCCGCCCAGTATCGTATCGACGCCCTGAACCGTCAGGGTGTTGCCTGCGCCAGCGAGCGTCAGCCGGTCGTTGCCGTCCGCCAAATCGACGAGACCCGATGTTTGCGCGGCTCCAAGCACGATCGAATCGTTGCCCGAACCGCCGGTCACGTTTTCCACGTTCGCAACGGTCAACGTATTTCCGCCTGCCGCCAACACCAGCGTGTCGTTGCCCGCCCCCAGATCGACGGTGCCAAGCGTTTGGGCCGTCGCGAGCGTGGCCGTATCGTCGCCAGCACCGCCCGCAATGCCCTCGACATTGGCAAGCGTTACCGAATTGCCGCTATTGCCGAATGCGACGCGATCGAGGCCCGTACCCAAATCGATTTGCTGCCCGGCCTGGAAGCCCGCCCCCAACGCGATATTGTCGGAGCCCGTGCCGCCGATGACCGTTTCGACATTGCCGACCGTCAGCGCGTTGGCAAAATTGCCGAGCACGAGCGTGTCGTTGCCGTCCGCCAAATCGATATTGCCCGACGTCTGAGCTGCGCCCAGTGTGATCTTATCGTTGCCCGAGCTAGCGACGAGCGTTTCCACGCCGCTCATCGTAAAGCTGTTGTCGGTGCCATCTGCGAGCACCAAGCGGTCGCTGCCGGCCCCCAGATTGATAAAGCCAGAAGTCTGTGCGGTTCCTAGGAAAACCGTATCGCTGCTGGCGCCGCCGATGATTGTTTCGGTGTTCGAAACCGTGACCGCATTGTCGAAATTGCCGAGCGAAAGACGGTCCTCGCCGTCGGCCAAATCGAATGTGCCCGAGGATTGCGCGCCGGTGACTGCGACCGTGTCGTTGCCTGCGTCCGAAGTGACCGTCTCGATGCCCGAAACGCGCACCGAATTGTCGCCCGCTGCAAGGACGAGCTGATCCTCGCCCGCCCCCAGATTGATCGCACTGGCTGTCACGGATTCCGTGAACACAACTGTATCGTCGACAGTACTGCCGTTGAGTGTGAGGTTCGACGACGAAAACGAGCTCAGCCCGCCAGATGGGTTCAAGGAAATTGTGATAGCACGCGCCCTCGCCTGAATAAGAACTTTTGCTTGCCGACTTATTACTTACAATTATTCAGAAATTATCACTTTGCCGACGCGATACTCAAGAGCAAACATGCAAAATGCGACTGAATTGTCGCATTTTACAAAATGATGGCTAATTTTTGGGCAGGTACAAAACGATCGTTTCTGTTTACGCTAAAAACATAATAAATATCATAAATTCATGGTATTAAGTAACTTTCCTTAGAGGTTAGATAATATAAAATAAGATTTTCTTATTGAATGAACTCTGGATGACGTTTAAGATCAACCTTTCCGTATCCTTAACTTAATACCTCCGAGACGAGGCAGCTACCCCGAATCGAGGAGTCAAAACGGTGTCCGAAATATTCCCAAGATGTGGCGGGCGATCGGCCCCCACCCTCCCCTTGGGCAGCTTCTTCGATACATCCGAATACCGCAACCAACTGCCCGATCGCATCAACGGTCATAGGGTCGTTGCCAACCTGCAATGCCAGCACGGACATGCCCTCGGCCTTTGCGGCGCGCGGTCCGTTCAACTGCTGGCAAAAGTCGCGTTTCCACAATTTCGAATGCGATCTCTTGGGGGGGGGGCGTCAACCCGCCACTGGAAGCCGTAAACGCGTCGCGACCATTTGGCGCAAATACAAGCAGGCATTGCCCGAACTGCCGCGTGCGCACACCATGGCGGGGGACGTTTTGACGTACTCTCGCACGTGTACGAAGGCTTGAACCCGGGCGCCATGCGCAGCCAGCCTTGCGACCGCATTGGCGCATTCGTCGGTCTCGTGCGCCAACGCCGACATCAGCGCTTATCCGCGCGGCGCAGTTCGCGAACCTCGGCGATAAAGTCGTAACGGTCGCCGCGATAGGCCGAACGCGTGAATGCGACCGGCGCGCCATTGGCCAAGAACGAGCGCCGATCGATGCGAAGAATCGCGGCATCCGGCGGAATCTCGAGCAGCGCCGCCTCCGTGCCCGAGGCAAGCGACGCCTGTAACCGTTGCAGTCCGCGCACGGGCCGGTGCCCTGCCTGCGCCAAGGCAGCGTCGAGCGACGTCTGTTCGGGCGCGTAGCTTGGCAGCAACGCGAGCGGCACGGCCGCGCGCTCGATGGCCAACGGTTCGCCGTCGGCCGTGCGTACGCGCGTCAAACGGCGCACTTTGGCATTCATGGCAAGGGCAAGCGCCAGCGCTTCGTCAGGCGACGGCGCACCGACATCGTGTTCGACCAATCGCGAGCCGGGCGTTTTGCCACGACTAGCCATATCGGCGGAAAAGCCCGCAAGCAACGCGGCAGGCTGCTCGCTTCGCGGCGCGATATAGGTGCCCGACCCGTGGCGACGCAACAGCAATCCCTCGCGGAACAGCGCATCGATCGCTTTGCGCACCGTCACGCGCGAAATCCCGCTCGACTGGCTAAGCTCGCGCTCGGAGGGCAAAGCATCGCCCGTGCGGACATGTCCGTTTGAAATGCGCAAGCGGATTGCCCCGGCAAGTTGCAGATAGAGCGGCGTCGGGCTCGCGGGGTCGAGCCGAATTGCGGCCAGCGGCGGGCTCAAGCGTCGGCCCCGATGGCTGCCATGGCCGCGCGCAGACGACCGGCATGGCGCTTCAGCAACGCGCGCGCCGGGGCGAGAGCAAGCCCGGCCCGCAGCAGCACTGCAAGTTTGATGTCGCCTTTGGTTCGATCGAGCGCCGCCGCCGCCTCGGCGCGCGTACAAGCGCCAAACTCGGCGACCATGGCGACCGCGCGCTTGCGCAACTTCTCGTTCGTCGGGCGCATATTGACCATGCGGCCGCGATAGACGCGCCCCAAGCGCAGCATGATGCCGGTCGAAACCAGATTGAGCACGATCTTTTGTGCCGTGCCCGCCTTCATGCGCGTCGAGCCCGCGATCGCCTCGCTGCCCGTCTCGACCAGGATCGCGTGCGCGGCCGCCTTCAAAAGCGGCGTCGCGCGGTTGCTGGCAATGCCGAGCGTCAAAGCGTTGTGCCGACGCGCCTCGCGAATGGCGGCAACCGTGAAGGGTGTTGTACCGCTGGCGGCCACGCCGATCACGACGTCCGCCGGGCCAATCCGCAGGCGGCGCATGGCGTTTGCGCCTGCCGCCGCATCGTCTTCGGCGCCTTCGACGCTGCGCACAAAGGCGCGCGGGCCGCCCGCGATCGCAAACACCACGCGCCGCGCCGGCCAATCGAAGGTCGGCGGCAATTCCGACCCGTCTTGCACGGCAACGCGCCCGGACGTTCCGGCCCCGACATAGACAAGCCGCCCGCGTTCGCCCAAAACCGCTGCCGCCTTGGCAACCGCACGCGCGATCAACGGCAAGGCCGGACGCACGGCTGCAACCGCAAGCACCTGCCCCTGCCACATCGCGGCGATCGCATCGGCCAAGGGCCGCGCGTCGAGATCGACAAATTGTTTGTCGGCATGTTCAGTCGTCATCTGATGCGCACGCGTAAAATCTGACAGCAAAACATAATACCACTATATTACCTTTTTGGTGCTTGTTCAATACCAGTTGTGGTCCCGTTTGGGCGGACAAACGATGTCAACGCATTCGCAGCAACCGCCGCAAGCCTCGCCCGAGGCGAAGGACCGCCGCACTCATGCCGCGCGCGACAGCACCCCGCCGGTCAGCGGCTTCGGCACGCCCGTCGTGGTCGGCAGGCTGAGCGGCAAACCGCAGAGCGAGCGCACGGCCAGGAAGGCGAACAATTCCGCCTCAAGAAAATCGCCGCTCCAACCGACCGCTTCGACAGGGTCCACCGCCACGCCCATTTTTTGCGCGAGCCCTTCCATAAATGTCTTGTTGAGCCTGCCGCCGCCGGAAACGAGCCAACGCGCCGGACGCTGCGGCACATGCGCGAGGGCAGCCGCCGTCGCCTCGACGGTAAAAGCTGCGAGCGTCGCCGCGCCGTCGGCATCGTCGAGCGCGTCGACGATCTTGGCGCGCGCATGGAAGTCGTTCCGGTCGAGCGATTTTGGCGCCTTCGCGGCAAAAAACGGATTGTCCATCAGCGCTGCCAGAACGCCCGTATCGACACGCCCCGACGCCGCCAAGGCGCCGTTCGCATCGAACGCAAGACCGCGACGGCGGCGAACAAAATCGTCGAGCAACGCCGATGCGGGGCCGGTGTCGAACGCGATCGTCGTCGCCGTATCGATATACGTCACGTTGCCGACGCCGCCGAGATTGAGCACCATCAGGGGCTTGGCCAGATCGGCCGCGAGGGCGCGATGGTAAAGCGGCGCGAACGGCGCGCCCTGCCCGCCCGCCGCGACATCAGCGTCGCGAAAGCGCGTCACGACATCGAGCGCCATGCGACGCGCAGCGCGCAAGCCGTCGACCAACTGGCGCGTGAAGCGCTTCTCCGGCCGGTGCCAAACCGTCTGGCCATGCATGCCCACCACACCAACCGACGCGCGGTCGATCGCGTGCTCGCGCATAAAAAGCTCGATCGCCTGGATATGCGCGTCGGTCACGCGCCGTTCCAGATCGGCCAGCGGATCGCGCTCGGCGACACTCGGGTCGCGCAAAAATTCGAACAGTTCGGCACGCAATGCGTCAGGATAAGGATAGGATTTGCCAAGGCCCGTGCGCCGCACGCGCTCGCCGTCCGTTCGCAGCAAGGCAACGTCGATGCCGTCCATCGAGGTGCCGCTGATCGCACCGATCGCGGCCTGTTCGCGCAATTGGGTCATCGGGTGTGGACTCCAAGTGGATTGCAATTGGTATGCTAAAGAACGGTATAGCCAAACTTCGAGCTTGTCGCAATTGGAAGCGTGCCGGAGGGCTGGCGGCATCGCTGGTCTAAACGGCGGCGAAGGCGGTCGATGGAAAGCCTGACCAACATGTTCTGATTGTACGTGGGCATTGCCGTCCTGGACTGGCCGCGCTCGACGAAGCGAGCGCCACTGAAGCGCACGGCGTTGTTTCGAAGACGACAAGGACAGCCTGCAGCGCCCGCCGCTCGAAACGGGACGATTCAAATGAATGACATAACGATATAGCATTGGGGTATTCGGTATGTTACGGGTAAGTCCATGCGAACAGTCCAGCGCGCACGGCCCGGCTCCGAATCCGCAACTGCCCCCAGCGTCGATGCCGGGCTGCCGACCCCGCTCTACCATCAAATCTATTTGATTTTGCGCGAACAGATCGCGACGGGCGCGTTTGAAAATGCCGCGCGCATGCCGACCGAGGCTGCGATCAGCGCTTCGTTCTCGGTCAGCCGGATTACCGCCAAGCGCGCGCTCGACGAGCTTGCCGCCGAAGGCTTGGTCGTGCGGCGGCGCGGGCGCGGCACAGAGCTTGTGCGCCCGATGTCCGCAGCGCCGGTCGAGGCGAATATCTCGGGCCTGATCGAAAATCTGCTGGCGGTCGGGCTCGAGACCAAGGTCGATGTCCTGGAATTCGGCTACGGCCCGGCGTCCGCCGCCGTCCGCCGGTCGCTCGGCCTTGGCGACGGCGCGCAAGTGCAACGCGCCGTGCGCGTGCGCCGCCACGAGGGCGTGCCGCTGTCCTATTCGACAAGCTGGGTTCCGGCCGAAATCGGCCGCGCTTACACCGCGCGCGATCTTGCGCGAAAACCGCTGCTTGCCTTGCTTGAAAAAGCGGGCTGCCTAGTGGGTTCGGCCGACCAGACGATTTCGGCCATGCTCGCCGAACCGACCGTCGCCAAGGCCCTGGACGTGCGCGTTGGCGCGCCGCTCATCTCGGTCGTGCGCACAGTGTACGACCAGCGCGGCCGACCGGTCGAACACATTGCACTCCTCTATCGCCCGGATCGCTACCAGTACCGCACCAAACTGACGCGCGTGCGCGGCCCCGTGACGCGCGTATGGTCGCACGCCTGAAAACCAGAAACGCCCCTCGGACCCAGGAGACAAAAAGAATGAAACGCACCGACACCCGCCTTGCCGGCAAAAATCTCGACCGCCGTACCGTGCTCGCCGGCGCTGCCGCCATTGGCGCCCTTGCCGCCCCGGGAATCGCGCGCGCGCAGACCCCAACGGTCAAAGTCGGCGTCCTGCATCCTGTAACCGGCGCCATCGCTTTCTCCGGCAACCAAGCGCGCCAGGGCGCCCTGCTCGCCATTGCCGACATCAACGCGCGCGGCGGCATTCGCTCGATGGGCGGTGCACGCCTCGAAGCGCTGCTGGCCGACGCGCAATCGCGCCCCGACGTTGGCGCGGCCGAAGTCGACAAGCTCAACGAAGCCGGTGCGGTTGCCATCGTCGGCCCGTTCGCATCCGGTATCGCGCTTGCCACAACCCAGGCCGCCGCGCGCCACAACCTGCCGCACATCGTCGATGTCGGCGTGGTCGACCAGATCGTCACGCGCGGTCTTGCCAACACCTTCCGCTTCGGTCCCGGCATCGGCACGATCGTCGATACAGCGCTCGACAGTCTCGTGCGCATCAACGACCAGGCGGGCAAGCCTGTAAAAACCGTCATGATCGTGCATGAGGAATCCGCGTTCGGCACTGGCATGGCAACCCAGCTCAACGAACGCCTGCCGCGCGCGGGCTTCGAAGTGATGGAAACGATCAAGCACGCCAACCCCACGCGCGATTTTTCCAACATCGTGCTGCGCATCCAGGCGCGCAGACCCGACCTGATCATCCCGTCGAACTACTACGACGAATACGTGCTGTTGGCCCGCGCGCTCCAGCAAAACCGCGTGCAGACCAAGGGCGTTTATTCGATCCTCGGCGGCGGCGCTTCGTCCTACCGCTTCGTCAAGGAGTTTCCGCAGGCAGCCGACCTGGTGATGGACTGCAATCACTGGTTCGATCCGCGCAAAGCAGCTTCGCTCGAACTCAAGACACGCATCGAAGCGCAGGGTCTGTTCTTCACCTACGAAGTGTTCCTGGCTTACAGCTGCATGCTGTTGCTGGCCGACGCGATCGAGCGTGCGCGCAGCACCGACAAGGCGGCGATCATCGCGGCACTCGGCTCCTCCACCTTCGCGGACCACATCATGCCCTACGGCCCGACGCAGTTCGTCAATGGCCAGAACCAGGGCGCGCGTCCGGTGGTAACGCAGGTCCAGCAGCGCGACATCAAGCTGATCTTCCCGGTGGCGTTCGCCTCGGGAACGGCCGTGTTCCCGCGCCCGACCGGCCGCGGCTGACCGGATCCGTTCGGCGCCGGTGCAGCGGCAACGCTTCATCGGCGCCGATCCTGCTTCGCCATGATCGAACTCCAGATTTTTTTTCCTGCCGTCGTCAACGGTCTGACGATGGGCGCTGTCTATGCGCTCGTGGCGCTGGGCCTGACCCTGATTTACGGCGTTTTGCACATCATCAACTTTGCGCACGGCAGTCTGCTGATGGCCGCGCTCTACGGCGCGTTCTTTTTCAAGGAAGGGCTGGGCGTCGATCCCTATCTTGCCCTGCCGCTGCTGGCCGCGGCATTTTTCGCCGTCGGCTATGCGCTGCAGCGCTATGTGATCGGCAAAGCGAGCCACGGCAAAGACCAAAACGTACTGCTGGTGACGCTCGGCATTTCGATCGTGATCGAGAATTTGGCCTTGTATTTTTTCCGTGCCGACACGCGCACCGTCGAAACGCCGTACTCGTACGAAATGCTCGATCTCGGTTTTGCGCTTGTCCCCTATCCGCGCGCGATCGGCTTCGTCGCGGCGCTGGCGATCGCGGGCTTGCTGTGGTGGACGATCGAGCGCACCGATTTGGGCCGTGCGATCCGCGCGGTCGCCAAGGAGCGCCAGGGCGCCAAGCTGGTCGGCATTGATGTCGATCATGTTTTTGCGCTCAGCTTCGGCATCGGCACAGCCGTGCTGGGGGCGGCGGCATGCCTTTTGCTGCCGTCGTTCTATGTCAGCCCGGGCGTGGGCAATCTGTTTGTGCTCGTCGCGTTTACCGTGGTGGTGCTGGGCGGCATGGGTTCGTTTACGGGCGCGTTGGTGGGCGGTCTTGCGATCGGCGTGACCGAGTCCCTTTGCGGTCTGTTCTTGGGCCAGCAACTCGGCCAGCTCGGGATCTTCGTCATCTTCATCGCCTTGCTGATGTTCCGCCCCACCGGCTTGTTTGGCAGCAGGCTCGCATGAACAAGATGTGGCGAAACATCGGGCTGGCGGTTGCACTGGCGGTTGCGCTGGCGCTGCCGGCTCTGACCGAAAGCGGCTTCTGGATCAAATTTGCGTTTGCAACGCTGCTGTTCGCCTATATGGGGCAAGCATGGAACATACTGGGCGGCTATGCCGGCCAATTTTCGTTCGGGCACGCGCTGTTTTTCGGGACCGGCGCTTATGCAGCAGCGATCGCCCAGGTTACGTTCGGGCTCAATCCATGGCTTGGCTTGCCGCTGGGCGCGTTGGCCGCAGGTGCTGTCGGGTGGGCGGCAGGCTGCCTTTCGTTTCGCTACGGTTTGCGCGGCTCGTATTTCGCGCTCGTTACGCTCGCGTTTGCCGAAGTGTTTCGCATCCTCGCAAACTCGGTGGCGTTCACGGGCGCGGGTGCCGGCAAATTCGTGCCGCTGCAGCCGGGCTGGGCCATGTTCCAGCCCGGACAAACCGATTTCTACTACATCGCGCTTGTTTTGGTCGTGGCGTCGATCGTGCTGGCTTGGCGCATCGAGCATTCGCGCTTCGGCGCGCAGATGATGGCGGTGCGCGAAAACGAAGCGGCGGCGGCGGCACTCGGCGTCGATGCCTACCGCATCAAGGTGCAGGCGATCGCGCTGTCGGGCGCTATGACCGGCATTGGCGGCGTCCTGTATCTGCAGTTCTATCTCTATCTCGATCCGTCGTTGGCCTACGGGCCGGGCGTTTCGGTGGAAGTGCTGCTGGTGCCGATCATCGGTGGCATGGGGACGGTTTTCGGACCGCTGGTCGGTTCGGTCGTGCTGCATGCCGCGTCGGAAATCGCGCGCCGCGTGATGGGCGATGCACCGGGCATCCACTTGGTGTTCTACGGCGTGCTGCTGGTGGTGATGGTGCGTTATCTGCCCGACGGCATGATCGGATTGCTGCGGCGCTGGAGCCGACGCGATGCTTGAAGCGCTGGGCATCACAAAACGATTTGGCGGGCTGGTGGCCGTGTCCGACGCGTCGCTCGACGTTGCGGCGGGCGCCATCGTTGCGCTGATCGGCCCCAACGGTGCGGGCAAAACAACCTTGTTTGCCGCGATGACGGGCTTCCACAAGCCCGATAGCGGCCGCGTGACGTTCGACGGTGCCGATATCACGGGCATGCCGCCGCACGCGATCGCCAAGCTTGGCCTGGTGCGCACATTTCAGATCGTGCAGCCGTTTGGCGCCTTGAGCGTGCGCGAAAACGTCGCGGTGGGCGCGCACCTGCACGAGCGCAACCGCCATGCGGCCCTTACGCTGGCTGGCGAAATCGCGACGTCGCTTGGCATGCGGACCATGCTCGACCAGCCTGCCGCAAGCCTGACCGTCGCCGGCCGCAAGCGGCTGGAAGTCGCGCGCGCTCTCGCAACCAAGCCAAAGCTCATCCTGCTCGACGAAGTCATGGCCGGCCTGAACCCGACCGAGATCGACGAGATCGTGCCGATGGTCCGCGCCGTGCGCGATGCGGGCACGACCGTGCTGCTGATCGAGCACGTGATGCGCGCGGTCATGAGCCTTTCCGAACGCGTCTACGTGCTGAACCAAGGCCGGATGATCGCCGAAGGCCTGCCGCGCGAAGTCGCCGCACGGCCCGAAGTGATCGAGGCTTATCTTGGGCCGGGTGCCGCCAAGCGCATTGCCGAGGCGGCGCCATGACGGCGCTTCTTGCTGTCACGGATTTGGTCGCGGGCTACGGGCCCGTACCGGTGCTGCATGGCGCATCGCTCGACGTGGCAGCGGGCGAAATTGTCGCCTTGCTTGGCTCCAACGGGGCAGGCAAATCGACGTTCAACAACAATGTCTGCGGCCTCTATGCCGCGTGGCGCGGCAGCGTGCGTTTCGACGGCCGCGACATCGGCGCTGCGAGCTCGGCCGACATCGTCGATCTCGGACTCATACAAGTGCCCGAAGGGCGGCGCGTGTTTCCCAATCTGTCGGTGCACGAAAACCTGCTGCTGGGCGCCTACCGGCGCGGACGCGCCAGCCGGGCGCACAATCTCGAGCGCATGCTCGACATCTTCCCGCGTTTGCGCGAACGGCTTGGCCAGGCGGCGGGCACGCTGTCGGGCGGCGAGCAGCAAATGCTGGCGATCGGACGCGGGCTGATGGCGGAGCCGCGTTTGCTGATCCTCGACGAGCCGTCGCTCGGCCTGTCGCCGCTGCTGGTCGAGGAAATGTTCGCGCTGGTGCAGCGCCTGAACCGCGAGGGGCTGGCCGTGCTGCTGGTCGAGCAAAACGTCGTGCAGTCGCTGGCGATTGCCGACCGCGCCTACGTGATGGAAAACGGCCGCATCGTGCTGTCGGGAGCGGCGGCGACGCTCGCCAACGATCCCGAGTTGCGCAAAGCCTATTTGGGGATGTGACGATGGCGGGATCGACCTTGGCCGAAAAAATCATCGCCAAAGCCGCTGCGCGGTCACGCGTGACGCCGGGCGAGATCGTCACGTGCCGCGTGGACCTTGCAATGATGCACGATTCCGGCGGCCCGCGGCGCGTGAAACCGATGCTCGAACGGCTGGGCGTCGGCGTCTGGGATGCCAGCAAGATCGTGCTTGTCTCCGACCATTACGTGCCGGCGGTGGACAGCGAGAGCGCGGCCATCCTCGACCTCACGCGCAAATGGGCGGCGGCCAACAAAATAGAGCGCTTCCACGACATGCAAGGCATCTGCCATGTGATCTTGCCGGAGCGCGGCTATCTGCGCCCCGGCATGTTCTGCGTCGGCGGCGATTCGCATTCGCCGACGGGCGGCGCGTTCGGCACCTATATGTTCGGCATCGGCGCGACCGAAATGGCGGGCGTGCTGGCTACCGGCGAAATTTGGGTGCGCACGCCCGGCACCCATCGCATCGTCCTTGACGGCCGCTTGCAGCGCGGCCTCAGCGCGAAGGACGTGATGCTGCATCTGTGCCGCAAGATCGGCATGTCGACGATCCGCTACGATGCGCTGGAATATGCCGGCGCTGCCCTCGCCTACCTGCCGATGGTCGAGCGCATGGTGCTTTCGAACATGTCGGCGGAGCTCGGCGCGCAAACCGGCGTGATCGCGCCCGACGCGACGACGGCGGCATTCGTGCGCGACGCTGGCGGCGGCGAGGTCGATCTCGATGCGTGGCAGTCCGACGCCGATGCGGCCTATGTTCGCGAATGGTCGGTCGATTGCACGGCGCTGGCACCGCAGATCGCCGCCCCGCATTCGCCCGAGAACTCCGACGCGGCGGCGCTGCATCGCGGCACCAAAATTGACCAGTGCTATATCGGCGCTTGTACGGGCGCCAAACTTGCCGACCTGCACATGGCTGCCGAAATCCTCAAGGGCCGCAAGGTCGCAGCCACCACACGCTTGCTTGTCGCCCCCGCCTCGCAGCGGATGGCAACAATGGCCGCAGCCGACGGCACGCTTGCCGCCCTGATGGAGTCCGGCGCCATCCTGCTGCCGACTGGGTGCGGCGCGTGCGCGGGCTATGGCGCGGGCGTGCTGGCGGAGGGCGAGAGCTGCCTCTCCTCGACCGCACGCAACTTCAAGGGCCGCATGGGCCATCGGGGCTCGCGCGTCTATCTGGGGTCGCCCTACGCGGTTGCCGCCGCCGCCGTCGCAGGCCATATCGTCGATCCACGGGAGCTGCTGGCATGAGCGGCAAAGCGTTTGTCTTCGGCGACAACATCGATACCGACATGCTCGCCCCCGGCCTTTACATGAAGTTCGCCATCGACGAAGTCGCACGCCATTGCCTGGAAGCCGTCGATCCCGCTTTCGCCACGACAGTTCGCCCCGGCGACTTCGTCGTCGGCGGCGACAATTTCGGCATGGGCTCGTCGCGCGAACAGGCCCCGCAAGCGCTGCGCCATTTGGGCGTCGCCGCCGTGATCGCGAAATCCTTCGCCGGTTTGTTTTTCCGCAACGCGGTCAATCTCGGGCTTTGTCCGATCGTCTGCGCGGATGCCGGAACGATCGCGGCAGGCGACGTTCTGGCGGTCGATCCGGAAAGCGGCACGATCGCCAACCGCACGACCGGCGCGCTGCTCGCCTGCGACAAACTGCCCGCACATCTGATGGCGATGCTCGCCGACGGCGGCCTCATCCCCCATCTTGAGAAAAAATTGAAAGCAGGTGCGCGATGACTCTCCGCGAACGGCTCGCCCGGCCCGACATTCTTGTCGCGCCGGGCGTCTATGACGGCCTCACGACGCGTTTTGCGGAACAAGCCGGGTTCGAGGCCGCGTATCTTTCCGGTGCGTCGATCTGCTACGGCCGCTTCGCGCTGCCCGATATCGGACTTGTGACCGCAACCGAAGCGGCGGACGCGCTTGCCGCCATCCGCGAACGCGCGACCATCCCGCTGATCGTCGATATCGACACGGGTTTCGGCAATGCCCTCAACGTGCAGCGCACGGTGCGCCTGTTCGAGCGCAACGGCGCCAACGCATTGCAACTCGAAGACCAGGTCTCCCCCAAACGTTGCGGCCATCTGCGCGACAAAGGCGTGGTCTCGGCCGACGAGATGGTCGGCAAGATCAAGGCCGCCCTCGACGCGCGCCGCTCGTCCGAAACGCTCATCGTCGCGCGCACCGACGCGATCGCCGTCGAAGGCTATGATCGCGCGATCGAGCGCGCCGAAGCCTATGTCGAAGCGGGCGCCGACGTGCTGTTTATCGAAGCGCCGCCGAGCACCGAAAAACTCGCCGACGTCGGAAGACGTTTTGGCAACCGCCTGCCCATCCTCGCCAATATGGTCGAGGGCGGACGCACGCCGATCCTGCCTGCCCACGCGTTGCAGGCGCTCGGATTCCGTATCGTGATTTTTCCGGGCGGCACGGCGCGCGCAGTGGCGCATGCGCTCGAGCGCTATTTCGCAGGCCTCAAGCGCGCGGGAACCACGGCCGACATGGCGGACTTCATGTACGATTTCGCGCGGCTTAACGGCGCGCTCGGCACCGACGGCATTCTGGAAGGCGCCAAACGCTACGACAAAAAGGACCGTCCATGAGCATCGACGCCGTCACGCTCGCCGTTCTCAAAGGTCGGCTCGAACAGATCGCCGACGAAATGGACGCGACCTTGTTCCGTACGGCCTTCAATCCGATCATCGCCGAGGCGCACGACGCCTCGCACGGGCTCTACGACGCCACAACCGGCGATACGCTCGTGCAAGGCAAATCGGGCTTGCCGATTTTTGTCGGCGTCATGGCCTTCGCCGTGCGCGCGGTGATCGACAAAGTGGCGCGCGACGGCGGGCTTGCCGACGGCGACGTTTTTCTGTTCAACGACCCGTACGACGGCGGCACGCATCTTTCCGACTTCAAGCTCGTGCGGCCGTATTTTCGCAACGGTGCGCTGTTCTGCTGGCTCGCCTCGGTCGGCCATTGGCACGATGTGGGCGGCAACGTGCCCGGCAACTACAACCCGGCCGCGACCGAAAGCTTCCAAGAAGGCATGCACATACCGCCCGTGAAGCTCGTGGCAGCAGGCGCGCTCAATTCCGACATCGTCGATATCCTGAAATGCAACAGTCGGTTGCCGATGTCGCTTTACGGCGATTTGTCGGGCCAGATCAACGCGCTCGATCTTGGCGTCAAGCGCATGGATACGCTGCTCGATCAATACGGCGCCGCGACGATCGCAGAAAGTTTCTCGGAACTTCGCGCGCGCGCCGCCCGGCTGATGCGCGCCAGCATTGCCGCCTTGCCCGACGGCGTCTATTCGGCCGAGGATTGGCTCGACAACGACGGCATTGCCGACGTGCCGCTTAAAATCGCGCTTGACGTGACGATCGACGGCGAAACGATGGCGCTGGATTTCTCGCGATCGAGCCTGCCGTGCGCCGGTCCGGTCAACATCGCGCGATCGACTGCCATCGCGTCGTGCTACGTGGCGCTCAAACATCTGTTTCGCGACGTGCCGGCGAATGCGGGCTGTCTCGAACCCATCTCGTTCGTGATCCCGGAAGTCTCGCTGCTGTCGGCGAAGGCGCCAAAGCCCGTCGGCGGCTACACCGAGACGATCCTGCGGGTGATCGATGTCGTGTTCCAGGCGCTCGCCAAAGCAGCGCCGGACGCGGTCAATGGCTGCGCGTACGGGACGATCAACGCGCTGTCGCTCGCGGGCCATCGGCGCGACGGCCGACGCTGGGTGATGTTTTCGTTCTTCGGCGGCGGCCTTGGCGGCAGTCCGGAAAGCGACGGGCTCAACCACGGCAACGCGCCGATCTCGACCGCCACGATCCCGCCCGTCGAGATTCTGGAAGCGGCCTACCCGGTGCTGTTTACGCAGTGGGCCTTGCGGCCCGATAGCGGCGGGGCCGGTCGCCATCGCGGCGGCCTCGGCGCGATCTACGAAATCGAACTGCTCGAAGAACATGCCGACGTATTTCTGTTTGGCGAGCGCGGGCGAACCGCGCCGCCCGGCGTCGTTGGCGGCCATGCGGGCGCACGCAACCGGTTTACGTTCCCGACCGCAACGGGGCGCGGCGAACCGCCTATGGCCTCGAAGATGACGGGCTTGCGCATCGCCAAGGGCGACCGATTGCGTTTGGAAACGCCCGGCGGCGGCGGCTATGGCGATCCGGCTACGCGCGCGCCGGACGCCGTCGCGCGCGATCTTCGTCTGGGATACGTCACAAAGGACGGCGCACGATGAAACCGACCAAAGTCATTGGCGTCGATGTCGGCGGCACGTTTACCGACCTGTTCTTCTTCGACGAAGCGAGCGGCGAAGCGACGACCCGAAAAGTGCCCTCGACGCGCGGCGACCAGTCGGTCGGTTTCGTCGACGGCATTCGCGCGGGCCTCGACGATTTTTCGCGCATCGCCGCCGTCGTCCATGGCACGACAGTCGGCACCAATGCGCTGCTCGAGCGCAAGGGTGCACGCACCGGCGTCATCATGACGGCAGGCTTTCGCGACGTATTGGAAATGCGCCGCCGCGATCGACGCCAGACCTGGGGCCTGTGGGGCGAGTTCGTGCCGGCCATTCCGCGCGATCTGCGCCTGGAAGTAAGCGAGCGCACGCTCGCCGACGGAACCGTGCGCGAAGCTGTCGACATCGCGGCCGTCGAAGCGGCGGCCAACGCGTTGATTGCGGCGGGTGCCGAGGCCGTGGCGATCGTGTTCATCAACGCCTATGCCAACGATGCCAACGAACGCGCGGCGCTGGCGGCGTTGCGAAGAATTTGGCCCAATCCCTACGTCACCGCCTCGCACGAAATCCTTCCGGAGATTCGCGAGTTCGAACGCGCATCGACCGCCTCGCTCAACGCCTATATCCAGCCGGTCGTCGCCTCGTACCTGAAGCGCCTCGACACGCGGCTCAAAGAGGCCGGTGCCAACGGCCAATTGCTGATCGTGCAATCGAATGGCGGCGTCATGTCGGTCGAAACGGCCGCACGCCTGCCCGTCCGCACGGCCCTATCGGGTCCGGCTGCTGGCGTCATCGCGGCCGCGCACATCGCCAAAAGTGCGGGTTTCCCCGACGTCTTGACCGGCGATATGGGCGGGACATCGTTCGACGTCGCATTGATTGCGCAGGGCAAAGCCGCCCTCGCCGCCCAGACCACGATCGAATTCGGCATGGTCGTGCGCACGCCGATGATCGAGATCACAACGATCGGTGCGGGCGGCGGTTCCATCGCCTGGGTCGATCGCGGCGGCTTGCTGCAAATCGGCCCCGAAAGTGCGGGCTCCGATCCAGGGCCTGCTGCTTACGGCCTTGGCGCGACGCGCCCGACCGTAACCGACGCCAATGTCGCACTGGGTCGCATCAACGCTGCTCGGCCGATCGGCGGCAAGCTCGCATCGCTGGAGATCGACGCTGCCAAACGAGCGATCGACTTGCATGTCGGCACGCCGCTGGGCCTGTCGACGATGGCTGCGGCCGAGGCGATCGTGCGCGTGGCCAACAGCCGCATGGCAGGCGCTTTGCGGCTCGTGTCGATCGAACGCGGCCACGATCCGCAGCGTTTTGCGCTGATGCCGTTTGGCGGCGCGGGTGCTCTGCACGCGGGCGCCTTGATGAAGGAAACGGGCTTGGGCGCGACGCTCGTGCCGCGCTATCCGGGCGTCACGTCGGCGTTGGGCTGCGTGATCGCCGACATGCGCCACGATTTCGTGCGGACGATCAACCGGCCGCTCGATACGCTCGACACGGCCGAGCTTGCCGCATCGATCGCCGCTTACGCTGCCGAAGGCGAGAAGCTGGTTGGGGCGGCAGGCGTCGTGCTCGACGCCATCGGCCG
>CAMDLT010000025.1 GCA_945901855.1 Asaia bogorensis | reverse complement strand
TAGCTCGCCGGCTTTCCCGCCGGCCGCGTGCAGCTTCAGGATCTCGATTATCTTCTCTTCCGTGAACCGGCTCTTCTTCATCGTCCGCTCCTCTCTTTGGGCGGACTCTACACTTCTCAGTGGGCGGGTTTCACGGGCTCAGGCCACGGGGACACTATACGCATCTCTTTGGCACTCAATTCCGGCACTAAATCGTAAAGCATTTGCTTTTCATCTGTTATTGCATTTGCTATAGTATGCCGTGTTCAAGATCGCGTACACAAAACAAGCAGCGGACCAATTGGCGCAAGCGCCCGCCAAAATCCAGCGTCTGATCCTGGCGAAGATCGAAGCGCTGGCGGCCGACCCTTTCGCCAAAAACAACAATGTCAAAGCGCTCGCGGGCCAGGACGCGTATCGGCTTCGTGTCGGCGATTGGCGCGTCGTCTACGCCGTTCAAGCAAAGGTCTTGGTTCTCTTCGTCGTTCGCATCGCGCGCCGCGACAAAGTCTGCGAATAAGGCTCGAAACGAGGTCGGAAATGGACAAGCCGCAGATCATCTACCAGGACGGCAAACCCGCTTTTGCGGTGGTGCCGTGGGCCCAGTATCAGCG
Source organism: Asaia bogorensis (assembly GCA_945901855.1). Classification (GTDB taxonomy): domain Bacteria; phylum Pseudomonadota; class Alphaproteobacteria; order CACIAM-22H2; family CACIAM-22H2; genus Tagaea. The sequence goes on along the minus strand of CAMDLT010000025.1, from coordinate 60,591 downwards.
CAGCAAAAAGCCGACGCAGGCTCAGATCGACGCCGACGACAGCGCCGCCGTGGCCGACGCGCTTGCGCGCATTGCGGCCGGCGAAAAGACCGTGCCGGGCGAGGTCGTGGCTGGCATCGCGCGCGGCAAACATCCGCTTGCCGCTTGGCGCACCTACCGCAGTCTCAATCAAAGCGAACTCGGCAAACGCGCCAAGCTCAACCCGTCGCATATCTCGCAGATCGAAAACGGCACGCGCAACGCGTCGGTTCCAACGCTGGTTGCCTTGGGCAAGGTCTTGGACGTGCCGTGGAACTGGCTCAGCCGCGCGAGATAGGCGGGTTCAAGTTTATTTCGGCGACACGATCCTTATTTCTGCGTCATGACGCGGCACATAGGGCCGCGTTTTTGTCGCGCGCACGTTCGTCCCATGCGCGCGCGGCCAGTGTGATGTGGATCAAGGCCGGGCTCTGGCAGTTCGCGTAAGCTTGCCAACCATCGACCGGCAAGGAAACCGCCATGGCCCCGTTCAGTGTACTCGTCGCCCCCAAACCCTATCTATTTTTTACCGGCAAGGGCGGTGTTGGCAAAACCTCGCTCAGTTGCGCAAGCGCCATTGCCCTCGCCGATCGCGGCCTGCGCGTGCTGCTGGTCAGCACCGATCCCGCCTCCAATCTCGACGAGATGCTCGGCGTCGAACTGGCGCAAGAACCCCGGCCGGTTCCGGGCGTGCCGCGGCTTTTTGCGATGAATATCGATCCCGAGGATGCGGCGGCCGCGTATCGCGCGCGCGTGCTGGCCCAGATGGATGCCGCCGCCAGCGAAACCGATCGGGCCAACGTGCAAGAGCAGCTGTCGGGCGCCTGCACGACCGAGATCGCGGCGTTCGATGCGTTTGTCGGGCTGCTGGCGGGCGACCGGCCCGATTTCGACCATATCGTGTTCGACACCGCCCCCACCGGCCACACGCTGCGGCTGCTGAGCCTGCCCAAAGCGTGGACCGGCTTCCTTGCCGGCAACGCGCGCGGCGCATCGTGCCTGGGGCCGCATTCGGGCTTGAAGATGCAAGAGGACCGTTTTCGTGCGGCCCTGCAATGTCTGGGCGACCCCGCGCGAACCACGATCGTGCTGGTCACGCGGCCCGACACAAGCGCCATCCGCGAGACGGCGCGCACCGCGAACGAACTGCAAGCACTGGGGCTGTCCAACCAGGTACTGGCGGTCAATGGCAGGTTCGCCGAAGTTGGCGGCGCAAACGCGGGGGCGGGCGACGCCATCGCCGCCGCAATCGCCCGCGCGCAAGACGCCGCACTGGCTGCGATGCCCCCGCAACTGGCCAAATTGCCGCAAGACATGTTCGCGCTGCGCGACTTCGACATGGTGGGGCTTGCGGCCTTGCGCGCGTTGATGTCGCCCGCAGCGCCGCCGCCGCCCGTGGCGGAGGCTGGCGACCCGCCGCTGGACCTGCCGGGGCTCGACCGGCTGGTCGACGAAATCGCGGCGGGCACGCGGGGGCTGGTGATGACGATGGGCAAAGGGGGGGTCGGCAAAACCACGGTTGCGGCCGCCATCGCCGTGGGGCTGGCGGCGCGCGGCCATGCGGTTCACCTCACCACCACCGATCCGGCGGCGCATGTGGCGTTTGCGATCGACGGCAGCATGCAGGGGTTGACGGTCGATCGCATCGACCCCGTCGCCGAAACGCAGCGCTATACCGACAAGATCATGGCAACGCGCGGCAAGGATCTGGATGCCGCCGGAAAAGCGCTGCTGGCCGAAGATCTGGCGTCCCCCTGCACGCAGGAGGTTGCCGTCTTCCATGCGTTCTCGCGCATCGTGGCGGAGGCCCGCAGCGCCTTCGTGGTGGTCGATACGGCGCCGACCGGCCACACGCTGCTGCTGCTCGATGCCACCGGCGCCTACCATCGCCAGATGACCCGCCATCTGGAGCCGGGCGCCGTCGGCCGGGTCACCACGCCGCTGATGCGGCTGCAGGATTCGAGCTATACCCGCATCGTGCTGGTGGCCCTGCCCGAACGCACCGCCGTGTCGGAAGCCGCCGCCCTGCAGGACGATCTGCGGCGCGCGGGCATCGAGCCTTATGGCTGGGTCGTCAACAAAAGCATGGTTGCGACCGGGACCCGCCATCCGCTGCTGCAAGCGCGCCTGAAGGGCGAGCGCGCCCAAATTGACCGGGTACAAAACGACCTCGCCAAGCGCGCCTATCTGCTGGCGTACCGCCCCGAACCGCCGATCGGGATCGCGGCGCTGCGCCAGCTGACAACGGCGTGAGGACGCAAGATCGCGGTTGGCAAAATAGGAAATTTAAGTTAGTTTAGGTCGCAGAAGAATGTTCATTTTTTGCGCTGTTTGACATGGTGAATAGACCCAGATCGGCCCCCGCAGGCGAGCGGCGGCGGTGCTTTGCGTCGGGCAAATCGGGCGGGTAAAATTTTTGGCGCGATTCTGTCGCGCACGAAAATTACTTTCCTTTAATTACAATATATTAGGATGTCAGACTCATGTGATATCGCAGCAAATGTCGCGCGGATGTCGCGTCTATGTCGCGTTGGAATCGCGTCTATGTCGCGCAGATGTCGCGTCTGTGTCGCGCGGCGCATGCCCCTGCGGCAGGCTCAGCCCCAGTTGCGGACGGGGCCGGTATCCAAATGGACAAAGTCGCTTCGTGCATATTGTCCTACACCGCCGGCATGCAGTTCCATCGCCGCTTGGCGGATGGCGCGGACCGACCGGTCGGCCAGATCCACGTCGAGGGCTTTGCCCTGGATGTGGAACGAGTTGCGGGCGACGCCGCCTTGCGCCCGGCGGGCAGCGGCATTGGTTTGCGGCGAGCGATAGGCCGAGACGACCCGCCAGGGCTCGCTCGAATCCAGTCGCTGCTGCAGCTCCCACAATTGGTCGAACAGCTTGGGGTCCATCTTGTGGGTTTGGCCCGCCCGGTGGTCGCGCAGCAAGGCGTCCAGGCGGCGCGTCGCCTCCGGCACATAGGCGCCGTCGCGCCAGTAAATGCCGTTCCAGCGTTCGCCCGTATTGACCACGTGCAGCCGCAAGGCGCGGGTGCTGCCCGGACGCAGCGCGGGCCGCGGAGTCGGCGGGGCCGGAAGCGCCTTGGCTTTGGCCGTGGATGCGGGGGCGGCCAAAGCCGGGGCGGCCGGGACGATCAAACTGGCGGCCGCGGCGGCACCAAACAGCATAAAGCCACGGCGGTTCGAAAATGCGTTGTCGTCCGTCATCGGGAATCCGGGCCCTTCATTTTCATATCTGCCATGCGTAGATCGCACGGCAGCGCGCCGAAGGCAAGCGCAAAGACACAACTTGAAACAAATAGCTAAGTAACTGTGATTGTGACTTATTTTGGCTCAGGGCGCCAGGCTGGGGCTGGCTCCCGCCCCGTCGCGCGGCAGGCGCAGATCGGCAACCGGCCGACGATCGACGGCGGCAACAAACAACGCATCGACGCCGTAAATATCCTCGCGCAGTTGCAATTGGCCGTCGTCGTCGAAGGCGGTGAAATAGACGAAGTGCAGCGGGATCGGGCGGCGAACCTGGACGTGTTTTGTGACCGGATCGGCGTCGGCCGCGTCGATCGCATCGCGCGTCCAGCCCGGCGTCTGGCGCAGCACCCACTCGGCCAGATCGAGCGGGCGTTCAAGCCGCACGCAGCCCGACGACAGCGCCCGCGCGGCGCGCGCAAAATAATGCCGGTCGGGCGTGTCGTGCAAAAACACGTCGTAGATATTGGGCAGCGTCAGGCGGATCTGGCCCAGCGCGTTTTTGGGTCCCGGATCCTGGCGCACCCAATAGGGCATCGCGCGCGGGCTGACCTTGCGCCAATCGACCTTGCGCGGATCGACCTCGACCCGCTCCTCGCCGGCCCCGCGATAGAACCGGAAGCCCAGATCGACCAGCGCCTGCGGATTGGCGCGCAGGCGCGGCAGCAGGTCCTCGCGTACCAGTTTGGCGGGCACGGTCCAGCTTGGATTGAAAATCACCTCGGTCACGCGGCTGGAGAAAATCGGCGTCGCGCGCTGTTCGCGACCCACCACGACGGGCATCGCGATGATCGTCTCGCCCGCCTCGACCGCGCGCAGGGCGAACTCCGGCACGTTGACCTCGATGAAATTCGCCTCGGCCGGCGGGCGGGCGCGCATCCGGTCCAGATTGACGGCGATCTGGGCGATCCTTGCCTCGACCGACCGGTTGAGAGCCGCCAAGGTTCGCGGGCCCACCCGGCCGTCGGGCGCCAGGCCGTGGCGGGCCTGGAAACGCATCAAGGCCGCCACCAGATCGATATCGAAATGGTCGGCGGCGTCGGCATCGCGGGGCTCGGCGGGCGCATCGTCGGTAAGGGCGAGCCGACGGCGCAACGCGGGCACGCGCGGGTCTTGGGCGCCTGGATCAAGCGTCGGGCCGCTCGCGACGTTCCGCCAGCCGCCGCGCGCTTTGATCGCCTGGTATTCGCCAAGCCATCCTAGCAACGCGGCGTAGGCCGGATCGCTCGGCGCCATCGCTTCGAGCACCGCGCCGGGGTCGTCGCGGGCAGCAAGCTCGCGCAAGATGCGGTGCGCATCGATGGGGCGCGGCGCGATCTTGATGTCGGCGGGCAGTTCGACCGCCGCCACCCGCCCGCCTTGCAGGTCGGCCGCAAAGCGCAAGGCCGCCCGGCTCAGCTGGAATTCGAGCCGCGCCAAGCCCGCCGCATCGCCCGCAAGCAGCAGCTTTTCGAGGTCGGGCACGTTGTAGTCGTTTGCAACCAAACCGTGTTTGGCGGCGTTTTTCAGCAGCGCCACCAGCCGCGCCGCCCGCAGGCCCGGCGCATTGTCGGCAAGCCAGATCGGCGCGAAGCCGCGGGCGTCGTAAAAGCCCAGCATCGCCTGGCGGCGCGGATCGTCTTGGGTTTGGCCGTAGGACGCAGCGGTCGCGCGCAGCACGGGACGCAAATCGCCCGTCACGGCAGCCGCCGCCGTTTCGGCCCACAGCAAGCCGACCGTCACCGCAACGAGCAAGAATCCGGCATGGCGCATGCCGTCAATCTAGCATGGCTGCGCAAAATAAAACGCTGTCGAACGTCTAGCGGCCCGAGAGCAAATCCGCCGTGCCCACTGGAACCGTTGGGCGCATCTGGCGGTCGAAGAACGCGATCGACTTGTCGATCGCCGAACGGCTCGCGGGACCCTGGAAGAAATGCGGCTGGTCGGCGTACAGCGCCATCTCGTGCGGCACCGACAGGCGCTTCAGCAGCTCGCGGGTCTGGTGGGCGCGGCTGACCGGCACGGTGCGGTCGCGCTGGCCGTGAATGACCAAGGTGGGCGCCAAGCGCGTGGTCTGGCTCGTCACATTGCCCGGCATGCCGCCGCCCATATTGACGACGGCGGCGATGCGCTGGTCGCGGCTCGACAGGCCCAGTGCTTGGAACCCGCCCAGCGAGAAGCCGAAGACGGCGATGCGGCTGTCGTCGATGCGGCTGTCGCTGGCCATCGCGTCGAGCGTGGCGCGCACGGCGGCGTGCTGCTGTTCGAACTCGGCGATCAGCGCCTGGCCGCGCGGCCGGTTGCGGTTGCGCTCGCCCAGATAGTGCGGCAGGTAGACGACGTAGCCCGCCTCTGCAAAAGCCTCCGCCGCGCCGCGATAAAAAGCACCGTTGCCCATGCCCGAAGCGCCGTGCAGCAGCAGCACCGCCGGACGCGCCCCGGCCGTATCGGGCTTGTAGACTTCCAAAGTCAGCTGGCGTGCGCCGACGCGCAGGCGCGAATTCGACCGGCTCACCTGGACCGCCACGTTGCGCAAATTGGCACCGGCCCCGAAGGTGGCGGCGGGCTTGGAGCGGCTCTGCCATTCCGGCGCCAGTTGGGCGTTGTCGGCCTCGCGCGCGGCAAGCAGGCCCAAATCGTCTTCGGGACCCGTTGCCGGGGCACGCACGACGATCGTCGGCGTCCCGCCCGGCGGGGCCGGGACAAAAGCAAACGGCAACGACGGATCGAGCAGATAGTTCTCGTCGAGCGCCGCAGGCACGGCCGCCGGGACGACGAACGACATCGTTTGCGTGTCGGGGCGCAGGTCCGCTTCGGGCTCCTGCGAGGCGACAGCCACAGCGACGAGAAGTTCAATCATGCAAGCCAGCCCTGCCGATCGTTATTGTTTCGGTTTATTGCAGTTGCACGGGGATAGCATAGGCCTCCAAAAATCGGGAGTCGTTTTTACGCTTCGTTTACTGTTCCTTCAAAAAACTCAAAAAACCTTTTTGAATCAACAAAGAGAGCCCTAGGGCTCGCCCGGAGCTGACGCCCAAGTTTTGCTCAAATCCGACTGCTGGCCAAGATTTCGGCTAAAAAGCCGGACTCGTGGCCGTACGGCACCGCTGCCGTTCAAGGCGCCATGGCAAGCAAGCTTGCAACATCGCCTTTGACCAAAATCGGCACGGCGGCAGCCACTTTGTCGGCCGGCCAATCCCACCACGCAAGCTGCAAGAGTTTTTCGACCGTCGGCGGGTCGAAGCGCATCTTGACCACGCGTGCGGGGTTGCCAGCGACCATGGCGTAGGCCGGCACATCGCGGCTGACAACCGCACAGGCCGCCACGATCGCCCCGCTGCCGATCGTAACACCCGGCATGATCGTGCTTTTGTAGCCGCACCAGACATCGTTGCCGACTTTGGTGTCGCCTTTGTTGGCCCAGGGGGTTGCATCGGCGGCCAACGCCCGCTCCCACGCGCCGCCGAAGATCGGGAACGGAAAGGTCGACGGGCCCATGATCGCGTGGTTGGCATCGGACATGATGAACGTCGTGTCGTGGGCGAAGGCGCAATATTTGCCAATATCGAGCCGGGCTTTGCTGCGGGCAAAGTCGTAGCGCACGTTGCGCAGGAAAAACTGGGTCGCATCGTCGAAGTCGGAATAGTAGCTGTACTCGCCGACCGATATGTTTCGCCGCGGCGGGTCGATTTCGTCGAGCAGCGGTTTCAGAAAAATCGTATGGGTCTGCGCGTGCCCGAACGGGAAAAGCGCGGAAGGGTCCGGCTGCGGCATCGGCTAGATCTCCACTTGTGTCCCCAACTCGACGACGCGGTTGGCCGGAATGCGGAAGAACGCCGTCGCACTGTAAGCGCTCTTCGACAGTCCGATAAACAGCTTTTCGCGCCAACGCGGCATCAAAGGCTTGCTTTTCGAAACCAAGTTTTCGCGCCCGAAGAAGAACGAGGTTTCCATCATCTCGATCTTGAGCCCGGTCGATTGCGCCTGGCGCAGCACGCGCGGAATGTTGGGTATCTCCATGAAGCCGTAGCGCAGCACCAGACGCCAGAAATTTTTCTCGAGCGGCTCGAGACGGATGCGGTCCTTCTCGGCGACGCGCGGGATCTGCTCGGTGACGACCGTGAGCAGCACCACGCGTTCGTGCAGCACCTTGTTGTGCTTGAGATTGTGCAGCATCGCATAGGGCACGCCGTCGCGCGCGCCCGTCATGAAGACGGCCGTGCCTGCCACGCGCGGCGGGTTGCCGTCCTTGAGCCTCGCGATGAACGGCTCGAGCGGGACGGTGCTTTCATGCAGCCGTTCGACCAGGATCTGTCGGCCGCGCTTCCAAGTGGTGAAGATCGCATAGAGGCAAGCCCCGACCACCAGCGGCAACCAGCCGCCGTCGGAAATCTTGACCACGTTGGCAAGGAAGAACGCAAGATCGACCGTGATCAGCACCGCCGTCACCGCCAGCGCCTTGGCGCGCGACCAGCCCCATACGTGGCGCGACACCACATAGGCGATGAGGGTTGCAACGCACATCTCGCCCGACACCGAGACGCCGTACGCGGCGGCAAGATTGCTCGACGACTGGAACGTCACCACCAGCGCCAGCACGCACACGCACAGCAGCCAATTGATTCGCGGAATGTAGATCTGGCCGATTTCGGTTTCCGACGTGTGCCGGATTTCCATTCGCGGCAGATAGCCAAGCTGCACCGCCTGGCGCGCCAGCGAAAAGGCGCCGGTGATGACGGCCTGCGAGGCGATCACGGTCGCCGCCGTGGCAAGCAGCACCGTCGGCAACAACAGCCATTCGGGCACCATGAGGTAGAACGGATTTTCGGCCGCCGACGGATCGCGCATCAGCAAGGCGCCCTGGCCGAAATAGTTCAACACCAAGGCCGGCTGCACGAAGCCGATCCACGCCAAACGGATCGGCCGTTTGCCGAAATGACCGATATCCGCATACAGCGCTTCGGCGCCCGTCAGCGCCAAGAAAACTGCGCCAAGAACCAGAAACCCGCGCCAGCCGTCGGTCCAGATAAAGTGCAGACCGTAATAGGGGTTGAGCGCCATCAGCACGGCCGGCGTTTGGACCAGCGAGACGACACCAAGAACGGCCAGCACGCCAAACCACAAGATCGTCACGGGCCCGAAAAACGCACCGATGCGCGCCGTCCCGCTGCGCTGGACCATGAACAGCACGAACAAAATCGTGCACGCGATCGGCACGACGTATTTTTCCAAATCGGGCGAGACGATCTTCAGCCCCTCGACGGCCGACAGCACGGATATCGCGGGCGTGATGATCGCATCGCCAAAGAACAGGGCCGCGCCAAACAGTCCGGCAGCCACGATCGGGATGCCGCGATGCAGGCCGCCCGGCGCCGCTTTGGTCGCCAAAGCCATCAGCGCGAACATGCCGCCCTCGCCGCGATTGTCGGCGCGCAGAATATAGAGCACGTATTTGAAGGTCACGACGATGATCTGCGCCCAGACAATCAGCGACAGCACGCCCAGCACATGCGGCAGGGTCGGCGTCATCGGATGCGGGCCGGTAAAGGCCTCGCGCATCGTATAGAGCGGCGAGGTGCCGATATCCCCGAACACCACCCCGATGGCGCCGACGGCCATCGCCAAGATACGCTTGTCTGGCCCGGTTGTGTCTTGAGTGCTGTTCGACATCGTTGGCCCCCTTGAAGCGCGCGACATTGCCCCATTTTGCCCGCGTCGCGCTAGGGGCAGTCGCACGGCGCGCAAGACCGCCCGCAAAGAACCCTATATACACGTGTCTTCCAACGAGTCGCTCCGCGCCCGCAAAAATGCAAAACGCTTTCCGCGAATCTGCCATCAACCTGCCGCCGCTGACCCTAGCGCTAATCGTCGCCAACGTTGCGATATTCGGCGGTCTGCGGCTGTTCGACAGCGGCGTGGCGTGGGCCGCGATCGACCAGTTCGGCTTCACGCCTGCGCGATTTTCCGCAACGGCAACGCCCGGACTGTCGGGATGGCTGTCGCCGCTGAGCTATCTGTTCTTGCACGGCGACTGGATTCATCTTGCCGTCAACATGGTAACGCTTGCGGCATTTGGGGCAGGCATCGAGCGGCGCGCCGGTGCGGGCACCATGCTGTCGTTCTATTTGCTGAGCGGAGCGCTTGCGGCCGGCGCGCACTACGCCGTCTATCCGACGAGCGACGACCCGGTGATCGGCGCCTCGGGCGCGATTTCTGGCCTAGTTGGCGGCATCCTTTATCTGATGCGCGGATCGGGTCGGCAAGGTTGGCTGTTGGGGGTGGCGATCGCGTGGTCGATCCCAACCGTGATCTTCGGCTTTTGGGGGATGCCGGGCACGAACGGCGCTAGCATCGCCTGGGTCGCGCATTTGGGCGGCTTCTTTGGCGGATTGGCGCTTGGTGCCGTGCTGCTTTCAGGATCGGATCGGACCGCATGACCACCGTCGCCACATTGCGCCGCGCGATGCTGCCGCTCGACGGCACGATCGCCGATTGGGTACCCGAAATCTGCGGGGCGTACGCAAAGCTTGTCCCGCAAAGCCTTTGGCACCGCCTGACAATGGTCGATTTCACGGCCGGCTCGTGCCTGATGCCGAGCCTTTTTGCGGCGCGCGGCGTGCGCCGTTTGGTTGTCAACGACTTTGCGCCGCGCTCCCATCTCGCCGCTCGGTTTTTGTTCGGCGGCCGCAAAATCGATACTGCCCGCATGCGTGCGCTGGCAACGGCGCGGCGGCCGCGCTTGCGCGCCCATGTACCGACGTTCCACTTTGCCTGCGACTATCTGACCGAGCCGGTATGCGACATATTCGACCGCTTATACCATGCCGAAATTCCAGCCGCCGACCGGCTCGGCATGCAGTATTTGGCCGTCCGCTGGGCGCTCGGCTTCGCCCGCTCGGTCGAAGACGGATTTGAAATTCTCTACACACACGATTTGGGCCAACTCGGGCGGATGCGCGAACCGAACTGGCGTCCCTATCTTGCGCGCGCCCGACGCCCGCATGCCGTGCTGGATCGGCTCGCGGGCGAGCTCAATGCCGCGATCGACGCCATCGGGCCGGTCCAGGCAAAAGTTTATTGCGCCGACATGCAGCATGTCGCGCCGAAGCTGCGACTGAAGACGCCGGTTTTTGCAGCCGTCAACCCACCCACGCGCGGGCTCGACGAATACACGATCGACGACCAACTGGTACATTCGCTGATGGCCAATCGCTGGCTGCCATTGTCGCAGACAAGCGAGAGTCCGCTGGCTTTTTGGACAAAGCGCGTCGATGCCGCCCTGCGCCATTTACCGCCAGGAAGCCATTACATGGTTTGGGGCGGTGACGGCTCGATGAGTTTTCAAGCTTGCAGCGACGTGTGGGCGCTCTACGGGATACCGCAGTTCGTTTCGCGCCTTGGCAAATCCGCCGATTCCCCTGGCTGGGCAATCTATGAAACACACAAAAAATCTGTGTAATGCGCGGATTTATCGAAACTTTTTGAAGTTCCCCTCTTGTAGATTTTAACTCCCTCCCCATTTCGAGTGTATGGTTGAGCACCCCCACCCCGCTCACCATTGTTGTCCGACCACTCCCCCCTGGTCGGATAGCCTTTGGCCCCGGCGCGCCCCCCCGCGCCGGGGCCGTTTATTTCGACAAGTTGCTTGGCGAGAAGGGATCGACGCACTTATTGTCAGATCCATGAAGCTTTCCGATCATAATCGATACGACTACCACCCGATCGTCGAACGTCCGGTGTATAGCTGGCCGAACGGTACGCGGCTTGCGGTCTATCTGGGGCTCAACCTCGAACATTTCTCCTTCGGCGAAGGGCTTGGCGCAGAGTTGGCACCGGGCGGCCCGCAACCCGATATCTTGAACTATGCATGGCGCGACTACGGCAATCGCGTTGGCGCGTGGCGCATGCGGGAGCTGTTCGACGAATTGTCGTTGCCCTGTTCCGTGCTCGCAAACACGGCCATGTACGACTACGCACCGGCTTTGGTGCGCGCCTTTGCCGAGCGCGGCGACGAGATTGTGGGCCATGGCCGCAGCAACGCCGAGCGACAAGGCACGCTGCCGCCCGACCAAGAGACGACCTTGATTGCCGAAGCCACCGCGACGATTGCCCGTCATGAAGGCAAGGCACCGACTGGTTGGCTTGGTCCCTGGATCAGCGAAAGCCGCCATACGCCCGATCTGCTGCACGAGGCAGGCTACCGCTATCTGCTCGACTGGTGCATGGACGACCAGCCGGTTTGGATGCGCACGCGGCGCGGACGCATTTTGGCCCTACCCTATCCGCAGGAACTCAACGACATTCCGATGATCGTCGGGCGCAAAATTGGCGGCGACGCCTTCGCGGACATGATCATCGACAATTTCGACGAAATGCTGGCGCAATCGCGTAAGATGCCGCTGGTCATGGGCATTGCATTGCACCCGTATCTGGTTGGCCAGCCCTATCGTTTGCGCCATCTGCGTCGAGCGCTGGCGCATATTTGTGCCCATCGTTCTGACATTTGGATTGCGACAGCTGGCGCTATCGCCGACCATACAATCGCATTGCCTGAAGGATTGGTCTCCGGCAGCCACACCCAAATGTGACGCCGTCTGGAGGATTCGTACCGACCATGCAAGATTGCTTTGTCTTGGCCTGCAATTTGCATTTCGCAACGCCAATTGCGCACCGACGCTTCATTTCGCTGCGCTCCGATAAGAAAGGCATCTGCATACGCCGATATGCGTAAAAAGAAGACATATTTTGCGCTTCCTGCTTGCGTAAAGGGTCGGGCGATGCAACTCATCGGGGTCATTCGATATCGCAACAGCAGGAATGCGCTCATCCCATCGTGACCGACAATATCAAACCATCGCCGCGTCCGACGCCGGATCTTATTCTGCCATTCGGGCCAGACTACCAAATCTGTCTCGATCAACCCTTGATCGAGTATTCGCGCGCTTGGGCACCGTGCTTTGCCGTGCGTCATGTCGAGCATGCGGATCTGCCGCTGATGGCCTATGTTTGCGCGTCGTCGCCGGGCGTGCGTATCGACACCGCCAAGCGGACGCAGTCGATCGACCGCGCGGGGCTGCTGAAACTCCTGCATCATGGCCCGCTGCAACTGCCCGGCAAGGCCGACCATTACTCTTTTGTCTACGAACAGCCGATCGCGGGGCCGCCGCCGCGCCGTCTCTGGGGCGCCTATACAGCGAAACTTCTGACCGCCAATTTGATTCGGCCCGCGATCGCCGCACTTGGCGACATGTTCGAAGCCAACCAGACACATGGCAGCATCCGGCCCGACAATATTTTTTCGATGGACACCAAGCAGACGCTGTTCACGTTGGGACCCGCAACTTTGTGCCCGCCAGGTTACGACCAGCCAAGCGCCTACGAAACGATCGAACGCGCGCTTGCCAAGCGCGAGGCCAAGGGCATGTCGGGACCGGCCGACGATCTGTTCGCACTCGGCATGACGATTTACGCGCTCGCCGCCGGCAAGCCGCCGGGCGACGAATTGAATCCAGAGGAGACGATGCAGCGGCGCCTGCGCTACTCCTCGCAGGCAGCGCTGCTCGACAGCGCGGCCATTCCACGCGACCTGCTCGACCTCATCGTCGGCCTTACCGAGGACGACATCAAGATGCGTTGGGATCTTCAGAAGGTCAGCTTGTGGGCCAGCGGGCGCAAGCCCCAGCCCATGCAGCGCCCCAATCTGGGCCGCCGACGCATCGTCTTCAATGTCGGCAAACAAGAATGCGATACGGCGCGCGAGGTGGCAAACGCGCTTTATGCAAACCAGCCCGAAGGCATTCGCCTGGTCAAAGATGGCACGCTCGACAAATGGCTTGTCGATAACGGAGCGCCGGCCGAAGCAACCCCGAAACGCTCGGGCGAGGACAACTCGGAGAGCGACGCGCTCGACCTTGCGCGTACCATCGTGCGCTGCGATCCGTCCGGACCGATCCGCTACAAGTCGCTGTCGTTCTACCCGGCCGGGGCAGGATCGCTGCTCCAGCAGATCATCAACGATCCGCCGCGCCGGCAAGAATTTTGCGAATTGTTGAAGGGCAAGATCGTTTCGTACTGGATGCGCACGGTCGGCCCCTACGGCCTCGTCGATATGGCTGCCAAACGGCTGCAAGATGTCGAGAAATCGTTCGAGCACCTTGGCGACCATCTCGAATCGGCACTCTACAAGCTGAACCCAGACGCCCCCTGCCTATCGCCCGCAGTCGCCGGCAAATGGGCGACAAGCCATACCGATTTGGCCACACCGATCGAAAAGGCATGTGAAGACGAAAACCGCCCGCAGATGGATCGCCATATGGTCGGATTTTTCGGCGCGCGCGCAGCGATCTCCGACCGCGCGATCGCGCACTGGTACAAGCTCGACCATCCGACCAAAGCGGCCGCGCCGTCGGTCCTGCGCGTTGCGGGTCGCTTCCAGGAAGATTGCGACGGCAAGTCGTTTCCCAATCTGGCCAAAGTCTGCCTGCGCATGGCCGACACGGTGCTCGAAGACATCCATCATCCCGAGACGCGCCAAAAATTGCGCAATTTGCTAGCCCAAAAAGCCGCAAACGGCGAACTCACCGAAATGTTCGACCTTGCGATGGACGAGGATGTTCGCGCTGCCGATCTGCGCGCCTTTGCCGAAGCGAAGCAGGAATTCGACCAGCTCGACGCCATGCTCGCCGACCGCGAAGGTCTGATGATGCGCGCGCGCCGCATGGGCCGCGACCGCGGCATGGAAGCGGCCTACGGTCTGCTGTCGGTCGCCTGCATGGGCAGCCTCATCGCGATGATGTTCATCGAACTCGGGGCGCGATGAGCATGCCCGAAAGAACATGGCGCCAGCGACTGGGATACGGCCTTTTGCTGCTAGCCGTGGTCGCAACTGTCGGCATGCTGGTGCTGGCGATCGTGCTCGTGCATCCGGCCTTGCTGATCTTCGTTGTCGGCACGTTGGGACCGACAGCGATACCCTATCTGATGCGCCATCCCGAAAAACGCTTTTTGACCTGGGCGTCGGGAACCGTAACGGTCGCGGCGATCGCACCCATCATCACTGGCGGTCTGTTCGACCCGCAACGGGCGGTACATCTGGAACCGCGCTCGTGGGCGATCGGGCTTGGCGCTTGCGCGCTCGGCTATGTGATCGCGATCCTGTCGCCGTGGCTGGGCGAGCGCATCGCCCTCGCCCGCCAAAAAATCTCCGAGATTACGTTCGACCGGCGACGGGCCGAATTGATCGGGATCTGGACCGAGGAACGGCTGCGCCAATCGCCGAGCGCTCGCGCCGTCGTCGGCAAGGACTTCGTCGCCGAAGAAGAAGCCCCCCCGCCGCCCATGCCGACTGACGAAGAAGCAGCCCGCCCGGCACCGCGCGGCTAGGCCTAAGCCCACCCCCCCGAGCACAAGACTGGCAGTTTGCGCGCGCCCGGCCTATAAGGACGCCGCCATGCCCCGCACCGTCGCAGCAAAACCAGCCCCCAAAATCGGTATCGTCAGCCTCGGTTGTCCGAAAGCGCTGGTCGATTCCGAGCGCATCCTCACCAAACTGCGCGCCGAAGGCTACGAAATCGCGCCCACATATGCGGGGGCAGATGCCGTCATCGTCAATACCTGCGGCTTTCTCGATTCGGCCCGCCAGGAATCGCTCGACGCGATCGGCGAAGCGCTGGCCGAAAACGGGCGTGTGATCGTTACCGGGTGCCTGGGGGCCGACGGCGATTTGATCCGCAAGACGCACCCCAAGGTGCTGTCGGTCACGGGTCCGCACCAATACGAAGACGTCGTCGCCGCCGTCCACAAGGCCGTGCCGCCGCGCCACGACCCGTACGTCGATCTGGTGCCGCCGCAAGGCATCAAGCTGACGCCGCGCCATTTTGCCTATCTGAAAATCTCCGAAGGCTGCAACCACAGCTGCAGCTTCTGCATCATCCCGTCGATGCGCGGCAAACTTGCGAGCCGTCCGGCCGGCGAAGTGATGATCGAAGCCGAACGCCTCGCCCTTGCAGGCGTACGCGAACTGCTCGTCATCAGCCAGGACACGTCCGCTTACGGGGTCGATATCCGCCACGCCCAAAGCCCGTGGCGCAAGCGCCCCGTGCGCGCCCACATGACCGACCTGTGCGCCGCGCTGGGCGAGCTTGGCGTATGGGTGCGGCTGCATTACGTGTACCCGTACCCGCATGTCGACGAGGTGATCCCGCTGATGGCCGAGGGCAAAATTTTGCCTTACCTCGACATCCCGTTCCAGCACGCGGCCCCCGGCGTGCTCAAAGCGATGCGGCGGCCGGCCAACCAGGAGCGCGTCCTCGAACGCATCCGCGACTGGCGCCGCCAGGTGCCCGACATGACCGTGCGCTCGACCTTCATCGTCGGTTTCCCCGGCGAAACCGATGCCGATTTCAAGTTTCTGCTCGACTGGCTCGACGAAGCCGAACTCGATCGCGTGGGCTGCTTCAAGTACGAACCCGTCGAAGGAGCCGCCGCCAACGCGCTGGCAGGTGCGGTGCCCGACGCGATCAAAGAAGAACGCTGGCACCGTCTGATGGCGGCCCAGCAAAAGATCAGCGCCCGTCGGCTGCAAAAGAAAATCGGCCAGACGATCGACGTGCTGGTCGACACGCTGGAGACCAAACACGCCATCGGTCGCTCGAAGGCGGACGCACCCGAGATCGACGGCCACGTGAAGATTTCGGGCGGCAAAAATTTGCGCGTCGGCGAGATCGTCAAAGTCAAAGTGACGTCGGCCGATGCCTACGACCTCGTCGGCAAAGCGGTCGGCTAGCGCTTGACCAGTTGCGCCAGCAACTGCTGGAGCTGGCCCAAATCCATCGTCGCCCCGCCTTCGGAACGCTGTTCGAGATAGCGGGTTGCGACCGTGGCGGCAAACAGCGCCGCCTGCTCGGGATGCAGCGTCGACCAATGGTAGGCGTCTTCGAGCGAGGGGCGGAACGGCGCGCGAATGCCGCGATCGGGCGTGTGGAAAACTTCGACACCGTAAATGCCGCTGTCGGTCACGGTCACTTCGACCTCAAGCCGCCCCCAAGGCGTATCGGCCCCATAGACGAAACAGCCTGCATCCGGCGGCCGATAGTCGTAGGCCATCTCGCTCAGCATCGGCACATACGCCATGTTCATGACCTTGCTACCCACCTTGTCTCGAATCGAACAATGCGTGGACGTTACCACAACCCAACACCGCGCCACAGCGCGGTGGAGGTTGGTCCCGGCTACCGGAATTGAACCGGTACGATCGATGAAAATCCACGGATTTTAAGTCCGTTGCGTCTACCAATTCCGCCAAGCCGGGATCGTCGCTGGTACGGTCATAAAGGCGGTTCGTCGCTGGCTTCCCCGCCCAGTCCGCGAATCAATTCTGCAACTTCAGATGCAACAGCCGCCAGCCGAACCCGGTCGAGCCCGCGCACCACGACCGCGTTGCGAAAGCCGCCGTCGGCGCGAATGCCGGGATACGATCCGATGTCGAGATCGGGATGACGGGCCTGGATGGCGCCAAGCCCGTCGGCGATTTTGCCTTCGGCGACGTTGCCGACTACGCTGTGCGAAAGCAGGACGGGTCCGCCCGAAAGCTCGCCCGCGATCCCGTCGAACATCGCCTGCAGCACGCGCGGGACGCCCGCCATGGTGTAGACATTGCCCATTTTGAAACCCGGCGCCTTGCTGACCGGGTTCGCGATGAGGACCGCGCCGAGCGGCACGGTCGCCATCCGCAGGCGGGCCGGCGTCAATTCGTCGTCCGACTTGTAGTTACTGCGCAGAATGGCGCGCGCCTGGGGGTCGATCTGCCACGGCACGCCGAAAGCCTGGGCGACGCACGCCGACGTGATGTCGTCGTGCGTGGGGCCGATGCCGCCGCTGGTGAAGACGTAGTCGTATTTGGCGCGAACCTCGTTCAGAACCGAAACGATGGTTTCGGCAACATCCGGAATGACGCGAATTTCGCGCAGCCGGATGCCCTTGGCCGTCAGCCGTTCGGCGAGCCAGCCCGAATTGGTGTCCTTGGTGCGGCCGGAAAGAATCTCGTTGCCGACGACCAGAATGCAGGCGGTGGGGCTGTCCATGCGAATCCTTCTTGCTATCGAAACGCAACGGGACAATAGAACGTCGTACGCCATGTCACAAAGCAAGATGCAAATCCCGCTGCTCGCCGCCCGCTTCCGGGCCGAAGACGCGCTGTCGAAAGGCCACACCGCCGACGCTGCGGGCGAGGCCGCCCTCGCCGCCCACACCATGTTCGACCGCGCCTGGGCAGGCGAACGCGAGACGGTCGAAGCCCAAGGCGCCATCGCGTGCAAGGCCGGTTGCAACTGGTGCTGCCACCAGCATGTCGCGGTGCTGGGGGCCGAGGCACTGGCGATCCACAAACATATCGCGGGAACCGACCTCGAACGCCGGCTGCAGGCAAGCCTCCCGGCCCTTGTCGGCACCGAGGCGGAAACCCGCCGCGCGGCCCGAATTCCCTGCCCGTTTCTAGAACCTGCAGGCTGCGCCATCTACGAGGTCCGGCCCAACCGCTGCCGCTCGGTCTATTCGCGCGACGCCGATTACTGCCAGCGCCGCTACGCGGGGGTACGCGACGAGATGGTGGATCCAAATCGCCCGATCCCGATCGAACCGGCCGAGATCGGCGATGCGACGCTGTCGGGTCTGGGCCAAGCGCTGCAAGGCCACGGCCTGCACGCCGACACGCTCGAAATGATCCATGCTTTGGCCATTCTGCAAGCCAACCCGCACGCGGCCGACGACTACGCCCAAGGCGGCGACCCGTTTGCCGAAGCCCGGCTTGCCCACGCCAAACCAAGCGACTAAATTGTCACGATGGATGAAATCTCGGACACCCCCTCGCTCACTGAGGCCCCGCCCGTCGACAGCGACGGCCGCGCCGTCAAACGCCACGGCCCGGCCGACTTTGTCGGCATGCGCAAAGCCGGACGCCTGGCCGCCGAAACGCTCGATTACATCGCGCCCTATGTGAAGGCCGGAATTACCACGGGCGAGCTCGACCGGCTCTGCCACGAATTCATCGTCGGCTACGGGGCGATTTGCGCGCCCCTCGGCTACAAGGGGTTTCCCAAATCGATCTGCGCCTCGGTCAATCATGTGGTGTGCCACGGCATCCCCGGCGACAAGGAACTGGCCGACGGCGACATCGTCAATCTGGACGTGACGACGATCCTCGATGGCTGGTACGGCGACACGAGCCGGATGTTTCTGGTGGGCGATGTCGGGATCAAAGCCCGCAAGCTGGTCGACACGACCTACGAGGCGATGATGGCCGGCATTGCGGTCGTAAAGCCCGGCGCGACGCTGGGCGATATCGGGGCCGCCATCCAGCGCCATGCCGAAGCGCAGCGCTTCTCGGTCGTGCGCGATTTTTGCGGCCACGGGCTCGGGCGCGTGTTCCACGACGCGCCCTCAGTGCTGCATTACGGCAAGGCCGGGACCGGGCTCAAGCTGATCGAGGGCATGTTCTTCACGATCGAGCCGATGATCAACGCGGGTGACTGGCGGGTGAAGGTGTTGTCCGACGGCTGGACGGCTGTGACCAAAGACCGTTCGCTGTCGGCCCAGTTCGAGCATTCGATCGGCGTGACGCAAACCGGCTACGAGATTTTCACCACCTCGCCGCGCGGCCTCGACAAGCCGCCCTACGCGCTCTGAGCGTGTCGGCTGACCAGGGGGAACCGGGTGAGGACGGCCAAGCGCCGCATTATCACGGCCATCGTCAGCGCCTGCGCGAACGCTTCCGGCGCGCGGGGGCCGCGGCCCTCAACGACTACGAACTCCTGGAACTGCTGCTGTTCGCCGCCATTCCACGTCGCGATGTGAAGCCGCTTGCCAAGATGCTGATCGACCGTTTCGGCAGCTATGCCGACGTTCTGTCGGCCGAGCGCGAAGCGTTGGCGCGCATCGATGGCCTCGGCGAAGTCGCGATCGACACGCTGCTCGCCGTGCGCGAGGCGGCCGTGCGCCTCGCGCGCCAAGAGGCGATGGAAAAGCCCGTGCTCTCGAGCTGGAACAAGCTCATCGACTATTGCCGGGCCGATATGGCGCGCGCCAAGAAGGAGCATTTCCGGCTGCTCTTTCTCGACCGCAAAAACCAGCTCGTGCACGACGAAGTGCACCAGGTCGGCACGGTCGATCACGCCCCCGTCTATCCGCGCGAGGTCGCCAAGCGTTGCCTCGAGCTTTCGGCAAGCGCGGTGATCCTGGTCCACAACCACCCGTCGGGCGATCCCAAGCCGAGCGCGGCCGACATCGCAATCACCAAAGACATCGCCAAAGCGCTCGCCGCGATCGGCGTTGCCGTGCACGACCATCTGGTCATCGGCCGCAACGGCCACAGCAGCTTCAAAAGCCTGGGGTTGATCTAGCCCATGTCGAGCAGCTCTTTTGCCGGCGCATTCGACCGCCCGGCTTGGCTGGTGCTGGTCGATCTTCAAAATGCGATCGACGATTCATGCTGGGGCGCGCGCGACCCGCAAGCACCGATGGCCGAGGCCAATGCCGCCGCCCTGCTGACGGCATGGCGCAAGGCGGGCTGGCCCATGCTGCATGTCGCCCACGATTCGACGTTTGCGACCTCCCCCTATCGCCCGGGCCAGCGCGGCAACGAATTCAAGCCCGCCTTCGCGCCGCTGCCGAACGAGCCGGTCCTGCGCAAACGCACCAACAGCGCCTTCATCGGAACGGATCTTGAAGTGCAGCTTCGCGCGGCAGGGGCGCCGCCGCTGGTTTTTGCGGGCGTCGCAACGAACAACTCGGTCGAAGCCACGGTGCGCATGGCCGGAAATCTCGGTTTCGACACTTGGCTTGCAGGCGACGCGTGCTACACGCACGACAAGCGTCTGGCGGACGGGCGCGTCTTTCCCGCCGCCGATCTGCATGCCGTTGCACTGGCCAACATCAACGGCGAATATGCGCGCGTTGCAGCCGCAGCCTGGCTCGCCGCACAGACGGCGCAAACCTCCCAACCTTAAGCCATCCTTCGCGAGCGCGTCACGGCACGGACGGCGTCGTGCCGGTCAAGCCGCGCGAGGTCGCCAAGTGCCGCCTCGAGCCTTCGGTGGGTGCGATCGATCTCGTCCGCAACCATCCGCCGGGCGATCCCGCGCCGAGCTCGGCCGACATTGCGATCACAAAAGAAACGGCCGCAGCTGTTTTAGAATCCTCAGATAGATTTGAAGACGCAGTTAACCTTTTGTTATAAACATAACAACAATACTGCCCCCATGGCGGCAACGCGCACCACCGAGTCCCCGCGTCGCGTTCCGCCAAAACGAGAAAAGATGCGCGCAGGGAGCCCGATTAGCTTGGACGACATCAGCGCCGGCAAGCGGCGAACGAAGAACGAAGCCGGGCACCCGGGCCGCCCCAGAGCGCGTTGGGGAACCTTTGCGATGCGCATGCTTCTGGCGTTGCTGATCGTCGCCGGGACCTACTGGAACGTCCGCACAAAATTCGCCGAGGCCGAGCGCCTCAGCGTCGAGCAAGTCGAACTCGAAGCCCTGCACGTCAACCGCCAGATCCAGATCGTGCTCGAGGGTGCCCGGCAGACGCTCGACACGATCGCCGTGCAGACGGAAGTGAGATTGGGCGGCAGCGAAATGGGCGCAGACGCCGACCGCGCGCTCAATGCGACGATCGATCGCGCGCTTCAGCGCAATCCGGTCGTCTTGGGCGTCGTCGTGCAGAACAACCGCGGCATCGTCGAATTCACCGGCGGTTCGCGCCAGGGGCTGGGGCGCGACTTGAGTGCGCTCGATTATTTCCGGCATCTGGGCGAACAAGACGCGCCCGACTACGTTCTCGGCACGCCATTCGAATCGGCAGTTTTCAAGACGACCCTGATCCCGGTCGCGCGATCGATCTTCGATATCGACGGCAATCGTATCGCCGTCGTCGCCGTCGGTGTTCCACTGCCGCTGCTCCGGCAAGCGCTCGCCCCTCGGCTCGCCACGCTCGGCGCCACGGCGCGTCTGTGGCGCAACGACGGGGTTGTGCTGGCGGCATCGACAGACGACAACGTGCGGATTGGCGTCCGATACGAGACGCTGCCGCCGTTCAGGCAGCGCGATCCGGCGCGCGAGAGCGGCACATTCAAGGCCGTCTCGCCCTTCGACGGCGAGACCCGGATCGGGGCGTGGCGCAACAATCCTGCATTTCCAGTGTTCGTGTCCGCTGGCGCAAACCGCAGTCCGCTGCTCGAAGATGCGCGCATGCACGCCTATCTGGCGATCGGTGCGGCCGGGCTCGCCTTGGCGCTTCTTGCCACGACGGGCTATCTCGTGGAACGGGAAAACCGAATGCGCCTGGGCCTGATCGGCAAACTCGAAGCCTCGGTCGAACGCGCCCAAAGCGCAATGCGTCAATCCGAGCGCGCGAACCGCAGCAAAACCAAGCTTCTTGCCAATCTCAGCCACGAGCTGCGCACGCCGCTCAACGCCGTGATCGGCTTCGCAGAGATGGTGCGCCTCGGCTACAAGGGTTCGGTCTCGGACGACGCCAAAGACAGCCTCGATCTCGTCGTGCGCTCGGCCAAGCATCTCGATGGACTCGTCGGAACCCTGCTCGATCTGTCGCGCATCGAACTCGATCCGATGGCCCTCGAAATCGCCGAAGCCGACGCCAAACTTGCTCTCGACGACGCGCTCGCCATCTTGCGCGAGACGGCCGACCGCAAGGCGCTTGTGGTGGCGTGCGACGTGACGAGCGAACACGCTCCTCGGGCAATTCGACCGGATGCGATTCGTGCAGGTTGCCGTAAATCTGCTCAGCAATGCGGTGCGCCACAGCCCCGCCGGCGGAACGGTGAACGTGCAGCTGCAACGTCGCGAAGGCATGATCGAGCTGTGCGTCGCCGACTGCGGTCCGGGCGTCGCCGACGACCAGCTCGAAACGATGCTGGAGCCGTTCGGCGATCCCAACGTCGCCACCGTGCGGCCCGTCGGCACCGGCCTCGGCCTGTCGATTTCACGGGAAATCGCGCGCGCGCATGGCGGCGATCTTGTCGTCGCGAATCGCGCGGAAGGCGGCTTGCGCGCCTGCGCGCGCTTTGCGGAGCGCAGGCCTGCCGACGCAAGGCCGCCGCAGCCCGCGCTTGGCTTGGCAAACGCGCAACGCTGAACTCGAACGCATCAGCGATCCGCCGCGATCGCCGAACGCTGTCTCGCGCTTTCAGCAAATGCGCTCACTCTTCTTCACAGAACCCGGCGGGCGATCCCAGATCGCGCACGACCATCTCGGCACCGGCCACAGCAGCTTCAGAAGTCTGGGGCCGATCTAGCCCCCGCTTGCACGCTTTTATCCGGCAAGGCGGAAGAACTTGCACTGGCCGTTAATGTGAACTATAATTCACATTATGAGAAAACGGCCTCGCCCCTACAAATCCACCTCGGAACGCCAGCTGGAGCTTCTCCACGTTGCAGCACGCCTGATCGCGGAGAAAGGAATCGTCGCGACGACGATCCCCGACATCGCAGAAAGCGCCGGATTGAGCGTCGGCGCCGTCTATCGCCATTTCGAAAGCAAAGCGGCACTGCTCGCCGCCCTCGTCGAGGCCGATGCGGCGCGATTGCTGGCCAAGGTCCAGAAAGCGGCCGCGAATTGTGCGCATCCAACGGACGCATTGCGCGCATGGTCGCAGGCGCAACTGGCCGATTTGGCCGACCCATTAGAACTGGGATTGCGGGCCGAAATCGTCGCATTGGCGGCGCACGATCCGGCAATTCGGCAAAGCGTTTGCCGACATGGCGCGGCGGTCGAAGGCCAACTGCGCACCCTGCTCGCGGCTGCGGCAAAGCCGGGCAGCTTGTTCAAAAAAGATCCCGATGCCGCCGTCGAATTGATTGCAACCGTCATAGACGGCATCCAGGTGCGCGGCGCCGTCGTCGGGCAGATCGTCACGCAAGCGGCGAAGCTGGTCGAGATCGCCATCGCGGCAGCAATCGAGATGCCTGCAAAAAAATGATCAAGGCCCGCCAAGACTTCGCCGACGAGCTGCGCGGCGTTGCCCTATTGGGCATCATCCTTGTCAACGTGCCGTTCTTGGGAGTCTCCATAAACGGCTTTGCGCGCGGCGACGGCATATCTCTTGAGGACCGCATCGCTGAGTTTGCCGTCGTTGCATTCTTCCAGGCGAAATTCTATCTGCTTTTTGCGTTCCTGTTCGGCTACAGCGCGCATTTGATGCTCTCGAAGCCCGACGGCCGCAGCGCGTTCAAACGGCGCCTGCTGGGGCTTGGCGTGCTCGGCGCCCTGCATGCGGCGCTGTTTTTTGTCGGCGATATTCTCTTGAGCTATGCGGTGCTTGGCCTGTTCATGCTTCGCGCCGCGAACTGGTCTGACCGCCGCGTGATCGTCGCAATGTATCTGGCCCTATTGTTAGCCGGTGCAACCCTCGGCTTGGTGGTCGTCGCCGCGAGCCAGCCGGGGTTCGACGATGTCGCCAACATCGAACCGTTTGCAGCTTACGACCGGAGCATGCGCGAAGGCTCGTTCCTTCAAACCGTGCATGCGCGCCTGCAGATGTGGCCGTTCGTCTTGCTGGTTTTGGGCGCCCTCAATTGGGGCCTTGCGCTCGCCTGCTTTTTCGCAGGCCTGCTCGCCGCACGGCGCCGACTTTTTGCAGCACCGGAGCAATTTGCGGCACTCTGGATCGCATGCAGCAGGCTTGGGGCAGCAGTCGGTCTTCCGCTCTGCCTTGTATCGGCATGGATGGTTTCCGGCCCCGGCTCGCTGGGCAGCGGCGGCACCGATGCGCGTACCCTCTATGGCGTCGTTCTCGGCTTTGCGGGCGCCCCTTTTCTGTCGGCGGGTTATGTCGCTTGGATGGTGTTGCTGCGTCGGCGCTTTGCCGATGCGTTTTCTTTTTTTCGGCTGCCCGGTCGCATGTCCTTGACGCTCTATATCGGCGAATCGGCTGTCCTCGCCGTCATCTTCTGCGGCTGGGGCGGCGGTCTTTTCGGCAATTTGGGAACGGCTTGGACACTGACGATCGCGCTTGCCGTCTGGCTCGCCCTCGAGGTCTTTGCGCGGATCTGGCTGTCGCATTCCAGCCAAGGTCCGCTCGAATACCTGCTGAAGCGCTTCGCCCGTCCGACGACTTGAGAACACCCGGCACAGGCTTGGCTTCGCGAGCGCGCAGCGCTAAAGTCGAATCCATGAGCCATCCTTCGCGATCGCACCACGACATGGGCGGCATGGCGCCGTTCGCGTCGCAGCCCATCGACCGCACCGACCATGAATTGTCGCAGTTCGACAAGCAGGTCGATGCCATCGTGAATCTTTTGAACCATCCGAGCCGCCGCTTGATGCGCACCGACGAGTTGCGCGACGCCATCGAATCGCTGCCTGCCGACATCTACGACGATCTCGCCTACTACGAAAAATGGATCCAGGCGGTCGCCAACGTGATGGTCGAAAAAGACGTGATCGGCGAGGAGGAGCTTGTGCTCAAACTCGCCGACATCAAGCAGCAGGACGAAGGCGCATGAGCTTCGCGGTAGGCCAGCGCGTACGCGTGCGCAATCTATGGCCCGAAGCGTCGGGCAAAAAGGTGCATGTCCGCACGCCGCATTTCGTGCGCGGTGCCAGCGGCACGATCGAGCGCGATCTTGGCCGCTTCGGCAATCCCGAGACGCTCGCCAAAGGCGGCGACGGGCAGCCGGCCTTGGCGCTCTACATGGTGCGCTTCGCGCGCGCCGATCTGTTCCCCGGCACGGTCGAAGGCCACGAAACCTTGACCGCCGACATCTACGAATCCTGGCTCGAAGGTGTTTCATGAGCGGCGACCATGGCGACCACCACCACACCCACGACCATTCGCACGATCCCGTTCGCGCGCACGAGCCGCGCGCCGAATACGTGCGCCTGGAGCGCGCGGTGCGCGAATTGCTGATCGCCAAGGGCGTGCTGACGGCGGAGGAAATCCGCGCCCAGATCGAACTGATGGACAGCCGCACGCCCGCCGTCGGGGCGCGCATCGTGGCGCGCGCCTGGTGCGATCCTGCGTTCAAAGCGCGCCTGCTGGCCGATGCGCGCAAAGCGGCCGGGGAATTTGGCGTGGATACCGAGAACACCGCGATCGTCGTGGCGCTCGAAAATACGCCGATGCTGCATCACATGGTGGTGTGCACGCTGTGCAGCTGCTACCCCAAGGCGATCATCGGCGTGCCGCCGGCCTGGTACAAATCGAGCGCCTATCGCGCGCGCGCCGTGATCGAACCGCGCGCGGTGCTGAAGGAATTCGGCACCGAGCTTGCCGACAATGTCGAAATTCGCGTTGTCGATTCGACCGCCGACATGCGCTATCTGGTGGTCCCGCTGCGCCCGGCGGGCACCGAGGGCTGGAGCGAGGACCGCTTGGCAGCCCTTGTTGGCCGGGACAGTCTAATCGGAACCGCCGTGCCGAGCGTCGCAACCGGCAGCGCGTAGCGGGTTTTGTTGTCGGCGCATGTAGCGCGCATCCGCGCCGTAATCGGCGGCGAGGTCGTAGGCGCAAACGGCGTCGGCGAAACCGTAACGCTGCCACAGCGCCCGCGTGCCGTTGACCGCGATCAGCGTTAGCGGCAAGCCACGCGCCGCACTTTCCAGATGCGCGATCGCGGCCGCTACCAGACCCTGGCCGCGCGCGGTCGGCGCCAGCGCCAGATCGTGCAGATGCAAACAATCGGCGCTGCGCGGCGGGTCGCGCGTATCGTCCAAATGCGGCGGATGGCCAAACGCCGCCCGCACGGCGATGCAGTAGCCGACCGGGTTGTCGGCCATGTCGCGCGCGATCAGGCAGGCATCTTCGGTTGCCCGAAACTTCGTTTCGAAGGCCGCTAGACTTTCCGGGTGGTTGGGATAGAGCGCATGTCCCAACCGTTCGACAAAGACGAGGTCGGTTGGAGCCATTTTTTGCCAACGCAGCATCATTCGGTCCTTTGAATTCGCGGTCGCCCATTCTACAAGCCACCGATGGAAGCGTCTCCCCCGTCGGCGCATGCGCCAAAACAGCCCGTCTCGCGCGACATATGGCGCATCGGCGCTTCGGGCGTGGCATCCGTCGTGGGGTTTTCCGCCCTCATTCCGTTTGCGGCAATCCGCCTCGAAGCGCTCGGCTATTCGTCGTTCGCGATCGGCGCGTTCTCGGCGCTGCCGTGGCTTGCCGTGTTGCTGACCGCGCCGTTCGTCGAAACATGCGTGCGCCGCTTCGGCGGCGATCGAATGTTCGTTTGGGGCGCGCTTGTGGCGATCCCGATGCCGCTCGTCTTCGCCCTCAGCGACAGCTATGCGTTGTGGTGCGTGGCCAATCTTGCGATGGGTCTGGCAGCCGCGTTTCGCTGGATCGTGTCCGAAGCATGGGTGGCCGACATCGCGCCATCCGACCGGCGCGGGCGCGTGGTCGGCACCTACGAAACGTTTTTGGGCGCGTCTTTTGCCAGCGGGCCGCTGCTTTTGCTGGCGCTCGATCCGCGCGGCGATCTGCCCGCCTATGCCGGAACGGCCTTGTGGTTCGTCGCGTGGCTGTTCGCGATCGGGCTGTCGCCAGCCCCGCGCGCGCAGGACGGACGCAAGCACGATCCGGGTTTCGGGCTTGTGCTTGCTGCGTCGGCGGCGGCCCTGGTCGCAGCCACGATCGGCGGCGTTTTCGAAGTCGGACTGTCGGGCATCGGCAGCTATTGGGGCGTCACGCTCGGCCTTAGCGTCAATGCGGCGGCCATGTTTGCGGCCGCCTTGGGCGTCGGCTCGTTCCTCGCCCAATATCCGGCCGGCTGGCTTTCCGACCACGCCTCGCCCGCCATCATTGTGCGCGGCGGGCTGTCGATCCTGATCGCCACGTCTTTGGCAGCGCCGTTGCTGGCAACCGACGCGATCGGCGCTTTGATCGTCGCGGTCGTGTGGGGCGGCGTCGGCGGCATGCTCTACACGCTCGCAATGATCCAAGTCGGTCACGGATTTTCCGGACCCGCTTTGATGCGCGCGACGTCGGCCATCGTTTTTGGCTACACGCTCGGCGGCACGATCGGTCCTGCAATGATCGGGGCCGTGCTGGAAATCGCCCCGCGTCACGGCCTGCCGCTCGCACTTGCCGCGTTGGCAACGACGGCGCTTGGCGCGCATTTTTATGCGGCGCGCCGGAGGCTCTGAAAAGGAAAGGGCCGTCGCACCCCCCGGAGCGACGGCCCACCTCGCGCGCTCGCCCGGCAGCAAAGCCGAGGCATGCGCACGAAACCCAGAAAACCTCAAGCGACACTGGCTTGCTACTTAGAAAGAGTATATTTTTTTGTATCCAGATACCAGCGCGAAATACACTGAAAAGCGAGAAAATCGATGTCTGCTCTCTCGTCCGACACACTGGCGCGTCTGCACGCGATCGTCGGACCCACCGGATGGATCGACCAGCCGCTCGACATGGCGCGCTTCGAAAAAGAAGAGCGCGGCCTGTTTGCCGGGCGGGCAGCGCTTGTTTTGCGTCCCGCAGACACCGCACAAGTCGCTGAAATTCTTTCCGAATGCAACCGCGCACGCGTCGCCGTCGTCCCGCAAGGCGGCAATACCGGTCTGGTCGGCGGCGGCACGCCGCACGCGACCGGCACCGAGATCGTGCTGTCGCTGTCGCGCCTCAACGCGATCCGCAGCCTCGATCTTGCCAACGATACGATCGTGGTCGAGGCGGGCTGCGTACTGGCCGACATCCAGAAAAAGGCGGCCGAAAACGACCGGCTATTCGCGCTGTCGCTGGCGGCCGAGGGCACCTGCCAGATCGGCGGCAATCTTGCGACCAATGCGGGCGGCATCAACGTGCTGCGCTACGGCATGGCACGCGATCTGGTGCTCGGGCTCGAAGTCGTGCTGGCGGACGGGCGCATCTGGTCGTCGCTGAAGGGGTTGCGCAAAGACAATACGGGCTACGATCTGAAGCATCTGTTTGTCGGCGCGGAGGGCACGCTTGGCGTGGTGACGGCGGCGGTGCTGAAACTGTTCCCGGCACCGCGCGAGGTCGAAACGTGCCTGGTCGCCGTGCCCTCGCCCGCGGCCGCGATCGAACTTCTGCAGCGCGCCAAAAGCCAGAGCGGGGGCAGCGTTGTCGCGTTCGAACTGACGCAGCGCCGCCTGCTCGATTTCGTGCTCGCGCATATTCCTGGCACGTCGGACCCGATCGCCGACAGATACGAATGGTACGTACTGGTCGAATTCGGCGCCGGCGACATGGGCGGCGCGCTGAAGGGCATGGTCGAACGGATGCTCGAACGCGCCTTCGAAGACGGGCTGGCGCTCGATGCCGTGCTTGCAAGCTCGCAGGCGCAACGCAAAGCGTTGTGGAAACTGCGCGAGAGCATGACCGAGGCGCAAAAACACGAAGGCGGCTCGATCAAGCACGACGTCTCGGTGCCGGTTTCGAGCGTGCCGACGTTTCTTACGCGCGCAACCGAGATTTGCGAAACGATGGTGCCCGGCGCGCGCGTCTGCGCCTTCGGTCATGCGGGCGACGGCAATATCCATTTCAACGTAAGCCAGCCCGCAGGGGCGGATCGCGCGCGTTTTATGGATCTTCGCCATGCCATGAACGAGCGCGTGCACGATCTGGTTGCAGCGATGGGCGGTTCGATTTCGGCCGAACATGGCGTGGGCCAGCTCAAACGCGACGATCTGCTCCGCTACAAAGATCCCGTCACGCTCGAACTCATGCGCAGTTTGAAGCAGAGTTTCGATCCGAACAACATTCTGAACCCCGGCAAGGTTGTTCCAAATTTATCTATATAAATCATATATTTATATGGATTAATTTGGTTTTATAATCGTGTGTTTCAAAAGCATCGATTGTAATTAATAGAATCGACATTACAAAAACTCTTTGTCACCGCAAATTTTGTCGTGTAAATTACAACAGTTCGATGGTTATGCGCCCGGCGGGGCAATGCGATCGACGGGGACCGCGACTCCCCGACGGTCGGCAAACACAACCGACGAATTCCAACAGAAGTTGGACAAGGCCTTTGACCAGAAGGGACCGCGACGATGGCGAATTCGATCAATACCAACGTGGGCACGCTGATTGCTTTGCAATCTCTGCGCACAACACAGTCTAACTTGTACGTGGCCTCGAAACAGGTGCAAACCGGCTACCGGGTTGCCGACGCGTCGGACGATGCGTCGACTTTCTCGGTTGCCCAAGGCGTCCGAGCAAATCTACAGGCCTATTCGTCCATCCAAGGGTCGCTTGCCAACGGGGCGGGCCTGGGGGCTGTGACGCAAGCGGCGCTCACCAACATCTCCGATCTTGTCGGCAATCTGCAGGGCAAAATCACGCAGCTTGCCGACGGGTCGATTTCGGCCGACCAGCGCACGATCTACACGGCCGACTACAACGCGCTGACCCAGCAAGTATCGAACTTCATTTCACAGGCGAACTACAACGGCACGAACCTGCTGTCCGCAGGCTCCGCCGGCAAGACGTTCCTGGCCGACACCAATGCCGCGACGCTGACCATCGGCGCGCAGTCCTCGGTCGATGCGGCGTTCACCGCCTTTACGGGCGCTGCGGGCGTCGCAAGCGCGTCGGCGGCGGCATCCGCCTTGGGGTCGCTGTCGACCTTTCAGCAGGCCGTCGCGACGTCGCTTGGCGCCAATGCGGCCGAAACACGCGCTTTATCGTTGCAATCGAACTTCGTCAACACGGTCGTCGATTCCGTCACGACCGGGCTCGGCGCCATCGTCGATGCCGATATCGGCCGCGCGTCAGCCGCCGTGCAGGCCCAGCAGGTGCGCCAGCAGCTCGGCGTGCAGTCGCTGTCGATCGCGAACGAACAGCCCGGCACGCTTCTGGGCCTTTTCGCTTAAGCCAAAACCTCGGCCGTTTCAAACGGGTCCGGCAGAAGCCGATCCCGCAAACTTCCAGAAGGGGAAGTGACCCATGTCGAACTCGATCAACACAAATGTAGGCTCGCTGCAGGCCCTCTCGTCGCTGCGCATCACGCAAGCCGCCCTAAACAGCGCCTCCAAGCAGGTCCAGACCGGCTACCGCGTCGCCGACGCGGCGGACGATGCCTCGACCTTTTCGGTGGCGCAGGGCATCCGCGCGAACCTGCAGTCCTACACGGCGATCCAGACTTCGCTTGCCGCAGGCGTGGGGATCGGTTCGGTCACCCAAGCCGCCCTCACGAACGTGTCGGACCTGATCGGCAATGTCCAAGCGAAAATCACCCAGCTCGCCGACGGATCGATCAATGCCGACCAGCGCACGATCTATACGGCCGACTACAACGCGCTGACCTCGTAGGTCAGCAATTTCATCAGCCAAGCCAACTACAACGGCACCAACCTGCTGTCGGCGGCGTCGGCTGCCAAAACCTTCCTTGCCGACACCAACTCGGCCGCGCTCACTCTCTCCAGCCAATCCTCGGTCGATGCCGCTTTCACGACCTTCACGGGCGCAGCCACCATTACCTCGGCGTCGGCGGCGTCGGGCGCGCTCACGAACCTGTCGACGTTCCAGCAGGCGGTCGCAACGTCGCTTGGCGCCAACGCCGCCGAATCGCGCTCGCTGACGCTGCAATCGAACTTCGTCAACGCGATCGTCGATGCCACCACGACCGGACTTGGCGCCATCGTGGACGCCGATATCGGCAAAGCGTCGGCCCAGGTGCAGGCGCAGCAGGTGCGCCAGCAGCTCGGCATCCAATCGCTCGCGATTGCCAACCAGGCGCCCTCGGTACTGCTGGGTCTGTTCCGCTAGAGGCCGCTCGCGACCGCGTGCTAGACTCCGCTTCGTCATAAATATGCGGAGCAACAGCCGATGGACTATCGCGCACCGATCGACGAGATGCGGTTTGCTATGGAAGCGATCGCGGGCATCGCGGCGCTTGACGCCACGCCCGAGGGTCCGCCCGACCCCGACACGCTGGCCCAGGTGCTGGAGGCGGCGGGCGCGTTTGCCGCAAACGAACTGGCGCCGCTGAACTGGCCGGGCGACCGCGCGGGCGCCACGCTCGAAAACGGCGTCGTGCGGGTGGCGCCGGGTTTTGCCGCCGCTTATCGGCGCTACGTTGCCGACGGCTGGGGCGGCGTGCCGTTTTCGAGCGACTATGGCGGCCAGGAGCTGCCATGGAGCGTGGCGGTGGCACTCATGGAAATGTGGCAGTCGGCCAACATGTCGTTCGGCCTGTGCCCGCTGCTGACGCAAGGCGCGGTCGAACTGCTGGCGCATCACGGCAATGCCGGCCAGAAGAACGCCTATCTCGCCAAACTCGTGTCGGGCGAATGGTCGGGCACCATGAACCTGACCGAACCGCAAGCGGGCTCGGACGTGGGCGCGCTCAAAACGCGCGCAACGCGCGACACGGCGCACGACGGCGCGCTTGGCGAGGCGTATCGCATCGTCGGCAACAAGATGTTCATCACCTACGGCGAGCACGACATGGCCGACAACATCGTGCACATGGTGCTTGCCCGCCTGCCCGACGCGCCGCCCGGCCCCAAGGGGGTGTCGCTGTTTTTGGTGCCCAAATACCTGCCGGGCGACAACGGCGCGCTTGGCGCCAAAAACGATCTGCGCTGCGTGTCGATCGAGCACAAACTTGGCATCAACGCCTCGCCGACCTGCGTGATGGCGTATGGCGACGATGGCGGCGCATTGGGCTGGCGCATCGGCGACGCGGGGCGTGGCCTGGAATGCATGTTCACGATGATGAACAATGCGCGTCTCGCCGTCGGCTTGCAGGGCGTCGCGATCGCCGAGCGCGCCTACCAGGCGGCGCGCGCCTATGCGCGCACGCGCATCCAAAGCCGCGATTTGGGGGCCGCCTCCCCTGCCAGCGTGGCGATCGAACGCCACCCCGACGTGCAGCGCATGCTGCTCGACATGAAAGCCAAAACCGAGGCCGCACGGGCCCTTGCCTACAGCGCGCATCTGTCGCTCGACTTGGCCGCGCGCGCGCGCGAACCGGCGCTGCGCAAACATCACCAGATGCGCGTCGATCTGCTGACGCCCGTCGTCAAAGCATGGGCGACCGACATCGGCGTGGACGTGGCGTCGACCGGCGTGCAGATCCATGGCGGCATGGGGTTCGTCGAGGAAACCGGCGCCGCCCAGCACTACCGCGATGCGCGCATTCTGCCGATCTACGAGGGGACGAACGGCATCCAGGCCAACGATCTGGTGTTCCGCAAGATCGCGCGCGACGGCGGGGCGGCGGCACGCCTTTTCAGTACCGAGATCGGCGCAATCGAGGCCGACCTTGCGGCGGCAGACGGCGCCGACTTTAAGGCCCTTGCCGCAGCGCTTGGCAACGCGCGCGCCGCACTGGATGCGGCAACCGCAACGATCGGCGAGCTTGCCAAAGACGCGCCGCGCGCGGCGGCGGCTTCGTCGGTTCCCTATCTTGAGCTATTTGGCCTTGCGGCGGGCGGCGCTTTGCTTGCCAAAGGAGCATTGGCGGCCCGCGGCGGGGCGGCCGATTTTGCCGAAGCGCGCATCGTGGTGGCACGCTATTTCGCCGACCATCTGCTGGCACAGGCCGACGGACTGTTGCGTCGGGTGCAGGCGGGCCACGCTTGCGTGGCGCGCGCAGCGCACGCGCTTATGTGACATTTTCAGCATCGGGGCGATAATTCGCTTGCACCTGCGGACAATTGGCCCCAAATAAGCCTCAAGAGTAGCGCTGGGGCAGTCGATGGAGAGTCGACCGCCCCTTTTTCTGTCTTGGGTCATCGGAAAGGTGTGGGCAAGGAATGGCGAACAAATCGGCGATGCGAAATCTGACAGTGGTCGATGTCGAAAACCGGGGCGAAAGCCAGATGCCCGCGGCCAAGGCGCTCCAGAATGCACCGCACGAAACGCCGTTCCAGTCCAAAAGTACCGAGACGACCGTCGCCAAGGACCATTTTGTCGAGCGCAACGGCATCAAATACGCCGGCACGCATCTGCTGGTCGAAGTGTGGGGCGCCAAAAATCTGGGCGACAGCGCGTTGACCGAGTCTGCGCTGCGCGAAGGCGCGGTTGCAGCGGGCGCGACGATCCTGCATTGCCATTTGCACCATTTCGGGCCCGAAGCGGGCCTGTCGGGCGTGCTGGTGCTCGCGGAAAGCCACATCTCGATCCATACGTGGCCCGAGCGCGAATACGCCGCGATCGACGTGTTCATGTGCGGGGTCTGCGATCCCTACATGGCGATTCCGGCGATCAAGCGCGCTTTCCAACCAAGCTCGATCCAGATCGTGGAAAGCCGCCGCGGCGTGATGGCCTGACGATGACGAAGGCGTGGTTCGAAGAGAAGCTCTATCCGCATGTGCGCCAAGGCTTCGCGATCTCCAAAATTCTGCATCGCGCGCGCAGCGAACATCAGGATCTGATTGTCTTCGAGACGCCGGTCTACGGGCGCGTGCTGGCGTTGGACGGCGTCGTCCAAGTCACGCAGCAGGACGAGTATGTCTATCACGAGATGATGAGCCACGTGCCGATCCTGGCGCATGGGCGCGCGAAGCGCGTGCTGATCGTGGGCGGGGGCGACGGCGGCATCCTGCGCGAAACGCTGCGCCACAAATCGGTCGAACGCGCCACGCTGGTCGAAATCGACCGCGCGGTCGTGGATATGTGCCGCAAATGGATGCCCTCGGTCGGCGGCAAAGCGTTCGACGACAAGCGCGCCCAGATCGTCATCGCGGACGGCGCCAAATACGTCGCCGAAACGGCCGACCGCTTCGACGTGGTAATCGTCGACAGCACCGACCCGATCGGCCCCGGCGAAGTGCTGTTCACCGAAGCGTTCTACAAAGGCTGCAAGCGCTGCCTCACGCCCGGCGGCATTCTGGTCAACCAGAATGGCGTGCCGTTTTTGCAGCCGCAGGAAATTCCGCTGACCGCGCGGCGCCGGCGCAAGGCGTTCGGGCATGCCTCGTTCTACATGGCGGCCGTGCCGTCCTATTACGGCGGCCTCATGGCGCTCGGCTTTGCCAGCGACAACGCGACGGCGACGGCGGTCCCGCTGGCGACGCTGAAAAAGCGCTTCGCGGCCGCCAAGCTCAAGACACGCTATTACACGCCAGAACTGCATGGCGCCAGCTTCGCCCTGCCCGCCTTCGTCGCGGCGCTCGTTCCCTAGCGCTGCAATGGCCGAGCTTGCTTTTCTAGGGCTCGGGCGCATGGGAAGCGGCATGGCGTGCCGATTGGCAGAAGCGGGCCACAATGTCCGCGTCTGGAACCGCACCAAAAATCGCGCGGCGGAAGCGCTGGCGGCAGGTGCCGTTTGGGCCGACGATCCGGCCGTCGCCGCACGCGGCACACACGCGGTCTTCGCAATGCTGGCCGACGATGCGGCGGCAAACGTCGTTTGGAACGCCGCTTTGCCCGCGATGGCGCCGGGAAGTTTCGCGATCGAATGTTCGACCGTGTCGGCGCCGCACGTGGCGGCCATGGCGGCGAACGCCGCTTCGCGCGGCGTTCGTTATGTCGACAGCCCCGTCACCGGCTGGCCGAACCAGGCGCGCGACGGCACGCTGACGCTGCTGGTCGGCGCGCAAACGGCCGACCTTGAAGCGCTGGCCCCCGTGCTGGCCCCGCTCGCCGCGACGGTCCGGCATTTTGGGCCGGTCGGCACGGGGACAGCCTACAAGCTGATGGTCAATCTGATGGGGGCCGTGCAAATCGCGGCGCTGGCCGAAGGGCTGGCGCTTGCCGCGCATTTGGGGCTCGACGCAAAAACCGTCGGCGACGCGCTCGCCGCGGGTGCGGCAGCAAGCCCGCAAGTCGTCGCCAATATCGCGCGCATGCTCGAAGCCGACAGCGCCCTGGCGCCGCAATTCACGACCGCCCTGCGCCACAAGGATGCGGCTTACGGCTTGGCGTTGGCCCGGCAAGCGGGCATTGCAGCGCCGCTGGGCGCCGCCGCCACCGCTTGGTTCGATACGGCAAAAAAGCTCGATCCCGCCGCCGACCAATCAATCGTGATAAAAGCCGTGCGGGACGCTTCGACCCCGCTCGGCGCCCTGCCCCCGCTCACCGCTTTGTAATCGCGCCGGCCAGATCCGCGCCCTCGCTTTTCGCAAGCGACAGATCGACATCCTGCAAATTGGCTTCGCGCAGATTGGCACCCGAGAAATCCGCGTCGAGCACGTTGGCACGACTGAGATCGGCGCCCTGCAAATTGGCCTCGCGAAAATTCGCATCGGCTAAGTTGGCGGGCCAGAAGCGGCCGGAAGGCTGGCCATTGGGCAGCGGCATATTGACCGGCGACAGTACGGCCCCGGCGAACACCGCCTTGCGCGCGTTGATGCGGCTTAGATTGGCGCCGTTGAACACGCCTTCGCTGCAATCGGCTTCGGCCAGATCCGCCCCCACCATGTCGCACATCACGAACTGGGTTTTGACGAGTTTCGCGCGGCGCAAAATCGCGCCATTCATGGCGGCCCCCGAAAGATTGGTGCCCGAAAAATCCATGCCCGACAGATCGGCCTTGGTGAAATCGGCGCGTTTGCCCAAGCGGCCTTCGGATTTGATCCACAATTGATGGTCGCGCAACTGAATGCGCACAGCGTCGATCAGCACCTCGGCCTGTTCGGCGATATTGGCGCCCTCGATGTTCGCACGGCCCAGATCGACGCCCGCCAGCACGGCCCCCACCATGTTGGCCTCGCGAAAATCGGCGCCGTCGATCAAAGCGCCCGAAAAATCGACGCCCTTCAAATTGGCGCCGACCAGACTGGCCCCCATCAGGTTGGCGCCCTTGAGCGTCGCGCCCTCCAGATTGGCGCGCGCCATCGTCGCCATCTCCAGATTGCAGCCCGCAAGACGCGCGCCCGAACAATCGGCTTCGGTCAAGTTCGCTTTCGACAGATCCGCCCCTTGCGCGTTGGCCTTGGCCAAAATCGCCTTCTCCAGATCGGCCCCCTGCAAATCGGCCGACACCAGCGCGATGCCATCGCCGCGCCGCGACTGCATCAGCGTGCCGCCGCGCAAATCGGCCCCGCGCAGATTGGCGCCGCGCATGCGGCAGCTGCGCAAATATGCCCCGCGCAAATCCGATTTCGCAAGATTGGCCAAGCTCAGATCCGCGCGGTCGAGATTGACGGCAAACAGATCGGCTTCCGACAAATCGGCGCCCGCCAGTACCGAGCGCGACAGATTGGCGCCCGGCATTTTTGCCTGGCGCAGATTGGCGCGCGTCAGCGAGACGCCGTGCATGTCGGCAAGTGTCAGGTTGGCGCGCACGCCGCCGGGCTTGCGATTCAAGAACTTCTCGTGGTCCGAGAGAATTTTGACGATTGCCTGGGGTGTCAGCGTGCCGGTCATCGTCCTGCTTTGAAAGGCCAATTAAAACAAATTGATACGAAACTCTACGTCACTCCGCGCGCTTGGGCAAGTCGCGCGCGCGACGCGTGGGACTGCGCGCTCCCAGCCCGCGCCCCTTGCCGATCGCGGCGCGCCCAAACTTGTCGCGCACCGCGTCCATCGCCTTTTCGACCGCCGCCGCCTTGGGATCGTCGACCTGCGGCGCTGTCGCGAACAGATCTGTCTGCGCGGGCGGGCCGTCGTCGGGCGCGCCCAGTTCGGCGGCGCCGATACCGATCAAGCGGTAGCGCCGCCGCTGGTCGCGCCGCACCTCGTCGGCCAGCAGCTTTTGGCCCGCTTTGTAGAGCGTCTCGGCAAGTTGGGTCCCGCCCGCCAGCGTCGTGCGGCGCGTCAGCAGCTTGAAATCGCGGGTCTTGAGCTTGATCTGCACCGTGCGCCCCGCCAGGTGGTGGCGCTTCAAGCGCTCGGCCACCTCCTCCGCCAAAGGCCACAATTCGGCCTCAAGGTCGGGGAGCCGGGCAAGATCTTGCGCGAACGTCGTTTCGGCTGAAATCGTTTTGGCCTCGCGCTCGGGCTCGACCGCGCGCCCATCCTCGCCGCAGGCGATACGCGCGAGCCAAGCGCCGGTCTCGCCGTACCGTGTCTGCAAATTTTGTGGACCGGCTTTTTGCAGCGCGGCCACGTCGGCAAAGCCGTCGGCCGCAAGCCGCTCGGCCAGCCTTGGCCCCACGCCCGGCAGCACGCGCAAGGGCCGCGACGCCAGGAACGCGCGCGCCTCGTTTCGCCCGACCACGCCAAAGCCGTCGGGCTTGTCGAGTTCGGAGGCGAGCTTGGCGAGCAGCTTGTTGAACGACAGGCCGATCGACACAGTGATGCCGATCTCGTCGGCAACGCGCTTGGCGATGCGTGCCAGCACGCCCGCCGGCGACATGCGATGCAGCGTCTGCGTGCCGGCCAGATCGAGATAGGCCTCGTCGAGCGACACGCTTTCGACGAGCGGCGTGGTGTCGGCGAAGATCGCCTGCACCTGGCGCGAGACGCCGGCGTATTTTGCCATGTCGGGGCGGATCACCACGGCCTGCGGGCAGGCGGCCAGCGCCTTGAACATCGGCATGGCCGACCGCACGCCGAATTTGCGCGCAATGTAGCAGCAGGTCGATACCACCCCGCGCTGGCCGCCGCCGACGATCAGCGGCTTGTCCGCAAGCGCCGGATTGTCGCGCTTTTCGACCGACGCGTAGAAAGCGTCGCAATCGATATGCGCGAGGCTCAGCGTCTCCAGCTCCGGATGCCGCACGATCCTTGTGCCGGCGCAATGGCCGCAGCGATCGCGCCCATCGTCGATGCGCGCAAAACAGTCGCGGCAGAGCCCGCCCGTCGCGCGCACCTGCGTCACGCTTGCGCCAAGCTCAGCTTTTGAAGTTTTTGGTGGCGCGGCCGATCGATGCGAGCTTGCGCTCCAAGCGCGCCATCAGCTGGTCGAGTTCCTTGTGCTCGGCCGCATCCATGGCGTAGCCGGGCGCGCGCACATGCGCCGACTTGATCACGCCGCGCCGGCGCAGCACTTCCTTGCGTACGGCCAGGCCCAAAGCGGGCTGCTGTTCGTGACGCACGATCGGCAGATAGATGTCGTAAAGATCTTCGGCTTCCTCGAATTTGCCCGCGAGGCACAGATTGACCGCCTCGACCAGCATTTCGGGATAGGCGAAGCCGGTGTTGGCACCGTCGGCGCCGCGGCGCATTTCCTGCGGCAGATGCAGCGCCGAATTCCCGACCATGATCGAGATGCGGCGGGTGCGGCTGCCGTCGGTGTCGGCGGCGCGCACCTTGGAGAGCTTGCGCAGGCCCGGCACGTCTTCGTGCTTCAGCACCTTCATCGTCGGGTATTTGGCGAACATCCGGTTGATGAGCCCGATCGACATGTGCACGTGGGTGAGCTGCGGATAGTCCTGCAAAACGATCGGGGTCGCGCCGATTTCGCGCACGACGGCGTCGTAATAGCCCTCGATCTGCTCCTCGTGCTTGAGGCCCGCAATGGGCGCGACCATCACGCCCGCCGCCCCCATATCCATGACCTTCTTGGTGAAGCTGCCAAGATTGCGGTTGCCCGCCGACGAGGCGCCGACGATCACGGGCACGCGGCCTTTGACGCGCGCGATCACGCACGCGACAAAATCGGCCGATTCCTGCGCGCTCAGCTTGGGCGCTTCGCCCATGACGCCCAGAATCGTCATGCCCGTGACGCCGCATTCGAGATAGAAGTCGGTCATGCGCTCGGCGCTGGCAAGGTCGAGCGCGCCGTCGTCGGCGAACGGGGTGGCGGCGATGATGTAGACGCCCTTGGCGGTCTCGTCGAGAAGCTGCGGCATTTGCTTGTCCTCCAGGTACAAAACTTGCCATGCTTCTACCGCGAAGCCGCGCGGGGCGGAAGGGGCACCAGGGGGACACAAAATGGCGATTTACGACCATGTCATTCGCGGCGGAAAAATCGCCACGGCCGCCGACAGTTTTGTCGCCGATATCGGCGTCAAGGACGGCAAGATCGTCGCCATCGGCCACGAGCTTGCCAGGGGCGAGGACGAGACCGACGCGAGGGGGCGCATCGTCACGCCCGGCGGCATCGACAGCCACGTCCATATCGCGCAAATTTCCTCGATGGGCGTGT
Source organism: Asaia bogorensis (assembly GCA_945901855.1). Taxonomy (GTDB): domain Bacteria; phylum Pseudomonadota; class Alphaproteobacteria; order CACIAM-22H2; family CACIAM-22H2; genus Tagaea. The sequence continues at coordinate 21,383 of CAMDLT010000025.1, read as the reverse complement.
GGACCGCCGACGATTTCGAGAGCGGCACGCGCTCGGCCATGTGCGGCGGCACCACGACGACGATCTCGTTCGCGGCCCAGCATCGCGGCCAGTCGCTGCGCAAAGTCGTGGACGAGTACCATGCGCGCGCCGACGGCAAGACCTACATCGACTACGCCTTCCACCTGATCGTGACCGACCCGAACGAGCAGGTGCTGGGCCAGGAACTGCCCGCCCTCATCGCCGACGGGCTGACCTCGTTCAAGATCTACACGACCTACGACGCGATGAAGCTTTCCGACCGGCAGATTCTGGACATCTTCGCGCTCGCACGCCGCCACGGGGCCATGACAATGGTCCATTGCGAAAACCACGACGCGATGACCTGGCTTGCCGAAAAGCTGGTCGCATCGGGCCGAACCCGGCCCAAATACCATTGCTTCAGCCACAACATGACCGTCGAGAGCGAAGCAACGCACCGCGTGATCGCGCTCGCCGAAATCGTCGATACGCCCGTGCTGATCGTGCATGTCTCGGGCCGCCAGGCAATGGACGAGATCCGGCGCGCGCGCGCGCGGCCTCAAAGTGTTTGCCGAGACCTGCCCCCAATATCTGTTTTTGACGCAGGACGATCTGGACAAATCGGGCTTCGACGGCGCCATGTGCATGTGCTCGCCGCCGCCGCGCGACAAGATCAACCAGGAATATGTCTGGCAGGGTTTGCGCGACGGGCTGTTCGACGTCTACTCGTCCGATCACGCGCCCTATCGTTTCAACGACCCCAAAGGCAAACTGTTCGCGGGCAAAGACGCGAACTTCAAGAAAATCCCCAACGGCGTGCCGGGCCTCGAAGTTCGCATGCCGCTGCTGTTTGCCGAAGGCGTCTTGAAGGGCCGCTTGAGCCTCGAAAAATTCGTCGCGCTGTCGGCCACCAACCCTGCCAAGGTCTACGGCCTCGCTCCGCAAAAAGGCTCGATCGCGGTGGGAGCGGATGCCGATCTGGTGATCTGGGATGCGACGCGCGAGGTGACCGTCTCGCAAAAGCTGCTCAACGACGCGATGGACTACACGCCCTATGAAGGCATGAAAGTCACGGGCTGGTGTGACGAGGTCTTTTCGCGTGGCGAGCTTGTGGCCAAAGGCGGCAAACCGCTCGCCAAAGCCGGGCGCGGACGCTACCTTCCGCATGGGCCCAGCGACTGGTCGAAGCCGCTTGGCCGCTCGATCTTCCCCGAAGACATATCGGATATTTTCTGATGGCAAACAGCAAACTCGTTCCTCGTATTTTGGCGGTCGGTGCTGCACAGATGGGGCCGATCGCGCGCGCGGAAACGCGCAGATCGTGCGTCGAGCGCATGCTGGTCATGCTGCGCGAAGCATCGCGCAAAGGCTGCCAGCTCGTCGTGTTCCCCGAGCTTGCGCTGACGACGTTTTTTCCGCGCTGGTACATGACCGACTGGCGCGAGGTCAACGCGTTTTTCGAAACCGAAATGCCGAACGCGGACGTGGCGCCTTTGTTCGCGGAAGCCAAACGGCTGAAGATCGGTTTCTATCTGGGTTACGCCGAAAAAACGCCGGACGGCCATCGCTTCAACAGCTCGATCCTGGTCGACACGACAGGCGCGATCGTCGGCAAGTACCGCAAGATCCATCTGCCGGGCCATGCCGAAAACGAACCTGCCCGCCCCTTCCAGCACCTGGAGAAACGCTATTTCGAGCCGGGCGACATCGGCTTTCCGGTGTGGCGCACGATGGGCGGCATTCTGGGCATGGCGATCTGCAACGACCGGCGCTGGCCCGAGACCTACCGCGTGATGGGCTTGAAGGGCATGGAGATGCTCGTGCTCGGCTACAACACGCCCGCGATCAACGGCTCGGCGCTGGTGCATTCCGCGCCCGAACCCGAGCATTTGCGCCAGTTCCACAATCATCTGGTGCTGCAGGCGGGCGCCTACCAGAACTCGACCTGGGTCGTGGCGACCGCCAAGGCCGGGTTCGAGGAAGGCTGCCAGCTGATCGGCGGCAGTTGCATCGTCGCGCCCACCGGCGAGATCGTAGCGCTCGCGCGCACGGTCGGGGACGAGCTGATCGTGGCCGACTGCGATTTGAGCTTGTGCATCTACGGCAAAGAAACCGTCTTCGCGTTCTCCAAGCACCGGCGCATCGAGCATTACGGTCTGATCGCGAGCCAGACCGGAACGATCGAACCGCAATGAAGGACTACGATTTCGCGGCGACCGCCCCCGCCACGCGCTACAAACTTCTGGTCGGCAGCGTGGTGCCACGCCCGATCGCACTCGTCACCACGATCGACGCCGCGGGCAACGTCAACGCCGCGCCCTATTCGTTTTTCAACGTGCTCAGCCACGATCCGGCGGTCGTCGCGCTCGGCATCGAACGGCGACCCGACGGACGCCCCAAAGATACGGTGCGCAACATCGACGCCAACGGCGAATTCGTCGTCAACCTGGTCGACGAGGCGATGGGGCCGGGCATGAATATCTGCGCCGCCGAGTTCGAGCCCGGCATCGACGAACTCGCGCGCGCCGGATTTGTGGCGGCACCGTCGCTCAACGTGCGTCCGCCGCGCATCGCTGAAGCGCCCGTCGCCCTCGAATGCCGCATCCTGCAGGACGTGCGGCTCGGTGCCGGCAACAAGCGCGCGATCTTGCTGGGTGAGGTCGTGGCCTTCCGCATTCGCGAGGACCTGGTCGATCCCGCCAACGATCGCGTCGACACAAACCGCATGGCGCTAATCGGGCGCTTGGGGGCCAGCGATTACGTCCGTCTTTCGGATGTGTTCGCGATGAAGCGCGTCAGCGTCGCCGACCTCGCGTAACGTCGATACGCTACCAGCCGATCTGTACGCGCGCGAGCGCCATGCCGACAGCCGCTTGCGTGGGCTCGACCACCGGAATTCCGACTGCGGCCTGCAGCCGGTCGCGATAGCGCGCCATGCCGGCACACCCCATCACGAGCACGTCGGCGCCGTCGCGCTCTTTGAGGTCCTTGCCGGTCTCGATCATGCGCGCGATCGCCCGCAAAGCGCGACTCCAGACCGCGCGCGCCCACATAGCGCTGATGGCGCGGGATCGAGCGCGCGAGAATCGCGATGATGCCGAACCGCTCGCCCAAGGTGAGCGCCGTCAAAAGTCCGCACTCGGCGATGCCGAGCACGGGCTTTTTGGTGGCTTCGCGCGCGGCATAGAGACCCGGATCGCTGAAGCACGCGACGACAAACGCGTCGCAATCGACGTCGCGCGCGGCCACCAGGCGCGCGAGCGGCTGGACGACGCTTTCGACATGCGCCTGCGTTTCGATGCCCGGCGGACCTTCGGCCAAGGTCGCGCACTCGATCGCGGGGCCGCCCGCGAGGCGCAGCGGCACCACCGCGGCGTCGAGACCTTGGGTGACGTTGAGGTTCGAGTTCGGGTTGACGACGAGGATGCGCTTGGACATCGCGGGATCTCCCATTCAGCGGGCGACAAGATGGCGGTGTTCGAAGTGCCGCAAGAGTCGCACGGCCGGCCACAGCAGCGCCAGATAGATCAAAGCGGCGGCGACGATGGGCGTTGGATTGTAGACGAGCGACTGGGCAAGCCTGGCGGCGTGCAGCAATTCGCCCAACGCCACGACCGAGGCGATGGTCGTGAGCTTCACGACTTCCAGCGTGTTGCCGATAAGATCCGGCAGCACGTTGCGCGTGGCCTGCGGCAGCACCACATGCAGCATCGTCTGGAAGCGCGTGAGACCGCTTGCGCGCGCGGCCTCCCATTGGCCGTGCGGCACGCTTTCGATCCCGGCCCGGAAGATCTCGCCGTAGTAGCTCGACGCGTTGAGCAGAAACGCGATCGCCACGGCCGCAAAAGGCGACAGATCGACGCCGACAAACGGCAAGCCGAAATAGACGAAGATCAGCAGCACCAAAGGCGGAAAGGCGCGGAAAAAATCGACATAGACGACAAGCAGCCAGTTCACATAGCGCTTCTTGAGGCTCCATACCCAGGCGACGGCAAGGCCGCCCGCAAGCCCGACCGGCACCGTGATCGCACACAAGAGCAGCGTCATGCCGAGCCCTTCGAGCATGAAGGGCAAAACTCGCCGCAGAATTTCGACGTTGAAAAACGTGTCGAGGATTTCCGCCATTGCCGCTAGCGCTTCCACGCGAAACGCGTTTCGAGCCAGCGCCCGAAGACGACCACCGGCACAAAGATCGTAAGATAGGCCGCCGCCCCGAGCGTGAGCGGCGTGGGGTTGCCGGCAAGGCTTGCAGCCGAACTTGCCTGGCTCACGATTTCCGACAGGGCCACGACCGAGCCCAGCGCCGTTCCCTTCGTGACCGCGATCACGCGATTGACAAGCGGGGGAACGGTCATGCGCACGGCTTGCGGGAGCACGACGTAGCCAAGCGTGGCGCCGAAGCCAAGGCCGGTCGAGCGGGCGGCTTCCCACTGGCCGCGCGGCACGGCCAAGATGCCCGCCCACCAGATCTCCTCGGCAAATGCCGCGAGCACCAAGGAGAGCGACAGCCATGTCGCGGTGAACGCGCTCATCGGCAGATCGAGATATGGAAACGCGAAAAACAAAATGATGATGACGACGAGCGGCGGCAGAGCGCGCAAGATATCGACGAAAGCCACGATCGCGACATTGACCGGGCCGATGCGGTAGGCGCGCAAGGCTGCAAGCGCGAGGCCCAAGGCCAAACCCGTCGCCACGACCGCCAATGACACGAGGATCGTGACCCATACGCCGTCGAGTATCTTGGGCGCCCATTCGGCCGCAATCTGCGCGTTGAAAAAGGCGAAGGCGAGACGCTCAAGCCCGTTGTCCATCGTCTAGCCGTGGCCCTGCGACAGGCGCTGCACAAAAGCCTGCGTGCGCGCCGCGCGGGGATTGCCGAAGATCGCTTCGGGCGGTCCCTGCTCGACGATGCGCCCGCCTTCCATGAACACGACGCGGTCGGCTGCCGCACGCGCGAAGGCAAGCTCGTGGCTGACCACGACCATCGTCATGCCGGCGGCTTTAAGCTCGCGCATGACCGCCAAAACCGAGCCGACAAGCTCGGGATCAAGGGCCGAGGTCGGCTCGTCGAACAGCACGATCTTGGGTCCCAGTGCCAAAGCGCGCGCAATGCCCACGCGCTGCTGCTGGCCGCCCGACAGCGCGTTGGGATACGAGGCTTCCTTGTCGGCGAGCCCCACTTGGGCCAAGGCGGCCCGCCCGCGTGCCTCGGCCACATCGCGCGCCAGGCCCTGCACCTTGCGCAAGGCGAGCGTGACATTGCCAAGCGCCGTCATGTGCGGATAGAGATTGAACGACTGGAAGACCATGCCGATCTTCTGGCGCACGGCATTGAGATCGACCCCGGGCCGCATGATGTCGGCCCCGTCGACAACCACGGCACCCGAGTCCGGTTCTTCGAGCCGGTTGCAGCAGCGCAACAGCGTGCTCTTGCCCGAACCCGACGGCCCGATCACAAACACGAGCTCGCGCGGGCGCACGGCAAGGTCGATGCCGTCGAGCACTTTGAGCGGTCCGAAACTTTTGTGCAGCGCCACCAGTTCCAGGATCGGAGCCGGCGGCACCGCTGCGGCGGACGTCACCCTGCTAGCGGCAGACGACGGCGACCGGCGTCGGATCGTAGCCGGGCATGCTGGCAACGCCGTGGCCGGCCGCGATATTGACCGTCACCGAGTCCGGGGCCGGATCGTAGCCGAACCATTTTTTGTGGAGGCGCGAGAACGTGCCGTCTTGCTTCATGCATTTGACGACCATCGAGATGCGGTCGCGCCCGGCCTTGTCGTCGGGCCGGAACGGAATGGCCCACACGAGTCCGGTCGAAATCTTCGCGCCCAAACGCAACTGGCTCGCGTTCTGTTTGACGGCCCACGCCGCGACCGTATTGCCCGTCAGGTTCGTGTCGGCGCGACCGGCGAGTACGGCCTGCACCGCCTCGGGATTCGAGCCGTAGACGTCGTAGGTGAAGCCGTAGCGCTGGCTGTTTGCCGACGCCCAGCTCTCGTAAGCCGAGCCGCGATTGACCGACACTTTGAGGCCGCGCAGGCCCTCGAGTTCCTTGATCTCGGGCTTGTTGCGGCGCGCAACGAACTGGAAGTCCGTATTGAGATAACCTTCCGTGAACAGCAGGTTGCGTGCGCGCTCCTCGGTCACGGTCGTGGGTGCTGCCAAAAAGTCGAAGCGCTTGGACAGAAGACCCGGCACGAGGCCGGAGAATTCCTGTGCCACGACTTCGATCGGCTGGCCCAAGCGACGGCCGATTTCGTTGGCCATGTCGACATTGAAGCCTTCGATGCCGCCGCCCAGCTTGGGCATCGCGTGTGGGGCGAACGTGCCATCCACGCCGGTAACCAGTTTTTGTGCCATCGCCGGCGCAGCGGCAGACATGCCGAGCGCACAGGCAACGGCGAAAAGACGCATGGTTTTCATCGGATTCCCCCCTCGTTTGACTAGCAAAGGCTAGTCGCTCGAGAAGGGATTAGCAATCGGCATGCCTACTTCGTGCCGAACAGCCGGTCGCCGGCGTCGCCCAAGCCCGGCACGATATAGCCGTGGTCGTCGAGATGGCTGTCTTGGGCAGCGGTGAAAATTGGCACGTCCGGATGGTGGGCGTGCATTTCCTTGACGCCCTCCGGTGCCGCCAAAATGCACACATACTTGATCGAGGACGCGCCCGATTGCTTGACGCGCGAGACGGCCGCCGCCGCCGAATGCCCCGTTGCCAGCATCGGGTCGAGGATCAGGACGTCGCGCGACGCGATGTCTTCGGGCAGTTTGCAATAGTACTCGATCGCCTGGAGCGTTTCGGGATCGCGATAGAGGCCGATATGGCCGACGCACGCCGAGGGCAAAATCTCGAGCATGCCGTCGAGAATGCCGTTGCCCGCGCGCAGCACCGACACGAGGCAGATCTGTTTGCCCGCAAGGCTGGGAGCGCGCATTTTTTGCACCGGCGTTTCGATCTCGACCATCGTCAGCGGCCGGTCGCGGGTTACCTCGTAGGCGAGCAGCATCGAAATTTCGCGCACCAGTCGGCGAAAATCGCGCGTCTCGGTTTCCTTGCGACGGACTTGCGTGAGCTTGTGCTGGATCAGCGGATGGCCGACGACATGCAATGTGCCCGACATGGAAACTCCCCAGTTGCTGAAAACCAAGTTGCTAGAAGATGGTGCCGTCGCTCGCGACGCGCAACGGCGGCGGTCCGCCGGGTCGCAGTTGCGAAGCGATGCGCCGCCCGGCCGTCCACGTGCCGCCTTGCAAGACTTTCGCCAGCGGAAAATTGGCGGCCGTCAGGCCAAGTTGCAAACGCACTTTTTCGGCGACCAGATCGAGCAGCATGACCGTCAGCGCTCGCCACTCGACGACCAACTCGTCGGTCGCTTCGTGCGCGCGTTCGGCCGCCGTCGCATCCTTGAGCGATAGGACGCCCGCATCCAGAAACAACCCGCCATTGCGGTATTCGGGCAAGCCCGTCAGCAAATCGAGTCCGACGATTTGCAGACCCAGTTCCTCGAACGGCTCGAGCAACGAATAGGTCAGCCACTGGCTGAGCTTATGAAAGGGCACGAGCCCGTCGCTGGCGGCCGGATGCGCGCCAACGTCGCCCAGATTGACGCCGTCCACCACACGCCGGGCCGGCCACGCGTCGGCAAACCCGTCGAGCAATGCGCCCAGAATGCGCGCCGCCGACAAGGTGCCGTCTTTGGCGTCGAACAGCAGCCGGTCGACCAGATTGCCAATGCGCGCGTCCGGGCCGAAAAGATCGGGCCGTTTGGCGATCGCGCCGCCAAGATTGCGCAGCAGCCCGGCACGCCCTTCAAGCCCGACCAACGGATTGGCATCGGCGACTTGGAACCCGGCAGCGAGCTTTTCGGCGGTAAAATTTTGCAGCGTGGCCGCGTCGCCCGCAATCGCGCCGCTGGCGAACATGTCGAAGCTTGCGACCGCGAGCCCTTCGGAGCGCGCATAGATCCCGTCTCTGGTGGCGTAGCGCCAACCGGATCCGGCGCCCGCATCGAGCAGCACGCTGGTGACGGCCAAATCCACGGCCGCCCGCGCGCGCGCGAGCTTGTCGTCGGGCAAGCCTGCGCGATAGGCCGCCCACCGGTCGATGCCGCCGACATCGAAATGCCGCCAGCGCGAATGGTAGGGAATGTCGAGCGTCGGATAGTCGGCGCGGATCGCATCGACCGTCAAAGCCGCCGCGACATCGAGCTTTTCGGGCACGAGCGAAAAATGCGCGGTTTTGCCGGCCAGCGCCGCGTCGTAGATCTGGCGCGCGCGCAGGCGAATGGTCGCTGGATCGCGCAATTCGCGCACGCGTTTGGAGGGGCCGGCAAAATGCGGGGCGGCGATCGTCATGTCAGCCGTCGAGCCCGCGACCTTTGGTGTCGGCGAGCTTTTTGGCGTCGGGCGCGGCCCCGCCGGTGAAATAGCCCGCCGCTTTTTTGGCTTCCATCTCCACGCTCGCATCGGCCGGGATCAGACCTGCTGGAATCTCGACCTGCTCGACGATCTCGATGCCGCTGCGGATCAGCGCTTCGGATTTCATGTTGCTCATCGACGCGAACCGGTCGATGCGCGCGATGCCGAGCCAGTGCAGCACGTCGGGCATCAGTTCCTGGAAGCGCATGTCCTGCACGCCCGCGACGCACTCGGTGCGCTTGAAATAGGTCGACGCCTGATCGCCGCCTTCCTGGCGTTTGCGCGCGTTGTACACCAGGAACTTCGTGACCTCGCCCAGGGCGCGGCCTTCCTTTCGGTTGTAGACGATGAAGCCCACCCCGCCCGCCTGCGCGGTTTCGATGGCGACTTCGATGCCGTGCGCCAGATACGGACGGCATGTGCAGATGTCCGAGCCGAACACGTCCGAGCCGTTGCATTCGTCGTGCACGCGCCCGCCGATTTTGGTCTTGGGATCGCCGAGCTTGGCAACGTCGCCGAACAGATAGACCGTCATGCCGCCGATGGGCGGCAAGAACACCTTCATGTCCGAGCGCGTGACCAGTTCGGGAAACATGCCGCCCGTATATTCGAACAGCCCGCGCCGCAGGTCGGTTTCCGCGATCTTGAAGCGCTTGGCGATACCGGGCAGATACCAGACCGGTTCGAGCGCTACTTTTGTCGTGCGCACGTCGCCGTTGGCTTCGACGATCTTGCCGTCGGGTTTGAGGCGCCCGGCCGCGATCGCGTCCTTGAGTTCGGGCATGTTGATATGCGCGCGCGTGACCGCGATTGTCGGGCGGATGTCGTAGCCTTGCGCCAGCAGACCCGCAAACACGTCGCCGACCATGTGGCCGTAGGGATCGATGCTGACGATTTTTTCGGGGTCCGACCATTGCGCGAACGGGCCGATGGGCTCGGCCGGGGCCGTGTCGGTCAGATCGGGTTTGTGCAACGGCGACAAAGCACCCGCCGCCACGGCCAAAGCGCGATAGAGCATGTAGCTGCCCGAATGCGTGCCGATTACGTTGCGCTGCTGCGGATTGACGACGGTGCCGACGACGGGCCCGCGCGCCTGCGCCCCGCCCGCACCCCAGTCGATCTTGAGCGGCTGCGGCCCGCTGCGCGAAGGGTGCGACGTCAAAACGATGTGGCTGCGCTTGGCCTGATCGCCAGGCGGCGCCGTATCTGCCGGGGCCATGCGTACAAATCTCCGACGTTAAAAAACAGAATATGCCGGATTTGTCCGAAAATCGGAAGGGTTGCCGCGGCGGCGTTCAGGGCGCCGGCGGTTGGATGTTGTTGACGCGGACCGAATTGGGCATGCTCGGCGTGGTGTCGGACATCGCCAGAACCTCGCGCCGCAGCATGTAGCGCATCTTGGGATCGACCCAAGCCTGCATCCGGTAGCTCCAGGCCGGCCGCGACGAAGAGACCACCGCCTCGACCACCGTTACCTCGTGCAAAACGCCGCGCACGGTCATCGACTCGTTGCGCAACGCCCGCAAATCCACCGTGACATAGCTCGGCGTGCGATTGCCTTGGCGGCGCGCAAACTCGAAACTGCCCGTGCTGCCGGGCCGAAATTCGAACCGGGCGGGATCGCCCTTGGTCACTTCGACATTCTGCGGCCGATCGACAAAACCAAGCCACACGTCGCCGTTGGAGGTTTTGGTTACCGCTCCTTCGTAGCCTTCGATCACGGTCGAAATGCCAGATTGGAACGACAACCGCGTGCCGGGCGCCGCTTGGGCAAGGACGAGGCCGGGCACCAGGGCTATGCCTATTGCAAAAGTCAAAGTTGCAAATGCCGAAATCGATAATCGCACGACTCTATCCTCTTGAACCAAGAGGCTAGCGGATCGGCCCCTGCAGCGCCAGCACGCCGCTGCGTCCGTCGATGCTTCCTTGCATAAAAAATGCGCGCGGCGGCGGATCGACCGCAAATTTTTCGGCTTCGTCGGCCAAATTGACGAAGACCACGCCGCGTTCGGCGGCGGCATCGAGAAACGCCGCGAACCAGTCGGCATACTGCATGCCTTCAAGCTCCGCATGGCCCGTGAACGCGTTGAGCTGTCCCGGCACAAGCCGGTCCAGATAGAAATCGATCAGCGTCGCGATCGGGTATTCCGGCCGCCCGATCAATTCGTCCAGCGTCGGCAAAGTCGTCGGAATTTGCGGCGTGCGGAAGGTGCGTGCGCCCGCAACGGGCATAAAAGGGGACACGCCGCGCGCGTCCGAGGCGTAGTCGAGATCGGCTTCGTCGTAGACCGCGAGGCTTTTTTCGTCCGCCTGCCAGCCCGCGGCCCCCGCCGTGCGCGCAGGGCGCCCGAACACCCGAACGAACGCGGCTTGCGCCTTTTGAAACTCCGCGCGCACCTCGCCAAGCGTCATGGTCGCAAGGCCGTCCTGCCAGCGCACATGGTCCCAGCAATGGATGCCCGCCTCGTGCCCGGCATTGGCGGTCGCGCGCATCGCATCGGCGTTGCGCTTGGCGATGTCGGGACCGGGCAGCAGCACGCCGTTCATCAGCGTGCGCAGGCCGTAGGTTTTGACGACCGAGGTGCGCGCAACCTTGCCGAAAAAACCGGGCCGAAAGATGCGCTTGATCGCGCGCCCGGTATTGTCGGGACCGAGCGAAAACAAAAACGTGCCGCGAATGCGATGGCGGTCGAGAGCGCGCGCGAGCGGCGCCAATCCTTCGCGCGTGCCCCGGTCGGTATCGACGTCGATCTTGATCGCCAGGCGCGGCGGCGGCAACGCCATCGCGGCGCTTAGACCGGCGTGCCGGTCAGGTCGCCCGTGTCCTTGCGGCCCGCCAGCAGATAATAGTCGAGCGTCAGTTTGAGCGCCGTGCGCAGGTCCGTCGTCGGCGCCCAGCCCAGATGCTTGGCGGCGTTTTCGACCGACGGCACGCGCACCTGGATGTCTTCGTAGCCCTTGCCGTAATAGTCGCCCGGATCCACGTCGACCAGCTTGATGCGCGACTTGACGTCGGCATAACCGTCGTAAGCCTGGATGACGTCGAGCAGCGTTTCGGCCAGGGCGCGCATCGAATAGTCGTTGCGCGGATCGCCGATGTTGAAGATGCGCCCGTCCGCGCAGCCGTCCTTGTTGGCGATGATGCGCACAAGCGCGTCGGTCGCATCGTCGATGTACAAGAAGCAGCGGCGCTGCGCGCCGCCCGCGACCAGACTGATGTTCTCGCCGCGCACGATGTTGCCCACGAACTGCGTGAGCACGCGCGAAGAACCTTCCTTGGCAGCCCAGATGTTGTCGAGCTTGGGACCGATCCAGTTGAACGGGCGGAACAGCGTGAAGCGCAGATCGCCCTTGGCGCCGTAGGCGTAGATCACGCGGTCCAAGAGCTGCTTGGAGCACGCGTAGATCCAGCGCTGCTTGTGGATGGGGCCGAGCACGAAGTTCGAGGTTTCCTCGTCGAACGGCGTGTCGGTCGACATGCCGTAGACTTCCGACGTCGAGGGGAACAGCACGCGCTTGTCGTACTTGACGCAGTCGCGCACGATCGCGAGGTTCGCCTCAAAATCGAGTTCGAAGACCTTCAACGGATGCTGAACGTACGTCGCAGGCGTCGCGATCGCGACCAAGGGGAGCACCACGTCGCATTTCTTGACGTGGTATTCGACCCATTCGCGGTTGATCGTGATATCGCCTTCGACGAAATGGAAGCGCGGATTGCCGATCAGATCCTCGATCTTGTCCTGGCGGATATCCATGCCGTAGACGGACCAGTCGGTGGTCTTCAAAATGCGTTCGGAAAGGTTCGAACCGATGAACCCGTTGACGCCAAGTATAAGAACTTTAAGGCTCAAGCCACGCGACTCCCCAAGAACAAGGATGGCGCGTTTCTAGCCGATCCGCACGCCGGGGGCTAGTCCTAGCGCGGCCCCGTCCCGATGGGGACCATCGCCCAAACTGGCACGCAAAATCTCGACCGCGCCGCCTTGGCAGGCGATTTTGAGGCCCGGCCCCGGCAACACGATGCCGGGCGCCCCTGCCCCGTCGGCAGCGCGCGCGCGCCAGACATACAAACGGCCCGCCTCGCCGTCGCAAAAAGCGCCCGGAAACGGCTCGGCGACCGCGCGCACCAGATTGACGATGCGCGATGCGGGCCAGGTCCAGTCGATGCGGCCATCTTCGGGCGTGCGGCCGCCGAAATACGTCGCTTCGCTCTCGACCTGCGGGGTGCGTTTGGCGGTGCCCGCCAGCAGCGCGCCGATCTGGCGCGCCAGCACGATGCGCGCCGCATCGACGATTTTGACCATCGCCTGGTAGGCGGTTTCGTCAAGGGCCACGTCGACTTCCTGCGCGTCGACGATGTCGCCCGCGTCCGCGCGCTTGACCATCTGGTGCAGCGTCACGCCGACTTGGGTCTCGCCGTGCAGAATGGCCCAGTTGACCGGCGCACGACCGCGATATTTGGGCAGTAGCGAGCCATGCATGTTGAACGCCCCCAACCGCGCGTGCGCCAAAATGCGGGTCGGGATCATGCGGCGGTAGTAGCAGGACAAGATCAGATCGGGCGCGATCGCGGCGATGCGCGCTTCGATACCGGGATCGTCTTTGAGTTCGCCCGTTGCCGTCTCGATGCCTGCCGCCCGCGCGCGCTCCGCAACCGAGCGGAACCATTTGGCTTCGCTCGGGCTGTCTTCGTGCGTGACGACAAGGCGTACCTCGCAGCCCAACGAAACCAGCAGATCGAGGCATTCGTAGCCGACGTCGGAATAGCCGAACAGGACGATTCCGGACACGCGCGTCAGTCCAGGGATTCGTGCACGGCACGCACGCGAAAGCGCGGCCGCTTGCGCACTTCCTGGTAGATGCGCCCGACATATTCGCCCACGAGTCCGAGCCCCGTGATGATCACGCCGATCAGGAAATAGAGGATGCCGAACAGCGTAAACAGCCCCTCGGCCTCGGGCCCGATGATCAGGCGGCGCAAGGCGAGATACGCCACCAGCAGCAGCGAGACGAACGAAATCAGCATGCCGACGATGGTGAAGATTTGCAGCGGGACGACCGAAAAGCCCGTCATCAAGTCGAAATTGAGACGCACCAGCCGGTAGAGATTGTATTTGCTTTCGCCCGCCGCGCGCGGCGCGTGCGCCACGGACACTTCCGTGGGGTTGGCGGCGAAAAACTGGGCCAAGGCCGGAATGAACGTCGTCTGCTCGCCGGTCGCGACGATCTGCTGCACCACGTCGGCGCGATAGGCGCGCAACATGCAGCCTTGGTCGGTCATTTTGATACCGGTGATGCGCTCGCGCACGACGTTCATGGCGCGCGACGCGAGCACGCGCCAGCCCACATCCTGCCGGTCGGTGCGGATGGAGCCGACCACGTCGTGCCCGGCATCCACGGCCGCGACCAGTTTGGCGATTTCCTCGGGCGGATTCTGCAGATCGGCGTCGATCGTGACGACGATGCGCCCGCGCGCGCGCTCGAACCCCGCCATGATCGCCATGTGCTGGCCCGCATTGCGCTCGAACTCGATGACGCGCACTTCTTTGGGGCGGGCTTCGTGGAACGCCTTCAGGATCGGAACCGAATTGTCGGCGCTGCCGTCGTCGGTATAAAGAATTTCGAACGGCCGCCCGATCAAGTCGAGCGCGGCGGCCAGGCGCTTGTGCAGCGCAGGCAAATTCGCCTCCTCGTTATAGACGGGGACGACGACCGAGATTTCGGGTGTTGCAAACGCCATTCGATCAAGCACGCGACAGGAGCCAAACGCCAAAACAGATCACGACGATGCCCGCGACGCGCGTCAGCGTCAATTCCTCGCCGAATAGCCGCCACGCCAGCAACGCGTTAACCACGTACCCGATCGACAGCATCGGATAGGCAAGACCGACCTCGACGCGGCTCAAAACCAGCAACCATACCGCGACGCTGACCACGTAGCAGAACAGCCCGAGCGCTACGAACGGGTTGAGTCCGACTTGCAGCCCGATGGGCACCAAGTTGGCCATCGCAAATTCGAAATGGCCGACCTGGCGCATGCCTTGTTTGAGCGCCAATTGCGCGGCCGCGTTGAGCAGCACGCCGGTCAGGATCAAGGGCATGTATTGCAGCATTCGTGTTTCCTACGGCGCGCGATTGACGACCAGCAGATGGCGGCGAGAGCGCGCAAGCTCCGCATAGCGCTCGCCTGCCGCCGCGCGCACATTGCCCTCGGACATCAGCGGCACCACCAAATAGACCGTGCGCTCGCTGTTCCAGCGACGCCACAATTCGTTCTCGTCGTCGAACATCCAGTCTTTGGTTGCCGGTTCCGCATCGCGCCCGAAATCGAGCTCGCCCGACCAGTCCATGACCGTGATCCGGCGCCCGGTATAGACGGGCAGATCCTGCGGATAGGTCCGGTAAGCGGCGATCTCGTCTTCGGGCTTCGCGATCTGGTTCAGCACGCTGGCAATGGGTTTGATCGAGCGCGGCTGGTGGTCGGCCATCGTCGTGTCGACGCCCAAAAACAATACTGCCGCCGACACCATCGCAAGGCCCAGCGCCACCTGCCGACGCCCCTGCCACAGCGCAGCGCCGATCGCAGCAGCCGCAAACGCAGCACCTGCGCACAGCCAGCCCATATAGGGTCTGGCGCTGGCAAGATCCTCAGCCAAGTCGCCGCTTGCCAGCAAAGGACCCGCAACGCCAACGGCAAGTGCAGCGATCGCAACAAGTGCCGCCACACCCGCGATCGCCCACAGGCCGATGCTGAGGCCCATTGGCGGCAAGGTCTGTGCCAGGGCCGGCGACACGTAGCGCGCCAGCATGATCGCCAGCGGCACCATGAGCGGCGTGACGTAGGGAATGAGCTTGGAATCCGAAATCGAGAAAAACAGCAAGATCGCCCAGAACCACAGCGCCAGGAACAATTCGCTCGTGCGCTCCGGCCCCGCCACGGCGCATGCCTTCAGATTTCGCGCGAGCGCCTGGCCCAGAAATCCAAGCCACGGAAAACTGCCGACAACGAGAATGACGAGAAAAAACCACCAGGGCTCGTAGCGTCCGTGGACGGTCGAGGTGAAACGTTCGAGATGCTCGCGGACGAAATAGAAATGCCAGAACTCGGGCGATTGCACGCCGACCGCGACATGCCACGGCACTGTCAGCGCCAAAAACACGCCGAGGCCAGAGACGAGCCGCACCTGCCGCAGCAAGCGCCAGTTCCAAGTAAGCACGATCCACAGCCCGATCACGAGCGCGGGCAGCACGATGCCGATGAGCCCCTTGGTCATCGTTGCGGCCGCCGCTGCCGCGTACATCGTGTAGAGCCAGCCCGCGTGCGGGCGCTCGGCAGGCGCGCCGCGCACCGCGAGCAGGAAGGCCAGCAACGAGAGGCTCAAAAAGACGCCGACAGGGATGTCGAGCAGCACGATGCGCGCGAGCGCGAACCAGATCAGCATGGTGGCGAGCATCGTGGCGGCAAGGAGGCCGACCGGCATTCCGAAAAAAGCACGCCCGCCGACATAGGCGAGCAGGCAGCCGCCGAGCGCGAACAGGGCGGTCGCAAGACGCAGCGCGAATTCCGACATGCCAAACGCGTGGATCGACGCGGCCTGAATCCAGTAGAACAACGGCGGCTTGAAAAAATATTTGACGCCGTTAATGCGCGGCGTCACCCAGTCGCCCGACATGGCAATCTCGCGGCCAAGCTCGGCATATCGCGCTTCGCTGGGCACGCCGAGCGGGCGCGCGCCGAGGAATGCGAGGAAAAAGCCACCGATCACGACCGCAAGCACGATCAGATCGACGACCCACAGGCGCGTGGTTTCGACAGGGCGGTCTTGCTTCGGGTCAGTCGAATGGGCAAACATGGCTTGGGCTTAAACGCCCGCCCCTGCCGCTTCAACCGTTTTTTTGCCGGTGTTCTCCCAATGGCCCTCATTCCGCGCGAAACATTGTATTCCGCCGCCCAAATCGCCGACCGCGTCGAGGCGGTCGCGGGCGAAATCGCCGTCGCGATGCCCGGCCCTTTTACGATCATTGCGGTTTTGAACGGCGCCTTCGTGTTCACGGCCGATCTGATGCGGGCACTCGCCAAGCGCAATGTGCATCCGAAGGTAGAGTTCGTAAATCTTAAAAGCTATGGCGACGCCACGACCAGTTCCGGCCATGTGCGCGTGACCGGCACTCTGCCCGAAAATCTGCGCGGCGAAGCCGTGCTCCTGATCGACGACATTCTGGATTCCGGACGCACTTTGAGCTTCGCCAAATCGCTGCTCGAAGGTTTGGGCGGCAAGCCGGTGAAAGTCGCGGTCTTTGCCGACAAACCGTCGCGCCGCGTCGTGCCGCTCGAAGCCGACTTTGTCGCGTTCAAGATTCCCGACCGGTTCGTCGTGGGCTACGGGCTCGATCACGCCCAGCAATGGCGCGGCCTGCCCGACCTTGCTGCCATCGACTGAGGACGGTCGCATGAACATCCGCCCCATCGATGCCCGCGACTATGACGGCTGGCGCCCGCTATGGGACGGCTACAACGCGTTCTACGATCGCAAAGGGCCGACGGCCGTCCTGGAAGAAACGACCCAAACGACGTGGCGGCGTTTCCTGGATCCGGCCGAGCCGATGTTCGCGCTGGTGGCAGAGAACAAGGGCGCGCTTGTCGGGCTCGCGCATTATCTTTACCACCGCAACACGACGATGCAGGCGATGACCTGCTACCTGCAGGATCTGTTTGCCGATCCCGCCATGCGCGGCCAGGGCGTGGGACGCGCGCTAATCGAGGCGGTCTATGCGGCGGCCAAAACTGCAGGCAGTCCGCGCGTCTATTGGCAGACGCATGCGACCAATACGACGGCGCAATTGCTCTACGACCGCATCGCCGTAAAAAGCGGCTTCATCGTCTACCGCAAAGACCTTTAGTCGAGCGCGCGTGCGACTAGTCCGGCGCGTGCGCGACGCGGTTGCGCCCGCCGGTTTTGGCCGCATAGAGCGCGACGTCGGCCGCCGCGACAAGCGCATCCAGATCGCCAATGCTCGCCGTACTTTGCGCCACGCCGATGGACACGGTCGCATGGATTGCAATCTCGCCGTGCGCGATGCCGCGCGCTTCGAGAGCGCTGCGAATACGTTCGGCGACCGGCAAAGCGGCTTCGAGCGACGTTTCGGGCAGCAAGACCGCGAACTCCTCGCCGCCAAGCCGGGCCACAATGTCGGAGACGCGCGTCTCGCGCTTGAGCATGGCGACCAGCGCCTTCAAAACCGCGTCGCCGCCGGGATGGCCGTAGCGATCGTTGACCGACTTGAAATGGTCGAGATCCAGCACCAGCAACGTCGTCGGCCGACGATTGCGCGCCGCGCGCGCCAGTTCTGCCGATCCGCGTTCGAGAAATACGCGCCGGTTGACGGCACCCGTCAAAGCGTCGGTCGATGCCAGCCGCTTGAGGATCTCGTTGACATTCGCAAGCTCCGCCGTCCGATGGGCAACGGTCTGTTCGAGCGCGGCTGCGCTGTGCGCGATCTGGCCGACATACATCAGATTGTCGAATGCCGTGCCGACATAGGCCAGCAGCAGATCGAGCGTTTGCAATGCCGCGTCGCCGGGCTGGGTCTCGCCATCGAGCATCGCTGCGATGCAGCGCCCCCCTGGCGTGCGCAAATAGACGATCGAACGCGTCTGTCCGAAGGAATGCCCCGGATTGTCGAAAACATCGAGCAGTCGGGCGCGCATCGTCTCGTCGCCGAGGCCCTTGACCGCGCGCCCGGCAAGCTCGGCGCATTCGCCGATGCCAGCGACGACGGTCGCGTTCGGGCGGTCTTCTTCGTGCTCGGGCGGCGGCCGCACGGCGAACACGCCGTCTTCGCGAAGCCCCAGAAGCTTGGCAATCGCACGCAACGCGCGCCGCCCGAAGCGGCTGGGTTTGTCGGCCATCTGCAAGAACGACATCGCGCCCACGACCGATTCCAGCGCCGCCTTGCTCTCGGCGATGCGCGAAATTTGGTTGAAGGTGCGCAAGGCCGAGTACATCGTCACGTAAAGCCGCTCGGCCGTAAGTTCGGTTTTGCTTTTGTAGTCGTTGATGTCGTAGGCCGCGATCACGCGCCGTTCGGGCGCTTGGCCCGGCTGGCCCGTCCGCAGCACGATGCGCGACAGCCGATTGCCGAGCGGGCCGCGGATGGCTTGGGCGAGCTTCAGGCCGGCATCGTCGGTTTCCATGACGACATCCAGCAAAATGACCGCAGGCGGCACGCCGTCGGCCAGCATCGCCTGCGCTTCGGCGGCGGAATAGGCATTGAGCACGGCCAAATGCCGCCCCTCGAATTCGAAGTCCGACAGCGCGAAGCGCGTGACCTCGTGCACGGTCGGATCGTCGTCGACGATCAACAACCGCCACGGGTCCGAATAGGGCCGCGCAACGCCGATGGCTGCGTCCTGCACATCGTCGTCGATGATTTCGAACAAGTCGTCGTCGTTGTTTTCGATTTCAGCCATTTGCCGCCTGCTGTCCCGGCCCGACAGGCGCGATCTGAGGAAAAACCACAGCAAAGCGCGTGCCGCGCCCAAGCTGGCTTTCCACCGCGATCGTGCCCGCAAGCGGACCGGTCACAAGATTATGGACGATGTGCAACCCAAGTCCGCTGCCGCCTTCGCCACGTTTGGTCGTAAAAAACGGATCAAAAATTCGTCCGACGACATCCGGCGCGATGCCTTTTCCGTCGTCGCGAATTTCCATCCGCACGCGTGCACCCGCTTTGTCGGGCGCAACTCGGCACGCGATCGAAACGGTACCCGCCCCGCCGGTATCGAACGCATGCATGAAACAATTGAGCACCAGATTGATGGTCACCTGCGACAGCAAGCCTGGCCAACCGTCGATCGTTATGCCGGGCGGGCAATCGACCTCGACCGTCTGGCCCGATTTGCGGATATCGGGCGAAATCGACGCGAGGATTTCGTCGAGGTAGCCCGCCAGATCGAACTGGCGGCGCTCCGCGCTCGCCTGGTCGACCGCCACCTGTTTGAAACCGCGCACGAGTTCAGCCGTGCGCTCGAGATTGGCGAGGATCAGGCGGCTCGCGTCGAGGGCGGCGGTGCTGTAGCCGACAAGCGTGGATTTAAGAATCTTGCCGCTTTCGAGCGTTTCCAAAAAACGTTCGGTGCGGTCGGCCAGCGCGGTTGCGATAGTCAGCGCGTTGCCGACGGGCGTATTAATCTCGTGCGCCACACCTGCAACCATCTGGCCGATGGCGGCAAGGCGACTTGATGCTGCTGCCGCCGCCGCATCGGCCCAGGAATCCGCGATCGCTTGCAACAAACCGCAGTGTCCGTCGCCCGCCGCGCGCATGGCCAATCGCAAAGAGCGCTCGGCGCCGTCGGCTTCGAAAAACGTAACTGACAAATCGGCGGCGCCACGCATCGCCAAGACGCCAAGCGCTTCGGCATCGGCGCCCGCACTGCGCAAAAACTCGGCGAAGCTTGCGCCGATCTCCGGGGTTGCGCGTGCTGCGACCCATTCGGGAAGCTTGCCTGCAAAAACGCGCAGTCTTCCTTGCGCGTCGGTTTCCCAAAACCACGCATCCGCAAGTATCGCAAAATCGTCGAGATGATTTCCCATCGTGCGAAGCACTTTCGCAGGCAGTCGAAGCACATGCAAGCGGTCAAATGTTGAATTTTTTTCGCAGTGCGACCAAATCCTGGAAATGTGAAAAAAGTGCGGCAAGCTCGGCCAATCGCGCAACGTCGTGCCGATAGAGAGCCGTTTCGATGTCGATTTCGATGTCCGCGGCGAGCTTCGCCAGCGTGTACGCGCCGAAACTGGCCGCCGCACTCTTGATCGAGTGAATCTCGCGGTGGAGCGCCCCGCCCTCGCCCTGCACGCTGGTTGCCGCCGACAGTTCGGCGAAGGCGGCGAGGCGCGTTTGCACCTCGCCGTAAAAAGTTTGCAACAGGCGCGCCATCGCCTCGGGCCCGACATCGGCGGCGAGTTGGTCGAAACCCGCCCAATCGACGGGCTCGGGTTCTTTTTGCATCGTCTATTGGGCGGCTTTGGCGGCCGGTTTTGCAGCGCAGTCAGCAAGGTACGCCATCGCGGCGGCAACCCCGCCCTTTTTGTGCGGCACGCCCGCCACTTCCAGCCCCATCTCGACGCCCGCCAGCGTGCCCATCAGCGTCAGATCGTTGAAACTGCCCAAATGTCCGATGCGGAAGACTTTGCCTGCAACCTTCGAGAGCCCCGCCCCCAACGACATGTCGAACGACTGCAGCACCATTTTGCGGAAACGGTCCGCATCGTGCCCGTCGGGCATCAGCAATGCCGTAAGCGCGCTCGAATACTCCGCCGGTTCGAGGCACAGAATCTCGAGCCCCCACGCGCGGGCGGCGCGCCTTGTGGCTTCGGCATGGCGGTCGTGGCGCTTGAAGACGTTGTCGAGTCCTTCTTCGTTCAACATGTCGATCGCTTCGGACAGGCCGTAGAGCAGGTTGGTTGCGGGCGTGTAGGGGAAATAGCCAGTCGCGTTGATCGCGATCATTTCCTCCCAGTTCCAGAAGGCGCGCGGCAATTTCGCGTTCTTGGAAGCCGCCAATGCCTTGGCCGACACCGCGTTGAACGACAGGCCCGGCGGCAACATCATGCCCTTTTGCGAGCCGGAAACGCTGACATCTACGCCCCATTCGTCGTGGCGATAATCGATCGAGCCAAGCCCCGAGATAGTGTCGACCATCAGCAAGGCCGGGTGCTTGGCCCGGTCCATTGCCTTGCGCACCTCGCCGATGCGGCTGGTGCAACCGGTCGCGGTTTCGTTGTGGACGACCATCACCGATTTGATCGCGTGGCCCTTGTCGGCGACAAGCTTCGCTTCGACGATGGCCGGATCGACGCCGTGCCGCCAATCGCCCGGAACAAAATCAACGACCAATCCGAAGCGCTCGGCGATTTTGCGCCACAATGTCGCGAAATGGCCCGTTTCGAACATCAGCA
>CAMDLT010000024.1:7500-63163 GCA_945901855.1 Asaia bogorensis | reverse complement strand
ACCGCCGCAAGTCGATGCTCGAAGACATCGCGATCCTGACCAACGGCCAGGTGATCTCGGAAGATCTGGGCATCAAGCTTGAAACGGTCACGCTCGACATGCTGGGCCGCGCCAAGCGCGTGACGATCGACAAGGACAACACCACGATCATCGACGGCACGGGCAAGAAGAAGGACATCGAAGCCCGCGTCGCGCAGATCAAGGCGCAGATCGAGGAGACCACGTCCGACTACGACCGCGAGAAGCTGCAGGAACGTCTGGCGAAGCTCGCGGGCGGCGTGGCCGTGATCCGTGTGGGCGGCGCCACCGAAGTCGAAGTCAAGGAACGCAAGGATCGCGTCGACGACGCGATGCATGCGACGAAGGCGGCGGTCGAGGAAGGCATCCTGCCCGGCGGCGGCTCGGCGCTGCTGTTCGCAACGCGCGTGCTGGCCGACATCAAGCTTGCCAACCACGACCAGCAGGTCGGCGTCGAAATCGTGCGCAAGGCGCTGCAGGCGCCCGCGCGCCAGATCGCCGAAAACGCCGGTGCGGACGGCTCCCTCATCGTCGGCAAGCTGCTCGAAGGCAAGTCGGCCACCCAGGGCTTCAACGCCCAGACCGGCGAATATGTCGACATGATCAAGGAAGGCGTCATCGACCCGACCAAGGTCGTGCGCTTGGCCCTGCAGGATGCGGCTTCGGTCGCTTCGCTGCTGATCACGACGGAAGCCATGATTGCCGAAGCGCCGAAGGCCGAAAAAGCCCCGGCGATGCCGCCGGGCGGCGGCATGGGCGATTACTAAGCGAAGTCCGCCTCCCAGGCTGAAACCGGAAAGGGCCGCAGTGCGAACTGCGGTCCTTTTTGTTTGCAAGGTTCCCCGAAACCGGTCGAGTATTCCGGCCATGCTGCCGATCCAGATCCGCCCGCTCGACGACGCGCCGAACACGCGCGCCATGCTGCAAACGCTGCTGGTCGAAACCGTGGCGAGTGGCGGGTCGGTCGGTTTCATGCATCCGCTCGAACCCAAAGAGGCCGACGCGTTTTGGGCGGGTGCGCTTGCGGCGGCGGCGCGCGGTGCGCGCATCGTGCTGGGCGCTTGGGACGGCGATCTGCTGGTCGGCACGGTAACGCTGCTGCTCGAATTTCCGCCAAACCAGCCGCATCGTGCCGAGATCGCAAAAATGATGACGCGCACGCGCCATCGACGTCGCGGCATCGCCAGCGCGTTGCTGCGCGAAGCCGAGCGTCTGGCCTGCGCCAAAGGCCGCACGCATCTGATGCTCGACACGGCGAGCGAGGACGGCGCTTCGGCGCTCTATGAAAGTCTCGGCTATCTTCTGGCGGGCGAGGTTCCGGAATTCGCGCTGAAGCCGCTTGGCGGCTTTACCGGCACGCGCTTCTATTGGAAGCGGTTGGCTCAGCCCGCAGCATAGCGCGCGCGCGTCGCGCGTTCGAGGGCGGCCGCTTCGAGCTGGCCAAGGCCCAGCGATTCGCGCAGTTGCCCCAGTATCCGGCCTTCCTGCCAATTCGCGTTGCCGTCGATCGCGGCCACGTCGCACGCCAGCAAATAGGCCGTTTCGGCCGGCTTGCCGCGCAGCGATTGGCCGACGCGCGCCAGCGCCTTTTCCGCCCCGTCGGCGATTTGCAGCATCACGGCGCATTCGCGCGCGATGTCGGGCAGCGTGTCGATGTCGAAGCCGCGAAAGATCGGCCAGCTTCGGCAAATGTCGCCCATTTGCTTGAGCTCGGCGTCGGGCATGTCGCCGTCGGCGGCTGCAACCAAAACCATCGCATGGACGAGGGCCGAATGTGTCGGGAGCATCTGCTGTTCCGCCGGAGTTTGAGATTCGAGTGCCAAGAGCAAATAGGTACCGCTTTTGGCGATTGCAAGCCAGCGTCGCCAAAGCATGTCTGGACGCGCGCCGCGCGCGCGCGCTAGCGTGCGCATCGATCATGCAGGCGATTTTAAACGTCATTTTGCCGGTCTTCGGCATCATTCTGACCGGCTACTTCGCAGGACGCAGCAAAATGCTCGGCCCCGAGAGTTCCGAGGCGCTGAACAAATTTTGCTACTGGTTCGCGTTGCCCGCGATCTTGTTTTTGGGCCCCGCGCGAGTTCCGCTGGACCAAGTTTTGAACCTGCCCTTCATCGCGACTTTTATGGGCGGGGTTGCGATCGCGTGGTTGATCGCGCTGGCGGTCGGCGTCACGGCCTTTCGCGACCGTCCGGCCGTGACGGCGCTCGCGCTGCTGAGCGGCACGTTTTCGAATGCGGGCTATATGGGCATCCCGCTGTTTCTGGCCGCGTACGGACCGCAGGGCGTTTTGCCTGCCGTCATTGCGACGATGAGCTACACGGTCCTGCTGGTCGGCACCACGGTGGTGATCGTCGAAGCGGATCTTGCCGGCAAGGGCGGCGGCGTCGCGGCGTTGCGCAACGTTCTTCGCGGCCTTGCCAAAAGTCCGCTTGTCGTCGCGCCCTTGCTGGGGCTCGCGTGGAACATGGGCGGCATCGCGTTGCCCAAGCCCGTGTCGAATTTCGGCGATCTGATGGGGGCATCGGCCGGGCCTGCGGCGCTGTTCGCGATCGGCTTGTTTCTGTCCACGCGATCGCTTGGCACGCTTGCGGGCGGCAAAAAACTGGCCGAGGTCGGCTGGCTTGTCTATGTGAAGCTGATCGTGCAGCCGCTGGCGACATGGTGGCTGGCGGGCGTGTTCGAACTCGACGCCTATTGGCGCAGTGCGGCCGTCATTCTGGCGGCACTGCCGTCGGCGTCGCTTTGTTTTGTGCTGGCGCTGCAATACAGACAGTTCGTCGAGCGCGCGTCGGCAACAATTTTGATTTCGACGATCTTGTCGCCGCTGGTGCTGGGCGCGCTCATGATTCTGTTCGAGGGGGTCCGCCCGAGCTAGCGGGGGACGCGTCAAGAAACGCGGCGGTTTTGGCGATCGCTTCGGCAAGGCCCACGCGCTCGACCGTAACGCCGTCGGGAAACGCTTTGGCGAGGCGCGAGGGAAAGCGCGAGTCGAGCAACACGAACACGCCCGTATCGTCGGCGCGCCGCACGAGACGCCCGAACGCCTGCTTGAGGCGCAACCGCACGATGCGGTCGTCGTAGGCGCCCTTGCCGAAATGCAGGCGCCGCGCCTTGTGCAGAATGTCGGGGCGCGGCCAGGGCACGCGGTCGAACACGATCAAGCGCAGCGAGCGGCCCGGCACGTCCACCCCGTCGCGCACGGCGTCGGTGCCGAGCAGGCAGGAATCTTCTTCGGCCCTGAAAATATCGACGAGCGTCGAGACGTCGAGCCGGTCGACATGCTGCGCGTACAGCGGATAGCCCGCTTGTTCGAGCGCGCCGCCGATGCGCTGATGGACCGCGCGCAGACGGCCGATGGCGGTAAACAGGCCAAGCGCGCCGCCTTTGGCCGCCAGGAAAAACGCGCGGTAGGCGGCGGCGATGCGGTCGGGCGTGTCGCGATCGACGTCGGTCACGACAAAGACGCGCGTCTGTTTGGGATAGTCGAAGGGCGAGGCGACTTGGGCGCGCGTCCAGTCCGACAGATGCGCAGCCCCCGTGCGCGCGGCGGCAGCGCGCCAATCGGTTTCGACATCGCCGGTCGAATCCGTCAGCGTGGCCGAGGTGACGATGGCCCCGTGCGCGGGCCGCAGCACGGTCGCGGCGAACGGCACGGTCGGATCGATCCAGCGCCGATGCAGGCCCACATCGGCATCGCGCCCGTCGCTGCGTTCGAGCGCCATCCAATCGACGAATTCGGGCGGGGTTTGCGCCGACAGCGCTTTGAGCATGCCGCGCCAGCCCGCCAGTTCGTTGGTCGCCCGGCGCGCAATGCCGCGCGCCACCGCTTCGATGCGCGCGCGCAAAGCGCTGTCGAGTTCTTCGGCTTCGTCGTCGAGCCGCTCGGCCAGTCGCTTGGCCAGTTCCAGCATCGGTTCGGCGATGCGCGCGAGCGCCGCATCGAGCTTGTCGGCGGCGTCGATCAGCCCGTCGATCGGCGGGCGCGCCTCGGCTTCGAGCGAATAGCCGTCGGGCGCATCGGGCGCGCGCGCCAAAACTTGGCGGCGCACGGCGGCGAGCAAGGCTTCGCACGGGCCTTGTGTCTGGCCCGATGCGATGCGCTGCAGCCAGCCTTCGCCCGGCAAAGCGCGCGCGGCCGCCATCGCGCGTTCGAGCAGCGCTTCGCCGTTGTCGATGTCCGCGACCAGTTCGCCCGCGCGCGCTTTGAGGCCGCGCGAGCGGCTGCGCGATCCTTCCGCGCCCACGATCCAGCGCCGCAGCTCGGCCGTTTCCTGGCCGGTCAGCGCGCCGCCGAACGCGGAATCCGCCGCGTCGAAAACATGGTGGCCCTCGTCGAACACGTAGCGCGTGGGCACGGCCGCCTGCGCGGAGCCGGCCGCAAGGTCCGCCGCTCCTGCGCCCAAGGCCGCCTGCATCATGACGAGCGCGTGGTTGGCGATCACGATTTCGGCGCGTCTGGCGCGGCGCACGGATTTTTCGATGGGGCAGCGCAGATAGTGCGGGCACGCGGCGTAGATGCATTCGCCGCGCCGGTCCGCGAGCCCGCGCGTGCGCGCTTTGCCCACAAGATCGGGCAGCCAGCCCGGAAAATCGCCGCCGACCATGTCGCCGTCGCGGCTGACGGCGGCCCAACGCGCCATCAATCCCAAGGCGATCGCGTCCTGCGCGCGCGTCGAAATGCCGCGGATCGCTTCTTCCAGATTGAGCAGGCACAGATAGTTCTCGCGGCCCTTGCGGATCACGACCTTGCGCGCCTTTTCGATCGGCTCGTCGTGCAGCCGGTCGAGCTCGCGGTCGATCTGGTGCTGCAAATTTTTGGTGTAGGTCGAAATCCAAACGGCGCCGCCGTTCTTTTCGGCCCACAGCGTGGCGGGCGCAAGGTAGCCAAGCGTCTTGCCCACGCCCGTGCCGGCTTCTGCAACCACAAGGCGCGGCGTGTCGGGCGCCTCGTGCGGTCCGAACGCGGCAGCGACGGCCGAGGCATAGTCGGCCTGTTCGGGCCGCGCCTCGCTGTCGGCGCCCAGCATGTGGGCGAGGCGGCGACGGGCCTCGTTGGGGTCGACCGGCAGGCTTCCCGGCGGCGGTTCGGGCGCTTGCTCGACCCATTCGTCGATGCGCCGCCAGGCTTCGAGCCCTTGCACCGAGCGGTCGGTTTCGAAGGCGCCCGGACTGTCGCCCAGGGCCGCCAGCACCGCCTCCGCCCAGCGCCAACCGCCGCGCGCCATCGCGCGTGCCGCACTCACGATGTCGGGATTGCGCGCGACCAGCGGTTCGGCCAGTTCGCCCAGAAGCTGGCGCACGGCGGCGTGCAGGCTGCCGGCTTCCGCTGCCAGCCCGTGCGGGACCGGCTGGCCAAGCGCTTCGGCAAGTCCGCGCACCGTCGGCAGACAAAAGGTCGCAGGCCGCACAAAGGCAAACAGTTCGAGCGCGTCGTAGCACGCGAGGCGCTCGACGCCCAGGCGCCGCGCGGTCGCAGGCCCGTGCACGACGATGGGCGCCTCGGCAAGCGCTTGGCGCGCGGCATCGGCCAAGCGCACGTCGCTGATCTCGCCGTCGGGCGTCAGAATGGCGGCGCGCGACACGCCCGCCGCGATCGCCGGAACGCCGGGCACGTGCACGCTGGACGTGCGCGGATTGTTGGCTCGGAAGGGAACAACGGAGCCAGGGGCGGGAGCGGGCGAATCGCGCATCGTGCCAATATAGGCGGGTGCGGGCGTTGACGCATCGGCGCTGGCACCCTAGTTTCGCGCTCCCTCGAAACGAAGTTTGGACCCGCCATGCCTGCAGCCTTTGTTTTGCCGTCCCGCGAAGACGCCTTGAAGGGCCGTGCCTGGCCGTTCGAGGAAGCGAAAAAGATTTTGGCGCGCCTGGGCGGCAAGCCTGCCCCCAAAGGCTACGTGCTGTTCGAAACCGGCTACGGCCCGTCGGGGCTGCCGCATATCGGCACGTTCGGCGAAGTCGCGCGCACGACGATGGTGCGCCGGGCTTTCGAACTGCTCTCGGACGTGCCGACCAAGCTGTTTGCCTTCAGCGACGACATGGACGGCTTGCGCAAGGTGCCGGAAAACGTCCCGAACGCCGCGATGCTGGCCGAACATATCGGCAAGCCGCTGACGGCCGTGCTCGACCCGTTCGGCAAGTTCGACAGTTTCGGCGCCCACAACAACGCCATGCTGCGCGACTTTCTCGACCGTTTCGGTTTCCAGTACGATTTCAAATCGTCGACCGAAATGTACCGTGCGGGCGCGTTCGACCAGACCTTGCTGGCGGTGCTGCGCGCCTATCCGGCCATCATGTCGGTCATGCTGCCGACCTTGCGCGAGGAACGCCGCCAGACCTACTCGCCGTTCATGCCGCTTTGTCCGCGCACCGGTCGCGTGCTGCAGGTGCCGACGATCGAAACCAAGCCCGAGGCCGGCACCATTGTCTATCGCGCGGACGACGGCACGCTGGTCGAAACGCCGGTAACGGGCGGCGCGTGCAAGCTGCAATGGAAGATCGACTGGGCGATGCGCTGGACCGCGCTTGGCGTCGACTACGAAATGTCGGGCAAGGATCTGATCGACTCGGTCAAAGCGTCGTCGAAAGTGGCGCGCGCGATCGGCGGCACGCCGCCCGAGGGTTTTACCTACGAACTCTTTCTCGACGAAAACGGCGAGAAGATTTCGAAGTCGCGCGGCAACGGTCTCACGATCGAAGAATGGCTCGCATACGGCCCGCCCGAAAGCCTGTCGCTGTTCATGTACCAGCAGCCCAAGGCCGCCAAGCGGCTGCATTTCGACGTGATCCCGCGCCATGTCGACGACTATCTTTCGTTTGTCGAACGGCTGCCCACGCAAACCATGCAGCAAGCGCTCGACAATCCAGCCTTCCATATCCATGGCGGCAAGCCGCCCGCCGCCGAAGAGAACGGCCTGCCGTTCAATATTTTGCTCAATCTTGCCGGCGTCGCGAATTCCCAGGACAAGGCCGTGCTGTGGGGCTTCATCAGCCGCTACGCGCCCAAAGCCTCGCCCCAGACCAATCCGATGCTCGACCGCCTGGTCGGCCACGCGATCGCCTATTTTCGCGACTACGTCAAACCGAACCGCAAATGCCGCAAGCCGACCGATATGGAAGCGGCGGCCTTGCAGGATCTCAGCGACACGATCGGCAAGCTTGCGGCCGATGCTGGTGCCGCAGCAATCCAGGACGAGATTTTTGCGATCGGGAAACGCCATGCGTTCCCGGATCTCAAGGCCTGGTTCCAGACCATGTACGAAACGCTGTTCGGCACCAGCCAGGGGCCGCGCATGGGATCGTTTGTGGCCCTCTACGGCATCGCGGAGACGCAGGCTTTGGTCGCACAGGCCTTGTCGGGCGAGCTTGCCGCAAAATAAAAAAAGCCGCGCGAGTTTCCGCGCGGCTTTTTGATTGTTCGTCGCGCCGCCGACAGCCTTATTGGCTGACCCACAAAATGCGGTGGCAGAACACGACTTCGGCGATGTCGAACACGCGCTCGCCATGCGCGGCGTTGAGCGATGTCAGTTCGAGTTTGCGCTGGCCCTTGCGGATAAGCTGTTTGGCCATCACTTCGCCTGCCGTCGTCTTGACGACGACGCGGTCGCCGCGCCGCAACGAGGCAAGCGGCGAAATCACGATCGTGTCGCCGTCGCGATAGACCGGTTCCATGCTGTCGCCCGCGACCATCAGCGCATAGGCGTGCGTATCGGCCAATTCCGGGAACAGCAATTCGTCCCAACCCGTGCCGGTGGGATAGCCGGCATCGTCGAAGAATCCTTTTTCGCCGGCCTGCGCATAGCCGATCACGGGCACGCGGCGCATGGCGCCCGCCACGCTCGGAACCGTGCCGATATAGGCGACGAATTCCGACATGGTCGCGCCGGTCGCTTCCAAAATCTTGGCAATGCTTTCGGTCGACGGCCAGCGCGGGCGCCCGTCGCGCGAAATGCGCTTCGACTTGTTGAAGGTTGTGGGATCGAGCCCGGCACGGCGCGCCAAACCCGACGGAGAGAAGCCATGATCGCTCGCCAGCTGATCGATGGCCTGCCAAACATCTGCGTGTCTTAAAATCATGTGAGAATTTTTGCTCAGAATTCGACGATTTGCATTAGGTACCTTTTCTGAAAAAAAGATTATTCAGCTTTTCAGCCTAAATTTTTTGGCTTGAAAAATATATCTCTATAGTTTATTTTTTGTTCTTCAGTGTGGGATTGATGGAATTATGCTGTTTACGAGTAAAAATCTGCTGGTTTTTGGAGCGGATCCGAAACCAAGCTTGGCGGGAAACAGGGCCATCGTGGTGTTTTGCGATGCAACGGAAATCCGGTGGCTGCGCTGTTTGAAGCGCGGATTTCGGCACTGCGCAGTCATTTTGGAGGTCGATGGCGGGTGGATTCTGTGCGATCCACTTTCCAATATTACTATACTAAAACAATTAGATAACTCGGATTCGGACGAGCTGATCCAGCGCCTCTTGTCAGCCGGCCTGCATGCGCTTGAGGTTGGCGTCAAAACCCCGCCGCCGCGACTGGCGCCGCCCTTGCCGTATAGCTGCGTTGAAGGGGTCAAGCGGATTTTGGGGATCCACGCCTGGACAATCCTGACCCCGTGGCAGCTCTACCGGCACTTAATTCGAGAACCAAAGATTCATAATTGACAATTCACCTATCAATGAATATATAGTGATTGTGGCTCCACCGGGTCATCAATTTTGTTTCCGATGCACCCGTACAAGGCGGGTTTCGGGGGCAGAGGGATTGAATTCTAGAGTTCTGAAAGGAGGACGTTCGATGGGTGGATTTATCTCGGCGCCGTCGGCGCCAGCGCCAGCGGCACCCCCGCCGTTGCCGGAACCGATCGATACCGACAAGGAAGCGCGCGAGGCGCGGATCAAGGCGCTTATTCGGCGCCGTCGCGGGCGCGCAGGTTTGACGGCGGCGGGCGGCAGCGGCGCGTTGGTCGCTGCGGCGGACAGCGGTTCGCTTGGCACGCGGTTGGGGTCCTAAGCGATGGCCCAAGCAACCGCGTCGCTCGATGCGAACGAGCTGATGGCGCGCTACCGGCGCGCCAAGCAGCAACGCGCCCTGTGGGAGGCGTCGTGGCAGGATTGCTACGATTTCGCTTTGCCCCAACGCACGCCGTTCGCGGGCGGCGACCGGCGCGGCGACCGGCTGTTCGACGGCACCGCCGCCGACGCGGCCGAACAGTTGGCGGCCTCGCTGATGTCGCAATTGGTGCCGCCCTGGTCGCGTTGGTTCGGGCTTCAGCCCGGCGACGAAGTGCCGGAGATGCACCGCACGGCCGTGGGCGAAGTGCTCGAGCGTGCGGCCTCGGTGCTGCAAGGGCATTTCGACCGCTCGAACTTCGCGATGGAAGTGCACCAGTGCTTTCTGGACCTCGTGGTCGCAGGCACGGCCACGCTGCAGTTCGAAGAAGCGCCGCTTGGCGGCGACTCCGCGTTCCGCTTCACGGCCGTTCCGGTCGGGCAGATGGCGCTCGACGAAAGCGCCGACGGCGCGTTCGATGTCGTGTTCCGCGCGAGCGAAATGCGCTTCGAGCGGCTGCAGGCGCGCTTCCCCAAGGCCCAACTGCCCGCGAGCCTGAAGTCCGACAGCCAGAAGTCGGAGCGGCGCCACACCGTGATCGAAGCGACGATCCAGGAAGGGTCCGCCTTTCGCTATACGGCGCTGCTCGAAGCCTCGCCCGACGGCGGCGCGCCTGTCGTGCTGGCCGAAGGGCAGTTCGCGCAATCGCCGTTTTTGTGCTTCCGCTGGCTCAAGGCACCGGGCGAAGTCTACGGGCGCTCGCCCGTCATGAAGGCGTTGCCCGACATCAAGACCGCCAACAAAGTGGTCGAACTCGTGCTCAAAAACGCGTCGATCGCGGTGACGGGAATCTGGCAGGCCGACGACGACGGCGTGCTGAACCCGGCCAACGTCAAGCTGCAACCCGGCACGATCATCCCCAAGGCCGTGGGTTCGGCGGGTTTGACGCCGCTCGAAGCGCCGGGCCGGTTCGACGTCTCCAACCTGGTGCTCGAAGATCTGCGCGGACGCATCCGCCATGCGATGCTGGCCGACCGGTTGGGGCAGATCGACGCGCCCAAAATGACGGCAACCGAGGTGATGGAACGCGCGGCCGAAATGTCGCGCGTGCTGGGGGCCACGTACGGCCGCCTGCAGACCGAATTGCTGACGCCGCTGGTCTCGCGGGCGCTGGCAATCTTGCGGCGGCGCGGGGAAATCCCGCCCGTGCTCGTCGACGGCCAAACGGTCGATCTGCAGTACAAATCGCCGCTCGCGCGCATCCAGGCGCAAGACGACGTGCGCAACGCCATGTTGTGGGTCCAGCAGGCAGCAGTGCTGGGTCCCGAAGGGCAGGCCGTGATCGATGCGGGCGCGACCGCGCGCTGGATGGCGCGCGCTTTGTCGGTCCCGGCCGATCTTGTGCGTCCGCCCAACCCCCTCCAGCCGCTGCTGCAAAATGCCGAAGCCATGCTCGCCCACGCCCTGGGCCAGCCCGCTTCGGGACAATAGCCACGCAAAACAGAAAGGAACGAGCGATGTCTGCAAATCTTCTGACGCAAACCGAAACGCCGGTGCCCCAAGCCCCGGCGCCGAGCGAGCCGCTTGCAGCCACCCCGGCTGCTCAAAACAACGCGCGACCCAACCACGTGCCGGAGAAGTTTTGGGACCCGGAGGCCAAGCAAGTGCGCATCGACGCGCTGACAAAATCCTATTCCGAACTCGAGCGAAAACTCTCCGGCATGATCCCCGGGCCCCAAGCCAAAGATTGGGAACAGAGCTGGCGAAAAGCGCTCGGCGTGCCCGACGCGCCCGACGCCTATCGCATCGACATGAAGGACGATTTGCTGCAGATCGACCCGGACGTGAACAAGCGCCTGCACGAAGCCGGCTTCTCGCCGCGCCAAGCGCAACTTGTCTACGATCTTGCGATCGAGCGCCTGGTGCCGATGGTGCGCGACTATGCCGACACCTACCGCACCGAAACGACGCGCACAAAATTGGCCGACGAATTCGGCGGCGCGGAAAAATGGGACAGCCTTGCCCCGCAAATGGCGCGCTGGGGCGAAGCGAATCTGCCCGCTTCCGTCTACGAAGCTTTGGCCGCGACGCCCGAGGGCGTGCGCGCCCTGCACCGGCTGATGAATTCGGGCGAACCCAGTTTGCGCGGGCTCGGCGGCGGCGCGGCGGGTCCTGCGGACGAAACGGAGCTTCGCAAGCTGATGGCCGACAAGCGCTACTGGCGCGACCACGATCCCGAAATCGTGCGCACCGTGGCGGAGGGATTCAAGCGCCTCTATCCCGACCAGAAGTGACGAACGAGGCTTGACAATTTCAATCTTCAATAGTATATAGAAATACGCTCCGCCCGGCTCGGATTTTCCGCCGGACAACGGCGCCCGCCTTCGACGCTCTCCCGGCGAGACAACCGCCCGGCGCTCCGCCCCTCTGGGGCCAGGCGCGCGGCGCGGCCTCTCCGGCGCCCCGCCAGATCCCGCACCCGTTACGGGTCGTGGCACGGCCGTTTCGGCGCCGCGCCCGGCAACCCGCGCGCGCGGCTTTGAACCCCCAAACCCCACAGAGAGGCAGCCATGCCCGACATCGACAAATCTTTCGTGAAACAGTTCGAGAGCGAGGTCCATCTCTCGTACCAGCGTCTCGGCTCGAAACTGCGCCCGACCGTGCGCTCCAAGAAGACCGAGCAGGGCGCGTCCACCGTGTTCCAGAAAATGGGCCGCGGGGCCGCGTCGACCAAGGCGCGCCACGCGGCGGTGCCGGTGATGAATGTCGAACATTCGACCGTCGAAGTGTTCCTCAAGGACTACTACGCGGGCGAATGGCTCGACGCGCTCGACGAAATCAAGACCGCGGGCGACGAACGCTCGGCGCTCGTGAATTCGGGCGCCTACGCGCTCGGTCGCAAGACCGACGAACTGATCATCGAAGCGCTGAACACCTCGACCAACTTCGCCGGGCTCAATACCGACGGCCTGACCAAAGCGAAGATCCTGAGCGCCTTCGAAAAACTCGGCGGGCAGGACGTGCCCGACGACGGCGAACGCACCGCCGTCATCGGTTGGAAACAGTGGTCGGAGCTGCTCGCCATCGACGAGTTCGCCAACGCCGACTATGTGGGCGACGCGGATCTGCCCTGGCAAGGCACGCAAGCCAAAAAATGGCTCGGCACGCTGTGGATGCCGCATTCCGGCCTCACGGCAAGCGCAGGCGTGCGGCTGTGCCATTGGTTCCACAAGACGTCGGTGGGCCATGCGGCGGGCTGCGAGGTCAAGAGCGACCTGTCGTGGCACGGCGACCGGGCCTCGTACTTCATCAGCAACATGATGAGCCAGGGCGCCGGCATCATCGACGCCGCCGGCGTCGTCACCCTGCGCTGCAAAGAATAAGGAGGAAGCCATGGCTTTCGAAATCAAGAACCTGTCGGTCCTCGCCTACGCCAACGGCTTCACGCTGTGGCACTACACCACCCCCGACGCCGCCGCTGTCGTCGACACGACCGGGTACTTCAACTCGGCAGCCGACATGCTGCATGTGGGCGACATGGTGCTCGCCAACGTCGCGACGGCATCGACGCCCCAGAACGGCGTGTTCGCGATCGTCTCGGTCGCGAGCGGCACGGTGGACCTCGCCAACATGACGGTGTTCGACACCACGGACACCGACTGACGCAACGGGGCGGCGGGCGCCCGCATGCGCTCGCCGCTTCCCCCGCTTAACCATCGGAGGCTGTATATATGGCTCTTTCCCAGATCGCCCTATGCTCGCGCGCGCTCATCAAACTGGGCGCCCAGCCGATCGCGTCGTTCGCCGAGGGAACGGTCGAATCCCAGGTCGCCGCCGCGCTGTTCCCGTCGGTGCGCGACGGCCTGATTTCGGCCCATCCGTGGAGCTTCGCAAGCGCGCAGCGCGCGTTGCCGCGCCTTGCAAGCGACCCCGTTGCCGACCATCGCTACGCGTTCCAATTGCCGCCCGATTTTTTGCGCGCTTTGTCGGTCGGGCAGGGCGGGCGCGGGCGCGGCGTGGAATATCGGATCGTCGAATCGACGCTGCATGCCGACACCCAGCACGTGATGCTGTCGTACATCTTTCGGCCCGACGAACGGGCGTTTCCGCCGTTCTTCGATTCCGCGCTGATCGCAATTTTGGCGGCGGAGTTTTGCCTGCCCGTGACCGAGAGCACGAGCCGTGCCGAGCTGCTCTACAAGCTCGCCGAAAACGAGTTTCGCCGCGCGCGCCTGGTCGATGCCCAGCAGGACACGCCGCAGCGCTTCGAGGACTTCACGTTGGTGGAGGCGCGCCGATGAGCATCGCACGCCTGACCAAGACCAGTTTCGCTTCGGGCGAAATCGGCCCCTCGATGCTCGGGCGCATCGATCTGCGCGCCTACGAAAACGGAGCGCGGCGGCTGCGCAATGTGACCGTGCTGCCGTCGGGCGGCGTGCGTCGGCGGCCGGGCCTGGCGCGCATCGCGGGGTTGCCGGGAAAAGCGCGCCTGATCGCGTTCGAGTTCAATACCGAGCAGGCCTATCTGCTGGCGCTGTGCGACGGGCGGATGCTGGTGTTCCGCAACGGCGTGCAGGTCGCAAATCTTGCAACGCCTTGGACCGGCGCCCAGCTCGGCCAGATCGCCTGGACGCAAAGCGCCGACACGCTGCTGGTCGTCCACCCGGACGTGCCGCCCCAGCGCATCACGCGCACGGCGCATGCCAGCTGGACGATCGCGCAATGGAGCTTCTTCGAGGAGAAGGGCGCTATCCAGCAACCCTACCATAAGTTCGCCCCCGATGCCGCGACCGTGACGCCGTCCGCAACGACGGGGGCGATCACGCTGACGGCCTCGGCCAGCGTGTTTTCGGCCGGACATGTGGGGCTGCGCCTTCGCATCGCCAAAAAGGAAGCGACGATCACGGGCTATACCAGCCCGACCGTGGTTGCAGCGACGATCGTGTCCGGTCAAGCGCTGCCCGATACGAATGCGACGACCGATTGGGAAGAACAGGCATTGTGCGCGCTGCGCGGTTGGCCGATCTGCGTGACGTTCCATCAGGATCGTCTGGTGATCGGCGGTTCGCGCGACCTGCCCAACCGTTTGTGGCTGTCGAAATCGGGCGATCTGTTCAACTTCGATCTGGGCACGGCGCTCGACGACGAGGCGATCGAATTTGCACTGCTCTCGGATCAGGTCAACGCGATCCGCCATGTGTTTTCCGGACGCCATTTGCAGGTTTTCACCTCGGGCGCGGAATGGATGGTGACGGGCGATCCGCTGACGCCCGAGAACGTGCAGATCAACCGCCAAACGCGCATCGGCAGTCCGATCGACCGATCGGTGCGCCCGCGCGACGTCGATGGCGCGACGCTGTTTGTCGGCAGCGGCGGGCGCGATCTGCGCGAGTTTCTGTTCGCGGATTCCGAACAGGCCTATCAGGCGACGGATCTGGCCCTTCTTGCCCCGCATCTGGTGCTGGATCCGGTGGCGCTCGACTACGATCCCGACGATCGGCTGGTCCACATCGTCAACGCGGACGGCACGATGGCGACCGTGACGATCTATCGCGCCGAGCAGGTGACGGCGTGGACCAAGCAGAGCACCCAAGGCGCGTTTCGCAGCATCGCGGTGGTCGCGAACGCAACCTATCTTGCGGTCGAACGGGGCGCGGTTTGGTCGCTTGAGCGTCTCGATCCCGCCTTTACGATGGATGCGGCCGTCAAGCTGGTTCCCTCAGACGGCGCCAGCGTCTGGATGGGGCTTGCCCACCTCGACGGCACGGATGTCGGCATTCTTGCCGACAATGTGCCGCTGGGATCGGCCGTGCCCGCAAACGGCCAGATCGACGCGCGCGGTTCGCCCGCCACGGTCGAAATCGGCATCCCGTTCACGGGCGAAATCGAACCGCTGCCGCCCGCCGCGCCCGGCAACGCAAACATGCCGCGCAGCGTGCGGCTGATCGAGGCGACCTTCAAACTGCTCGAGAGCAGCCAGCTGCGCGTCGATACCGGCAGCGGCTTCGTCGATGTGCCGTTCCGGGGCCTTGGCGACGGGTTCGCGCTTGGCCAGGCGCCGCCGCCGTTTTCCGGCGACAAGCGCATGCGCGCCCTGGGCTGGAAGCGCGCGAGCATCGATCCGCTGTGGCGCATCGAATTGCCGGCACCGCTGCCCTTCACCCTGCTTTCCGCAACCCAAGAAATGAAAGTCAACGACCGATGAGTGGATTGGAAACCGTGACGACGGTCGCGCTGGGCCTCGCGCAGCAAGCCAAACAGGCGAGCACGGCGAACGCCCAGAACGATGCCCAACAGCGCTCGATCGAGGCCAACGCCGCGCGCCAGCGACAGCTGATGGCGCTGCAGCATGGCAACGAGGCGCGCAAGCGGCGCAACCTTTTGGAGAAAGCGACTGCCAGCGCCCGCGCGTCCTTCGGCGCGCGCGGTCTATCGGCAGGCGACGGTTCGGCCAGCGCCTTGCTGTCGGGCGTCGAGGGCGAGTTCGAGGCCGAACAGGCCGAGCGCGACAGCGCGTTCGGCTTGCAGGTCGGCGGTCTCGAGCAAGGACTTTCGGACTCGCTCTCGCGCATCGACCAGCAGCGCCGACGCAACCTGCTTCAAGACACGCAGGGCGTGAACAACCGCATCTTCGGCCTCCTCAATTGGGGTGCCGGCAAAATCCCCCGCTGAATCTGGCTCTTCAAGAAGGATCCCTCCCATGAGCGAACATCTCAAAGTCACCGCCGCTTTGCCGCGAAAGCGCTACGTTGCCGACGGCATCCAGACCGTTTTCACCTTCGACTTCGTGCTGTTCCGGCCCGAAGAATTGCTCGTCACCGCCGACGGCACGCCCGTCGCGTCGGGCGTCAGCGTTGCGTTGCTCGCCAACGGCACCGGCGCTGCCACGTTCGCAACGGCGCCCGTCGCCGAGACCGTTGTGGTCGTGCAGCGCCGCATGGTGATCAAGCGCGAAACCGACTTCCAAGAAGGCGGCGATCTGCGCGCCAAAACGCTGAACGACGAATTCGACTTTCAAACCGCAGCGCTGCAGCAGGTCGAGGCTGCTGCTGCGCGCGCGCTGTCGCTGCCGATCGACGATGCCGACAACGCCGCATCGACGCTGCCGGTTGCGGCCTTGCGCGCCAACAAGATGTTGGCCTTCGACAATGCCGGCAATCCCATCCTGTCGGCGCAGACGCTTGGCACGATCGAGGCGGGTTCGAACAGTGCGGCCCTGTCGGCAACCGCGGCCGAGATGGCGGCAGTTTCGGCTGCAACGTCGCAGAATGCCGCCGCCGCCAGTGCCGCCGATGCCGCGATCCAAGCGGCGAGCGCCGCTGCGATTGCCGGAACGCTTGCACTGCCGTTCGCGCTTGCCAGCGGCGGCACCGGTGCGACGAGCGCTGCGGCGGCGCGCGGCAATCTCGGGCTTGGCACGGCGGCTGTGCTCGATGTCGGCACCGCCGCAAGCAACGTTCCACAGCTCGACGGCGCCGGCCGTTTGCCCGCGGTGGACGGTTCGCAGCTCACCAACATCGGCAGCAGCGCGCAGCCGATCGTCGCCGGCGAGGCGCTGGCGATCCGCGATCTCGTCTATCAAGACGTGTACAACCAGCGCGGCGGCGGTGCCGAGCGTTGGTACAAGGTCGACAGCGACGCGACCGGCCCTGTGCGCATCGGCCCGCGCCTGGGCGTCGCGCTCGCGCCGATCGCGGCCGCCGCGACCGGCAATGCGCGCCTGCAGCCGGGGCGTGTCTCCGGGTTCGCCGGTCTCACGGCGGCGTTGCCGGTCTATGCGAGTTCGACGCCAGGCGCCTTCACGCAGATCGCACCCGCCGTCCCGCCAACGGGGACCCAGAACGCGACGCGCCAAGTGGGATACGCCGCCAGCGCCACCGAGATCGACTTCGACCCCGACGGCGACACGGTGTTTACGGCGCGCAATTCCGCCGTCGCGATGGACGGCGCAATTACGGTCCAGCATTGGTCGGATAGCGGTGCGCGCGAGCGCCAGCAGGCGGCGTATCTGGTCCAGGTGTTGGCGACCGCGCTTGTTGCGGGGGCCACCGGCACACGAATCGGCGATTTCACCGGCAATGGCGGTTTGGCGGGCATCTTCGACGGCATTACCAATCAAGACAATGCCGGCTGCGGCTACAAGAATCTTGCCACGTTCGGCCATGCGGGCAAAACCTTCGCGCCTGGCAAGCGCATCGCGCAAGCCGTCGTGTGGGGCGGCAACAATACGGGCTACGTCGTGGGCCTCAGTCCGACCGTCACGCTCGTGCTGCGCGGCAAGACCGGTGCGGCGCCGGCGAGCCGCACGGACGGGACTTCGCTCGGTTCGATCAGCTTTACCGATACCGAAAACGAGAGCGGCAATCCGCGCACGATCGTGTCGAGCGATACGACCACTGTTTGGGATCATGTGTGGATCGACTTTTCCCACAATGGAGCGGCCCAAAACAGCTTCCTCGCCGAAATCCAGTTCACCGAACTGGCCGGCGCTGCGCGCGACGAGCCGCTGACGATCGGCGGCAGCCTCGCCAACGCGAGCGCCACCGACCGCGTGACCGTGCGCTACGACGACGGTACTGGCGCCAACGCCGACACGCGCACGACGTTCGTCAACCGCACGGGCGCCACGCGCGATCTGGCGGTCGAGGTGGTGCTGTGAACCTGCCCGTCGCGATGGCAGCGACCAAACGCAGATCACGGACAAAAAGGACGGCGCCGAATGCCGATCCGCCCCCCGTTGTCCTGTCGCGGGCCGTACCGGCATTTCCGCAGTTCGTGGCGGACTGGAACGCGCTGCAGGGCCAGGCGACGCCGGGTTTGCACGCGCGCATCGCGATCTGGCTGCAGGCGCAGCACGATGCCAAGACGCACGGCGCGGCGTTGCTCGCGTTTCGCTCGAGCGGCAAGTCGACTTTGGTCGGCTTGTTTTGCGCCTGGTTGCTTGCCAAAGACCCGAATTTGCGCGTGCTCGTGCTTGCGGCCGAGCACGCGCTTGCGCGCAAGATGGTGCGCAACGTCAAACGCATCGTCGAGCGGCATCCCGCGACCGCCGGTCTCAAACCCGTCAAGACCGAGCAATGGGCCTCCGACCAGTTCGTCGTGGCGCGCGGGGCCGAACTGCGCGACCCCTCGATGCTGGCCAAGGGGCTCGTTGGCAACATCACGGGTACCCGCGCGGACGTCGTCATCTGCGACGATGTCGAGGTGCCCAACACCTGCGATACGGCGACCAAGCGCGAGGATCTGCGCGAGCGGTTGGGCGAACTTGACTACATTCTGGTGCCCGGCGGGCTGCAGCTCTATATCGGCACGCCGCACAGCTACTACTCGATCTACGCGGAAAAGCTGCGCGAGGAGGTCGGCGAAACCGCGCCGTTTCTCGACGGATTCGCGCGCCTTAAAATTCCGCTGCTCGACGAGAACGGCCAAAGCGTGTGGCCCGAGCGCTACGACGCCGCGCGCGTCGCGGCCGTGCGCAAGCGCACGGGCCCGCGCAAATTCCAAGCGCAGATGATGCTGGAGCCCGTGGCCGAAACCGCCGGGCGTCTCGACCCCGACCGCTTGCTCGTCTACGACGACGATCTTGTCTATTACGAGGGCAACGATGCGGCGATCGTGTCGATTTCGGGTCGGCGCATGAGCTCGGTCACGTGCTGGTGGGACCCGGCCTACGGCAGTCCCGATGGCGACCGGTCGGTCGTGGCGGCCGTCTTTACCGATGCCGAAGGCCATTACTGGCTGCACGACATCGCGTATCTGGCACCGCCGTCCGACACGGAAAAAAAGGGCGGGCAAGACGATGCCAGCCATTATTGCCGCCAGGTTGCCGCGTTCGCCAAACGCAACCGCGTGCCGCATGTGACGATCGAGCAGAACGGCATCGGCCGATTTCTGCCTTCGATCCTGCGTCGCGAACTGGCGTCTGCGGGGCTTGCGTGCGGCGTTGCGGGCGTCAATGCGGTGCGCGCCAAAACCTTGCGCATTTTGGACGCGTTCGACGCACGCCTGGCCGCGAGCGTGCTGCACGCGCATCG
Organism: Asaia bogorensis; assembly: GCA_945901855.1. Taxonomy (GTDB): domain Bacteria; phylum Pseudomonadota; class Alphaproteobacteria; order CACIAM-22H2; family CACIAM-22H2; genus Tagaea. Next base: position 44,061 of record CAMDLT010000024.1, on the reverse strand, counting down.
CGACGTGTGGAAGACGCCTTTCATCGTCGAAATGCGCGAATGGCGGCCCGGCGGTGCGGTGCGCGACGACGGACTCGATGCCGTTGCCGGGTGCCTGCTGGCGGAACCCGTGCGCATTGCGCCCGTCGAGCGGCCCAAGTCCGAGCCCAGTTGGCGGACAGGCGGCAAAGCCCATCGCGCCAAAACCGATTTCGACATCTGACTTTGACAGGAGACGTCCATGGACATTGCCGAACTGAGCCCCGGCCTCGCGTTGCTGGCCGCTTCCGACGCTTCGTCGTTCGGCGCCATCGCGTGGCTATTTTGGAAACAGCGCCAGGACCACGAGCGCGCGATCGAAAAAGCGCACGAGGCGAATCTGCGCGAAACGCGCGACCTTGCGGGCCGACTGGCCGACTTCAAACTGGACGTCGCGCGCAACTACGCGTCGATCGCGTATCTCAAAGACGTCGAAAACCGTCTGACGTCCCATTTGCTGCGCATCGAAGCCAAACTCGACGCGGCCCCGATCGCCGAACACCGGCTGTAGGAGACCTGCCATGCTGCCTGCCATTGTCGCCCAATTGGGCCTCCCCGTTCTGGTCAAGCTCGTTGGCGGCGCGCTTGCGCGCATCGACAGTCCCGTCGCCAAGGCAGCGTCGAGCGCGCTGGCCGACGTGGCCGGCGCCATCGACGACAAAAAGCTGAGCCCCGAGCAGATCGGCGAAGCGAACCGCCATCTGGCGGCGCTGGCCAAGCTCGACAGCGACGACTATCGCGAGACGATCCGCGAGGTGAACGCATCGCTGCGCGCGGAGGCGGCCAGCGAAGACGCTTATGTGCGGCGCATGCGCCCGACCTTCGGCTACGTGATGGCGGCGACGTGGGCAGCCCAAATGTCGGCCGTCGCGTGGATCGTGGTCGCGGCTCCTCGCGAAGCGGCCCAGGTGATCGACGCGCTCGGCGCTTTGTCGCTGATGTGGTCGGTCGGGCTGTCGGTGCTGGGCGTCTATGTCTACAAACGCTCGGCCGACAAGGCGCTGGGGGCGGGCCATCCGCCGCAAGGCCTCGTCGACAGGCTTCAAACGGCGCTCAAACGGCGCTAGAAGGAGCCATGAAAAATCCCGTTTACCATATGTGCCGGCACGACGAATGGCAGGCCGCGTGCGCCGCCGGACGCTACGAGGGCTCGAGCCAGGATCGCGCCGACGGCTTCATCCATTTCTCGGACAAGCACCAGATCGTCCAAAGCGCCGCGCGCCATCGCGCGGGCCAGGACAATCTGGTGCTGATCGAGGCGGATGCCGATGCGCTGGGCGCTGCCCTCAAATGGGAAGCCGCGCGCGGCGGCGCGCTGTTCCCGCATCTTTATGGGGCGCTCGATCCGGCCAAGGTCGCGCGCACGGCGCCGCTGGTACTGGACGCCGACGGGCGCCACGTCTTTCCCTGGGGCCTCGAATGAACTGGTACGATTGCGCGTTCCCGCTTGTCCAAAAGCTCGATCCCGAGCGCGCGCACGGGCTGGCGATTGCGGCGTTGCGAAGCGGGCTGTTGCCGCGCCCCAAGCGCATCGACGATCCGGCTTTGCGCGTCAAGTTGTGGGGCTTGGAGTTTCCAAGCCCGATCGGGCTTGCCGCCGGTTTCGACAAGGATGCCGAGGTGGCCGATGCCATGCTCGACCAAGGTTTTGGCTTCGTCGAAATCGGGTCGGTCACGCCGCGTCCGCAGCCCGGCAACCCCAAACAGCGCTTGTTCCGTTTGACGGCGGACGAAGCGGTCATCAACAGGCTGGGCTTCAACAGCCAAGGCCTTGCGGTCGCCGAGGCCAATCTTGCCAAGCGCGCGCGGCGCGGCATTGTCGGCGTCAATCTTGGCAAAAACAAAGATACGCTCGACGCGGGCGACGACTACGTTGCGGGCGCAACGGCATTGGCGCGCCATGCGGACTATCTGGTCTGTAACGTTTCGTCGCCCAATACGCCGGGCCTGCGCGCGCTGCAAAGCCGCGAAGCGCTCGACGCATTGGTCGAGCGCGTGCAGGCGGCATTGGCGCAAAGCGGCGCGAATCCGCCTTTGCTGTTCAAAATCGCGCCCGATTTGGGCGACGCGGATCTGGAAGACGTCGTGCGCGTGGCGCTCGACCGCAAACTTGCGGGGTTGATTGTCGGCAACACCACGTTGTCGCGCCCCGACACTCTGCGTGACCCGCAAAAGACCGAAGCCGGCGGCTTGTCGGGCCGCCCGTTGATGGGGCTCGCAACGCAGATGCTGGCCCGCACCTTCGCGCTCGCGGGAAAGCGCCTTGTGCTTGTGGGCACGGGCGGCATATTCGATGCCAGCGACGCGTACGCCAAAATACGCGCGGGCGCCTCGCTCGTGCAGATCTATTCGGCGCTGGTCTATCGCGGGCCGGGGCTGGCCGCCGCGATCGCGCGCGAACTGCCGGCGCTGCTGCGTGCCGACGGTTTCAAAAGCATCGCCGACGCCGTGGGCGCGGATCGGCGTTGACCCGGCCGCGCCGATAGGGAATACCGGTACCATGTCGCCATTGACGCTGATTCTGCCTGCCGTCGCCTATACCGTGCTGGCCGCCGCTTTGGGGCTCGCGATGGGACCGGCCTTGGGTTTGGCGCTGTTTGGTGCGGCGGCGGGCGCGCACGGCCTCTGGTTGGCCGTTCGCGCCGCCAACGATGCCGAAAACGTGAAGCGCGCGCTGGGGCCGATTCGCCGCGAACTGGCGTCGGCGCGCGAAGAAGCGCGCGCAATCTTGGATGCCATCGAAAGCGCGGCGCAAACGCGCCCCGATCTTGGCCATGTCATGACCGAGGTTCGCGTGCTCCAGGGGCTCGTCGAAAAGCTCTCGGGCCAGCCATTGTCCAAGCCGGGCGTAACCGTGCCCGTACCGACCTTCGGCGACGACCAAATTCTGGACATCGTGCGCGATGCGCTGCGCGAAAACCGCGTCGAGCTCTATGTCCAGCCGATCGTCGATCTGCCGCAGCGTCGCCGCCGCCATTTCGAATGTTTCTCGCGCATGCGCGCGCCCGACGGAACCCAGATCGGCCCCGACCGCTATTTGCCGCTTGCCGAGAGCGTGGGCCTCGTGTCGGCGATCGACAACATGCTGCTGTTTCGCTGCGTGCAGTTGGTGCGCCGCATGCAAAGCACCAATGCGGGCACCGGCGTGTTCGTCAACATCTCCGAGCACACGTTGTTGGATACGCGCTTTTTCAGCGAGTTCGTCACGTTCATGGCGCACAATGTGGAACTCGCGCAGAATCTCGTGTTCGAGCTGGCCGAGAGCCATGCGCGGCGCCTTACCGCCGTGCAATGGGCCGAACTCGACCGGCTGGGCAGCGTCGGGTTCCGTTTTTCGATGGATCAAGTCGCGGATTTCGATCTCGATATCCATGCGCTTGCCAAACACAACTTCCGCTTCGTCAAAATCGACGCGCGCAAACTCGTCGACTATACCAACTCGGCCAAAGGTTCGGATTTCGCGCGCATCCGCTCGAACATGGCCGATGCGCGCGTGGCGCTGATCGTCGAGAAAATCGAGAGCGAACCGATGCTCGTCGAAATTCTCGATCTGGAGGCTGATTACGGCCAAGGCTTTCTGTTCGGCGAGCCGCGGCCGCTCAAGGAAGCCAAGTGACCCGAACGATCGACGGTATCGGCAAACTCGCCGACAGGTACGATGCGTTTGTCTTCGACATGTGGGGGTGCCTGCATGACGGCATTCGCGCGTTTCCAGGCGTCGCCGACATGCTCGAACGCCTGGGCCAACGCGGCAGGCAGCGCATCGTCCTTTCCAACGCGCCGCGCTTGGTCGGCCCTTTGCGCACGCAGATGCCAAGTTTCGGCCTCGATCCCGATGCGTTCGAGGGCATCGTCACCTCGGGCGAAGATGCATGGCAGGCGCTGGCTGCCGACGACCACAAGCTTGGCCGCCGTTTCCTGCATATTGGTTCGCCGCTCAATATTGGGGATCCGACCGCGATCGGCTTCGCGCAAGTGGACGAACTTGCGGACGCCGACTTTATCCTCGCGACCGGGCCTGCGGGCGACGGCACGATCGACATGACCGCTTTTGGGCCGATGCTGGCGGCCGCCCGCAAACGCGAGATGGCGCTGATCTGCGCCAATCCCGATTTGGAAGTGATGCGCGGGGACAAGCGCTATTTGTGCGCGGGAACGCTGGCGCGATCCTACGAAGAACTTGGCGGGCGCACGATCTATCACGGCAAACCGCATGCGGGCGTCTATCGCCGCGCGCTGGCAATGGCCGGCAACGTGCCGAAGTCGCGCGTGCTGGCCTTGGGCGATGCGATGCGCACCGACATTGCCGGTGCCCGCCAAGCAGGCATCGACAGCGTCTTCATTCCGGGCGGAATCCATGCCGAACATCTGCTTCCCGTGGGCGCAACCTTGCCGTCGGCCGACGACATGAACGCCCTCGCGCAAGCCCATGGTTTCGCGCCCACTTATCTGCTCGACGAGCTTCGCTGGTAATCCCAGCGGAGTCCGCGCTTAAATCCGCGAAAATCAGCGGTTTGCAAAGTTTTCCTCAGGGTTGTGGATAAGCACGCTTTTTCCATTTGAATCAGTCATCTAAAGGCCGATCTTCGAATCGGCTTGCGCGCATGGCTTTGAGCGCCGTCGCGGCCCCGGTACAGTCCGGGCAACGGAGATGAGCATGGCCGACTGGAAGCAACCCACCTTCGCGGATTGGGACAAACTGGCGCGCGCCGAACTGAAAGGCGCTGCCGCCGACGGCTTGGCTTGGACAACCCCCGAGGGTATTGTCGTAAAGCCGCTCTATACGGCGGCCGACCTCGAAGGTTTGTCGCATTTGGGCGGCATGCCCGGGATCGCGCCCTATGTGCGGGGGCCGCGCGCCACGATGTATGCGAACCGGCCCTGGACGATCCGCCAGTATGCGGGCTTCTCCACGGCCGAGGAATCGAACGCTTTTTATCGCAAGGCGCTGGCAGGCGGCCAGGCCGGCCTGTCGGTTGCGTTCGACCTTGCCACGCATCGCGGCTACGACAGCGACCATCCGCGCGTTGCGGGCGATGTCGGCAAGGCCGGGGTCGCGATCGATTCGGTCGAAGACATGAAAATTCTGTTCGACGGCATTCCGCTCGACAAAATGTCGGTCTCGATGACGATGAACGGCGCCGTTTTGCCGGTGCTCGCCGCGTTCATCGTGGCGGGCGAGGAGCAGGGCGCAACGCAAGCCCAGCTCTCCGGCACGATCCAGAACGACATTCTCAAAGAATTCATGGTGCGCAACACGTACATCTATCCGCCCGCGCCCAGCATGCGCATCGTCGCCGACATCATCGCGCACACGGCGGCGCACATGCCGAAATTCAATTCGGTTTCGATCAGCGGCTACCACATGCAGGAAGCCGGGGCGACGTGCGTGCAGGAGCTCGCGTTCACGCTCGCCGACGGCCTGGAATACGTGCGCGCGGCGCTTTCGCGCGGCCTCGATGTCGATGCGTTTGCGCCGCGCTTGTCGTTTTTCTTCGCGATCGGCATGAACTTTTTCATGGAGATCGCGAAGCTGCGCGCGGCGCGCTTTTTGTGGGCCGAGCTGATGCAGCCCTTCGGCCCCAAAAAGGCTGACAGCCTGGCGCTGCGCACGCACTGCCAGACGTCGGGCGTGTCGCTGACCGAGCAGGACCCCTACAACAACATCGTGCGCACGGCGTTCGAGGCGATGGCGGCGACGTTGGGTGGAACTCAGTCGTTGCATACCAACTCGTTCGACGAAGCGCTGGCGCTGCCAACGCCCTTCTCGGCGCGTATCGCGCGCAACACGCAGCTTATCTTGCAGGAAGAAACCGGCGTGTCGCGCGTCGTCGATCCGCTGGCGGGCAGCTACTATTTGGAACACCTGACCGCCTCGATGATCGCCGAGGCGCGTACGCTGATCGGCGAGGTCGAAGCGTTGGGCGGCATGACCAAGGCCGTCGAGAGCGGCATGCCCAAGCTGCGCATCGAGGAAGCGGCCGCGCGCCGCCAGGCGCGCATCGACCGCGGCGAAGAAATCGTCGTCGGCGTCAACAAATACAAATCGAGCGAACGCGACGACATCGAAATTCGCGACATCGACAATTCGGCGGTGCGCGATTCCCAGGTGGCGCGCCTTGCTGCCGTGCGCGCCAAGCGCGACACGGGCGCGGTCGACGCGATCCTTGCGGCGCTGACGCGCGCGGCCCAGTCGGGCGAGGGGAATCTTCTGACGCTGGCGGTTGAAGCCATGCGCGCGCGCGCGACGGTCGGCGAAGTCTCCGACGCGCTCGAAAAAATCTACACGCGCCACCGCGCCACCATCCGCTCGGTCACGGGCATCTACGGCTCGGCCTACGAGGGCGACGCGGGTTTCGCGCGCATCAAGGACGATGTCGCCTCGTTCGCCAAAGCCGAAGGCCGGCGCCCGCGCATGCTGGTCGTCAAGCTTGGCCAAGACGGGCACGATCGCGGCGCCAAAGTGATCGCGACGGCGTTTGCCGATATCGGCTTCGACGTCGATGTGGGCCCGCTGTTCCAGACGCCGGAAGAAGCCGCACGCCAGGCGATGGAAAACGACGTGCATGTCGTCGGCATTTCCTCGCAGGCGGCAGGGCACAAAACGCTTGTGCCCGCGCTGATCGAAGCGCTGAAGGCCGCCAAGGCCGACGACATTCTGGTCGTATGCGGCGGCGTCATTCCGCCGCAGGACTATCCCTTGTTGCTCGCGGCCGGCGTTGCCGCGATTTACGGCCCCGGCACAAACATTCCCCACGCGGCGGCGGAGGTCATCGGCCTCATCCGTCGGCGCAAGAAAGCGGCGTAACCGACCATGAGCGACGATCAACCCGGATCCGGCCCCCGCCGCTTGCGCAGCCTGGAAGCGGCTGCCCCTGAGACCGCGCGCCCGGCCAACGATTTGGGCGCGCCCGTCTACGCGCCGCTTGCCCCTGCGGGCAAGCGCGGTTTTGCGGCGGCCGCCGGCGTCAGCGCCGCGTGGCTTGCGGCGGTCGTTTGGTACGCGCTGGCGCAGATCGGGGTTGGCGCGTTCGCGGTCATGCTGCCGCACGAATTGGGCGCGTTTTTCGGCGGGGCGGCGATGCCGCTGCTGGTTTTGTGGTTCGCGGTTTCGTATCTGGCGCGCGGGCAGGATTTGGTGCGCCATTCGCGCGCGCTCGAGGTGCGGCTGGCCGAGCTTGCGTATCCAGCGGAGCGTGCCGAGCAAAAACTGCGCACGATCGGCGACAGCTTGCGCGAGCAGGCGCTGGCGCTGGCCGACGCGTCCGACCAGGCGACGCGCCGGCTGCTCGAAGCGCGCCAGGGCCTGTCGGCGCAGGCGGGCGAGCTTTCGACCGTGTCGGACCAGGCCGCGATGCGCGCGATGCAAGTGATGGCGGGCCTGCGCCGCCATGCCGACGGGCTCGAACGCGTGACGGCGTTGCTCACCAGCCGCGTGCAGATTGTCGAGTCGGCCGTACGCGAGCAGGCCGACGCGCTGGCGGGCGCTTCGGACCGCGCGCTGTCGCAGTCGCGCGAGATCAACGCGACGCTGCGCGAGCAGATCGAAACGCTGGCCGCCACCAACGAGCGCACGGCAGCCAATGCCGGCGCCATCCGCGAATCCTTGCGCGACCAGTCGCAGGATCTGGCGGAAACGACGGAACGCGCGCGCGCGCGCTCGGCCGAAATTCGCGCCACGATGGCCGACCAAGGCAGCGCGCTCAACGATGCGACCGAAGCCGCATTGTCGCGCGCGCGCGAGGTGGGCGAACTGCTGCGCCGCCAGTCGGAGGCATTCGCCGACGCGGCCGAGATGGCCGAAGGCCGTGCGAGCACGGCGTCCGTCGAAATGGGCGCCGCGCGACGCGCGGCCGAAACGGCCAGCGACAATCTTGCGGGCGCTGCCGACAAATTGCTCGACGTGGCGCGCGAACTTGCCAAGCAAAGCGACGTCTCGCAGAACGCCTTGCGCGCGCAGACGGTCATTCTGGCCGAAGCGGCGGGCGACGCGCAGACGCGCGTCGATACGGCGGGCGAAACGATTCGCCTGCGCACCAGCGAAGTCGCCAGCGCTGCGATCCGCATGAACGAGGTCGCAACCAACCTTGGCGCCGAAACGCGCAACATGCAGGCGGCGATCGAGCGCATGACCGCGCGCACCGAAGCGTCGAGCGAGTCGGTTCGCCGCCAAGGGCACGAACTTGTCACGGCCGCCGACCAGGCCGTTGCGCGCGTGCGGGCGGCGGGCGAAACCTTCCAGTCGCAATCGCGCGAAGTCGCGGACGCCGCCGCGCAGGCACTGGCGCGCATGGGCGGGGCCAGTGCGGGCTTTTCGGAATCCGCACGCGAAATGTCCCAGCGTTTGCAGGAAGCCGAAGCCAAAGCGGGCGCCATCGGCGAAGATCTGCGCCGCCACGGCGGCGAGCTTGTCGAGGCGGCGAACGCCGCCGGGCGCAGCGCCGTCGAAACGGGCGCCAAGCTTGCGCGCGAAACCGAGACGATTTTGCGTGCGGCCGGCGCATTGGCAGCCGAAGGGCTGGCAACCGAAGCCGCGTTGCAGGCCGAAACGCGCCAAGTCGCGCAGGCCGCCAGCGAAGCCAAAGCGAGCTTGGACTCGGTCGGCCTCGCGCTCAAGACGCGCACCGAAGATATGGACGCGGCCGCGCGCCGCACGAACGAAGCCCAAGTGGCGCTCGACGGCGTGGCCATGCGCGCGCAGGAATCGCTCGACCGCGTGGCCGCGCGCGTCGATGCGACGGGCGAAGTCGCGCGTCGACGCGCCGAGGAATTGCTGGTCGCGGCCGAACAGGCGTCGCAACGCGTGCGCGCGACGGGCGAGGGCTTGCGCGTGCAGACCCAGGACATGACGCATTCGGCCGATCTGGCGCTGGCGCGCGCCGAGGAGCTGGGCGCTACGTTGCAGCGCCGGGGCGAGGAAATCGACGGCACGTCCGAACGTGCGACCCAGCGTCTGGACCAGCTTGCCGACCATGTGCGTGCGCAGACCCAGATTCTGGCCGAAACGGCGGGCGAAGCTTCGCAAACGCTTGCCCTGTCGGGCGATCAGGTCCGTTTGAAGACCGAAGCGCTGGACAGCGCCGCCGAGGCGGCCATGGCGCGGCTGGGCGATGCCGGGGCTTCGATCGAGCGGCGCGCCAAAGAACTCGACGCGGTCGCCCAGTTGGCGGCCCAAAAACTCGACGACAGCGGCGAGCGGTTGCGCGCGCGCGCGGCGGAAGGCGAAACGAACGTCGCCGCCGCGACCCAGCGCCTGGACGCGAGCGCCCAGGCGCTGGCGCAAGACGCGCGCGAAGTTTCGGTCGCGTTGGATCGCACCGCTGCGCGTCTCGAAGCGACCGGCGAAGTCGCGCGCCGCGAAGCGGCCCAGCTCGAACTCGGGGCCGACCAAGCGGCGACACGCGTGCGTGCCGCCGCCGAAGGCGCGCGCAGCGAAACGCAAAGTTTGGTGCGGGCCGCCGAGGCCGGCATGCTGGAAGCCGACGCCTATGCCGAGACGCTGAAGCATCGCGCCGCCGACGTTGCCGCGACCGCGGCGCGCATGGGCGAACGGCTCGAGACGCTGCATGCCGACATGCGCGTCAAAACCGTCGCAATGTCCGACGCCTCCGACCATGTTGCGGGCCAGCTCGAGCGCGCGAGCGAAGTGCTGCGCCTCAAGACCGAGGCCATCGAAGCTTCGGCCGGCACGGCGCGCAGCCGCATCGACGAAGCGGCGGCCGACGTCGCGCGCAACGCCAAGGATCTCGACGGAACCGCACACCAGGCGGCGGCTCGCCTGCGCGATGCGGCCGACCAGTTGCGCGCCCGCGCGCAGGAAGCCGACGTCAATATCGCCGCCGTCGCCCAGCGCCTCGACCTTGCCGCCGATGCGCTCGCCAAGGACGCGCACGAAGTTGCCGCTGCGGTCGGAAACGCGACCACGCGCCTCGAAGCGACGGGCGACGTGGCGCGGCGCGAGAACGAGCAGTTGGTGCTCGCCGCCGACCAGTCGGCCGCCCGCATGCGCGCGACCGGCGAGACGTTCCGTAACGAGACCCAGAATCTCGTCCGCGTGGCCGAATCGGGCATGTCGGAAGCCGACAGCTACGCCCAGACATTGCACCGGCGCGCGGACGATCTGTCGGCGCTTGCGGCACGCACGGGCGCGCAGCTCGAAACGCTGCACGGCGCCTTGAAGGCGCAGACGAGCGAGCTTGGCGACGTTGCCGCCGACAAGGCCAGCGTGCTCGAGCTTGCGGCCGAAATTTTGCGCGACAAGACGGCGGCGCTTGGCGTGCAAGCCGACCAGACGCGCGCCAGCGTGGACAACGCATCGGGCGAAATTGCGCGTAGTGCCCGCGATCTGGACGCGACCGCGCATCAGGCCCTGCTGCGGCTGCGCGACGCGGCCGACCAATTGCGCCAGCGCACGGCCGAAGCCGACGCGAATGTGGCGGCTGCCACGCAGCGCCTGGATGCGACCTCGATCGCCCTGTCGCGCGATGCAAGCGAAACGACCGCCGCCGTCGATCGCGTCACCGCGCGCCTGGAAGCCAGCGGCGACGTTGCCTTGCGCGAGAACGAGCAGCTGGTGCTGGCCGCCGACCAGTCGGCCGCGCGCCTGCGCCATGCGGGCGAAACCTTCCGCAGCGAAACGCAAGCCCTGGTGGTTGCGGCCGAAACCGGAATCGAGCGCGCAAGCCAGCTCGAAACCGCGATCGCCCAGCGCGCGCTCGAAACCAACGCCGCTGCCGACCGTGTTCTGTCGCGTCTGGACGAAGCGGGCGACGCGCTGCGCAAGCGCGGCCTGGATGTCGAGGAAGTCGCGGGCGCTTCGGTGCAGGCGATTGGCGTTGCGGGCGTGGCGATGCGCCGGGAGTCTCTGGCGCTCGAGAACGCAGCGAATGCGTCGGTTGCGCGTATCAACGACAACGCGGCGCTGCTCGAACAGCGTTCGGGCGAACTCTCTTCGGTCGCGGCGCAAGCGGGCCAGCGCCTCAAGGAATCGTCGGAGAGTTTGCGCGCGCGTTCGGCCGAACTCGACAATGCCGCCGACCGGTCGGCAGGCCGCGTGGGCGCCATCGACGCCGGTTTGCGCGACCAGACCTTGCTGCTGCTCAAAACAATGGAGCAGGTGTCGGGCCGGGCTGGCGATGTCGGCGCCATGCTCGAGAGCCAGGTCGCATCGGTCTCGCGCGCCTCGGACGACGCGATGGCGCGCTTGCGCGCTTCGTCCGACATGTTCCGCGACCGGGCGGGCGAAATGCAGGTCCTGGCCGAAGCCACGACCGAAAAAGTCGCGGCCACGGGCGCCGAAACCGAACGCCGCTTGCACGCGCTCGCGACGCAAACGGTCGAAGCGGTCGGACGCCTGGAGGAAAGCGGCGAAACGTTCCGCAACCGCCTCTCCGACATGAACCGTGCCGCTGCGAGCGTGGGCGGGTTGATGGCCGAGGCGAGCGAACATTTCCGCCGCCACACCGGCGATCTGCATGTCGCGGTCGATCAGGCGACGGCGCGCGTGGGCCAGGTGGGCCAGGCGCTGCGCGAGCGGACGGTGGATCTGGGCGGTGCGGCGGACGCGGCCGAAGCGCACCTGTCGATGGTGGCCGAACTGCTGCGCGGCAATGCCAGCGGTCTGGCGGATCTTGCCGACCGTTCGGCGATCAAGCTCGACGCGCTGGGCGAAGCGATGGTGCGCCGTGCGGCCGAATTGTCCGCGATGTCCGACGGCACGGCCGCGCGCATGGCCAGCGTCGATCAGGCGCTGGGCGAGCAGCGCGAAACGCTCGTGCGCACGCTCGAAACCTTGGGCGCGCGCTCGAGCGAGCTTGGCCAGGTGCTGCGCGGCCAGGCGGACCATCTCAACGGCGTCGTCGCGGAAGCGGGCGAGCGTCTGTCGGAAATCGGCGCCCAGTTCGATCTGCAGGCGCGCGAAGCGGCCGATGCCGCCACGGTCGCAAGCCAGCGCATCGGCGAGACCGGCCAGTCGCTGCGTCGGCGGTCGGACGAATTGTCGTCCGCAGCCCAGGAAGGCGGTTTGCGTCTCGAAGCCACGGCCGAAAATTTCCGCCGCCGCGCGGAAGAAGTCATGGCCGCTGTGGGCCAAGCGGCCGCCCGCATCGCGTCGGTCGGCGACGGGTTCGCGCGCCAGTCGCGCGACCTCGGCGTCGCGATGGACGCGGCCGAACGGCGCATTGCCGAGGCCGAACGCTTGCTGGCGCTGCAGAGCGACACGCTCGACGCGGCTGCCAGCAAGGTCACGCGCGAAGCAAGCGAGGCAACCGACGCGTTCCGGCGTCAGGCCGACGATTTGGCCGCGGCGGCTGCCAGCGCGAACGACGCCCAGCGCCACCTCACCTCGAGCGAGTTCGAGGCCAAGCGCGGCCGCTTCCTGCGCGCCTCGCGTCTGGTGGTCGAGGGGCTCAATTCGCTGTCGATCGATCTTGCGCGCACGCTCGATCCGTCGGTCACCGATCGCGTCCTCAAGGAGTTTCTGGGCGGCGATCGCGGCGTGTTCGTGCGTCGTTTGCTGCGGCTCAATTGGGGCGAAACGGGCCGCGTGGTGCTGAAACGCTACGGCGACGACGCCGATTTCCGCCGCTACGTGACCGACTATCTCACGCAATACGACCGCTTGCTGTCGGACGCGCGCGAAGCCGATCCCGAAAACGTGCTCGTCTCGACCTTCCTGTCGGCCGATGTCGGCAAGCTCTATATGACGCTCGCCTCGATCGTGGGTTGGAAGAAATAGGCGCCTACAGCGCGCCGTGCAGCTTGCCGAGCGCGTAGGCGGCGAGCGTCGTGCTGTCGTCGATCGTGCCGTCGCGCAGCATGGCGTCGAAATCTGCGCGCGAAAACTCGCGATGGACCATGTCGATTTCGGTCTTTTCGCGTTGCGGGGGACCCGGCGTTAGGTCGGTTGCGACGAACACATGCAGGCGTTGGGCGACAAACCCGTTGGCCATCGCCAGCTCGCCGATTTTTTCGATGCGGCCCGCTTCCAGGCCGGTTTCCTCGCGCAGCTCGCCGCGCGCCATCGCCTCGATCTCGGCACCGGGCGCCAACTCCCAAGCGCCCTGCGGGATCTCCCAGCGGCGACGGCCTTGGGTGTAGCGATACTGCTCGACCAAATGGATCGTGCCGGACCCGAGGGCGATCAGGCCCACGCCGTCGCTTTTGTCGACCACGCCGTAGATGCCGCGCGAGCCGTCGGCAAATTCAACGTCGTCCTCGCGCACGCGCATCCAGCGGTTGGCATAGATGTCGCGCGAGCCGAGCTTGCGGATCATCGCGGATACGGCGCGTTCAGACCTTGCCGTGGCAGTGTTTGTATTTCTTGCCGGAGCCGCACGGGCACGGCGAATTGCGCGAGGTCGAACCCCAGGTCGAGGGGTCGGACGCATCGACGCGGGCTGCGCGCGCGGCTTTCATGGGCGAGGGCGGCTGGCCCGCTTCGAATGCCGGGCCGCTCGGCGGATGCTGGGCCTGCAGGCGGGCGGGGTCCGGGTCGGCGGGCATCAAATCGCCCGACGGCGGCCCGTCCATGCGGACCTGCACAAAGGCCAGCAGCAAGGTGATGCGCTCGCGCAAATCGCGCAGCATGGTTTCGAACAGCTCGAAGGCTTCGCGCTTGTATTCGTTCAGCGGATCGCGCTGGCCGTAGGCGCGCAGATTGATGCCCTGGCGCAAATGGTCGAGCGTCAGCAAATGCTCTTTCCACGCATGGTCGAGTTCCTGCAACAGCAGGCTCTTCTCGACTTGGCGCATCAGGTCGGGGCCGATATTGGCGGCCTTTTCGGCCATCTTGCGCTCGATGGCGTCGCTCAAGCGTTCGTGGATCTCTTCCTCGGCAATGCCTTCTTCCTTGGCCCAATCCTTGACCGGCAGATCGACCCCGAAAATGCGCCGCGTTTCGTCGTGCAGCACGTCGACATTCCATTGCTCGGGATAGGCATTGGCCGGAATGCAGCGCGCGATGAGCTCGTCGAGCGTCTCGCGGCGCATGTCCTGGATCTGGTCGGCGACGTCGTCCTGGCGCATGATGTCGCGGCGCTGCTCGTAGACGACCTTGCGCTGGTCGTTCATTACGTCGTCGTATTTGAGCAGCTGCTTGCGGATCTCGAAATTCCGCGCTTCGACCTTCTGCTGCGCCTTTTCGAGCGCTTTGTTGATCCAGCTGTGGACGATCGCTTCGCCTTCCTTGAGGCCAAGCTTTTGCAGCATGCCGTCCATGCGCTCGGACCCGAAAATGCGCATCAGGTCGTCGTCGAGCGACAGGAAGAATTTGGACGCGCCCGGATCCCCCTGGCGGCCCGACCGGCCGCGCAGCTGGTTGTCGATGCGGCGGCTTTCGTGCCGCTCGGTGCCCACCACATAGAGGCCGCCGGCGGCGAGGACGGTCTTGCGGGCTTCGTCGATTTCGGCGCGGATCGCGGCAATGCGCGCTTCGCGCTCCGGACCTTCGGCGATGCCGCCAAGCTCCAGGCGCACGCGCATGTCGAGATTGCCGCCGAGCTGGATGTCGGTGCCGCGCCCGGCCATGTTGGTGGCGATCGTGATCGCGCCGGGACGCCCGGCCTGGGAGATGATGGCCGCTTCCTGCTCGTGGTAGCGCGCGTTCAGCACTTGGTGCGGTACGTTGCGCTTGTGCAGTTCGGCCGACAGCGATTCGGATTTTTCGATGCTGACCGTGCCCACGAGCACGGGCTGGCCGCGCTTGCGCGCGTCGTCGATCAGATCGACGATCGCGGCGGCCTTTTCGCGCGCCGTGCGATAGACCTCGTCGTCCGCATCCGCGCGCTTGACGGGCTGGTTGGTCGGGATTTCGACCACGTCCAGTTTGTAGATCTCGGCAAACTCGGTCGCTTCGGTCATGGCCGTGCCGGTCATGCCCGACAGCTTCGGATACATGCGAAAATAGTTCTGGAAAGTGATCGAGGCGAGCGTCTGGTTTTCCTGCTGGACGCGCACGCCTTCTTTGGCTTCGAGCGCCTGGTGCAGGCCTTCCGAATAGCGCCGGCCTTCCATCATGCGGCCGGTAAACTCGTCGATGATGATGACCTTGTCGTCCTTGACGATGTAGTCGGTATCGCGCGCGAACAGTTTGTGCGCGCGCAAAGCTTGGTTGGAATGGTGGACGAGGCTTACGTTCGCGATGTCGTAGAGCGAACCGCCCTTCAGCAGGCCCGCCTCGGTCAGCAGACGCTCGATTTTCTCGGCCCCCGCTTCGGTCAGCGACACGGCGCGCGCTTTTTCGTCCTTCTCGAAATCGCCGGCTTCAAGCGCGGGCATCAGCTTGTTGACGGCAAGATAGAGCTCGGATCCGTCATCGGTCGGGCCCGAAATGATCAGCGGCGTGCGCGCTTCGTCGACCAGGATCGAGTCGACCTCGTCGACGATGGCGAAATTGAAGACGCGCTGGCTCATATGGTCGAGCCGGTATTTCATGTTGTCGCGCAGATAGTCGAACCCGAACTCGTTGTTGGTGCCGTAGGTCACGTCGCAGGCGTAGTTCTCGCGCCGCTCGATGTCGGTCAGGCCGTGCACGATGGTGCCGACTGTCATGCCCAGAAAGCGGTAAACGCGCCCCATCCATTCCGCGTCGCGCTTGGCCAGATAGTCGTTGACCGTCACGACATGCACGCCTTTGCCCGGCAGGGCGTTCAAATAGCCCGCGAGCGTGGCGACCAGCGTCTTGCCTTCGCCGGTCTTCATTTCGGCGATCATGCCCTTATGCAGCACCATACCGCCCAGCAGCTGGACGTCGAAATGGCGTTGGCCCAACACGCGCTTGGCGGCCTCGCGCACGGTCGCGAACGCGTCGACCAGAATGTCGTCGAGCGTTTCGCCCTTTTCCAGGCGCCCGCGCAGCCAAACGGTGCGGTTTTCGAGCGCGGCATCGTCGAGGGCGACGAGTTCGGCTTCTTTGGCGTTGATGGCGGCAACGGTCTTGTACATCCCCTTGAGGATGCGCTCGTTTGACGAGCCGAAGAGCGCGCGGGCAATGGCGCCGAACATGCGGAAAAGTCCTTCGATTGAGCACGGAATTCGCCAACGGGCGGCCCCCGGCGTCGGGCCTTGGCACAGATAGGGCGATTGGCGCAGCGTGTCAATCTTAGGCGCCGGTTCGGCAAGGGTCGTTCCGGCCTTGTTTCTGCCCGGATTTCCATGCCAAAGTGCGCGCGATTTTTTGAAAGGATTTTGCGTCATGCTGCGTTTTTCCGCCCTCGTTTTGACCCTTTGCTTGGCCATCGGTGCGGCCGATGCCCAGACGCCGCGCCCCGTTGCGCCCGCAGCGGACGACCCGGTCGTTGCGCGCGTCGATGGCCAGCCCATCCGCCGGTCGGAGGTAATCGCCTTCCAACGCGCCTTGCCGCCGCAATTCCAGCAAGTGCCGCTCGAAGCACTGCTGGAGCCCATCGTCGACCGGCTGGTCTCGCAAAAGCTGATTGCGGCCGAAGGGCGGCGCGCCAATCTGCAGAACGACGAGGACGTCAAAGCCCGCCTGCAGCAGTTCGAAGAGCGCGTGATGCAGGAAACGCTGCTGAATCGGATGCTGGAAGCCAGGCTTACCGACGCGGCCCTGCAAGCGCGATATGCCGAGTACCAGAAGGAAAATCCCGGTCGCGACGAAATTCGCGCGCGCCATATTCTGGTTGCCAACGAACAGGCGGCCGTGGGCATTATTGGCGAGCTTGGGCGCGGCGGCGACTTTGCCAAGATCGCGGGCGAGCGCTCTGTCGATCCGGCGGGCAAACAATCGGGCGGCGATCTGGGCTTTTTCGGCAAAGACGATATGGTGCCGGAATTCTGGGCGGCTGCATCGACGCTCAAAGCGGGCGAGACCACCAAAGCGCCCGTACGCAGCCAATTCGGTTGGCACGTGATCCGCGTCGAAGAACGTCGCGTGGTGCCCGAATCCTTCGACGAGCTGCGCGAGAAACTCGCCAGCGACATGTCGCAGGAAATCATGAACGGCTTTGTCGAGGGGCTGGTGAAAAAGGCCAAGGTCGAGCGTTTTGCGATCGACGGCAAGCCGCTGCCCAAAGCGCCCTGAGGTTCCCATGGCCCACACCGTCTCGCCTTTGGCGCCCGCCGCGTTCCCGAAGATTCCGCAGATCGCCGGCGTGCGCTTGGCCGTTGCCGCGACGAATACGCGCTACAAAAACCGCAACGATCTGGTGCTGGCCGAACTCGCGCCCGGCACCGCGGTGGCCGGCGTGTTCACGACCAACCAGATGCCCGGGGCGCCGGTCGATTGGTGCCGCAAGCTGATCGGGGCGGGGCGTGCGCGCGGACTTGTCGTCAACGCCGGCAACTCGAACGTCTTTACCGGCAAGGCAGGTGCCGCCGTGTGCGCTGCGACGGCCAAAGCGGCAGCGGCCGCATTGGGCTGCAGGCCGGGCGACGTGTTTCTCTCTTCGACCGGCGTCATCGGCCAATTGCCGGACGGCGCCAAGCTTTCGGCAACGGCGGCCCATGCGGCCAAAACGCTGGGGCAGGCAAGTTTCCTGGATGCCGCCAACGCGATTATGACGACCGATACGTTTGCCAAAGGGGCGCTCGCCCATGCGCGCGTCGGCGGCAAGAAGATTTCGATCGCCGGCATCGCCAAAGGCAGCGGCATGATCGCGCCCAATATGGCGACGATGCTGGGCTATGTTTTTACAGATGCCGCCATCGCGCCCGCTTTGTTGAAGGCGCTGCTCAAGGATGCCGTGGGCACGAGCTTCAACGCGGTCACGGTCGACAGCGATACCTCGACGTCGGATACCGTGCTCGCATTCGCAACCGGAGCGGCGGGCAACAAGCCGGTCGCGCGCGCGTCCGATCCGTCGTTCAAAGCGTTCAAAAAAGCGTTCGACGCGGTATGCCTCGACTTGGCGATCCAGATCGCCAAGGATGGCGAGGGCGCGCAGAAGCTGGTGCAAATCGATGTTTCGGGTGCGGCCAGCGATGCGGCGGCGCGCACAATCGCCATGTCGATCGGCAATTCGCCGTTGGTCAAAACCGCGATCGCGGCGGCGGATGCCAATTGGGGCCGCATCGTGATGGCGGTCGGCAAAAGCGGCGAAAAAGCCGATCGCGACCGGCTGAAGATTTCGATCGGGGGCACGGCGATCGCGCGCAAGGGGGCGGCTGTTTCGGGCTACGACGAAGCGCCGGTTGCCGCCCACATGCGGGGCCGCGACATTCGAATTGCGGTCGATATCGGCATCGGGCGCGGCAAGGCACGCGTATGGACCTGCGATCTGACCCATGCCTATATCGACATCAATGGCAGCTACCGAAGCTAGCGCCGTACCTGCGGGCTGCGACGATCCGGCCCTCAGCGCCAAGCTTGCAGCGCCAGCGCGCGTGCTGCTGGTGGTGGCTGCGGCCTTGATCGATGCGGACGGGCGGGTGCTGCTCGCCCGCCGGCCGCCCGGCAAATCGATGGCCGGCTTGTGGGAGTTCCCGGGCGGCAAAATCGCCGACGGCGAAACGCCGGAAGCCGCCCTGGTGCGCGAACTCAAAGAAGAACTCGGCATCGACCTTTCGCACGCGTGCTTGGCCCCGCTGACCTTCGCCTCGCACCGCTATCCCGATTTCCATCTGCTGATGCCGCTCTATGCCGCGCGCAATTGGGCGGGCACGCCAGCACCGCGCGAAGGCCAGGAATTGGCCTGGGTGTGGCCGCTGAAATTGTCGGACTATCCGATGCCGCCCGCCGACGTGCCGCTGGTCGCGATGCTGCGCGACCTGCTTTAGCTGTCCTTCTGCACCGCTTGCGCCAGGCTGTGCGCGGCGGAACCGGGGCGCAGCGGTTTTTGCTGCGACGCGTGCGGCGCCCAAGCGGTCAGATTCAAGATCTGGAAAGTCGCGGGCATACGCCCGTCTTCGGCATAGAGATCTTCGTAGATTGCCGCTGCACGCAGCAGGGTCGAGCGGCGCGAGAAGTCCTTGCGCCGTTCGGCGATCGCGTTGGTTTCGCCCATGCCGCGCAAATCGCGCATCAGGTCGAGCGCGTTTTCATAGGAGACTGTCAGCGTGTCGGCATCGACCACCGGCAGCGCGAAGCCCGCGCGCTGCAGCAAGGCGCCTGCGTCCCGCACGTCGGCAAAGGGCGAAACGCGCGGACCCGCACCGCCGCTTTCGGCGACCTCCGCCTCGATCAGCGCCCGGCGCAGTTCGGCCAGCGTGCCGCCGCCCAGGATTGCGCACAAAAACAATCCGTCGGGCTTCAGCACGCGACGCACCTGGACAAGCGCGCCCGGCAAATCGTTGGTCCAATGCAGCGACAGGCAGCTCACCACCAGATCGAAGCTGGCGGCCGCAAAGGGCAGAAACTCCTCGTCCGCCACGCAAACGGTGCGGTGGGCTTCACTCTGGTCAGCGCACGGACGTGCGCGCGCTGCGCGCATCATCCGCGCGGACAGATCGCACTGCACGATCAGTTCCGTGCCCGGCCGCTTGGCCAGCAGCGGCGCCATCAAGCCCGTGCGCGCGCCCAAATCCAGTACGCGCGGAAATTGCGGTTTTAGATCGTCGAGCCGTTCGGCCAGACGCTCGCCCGCTTCGCGGAACAGAAAGTCGTGCTCCGCAAAATGCCGTGCCGCGCGCTCGCGATGGCAGCGCACGATGCGTCGGTCGAAAACTTGCGGCGGCGGGTTGTCGGTCATGACGTTGCGAGTCGTAGCCTGTTTTGCGGCCGCGCGAAACGGGCTGGCGCAGATACAAGCTGTTGACTTCGGCCGCAAGCCCATGCTGCGATCTTGCGCTTTGCATGCGCTCGCCGATCTTTTTGCCCTCGCCAAACGGACCGCGCGCATCGCGATCGATGCGGTGGTGCCGCCGCTTTGCTTGAACTGCCAGACGATCGTTGCCGAACCCGGCGCTTTGTGCGCGCCGTGCTGGACGCGATTTTCGTGGATCGATCGGCCCTATTGCGAGAGTTGCGGCCTTCCGTTCGATTACGATCCGGGTTTTTTGGGCCGCACGGGTCTGCTGTGCGGCGCGTGCCTGTCGGCGCCGCCGCCGTTCGGCAAGGCGCGCGCGGCCCTGCGCTACGATACGGCAAGCCGCAGTCTGATCCTCGCGTTCAAACATGCCGACCGCACGCATGCGGCGCCTGCCTTCGCGCGCTGGCTCGCGCGCGCGGGCGCCGACGTTCTGGCGGGCGCCGATCTTGTCGCGCCCGTCCCCTTGCATTGGACGCGGCTGGCAATGCGTCGTTTCAACCAGTCGGCGCTGCTTGCCAATGCGCTGGCGCGCCATACGGGCATGCCAAGCGTGCCCGACCTGCTGGTGCGCCAACGCCGCACGCCCGCCCAGGGCATGCTCGGCCGCCGCGAACGCCAGCGCAATGTACGCCGAGCCTTCAAACTTGCTCCGCGCCATGCGGCGTTCGTGCGCGGCAAAATCGTCGTGCTCGTCGACGACGTGCTGACGACCGGGGCCACGCTTGGCGAATGCGCCAAAGCCTTGAAGCGCGCCGGTGCGGCCGAAGTGCGCACCGTGACGCTCGCGCGCGTCGTGCGCCCCGGCGAGGGGCGGGTCTAGCGATGTCGGGGATCGCCTGCTAATATGTGGTTTCGTTTTTGAGGCCGGAAAAGAACCATGGCAAAAATCGAAATCTACAGTTCGGCGTTTTGCGGATATTGCGCGCGCGCCAAGCGCCTCTTGGACAAAAAAGGCGCCGCTTACGACGAATACGACGTGCTGGCCGATTCCAGCTTGCGCCCGGCGATGGAAAAGCGCGCGGGCGGTCGTACCTCGGTGCCGCAGATTTTCATCGACGGTCAGCATGTCGGCGGCTGCGACGATCTTTACGCGCTCGACGCCGCCGGCAAACTCGACCCCTTGCTCAAGACGGCGTAGGCCGCACGCCCGCCAAACGCTGGATCATGGCGGGTTTGGGCGTCTCGACAAAACGATGCTCGTAGGCCACCACGCGCAAAGCGGGCGCGAAGGCTTCGATCAATTCGTTGTCGCGGAGCAGGAAGTCGGGATTGCTCGGTTTGCCGTAGCGCTCGTTGCCGCGCGCGAACGTTTCGTAGATCAGCGCCCCGCCCGGCGCGACGCTGGCGGCCAGTGCCGAAAAGAGCGCGCGGTGCAGATAGTTGGTCACGACGACCGCCGCAAATTGGCGGCCCAAAAGCGGCCAGGGCGATCCGTCTTCCAGATCGACGGCGACCGCATCGACGCCTTCGATCCCTTCGAGGGCCGAAATGTCGCGGTCGAGCGCCGTGATTTTATGGCCGCGCGCGGCAAAAAACCTGGCGTGCCGTCCGCCGCCCGCGGCAATGTCGAGCACGGGTCCGCTAATCGGGACAAGCGCCGCGTGCTGGACGACCCAGGCGGAGGGTTCGCCTACAATATGGAATTCGGGAAAGGGCATGGCTTGTCTTTGCGCCGATTTGACCCCAATTATAGGCCATGATCGTCTTCAACTTGCAATGCGCCAAAAAGCACAGTTTCGAAAGCTGGTTCAAAGACGGCGCCGCGTTCGAGCGCCAGGCCAAACGCGGCTTGGTCGAATGTCCCTATTGCGGCTCGAACAAGGTCGAAAAAGCGCTGATGGCGCCGCGCCTGTCGGGCACCAAGAAATCCCGCAAGCGCGTCGATGCGCCGGAAAACCTGCCTGCCGCGCTTGGCCCCGATCCCGCAACCGCCAAGGCGGCCGAGCTGCATCGCCAGATGGCGGAACTGCGCCAGCATATCGAAAAGAATTTCGATCCTGTCGGCGACAAATTCGCCGAAGAAGCGCGCAAGATCCATTACGGCGAAATCGAAAAACGCAATATCTACGGCCAGACTTCGGCGCAAGAAGCCCAGGAACTGCTCGACGAAGGCATCGAATTTGCGCCCGTGCCGTGGGTCCCCGACAAAAACGCGTAAGGCGTCGACCCTATCCCTTGACCGCGAACGCCATATAGTTGACGTCGAGGTCGCGCGCGAGGCGCCAGGTGTCGAGGATCGGGTTGAAGGCGACCCCCGTCACATGCGTGACCGCAAGGCCGGGCTTGCGAAGGGCGTCGGAAATCTCGCCCGGACGCACGAATTTTTTCCATTCGTGCGTGCCGCGCGGCAGCCAGCGCATCACGTACTCGGCCCCGACGATGGCCAGCAAAAATGCCTTGGGCGTGCGGTTCAAGGTTGCAACGACGAGCGCCCCGCCCGCGCGCACCAGATCGCCGCAATTGCCCAAAAACAGATCGACATCGGCGACGTGCTCGACGACCTCCAGCGACAGCACGGCGTCGAACTGCTCGCCTGCCGCCACAAGGTCTTCGGCCGTCGCGTGGCGATAGTCGATCGCAAGGCCCATGCGCGCGGCATGGTTGGACGCGATCGCGATATTTTTGGCCGAAGCGTCGATTGCGACCACCGTGGCGCCCAAGCGCGCCATCGGTTCGGCGACCAATCCGCCGCCGCAGCCGATATCGAGCAGGCGCAAACCCGCAAGCGGTTTGGCGCCAAGCGGATCGCGGCCAAAATGCTGCGCGAGCCGGTCGCGGATATAGCCAAGCCGTACCGGATTGAATTTGTGCAGCGGTTTGAATTTGCCAGCCGGGTCCCACCATTCGTCGGCCATCGCGGCGAAGCGCGCGATCTCGGCCGGGTCGACGGATGCGCCGATCGCGGCATCGGAATTGCTCGACATACAGCTCCTGAACTGGGCTTTGGCTACGTCTTGCCCTGGCGCCCCCAAACCTTTAGATAAGGCGCACGTGGCGCGCGGGCAAGAGCGCTGGCGCCAGCCCATTCCCAAGCCTCTGGCCGGAATGGGGTTTCTCGAAATTCTCTGGGATCGGAAAAATGGCGCGTCTGGTTCTAAAATTCGGCGGCACGTCGGTTGCGAATATCGAACGCATCCGCAATGCGGCACTGCACGTCAAACGCGCGGTTGCAGCCGGGCACGAAGTCGCCGTCGTGGTGTCGGCCATGTCGGGCGTCACGAACCAGCTGGTCGCGTGGGTCAACGAGATTTCCAAATTCTACGACCCGCGCGAATACGATGCGGTCGTGGCGACCGGCGAACAGGTCACGAGCGGCTTGATGGCGCTGACCCTTCAGGAAATGGGCCTCAAGGCGCGCTCCTGGCAGGGCTGGCAAATCAAGCTGCGTACCGATGCGACGCACTCCAAAGCGCGCATCGAGGCGATCGACACCCAAGCGCTCGCCGCCGCCATGGCGGCCGGCGAGGTTGCGGTAATTGCGGGCTTCCAGGGCGTTGCCGACGACGGGCGCGTGACCACGCTGGGGCGCGGCGGATCAGATACGTCGGCAGTGGCGCTCGCGGCCGCGTTGAAGGCGGATCGCTGCGACATCTATACCGACGTCGACGGCGTCTATACCTGCGATCCGCGCATCGTGACGAAGGCGCAGAAACTCGACAAGATCACGTACGAAGAAATGCTCGAAATGGCTTCGCTCGGCGCCAAGGTGCTGCAGACGCGGTCGGTCGAGTTGGCCATGAACCACCGCGTGCGCGTGCAGGTCCTCTCGAGCTTCGAGGACAAGCCCGGCACGATGGTCGTCGATGAGGAAGAGATCGTGGAAAAGCAAGTCGTCAGCGGGATCGCCTACAGCCGGGACGAGGCGAAAATCACTTTGACCAAAGTCGCGGACCGTCCGGGCGTTGCGGCGGCCATTTTCGGTCCCCTTGCCGATGCGGCGATTAATGTCGACATGATCGTCCAGAACATCTCCGACGACCGCAAGGCGACGGACCTTACCTTCACGGTGGGGACGGCCGAACTCGACCGCTGCGTGAAGCTGCTGAACGAGCGCAAGGCCGAGCTTGGCTTTGTCGAGTTGAAGCCCGACCCTAACGTTGTCAAAGTGTCGGTCATCGGCGTCGGCATGCGCAGCCATGCGGGCGTGGCGCTCGCGATGTTCCGCACGCTTGCCGACAAGGGCATCAATATCGAAGTGATCTCGACGTCGGAGATCAAGATCTCCGTGCTGATCGGCGCCGAGTATCTGGAGCTCGCGTTGCGCTCGCTGCACACGGCCTACGGTCTCGACGCGGCATGAGCGCCGAGGCCAAAGCCAAGCGCACGCTCGACCGGCTGTGGGCGCGCGGCAACGCGTTTCTGGGCACGCAAGTCGCCATCTTGGGCGGCGCGATGACGTGGGTTTCGGAGCGCAATCTGGTCGCCTCGATCTCAAACGCAGGCGGCTTTGGCGTGCTCGCGTGCGGGTCGATGAAGCCTTCGATGCTCGCGGCCGAAATCGCGGCGACCAAGCTGCTCACGGCCAAACCCTTTGGCGTCAATCTGATCGTCATGCACCCCGAACTTGCCGAACTCGCGCGCGTTTGCGTGGCGGCCAAGGTCGGGCATGTGGTGCTGGCGGGCGGCATGCCGCCGGCCGAAACCGTCAAGATTCTGAAGGACGGCGGCGCCAAAATCATCGGCTTTGCGCCGGCCCTGGTGATCGGCAAAAAGCTCGTGCGCTCGGGCATCGATGCGCTGGTAATCGAAGGCATGGAGGCGGGCGGGCATATCGGCGGCGTTTCCACAGCCGTGCTGGCGCAGGAGATTCTGCCCGTCATTCGCGACGTGCCGGTATTCGTGGCAGGCGGCATCGGCCGCGGCGAGGCGATTTTGTCGTACCTTGAAATGGGTGCGGCCGGCGTACAGTTGGGAACGCGCTTCGTCTGCGCGCACGAGTGCGTCGCGCATCCCAATTTCAAGCAAGCATTTATCCGCGGGGCCGCGCGCGACGCCGTTCCGTCGGTCCAGCTCGATCCGCGCTTTCCGGTGATCCCGGTGCGCGCCTTGGCCAACAAGGCGACGGCAGATTTCATGGCCAAGCAACGCAGCGTGATCGACAGCGTGGATCGCGGCGAACTCGACATGAAAGCGGCCCAGCTTGAAATCGAGCATTTCTGGGCGGGCGCTTTGCGCCGTGCGGCGGTCGAGGGCGATGTCGAAAACGGCTCGTTGATGGCGGGCCAGTCGGTGGGCCTTGTCACGCGCGCGCAATCGACGGCCGAAATTGTCGGCGAATTGGTCGACCAGGCACTCGCGGCCCTGGTCGCGCGCGACGCGGCGGCTGCCTCTGCGGAAGCCGGAGCTGCGTGATGCAAACGGCGCTCGGGCCCGGTGCGACGCGCCGCCTGCTCAAGCGTCTGCGCGATATGATGGCAGCCTCGGGCACTGCCCAGCAGCGCCTCGATCGCATCGTCAAAATCATCGCGGCCGATCTCATCGCCGAAGTCTGCTCGGTCTATGTCATGCGCGCGGGCCAAGTGCTCGAGCTGTTCGCGACGCAAGGCCTCAATCCGGACGCGGTCCACAAAACGCGGCTGCGCGTGGGCGAAGGCCTGGTCGGCGAAATCGCGCAGACCGCGCGCACGCTAGCGTTGGCCGACGCGCAATCGCATCCCAACTTCGCCTACCGGCCCGAAACGGGCGAAGAAATCTACCATTCGCTGATGGGCGTGCCGATCCTGCGCGCGGGCCGCACGCTGGGCGTCCTGGTGCTGCAAAACCGCACCTACCGCGAATATACCGACGAAGAAGCCGAAGCGCTGCAAACCGTCTCGATGGTGCTGGCCGAACTTGTGGCCGCGGGCGAACTGATCGGCCATGCCGAAATGCTGCGCATCGACGATGCGGGAACCGGTGCGACCGACCGCATCGAAGGAATGTCGCTCAACGACGGAATCGCGATCGGGACGGCGGTGCTGCACCAGCCGCGCGTCACGGTGCGCC
The DNA here is from genome assembly GCA_945901855.1 of Asaia bogorensis. Classification (GTDB taxonomy): domain Bacteria; phylum Pseudomonadota; class Alphaproteobacteria; order CACIAM-22H2; family CACIAM-22H2; genus Tagaea. Next base: position 18,352 of record CAMDLT010000024.1, on the reverse strand, counting down.
AGATGGTCGCCGACGATCCGGCCGCCGAAACCAAGCGCCTGCGCGAGGCGATGAGCGGCATGCGTACCGACATCGACCGCATTTTCCAGACCTCGGGCCTGACCGAAGGCGACGAGCGTTGGGAAATTCTCGAAACCTACCGCATGTTTGCCGAAGATCGCGGCTGGCTGCAGCGCATCAGCGAAGCGATCGAAACCGGCCTCACCGCCGAAGCCGCCGTGCAAAAGGTGCAAGAAGACAACCGCGCGCGCATGGCGCAGATCGCCGATCCGTATCTGCGCGAACGCATTGCGGATTTCGACGATCTGGCCAACCGGCTGCTGCGCCATCTCACGGGCGACCGCACGGCGGCCGTCGCTGGCGATTTGCCCGAGGATACAGTGCTGGTCGCGCGCACGCTGGGGCCGGCCGAATTGCTCGAATACGATCGGCGCAAGTTGAAGGGCGTCGTGCTCGAAGAAGGTTCGCCCACGGCGCATGTCGCGATCATCGCGCATGCGCTCGATCTGCCGATGGTGGGCTGTTTGCCGGGGCTCGTGGGGCGCGTCGAAGCGGGCGACACGATCGTCGTCGACGGCGGTTTTGGGCAGGCGATTTTGCGGCCCGGCGACGACGTGCGCGAAACCTTCGCGGCCGCCATTCGTCAGCGCGAGGCGTTGCGCCAGGGCTATGTCGCGATCCGCAAATTGCCGGCCGTAACCAAAGACGGTTCGCCGATCTCGCTCAACATGAATGCGGGGCTGGTCATCGACATCGACAATCTGGCCGAAAGCGGCGCGGACGGCGTCGGCCTCTACCGAACCGAAATTCCCTTCATGATCCGCACCTCGATGCCCGACGTGGTCGAGCAGACGGATCTCTACCGGCGCATTCTGGACCGCGCGCAGGGGCGCCCGGTCGTGTTCCGCACGCTCGATATCGGCGGCGACAAACTGCTGCCCTACATGGAAAACACGCCCCAGGAAAATCCGGCGATGGGGTTGCGCGCGGTGCGCCTGACGCTGGAGCGGCCCGCTATTTTGCGCGAACAGGTGCGCGGCCTGTTGCGCGCGGCCGGCGGCCGACGGCTCGATCTGATGTTTCCAATGGTCGCGACCGTCGCGGAATTCGACGCGGCCAAAGAACTCGTGCAGATCGAAATCGCGCGCGAACGCAAGCGCGGCCGGGTGCTGCCGGAGCCCGTGCATATTGGCACGATGATGGAAGTTCCCTCGCTCTATTGGCAATTGCCGCAGCTTTTGAAGCGCGTCGATTTTTTGTCCATCGGGTCGAACGATCTTTTGCAGTTCTTTTTCGCCTGCGATCGCGGCAATCCGGAAATGAACGGGCGTTACGACGCTCTTTCGCCGCCCGTCCTAAGATTTTTCCGCGCCATTGCCGCCGAGTGCGATGCCGCCAATGTGCCGCTTGCTTTGTGCGGCGACATGGCAAGCCGACCGCTTGAGGCGATGGCGTTGATCGGAATCGGATTCCGGCGTTTGTCGATGCCGTTTCCCGCCATCGGCCCGGTCAAAGCGATGGTACGTAGTCTGGATTTGCCGCCTTTGGCCAAGTACTTGGACGTACTTTGCCGATTGGCGGATCCGTCCGTGCGCAAGAAACTGGCGGACTTTGCGCGCGACCACCATATCCCAGTTTGACCAAAATTTTTGCGTTGCAGCAAGGAGTTGCCGGATTTGTACCGATTTGCTACATAGTCGCTGAGCAATGCAAAAAAGGCCGCTCGATGCGGCCAAAGCGGGACGTATGCGTTTGCCAGGCGACAAAAAAAGCTCCGCGCCCGAGCCCAATACCGCTGTTGGCGCGTCGCCACGCGGTGGTGCCAGCGTGGGCGATTTGTTGCGCGCCGAGCGCGAACGGCGCGGCTGGCAGATCGTCGATATCGCGCGCCAGCTTAAAATTCGTCGCTTGATGCTCGACGCGATCGAAACCGGTCGCCATCACGACTTGCCGCGCGGCGCCTACGCGGCAGGGTTTGTGCGCGCCTACGCCGATTTCCTCGAACTCGACAGCGCCGAGCTTGTGCGCCGCTTCCGCACGGAGTCGGGCGGACTTGAAGAGCGCGCCGAACTCGCGTTTCCCCTGCCGATCAACGAAACGCGGCTGCCGGGGTCGCTTGTGGTTGCGAGCGCGTTGCTGGCCGCCGTGTTGTCCTATGGTGGGTGGTACTACTATACGCTTGACAACCGCACGCCCGCCCAGCGCATTACCGCCGTGCCCGAGACCTTGGCCGCGCGCGTTCCGGCACCTGAGCCGCTGCCCCCGCGCGCACCCGCCTTGTCGCCGGGCGAAGCGCGTGCGGGCGCCTTGCCGCAGCCGCAACCCGCGTTGGTTCTTGAACCCGCAACGCCGCTGCCGCCTGCCGCGTTCGTGCCCACGCCCGCACCGACAGCCAGCCAAATGGCAGCTTTGCCGCCATCTTTGGCCCCGGCTCCCGTAGCCCCAGTGGCGGTTGTCGAAGGTCCCCGCAGTTTCGGTGAATCTCACGAAGGGCGCATCGTGATCCGCGCCACGTCCGACAGCTGGACCCAAATTCGCGATGCGGCGGGCAACGTGGTGTTCTCGCGTATCTTGCGTCCGGGCGAGAGCTACAATCCGCCCGATCGCGAGGGGCTCAATCTGTGGACCGGCAATGCCGGCGGGCTCGATATTCGCGTCGACGGGCGTTTGGTGCCCGCGATCGGTCGCGTCGGTTTTGTGCAGCGCGGCGTGCCGCTTGATCCGGTGCGTCTGATCGCCGGCACGGCCGCCCCGGCGGAAGTGACGGTTCCGGCGCGGCCGGCGGCAGCGCCCGCCAGCCCCGGTCTTCCACAAGCCCCTGCGGCACTTACCCCCGACCGTGCGCCGGTGCCGGACGGCTCGCCTGGGTGAGGTCGGTTGCGCTATAAGGAGCTGATCGACGCCCCTTCTTTTGCGAGCGCACCCATGACTGTCCGTCCCTACCGCCAGATCCATCGTCGCAAATGCCGCCAAATCATGGTCGGCAACGTGCCCGTGGGCGGCGACGCGCCGATCACGGTGCAGACCATGACGAACACGTTGACGTCCGACGTGGCAGCGACCGTGGCGCAGATCCAAGCGGCCGTTGCGGCGGGGGCCGACATCGTGCGCGTCTCGTGCCCGGACGAGGAATCGACGGCGGGCCTCAAAGAAATCGTGCGGCAAGTTTCGGTCCCGCTCGTGGCCGATATCCATTTCCACTACAAGCGCGCGATCGAGGCGGCCCAAGCGGGCGCTGCGTGCTTGCGCATCAATCCCGGCAATATCGGATCGAAAGCGCGCGTGCGCGAGGTGGTGCAGGCCGCCAAGGATCATGGCTGCTCGATCCGCATCGGCGTCAATGCGGGCTCGCTCGAGCGCGAACTTTTGGAAAAATACGGCGAGCCATGCCCCGAGGCGATGGTCGAAAGCGCGCTCAACCACGCCAAATATCTGGAAGACGAAGATTTCCGCGAATTCAAGATCAGCTGCAAAGCTTCCGACGTGTTCCTGGCCGTCGCCGCCTACCAGCAATTGGCCGACGCCTGCGATTATCCTTTGCACCTTGGCATCACCGAAGCGGGCGCGCTGCGTATGGGCACGGTCAAGTCGGCCATCGGTCTTGGCGCGCTTTTGTGGGCCGGTATCGGCGACACGATCCGCGTGTCGCTGTCGGCCGACCCGGTCGAGGAAGTGAAAGTCGGCTACGACATGCTGAAGGCGCTGGGACTGCGCCGACGCGGCGTGACGGTCATCGCGTGCCCGTCTTGCGCGCGCCAGCAGTTCGACGTGATCAAAACCGTCGAACGGCTCGAAGAACGATTGAGCGGCATTACCGTGCCGATGACGCTGTCGGTGATCGGCTGCGTGGTAAACGGCCCCGGGGAAGCGCGCGAAACGGACATCGGTTTCACGGGCGGCGGCAACGGCACGCACATGGTTTACGTCGCAGGCCAGCAGGACCATCGTCTGAAAGACGGCGATATCGTCGAGCATCTGGCCGCAATGGTCGAAAAACGCGCGGCCGAAATTCTGGCGCGCGCCGCGTCCGACAAGGCCGCCGCCGAAGCCGCCGCCCAATGATCCTGCGCGCGGCATCCCGAACGCCGTTGTAGCGAGGCTGCCGATGGAGCCGCATGCGGCGCGCGCCCGTTTGGGCGTCGTGGGCGCCAATCACCGTTCGAGTGCCGCCACCACGCGCGACGCGCTTTTCGTACCCGAAGGGGAACTTCGCGGCGTGCTCGCCGAACTGCGTCGGGCAGGGCTCGCGCAAGCGCTGCTGATTTCGACCTGCGACCGCATCGAAGTGCAGTTCGCGCATGACGCGCCCGAAGCGGCCGCGGCCAGCATACGCGCGGCCTTTGCGCGCCGTTTGGGCCGCGAGCCGGGCCGCGAGCTTTATGCGCACCAGGATGCGGCGGCGCTCGCGCACATCTTCGCCGTCGCCTGCTCGCTCGACAGCCAAGTGATCGGCGAGCCGCAAGTGCTGGGCCAGCTCAAGGCCGCGCACGCCCTGTCGCGCGAGATGGGCATGCTGGGCACCGAACTCGACAATGCTTTGGCGCACGCCTATTCGGCCGCCAAGCGCGTGCGCAGCGAAACCGCGATCGGCGAACGGCCCGTGTCGCTGGCCGCCGCCGCCGCCGCCGTCGCGCGCGACGTGCATGGCGATATGGCGCGCTGTTCGGGGTTGCTGATCGGCATGGGCGAAATGGGCGAATTGCTGGTCGAGCATTTCAAGCGTGCGGGGCTGGCGCGTCTGGCGGTAGCAGCGCCGTCGGCCGCGCGGGCGGGCGAATTGGCGCGTCGTCTGGGCGCGCACCAGGTTCCATTCGACAGCGTCGGTGCCGCGCTTGCCGACGCCGATCTGGTTGTGACCGCCCTTGGCACGGGGCGTATCGTCATCGATGCGGCGGCCGCGCTTGCCGCCATCAAAAAACGCAAACGCCGACCGATTTTGTTTCTGGATCTGGGCGTTCCCGAGGATGTCGCACGGGCAGTCGAAAGGATCGACGGCGCCTATCGCTACGGCATCGACGATCTGGAAGGCTTGGCGCTCAAAGGACGCGACGCGCGCGAAGCGTCGTTGGGCGAGGCGGCGGCGATCGTCGCGGCGGAACTGGCCCAGTTCCAGCGCGCGTCGGCGGCGCGCGACGCATCCGGCGCCATCGTCGCGCTGCGCCGCCATTTCGAAGCCGAACGCGCGCGGGTGCTTGCCGAAAAACCAGACGATCCGGCGCGCGCGACCGAATTGCTTGTCCACCGTCTTTTGCACGGACCAACGTCGCTGCTGCGCGATCTTGCAGCCAGCGATCCCGTTGCCCGCACCCATGCCGAAGCGCTGTTCGCGCGCGCCTTCGGTCTCGACAAACCGGAGAACAAGACGTGAGTTTCGAAGCCAGCCTCGACAAAGTCGTGTTCCGTTTTCGCGAACTGGGGGACATTCTGTCCAGCGGCACGGCGGAGTCCAAAAGCCTTGCCAAGCTTTCGAAAGAATATTCGGACCTTGGGCCCGTCGTCGCGTCGATCGAGACGCTGGCCAAAGCCAAAGCCGAGATGGTCGAGCTCGAAGCCTTGCGTGCGTCCGACGATGCCGAGATGCGCACGATGGCCGAGCAGGAGTTTTTCGCACTCAAAGCACGCCTGCCCGAGATGGAGCGGGACCTGCAAGCGATGCTCCTGCCCAAGGACGCGGCGGACGAAAAGAACGCGATCCTGGAAGTGCGTGCTGGAACCGGCGGCGATGAAGCGGCGCTGTTCGCGGCCCAGCTGTTCCGCATGTACCAGCGCTACGCGCAACTGCGCGGCTGGCGTTTCGAGACGATGGAAATCGGCGAGACGGGCCTTGGCGGCTATCGCGACGCAACGGCCAACATCTCGGGCGCGGGCGTGTTCGCGCGCCTCAAGTTCGAATCCGGCGTGCATCGCGTGCAGCGCGTGCCCCAAACCGAAGCAAGCGGGCGCATCCACACCTCGACCGCGACCGTCGCCGTTTTGCCCGAGGCTGAAGAGGTCGACGTGCAGATCGAAGACAAAGATCTGCGCATCGATATTTTCCGATCGAGCGGCCCCGGCGGCCAGTCGGTCAACACGACCGACAGCGCCGTGCGCATCACGCACATGCCGACCGGCATCGTGGTGCAGCAGCAGGACGAAAAATCGCAGCACAAGAACAAAGCCAAGGCGATGAAGATTTTGCGCGCGCGCATCTACGAGGCGGAGCGCGCGCGTACCGACGCCTTGCGCGCCGCCGACCGCAAAGGCCAGGTCGGGTCCGGCGACCGGTCGGAGCGCATCCGCACCTACAATTTCCCGCAAGGGCGTGTCAGCGACCATCGCATCAATCTGACGGTCTACGAAATCGACAAGGTGATGGAAGGCGAACTCGACCGCTTTATCGACGCGCTGATCGCCGAGGACCGCGCCGCCAAGCTCGCGGAACTTGGCTAAGATGGATCCGACGCGCCTCGACACGTTGTTGCGCGATCTGGCGGCGCAGTTTGCCGCAATCGGTCTCGACAATCCGCGTCTGGAAGCGCGCGTGATTGCAGGGGCGGCGAGCGGGCTGGGGATCGAGGCGATGATCGCCCATCCCGAGACGCCGATCGACGGCGATACGACAGCCTATGCCCAAGCACTTGCCGAGGCGCGCGTGCAGGGCGCGCCGATGGCCTATCTGGTGGGGCACAAGGAGTTTTGGAGCCTCGATTTTTCGGTGACGCCCGCGACGCTCGTGCCGCGCCCGGACAGCGAGATTCTGGTGACGGCCGCACTGGAATTTGCGGCAGCGTTTGGATTTTCTGGCCGCGTGCTCGACATCGGCACGGGTTCCGGATGTTTGCTGCTGTCGTTTTTGTCCGAGCGGCCAAGCGCCCGCGGACTTGGCATCGATGCGAGCGTCGAAGCGCTGCAAGTCGCCGCGGGCAACGCGCGCGCGCTGGGATTCGAGACGCGCGCCGATTTTGTTGCATCCGATTGGACATCGGCGCTGGGCGGCACTTTCGAAATCGTGTTTGCCAATCCGCCTTATATTCGCGGCGGCGATATCGACGGGCTTGCTTCCAGCGTTCGCGACTACGAACCGCGCGAGGCGCTCGATGGCGGGCTTGACGGTCTTGATTGCTATCGCGCCATTCTGGCCGACCTGCCGCGCGTGCTGGCACCGGGCGGGTGCGCGTTTTTCGAAGTCGGGCAAGGTCAAGCCGCGGACGTCGCGGCGCTGTGCGCCGATGCAGCTTTGATCCCGACCAAAATTTTCCGCGACCTCGCCGGAATCGAGCGCTGCGTGGTTGCGCAAAAAATCCGCTTGGATTGAGAATGTTACGCGGTTAGTCTGCAGTCAATTCATGTGTCGGCTTTGCCATCCGTTGCGGGCGACACGCGGTCGGGAGCGCTGCCTTCAGTGCCGTTCCCCATCGTTTCAAAGATGGGTTTAGGTACTGCGATTTGGCGCGTTTCCGCGCCCGCAAACTTTTGGACAACGAGGACAGCATGAAACGGCAGAGAAATCGTGGACATGGCGGCGGCGGCGGCGGTGGCGGCCACAGCAACAATTATCGCGGCGGCGGTGGCGGCGGCAATTCTGGCGGCGGCGGCGGGGGCAGTCGCTCGAACGTGCCGTTTCGCGCCCAGACATTCGATTCGAACGGCCCCGATGTGCGCATTCGCGGCAATGCCTACCAAGTGCTGGAAAAGTATCTCGCGTTGGCGCGCGATGCGTCGGCCAGCAGCGATCGCGTTGCCGCCGAAAATTTCTACCAGCATGCGGAACATTATTTTCGCCTGATCAATGCCAACCAGGAGCCCTATCCGCAGCAGCGCCCGCAAGGGAACATGCAGCAGCAGGCTGCCTACACTGGCGATCCAAACGCAGGCACTGCCCAAGCGCCGACAAGCGGCGGCGAATTGCCGGGCGTCGGCCCGCAACCGGGGCCTGTTGTGGTCCACACCAACGTGCCCCAGCCCCCGCAAGGCGATATGCAGGCGGCGGGTCCGCTGCCGTCGTTCCTCGGCAATACGCCCGAAGACGGCCGGAGCTAGGTCAAACGCGTTCGAGCTTGTCGCCGACGGCGATTTCCCCGTCGGCGACAATTTCGGCGTAGACGCCGCAATCGATGTGGCGAAAGCCGTCTTGCAGCAGGCGCGGCACGTTCATGTCGCGGGCAGCTGTCGCCGGATCGACGTTGGTTGCCGGGCACCTGTTGATGCGGTCGAGCACCCGCAACCGCGCGCTGCCAATCGAAAGTTCTAAGCCGATCCAATCGAATTCTTCCCAAGCGCGCCCGCCTGAAAGATAGAGATTGGCCCGAAAGCGCAGCGGATCGACCGGCGCGCGCGCCACGCGTTCGATGTCGGCAATGCTTGAAAGCCCAACCAACGACACGACTTTGCGGGCCGTGTCGGAAAACATGTGGCCCGGCGCTTCCACCAGTTTGGGCGTCCCGCGCGATTCGGCGCCCATAAAGGCTGCAAAAAACTGTTCGACCACCATGCGGCCATTTTGCGTCGAGATATCGGCGCGCACGACTTGGCGGCCGTCGCGCTCGATCGTCAGCAAGCTGGTCGCATCGTCGAAGGAAGTGCGCAGTTTTGCCAGCCGTTCGTTTTTCGCCAGCATCAAAAAATTGTGCTTGGGCATCCAACTCGGTGCCGAAATGTCGAACGGCGTCGAGCCGTGGGCCAGCGCAAAACGTCGATCGCCCGGCATGCCTTGGCCCGCCGAAAGCGACGTGCGATCCCGTTGCTCAGGGCTCAAGCCCTTGACGGGATATCGGTAAATTTGTGCGATCGCGAGGCTCATCGCACTACCCTACAGCGCCGAACTCCGGCGTCAACCTGGGCGACGCGGCGGGGCTTGCGGGCCCGGTTTTGAGTGTCCATATCGTTTGTGGGGATGCTTTCAAACAAGGTCCCCGGCTTGTCTGTCCGCCCGTATCGGGGGACCAACAGAAGGACGCCCAAAAATGGACTTGAACAAATATACCGAGCGCACCAAGGGCTTTTTGCTCAATACGCAAACCCTGGCCCAGCGCAGCGCGCACCAGCGCGTTACGCCCGAACACCTGCTCAAAACGCTGCTCGACGATCCCGAAGGGTTGGCAGCAGGCTTGATCAAGGCCGCTGGCGGGGATGCGAGCGCGGTGGTGCGCCAAACCGATGCCGCTCTGGCGGCGGTCCCGAAAGTCGAAGGCAGCGGGGCCGGGCAAATATATCTGACGCCCGAACTCGGCAAGGTTTTCGAGCAGGCGGAAACGATCGCAAAAAAGGCCGGCGACGATTTCGTCACGGTCGAGCGCTTGTTGCTGGCCCTCGCCCTGCAAAAGGGCAGCCCGGCTGCCGATGCGCTCGCCAAGGCCAAAGCCACGCCCGAAGCGTTGAACCGTGCCATCGAAGATCTGCGCAAAGGCCGCAAGGCCGACTCCGCCTCGGCTGAAGATCAGTACGATGCGCTGAAGAAATACGCGCGCGATCTTACCCAGGCGGCGCGCGACGGCAAACTCGACCCCGTCATCGGGCGCGACGAAGAAATCCGGCGTACCATCCAGGTCCTCGCACGCCGCACCAAAAACAATCCGGTCCTGATCGGCGAGCCAGGGGTCGGCAAAACCGCGATCGTCGAAGGGCTGGCGCAACGCATCGTCAATGGCGACGTGCCCGAGTCGCTCAAGGACAAACGCCTGCTGTCGCTCGATCTGGGGGCGATGATCGCGGGCGCCAAATATCGCGGCGAATTCGAAGAGCGTTTGAAGGGCGTCCTGGCCGAGATCTCGGCGGCCCAGGGCGACGTCGTGCTGTTCATCGACGAGTTGCACACGCTCGTCGGGGCCGGCAAGGCCGACGGCGCCATGGATGCTTCCAACATGCTGAAACCGGCCTTGGCGCGCGGCGATTTGCATTGCGTGGGGGCGACGACGCTCGACGAATACCGCAAGCACATCGAGAAAGATGCGGCTTTGGCGCGCCGGTTCCAGCCCGTGTTTGTCGCCGAACCGACGGTCGAGGATACGGTATCGATCCTGCGCGGCCTCAAGGAAAAATACGAGTTGCACCACGGCGTGCGCATCACCGACGGCGCCATCGTGGCGGCTGCGACCTTGTCGAATCGCTATATTTCCGAGCGTTTCCTGCCCGACAAAGCGATCGATTTGATCGACGAAGCGGGCAGTCGGATGCGCATGGCGGTCGATAGCAAGCCCGAATCGATCGACGAGATCGACCGGCGCATCTTGCAGCTGAAAATCGAGCGCGAAGCGCTGAAACGCGAAACCGACGCGGCCTCCAAGGACCGTCTCGAAAAACTCGATGCCGAGTTGCGGGAGCTTGAAGGCAAATCGGGCGAGCTCACGCGCCAGTGGCGCTCGGAAAAAGAAAGCCTGCAGGGCGGCCAGCGTCTCAAAGAACGCCTCGACGCGGCGCGCGCGGATTTCGACGCGGCCCAGCGCAAGGGCGACCTCGCGCGCGCGTCGGAGCTCAAATACGCGACCATTCCCGAGCTCGAAAAGCAACTTTGCATTGGGCGCGATACGGCGGCAAGCGGGCCGCGTCTGCTCAACGAAGAGGTGACCGAGGCCGACATTGCGGCCGTCGTGTCGCGCTGGACGGGCGTGCCGGTCGACAAGATGCTGTCGGGCGAACGCGAAAAACTTCTGGCGATGGAATCGACGTTGCAATCGCGTGTTGTCGGCCAAATCGAAGCGGTGGCAGCGGTGTCGGAAGCGGTTCGCCGCGCGCGCGCGGGGCTGCAGGATCCCAACCGGCCGATCGGCTCGTTCCTGTTTCTGGGTCCGACGGGCGTGGGGAAGACCGAACTCACGAAAGCGCTGGCCGCCTTCTTGTTCAACGACGACGCTGCTTTGCTGCGTATCGACATGTC
>CAMDLT010000024.1:0-2500 GCA_945901855.1 Asaia bogorensis | reverse complement strand
GATTCCGCGGGCAGATGATGCTTTCCAGGAAATAGCCCCAGCGTATAGACCGTACCCGAAACCGACACTGGTGGACTGGTAGAGTATACCAAGGCGCTTGAGAGAACGGTGTCGAAGGAACTAGGCAAATTACCCTCGTAACTTCGGGAAAAGAGGGACCCGCCGCTGCGCAAGCAGTGACGGGTGGCACAGAATTGGGGGTGGCGACTGTTTACTTAAAACACAGGGCTCTGCGAACACGTAAGTGGACGTATAGGGTCTGACGCCTGCCCGGTGCTGGAAGGTTAAAAGGAGAGCTGAAAGGCTTGAATTGAAGCCCCAGTAAACGGCGGCCGTAACTATAACTGTCCTAAGGTAGCGAAATTCCTTGTCGGGTAGTTCCGACCTGCACGAATGGCGTAACGATCTCCCCACTGTCTCCGGCACCGGCTCAGTGAAATTGAATTCTCCGTGAAGATGCGGAGTACCCGCGGTTAGACGGAAAGACCCTATGAACCTTTACTGTAACTTCGCAGTGGTATTAGGAAATGGATGTGTAGGATAGGCGGGAGCCTATGAAGCTGGGGCGTCAGCTCTGGTGGAGGCAACGGTGAAATACCGCCCTTACGTTTTCTGATATCTAACTTCGTCCCGTTATCCGGGATAAGGACCCTGCGTGGTGGACAGTTTGACTGGGGCGGTCGCCTCCCAAAGAGTAACGGAGGCGCGCGATGGTGGGCTCAAGCTGGTCGGAAATCAGCTTTCGAGTGCAATGGCATAAGCCCGCCTGACTGCGAGACCGACAGGTCGAGCAGAGACGAAAGTCGGCCATAGTGATCCGGTGGTTCCACGTGGAAGGGCCATCGCTCAACGGATAAAAGGTACTCTAGGGATAACAGGCTGATGATGACCAAGAGTCCATATCGACGTCATCGTTTGGCACCTCGATGTCGACTCATCACATCCTGGGGCCGGAGCAGGTCCCAAGGGTTCGGCTGTTCGCCGATTAAAGTGGTACGTGAGTTGGGTTTAGAACGTCGTGAGACAGTTCGGTCCCTATCTGCCGTGGGTGTAGGAAGCTTGAGAGGATCTGTCCCTAGTACGAGAGGACCGGGATGGACGTACCTCTGGTGTACCGGTTGTCGCGCCAGCGGCACAGCCGGGTAGCTATGTACGGAAAAGATAACCGCTGAATGCATCTAAGCGGGAAACTTACCTCGAAACAAGGCTTCCCTGAGGATCGTGATAGACCATCACGTTGATAGGCCGGGTGTGTAAGCGCAGTAATGCGTTGAGCTTACCGGTCCTAATCATCCGAATGGCTTGATCTCCTTAGTCGTCGTTATATCGCGCGCAGCGTCGAGCTTCCCAATTTGGGCTCGATTGCTCGCTTGAATTCTCGATGGCACGTAAACCTCGATCGACAAAAACGTTCAACATATCTCGAAGCAATGGTCCGGTCTGACGGCCCGGTGGTCTTAGCGAGAGGTGAACCACCCGATCCCATTCCGAACTCGGCCGTGAAAACTTTCAGCGCTGATGGTACTGCGTCTCAAGACGCGGGAGAGTAAGTCGCCGCCGGGCCTTCTGACCGGACCATTGCTTCGATCTCTCTTCCAGCCAAGTACGACACGCCCGCTTCGGCGGGCGTTGTTGTTTCAGGCAGACGGATTAACGCGGGGTGGAGCAGCCCGGTAGCTCGTCAGGCTCATAACCTGAAGGTCACAGGTTCAAATCCTGTCCCCGCAACCAAATTCGCCCGCTAACTCAAAAGGTTAGCGGGCGTTTTTATTCTGGGCCCAGGCGCCTCTGAGCACCGTGTCAACACTGTGTCAACAAAACCGATGCGCCGGATGGCGCTGAGGAACGTCCGCTGCGGACCTTGATGGGCGCAGCGCCGACACCTATTTCTTGTGGCGGAATAGCCGCCCACCTACACCATTTATGGTCATCGTCTTGCAGGCTACGTAACCAACGGCACGGAGTTAGCTTTGGCGGGGGAAATCGACGATTTACCAAAGCATCTCGAACTCATTCAGGACGTGATCGAGCGTCATGCCCGAACAGCGTTTGTCCTGAAGGGCTGGTCGGTGACCCTTGTGGCGGCAGTGTTCCTGCTTGCTGTTCGGGGAGCGGACCCCGCATTGGCGATGGTCGCCGGGCTTCTTCCCGCGATCACGTTCTGGGGGCTCGATGCATACTATCTTCGCCAAGAGCGGATGTACCGGGCGCTTTATGACCACGTGCGGAAGGCACCTCCCGCCCCGAAAGATCGTTTCGCCCTCGATGCACGGCCCTTTAAGGAGAACGTGTCCTCGTGGGCGAGGACCTTGTTTTCGCCATCCGTGTTCTGGTTCCACATCTCCATCGCGTGTTGTAGCCCCCTAATTTCCGGACACGGCCTACCGGGTTTTGCGATCCGCGATGAACTCGCGGGGTGAACGATATCCGAGTGCGCGATGCGGGTGAACATTGTTGTAGTGCTCGAACCATTTGGGCAGCAGTTTGAGGATTGCCCCGG
>CAMDLT010000023.1 GCA_945901855.1 Asaia bogorensis | reverse complement strand
GGGCTCGATCTCGTCGGTACGGTCGTGTCCGGCCTGCAATTCAGCCACGCGCGTTGCGTTGAGGTCGAACCCCGTGACGCGGAAGTGCGGCGCAAGTCCAACAGCTAGCGGCAACCCGACATAGCCAAGCCCGATCACGGCGATATGCGTGCTGGATTCCATCGATTTCTCCTGGCTAGAGCCCTTTCCTAGCCCTCCAAGGGAGGATTCGCAAGCGGCGAAAGGCTTGGCTCCGGGCAGCCAACCTCCTACGCTGGCGCGCAAATTCGTCCTGTGTCGAAGAAGGCAGTCCCATGCGTACGCGCAAACTGGAGAAAAGCGGCCTTGCGGTGTCCGAAATCGGATTTGGCACCTGGGGGATTGGCGGCTACGTCGCGGGCGCCTCTTACGGCGTCACCGACGATCGCCAGTCGCTCGCGGCTCTCCGCCGGGCCGCCGATCTTGGCATCAATTTTTTCGACACGGCCGATGCTTATGGCGACGGCCATGCCGAAGAATTGCTGGGCGAGGCGTTTGGGAGGGGTCACGACAACATCGTCATCGCGACCAAGGCGGGCCATCCGCGCTTCGGCGGCCCGCAAGATTTTTCGCCGGCCCATTTGCGCCGGTCAGTGGACGGGTCGCTTGGCCGCCTGAAGCGCGCGCGCATCGGGCTTTTGCAGCTCCACAATCCGCCGATCGAGCTGTTGCGCGAACGGCCTGAAATTTTGGCGTGCCTTGCCGATCTGCAGCGTTCCGGCAAGATCGCCGCTTGGGGTCTGTCGCTGAAGACGCCCGCCGAGGCCAAAATCGCCGTCGGCGAATTCGCGCCGGTCTGCGTGCAGGCGAATTTCAATTTGGCCGATCAGCGCGCCCTCGATTGCGGGTTGCTCGACCGGGCGTATGCAGCGGGCGTGGCTGTCGTCGCGCGTACGCCGCTGGCGTTTGGATTTCTGTCGGGCACGCTGGCGTCAGATGCGATTTTTCCCGACGGCGACCATCGTCGCAACTGGCCGGCTGCGCGTATTCGCCAATGGGCGGACGCGGGCCGCGCGCTTGCGGGCGAACTTGCGGCACGCGACGGCCAGAGTCTGGCGCAAATCGCGCTGCGTTTTTGTCTGTCGCATCCGGCGGTCGCGACCACCATTCCGGGCATGCTGCGCGTCGTGGAGGTCGATCAGAACGCGGCCGCATCCGATTTTGGGCCGCTTGCGGACGCGGATGTCGCGCGTATTCGCGCCAACTATGCGGCAAGCGCCTTTGCCGACACGAAAGTCGAAACGCCCAAAACGCCGGAACGCGCCTAACCGCAGAGCGGCACCACCGCCGCTTTGAGCGTTTCGACGATTTTGATTTGGTCTTCCTGCGGCATGCCGGGCCACAGCGGCAACGTAATTTCGCCTTCGCCCCATTCGTGCGATACGGGGAACGAGTCCGCCGTAAAGCCATATTTCTCGCGGTAATATGAAAGCGTCGGCACCGAGCGGTAATTGACCGTCACGGGAACGCCCGCCGCATTGAGGGCGGCGATAGCAGCATCCCGTGCAGCAGGTTTCACATGGATCGGAAACAGATGGTGCGCCGATATGCAATTGTCGGGCAGGGTCTGTAGGCGGATCGGAAGGTTCGCGAGGGCGCTGCGGTAATACTCGACCAGCGCCGTGCGCGCGGGCAGGCGTTCGCGGATCGTGGCGATCTGGTTCGGCAGCAAGGCCGCCAGCAGGTCGGGCAGGTTTGCTTTGACGCCCAAGCGCGCCATGTCCCAATGCCGGTATTGGCCTGCTTTGAATCGGTCGGCGGCAACGGCGCTCATGCCGTGCAAGCGGGTTTGCTGAAGATTTGCCAGCAGCTTTTCGTCTTTCAGGACGATCGCCCCGCCCTCGCCGCAGGTCACGTTCTTGGTGGCGTAGAACGAGAAAATCGCTACCTCGGCATGTTTGCCGGGCGCGTCGCCGTCGCGCATTCCTTCGAAGCAGTGCGCGCAATCTTCGATCAAGGTCACGCGGGCGGGCAGCGCCGCGCGCAGGCCCGCCATGTCGCACATCAATCCGTACATGTGCACGGGAATGCAGGCGCGCGTGCGCGGCGTGACGGCACGCGCGGCAGCTTCCGGCGTCAGCAGCAGTGTTTGCGGATCGACATCGACGAACACGGGTTTGCAGCCGATCAGCTCGACCATGTTCGAGGTGGCAATGAAGGTCTGGGCCGGAACGATCACTTCGTCGCCGGGTTTCAGATCCAGTGCCAGCAGTACAGCCAACGCCCCGTTGGTCCAGCTATTGACGAGCAGCGCGTGCGGGACGTCGAAAAATTCGGCGATTTGCGCTTCGACTTTTTTGCCGACCGATCCGGACGTCAAGAAGGGCGTATCGAGCACCTCGCCGATCGCTTTGGCGTCGGCGCTGGAAAGACCGTGACGGTAAAACTGCATGGCACTGCTTTCGGTTTTTGGATCGGGTCGGGCGCTCTGTTACCCCGCCAAGGCGCGACCCGGCAAGGGCAGGCTGGGCGTAAGGCCGATCAAGCGCAACAAGGTTGGGACGACATCGGCCGCGTCGCTTGCGATCGGCGCTTGCGGGCGCGCACCGGGCCGGTCGAGCGCGAGCCTGCCCATCGTGTGGGCCGCAAAAACGGTGCGCCGGGCCAGACCCGTTCGTTCGATATGCGCTTGGATCGCATCGCTCGCGATCGGTATCTCCACCACCAAAAAAAACGGCTGTCCATCGGCGGCGCGCAGGTCGAGCCACGCGATCGGGTCGCGGTCGGTTTGGGCCGTGATATAGCCTGATCGTGCCAAATCGGCTTGGATGCGAGCACTCGGGGCTGCGGCCGGGTCGTCGACCAGCAAAACGACGCTCCAGCGCGGCGTTTGCAACGACGGGCCGATAAAATACGCGCCCCAGACGGCCGCCAAGACCGTCAATGCCCCCAGAGCGATCGCATACGAAACTTTCATGGCGGACGAGTTTAGGGGGCAAATCGATTAGATGCGAGCGGTACGAAGCCGCGCTAAGCTTTGGGTCCCGAATCGCACGAAGAGGTAGTTCCCGATGCGCGCACAGGACATGGAAGCGGTGATTTTGGCGGGCGGTCTGGGGACGCGCCTGCGCGAGGAAACTGAAGTTCGCCCCAAACCGATGGTGATGGTCGGCGGCACGCCGATCTTGCTGCACATCATGCGCATCTATCGGCGTTTCGGCGTGCGGCGTTTTATCGTGTGCCTGGGCTACAAAGGCGAAGTGATCCGCGACTTCTTCGTCAATTACCGCCTGCACAAGGCGGATTTGGAAGTCGATCTTTCGACCAGTTCGGTGCGCGTGCTGGGCGATACCGCGCCGCTGGATTTCACCGTCACCCTGGTCGAAACCGGCGCCGAGGCGAACACCGGCAGCCGCATCCGCCGCGCCCTCAAGCATGTTCGCGGCCAGCAGTTTTTTGCAACCTACGGCGATGGCGTTGCAAATATCGACATCGACGCGTTGCTGGAAACGCACCGCAGCGGCGGCAGGCTCGGCACGATCACGGCCGTCCATCCGCCCTCGCGCTACGGCGAAATCGACATGGCCGGCAACGACGTGCGCAGCTTCCGCGAAAAGCCGCAGACGGCCGACGGTTGGATCAATGGCGGTTTCATGGTGCTCGACAAGCGCGCCTTCGACGGGCTGCCGTCCGATGACGGAACGATGAGCCTCGAAATCGACCTGATGCCGGTCCTGGCCGAGCGTGCGGCGCTTTCCGTCCATCGCCACGACGGATTTTGGCAGTGCATGGACACGTTCCGCGACATGACGATGCTCAACGAGATGTGGGCCGCAGGCAAAGCGCCCTGGAAAAGCTGGTCGTAGGGAGACAGGCGATGGCGGGCATTGACATCAAAATCTGCGAGGTCGGTCCGCGCGACGGGCTCCAGAACACCAAGATTTTTATGGCGACCGACGCGAAGAAAGCCTGGATTCGGGCACTCGCGGCGGCAGGCGTGCCCGAAATCGAAGTCTGTTCGTTCGTCAATCCGAAGATGATCCCGCAATTTGCCGATGCGGCGGACGTGGCCTTGGACGCGCTGACGATTCAGGGGCCGTCGATCGTCGCACTGGTACCCAATTTGAAGGGAGCCATGCGCGCTGCCGAAATCGGCATGCGCGGTCTCTCGTTACCAATTTCGGCCAGCGAAGCGCATTCGCGCTCGAACGTGCGCAAGAGCGTGGACGAGCAGATGGCCGAGCTTGCCGCCATCGTCGCCTTTCGCGATTCGCTGCCCGCCGACAAACGCTTCAAGATCAACGCCGGCATTTCAACCGCCTTTGGCTGTACGCTGCAGGGTGTTGTCCCCGAAGCCGATGTGCGGCGGCTCTGTCTGCAAGCGGTGGCGGCCAATGCCGATTCGGTCTCGCTGGCCGACACGGTCGGCTACGCCAATCCCGTCCAAGTGCGCCGCTTGCTGTCGGCCGTGCGCGGCGACATCGGCGCCAAGCTCGATGCGGCGCATTTCCACAATACGCGCGGGCTTGGTCTTGCCAATTGCGTGGCGGCAATCGAAGCGGGCGTGACGGCGCTCGATTCCTCGATGGCGGGCTTGGGCGGCTGTCCCTATGCGCCGGGTGCTTCGGGCAATGTGATTACCGAGGATCTGGTCTTTATGCTCGCATCGATGGGGCTGAAGACCGGCATCGATTTCGACCGTTTGATGCAGGCACGCGAGATTCTGGCGGCCGCTCTGCCGGGGTCCGAACTTTTCGGGCATTTGGCCAAGGCGGGTCTGCCCAAGGGTTCGATGGGCGCGGAGGCGGCTTGATGGACAAACTGCCGCTCGCGGGCCTGCGCGTCGTTGAATTTGTGCATATGGTGATGGGACCCAGCTGCGGCTTGATTCTCGCCGATTTGGGCGCCGACGTGATCAAGATCGAGCCCGTGCCCGACGGCGACAATACGCGCCGTTTAACCGCGTCAGGATCGGGCTTCTTTGCCGCGTTCAACCGCAACAAACGCTCCCTCGCTCTCGACATGAAATCGCCCGAGGGCGCTTCGATCGCGCGAAAACTTATCGCGACCGCCGATATCGTGACCGAAAATTTCCGCCCCGGTGCGATGGATAAGCTGGGGTTTGGCTACGATGATGTTTCGAAGCTCAACCCGCGCACGGTCTATTGCTCGCTCAAGGGCTTTCTTGAGGGACCGTACGCGCATCGCACCGCGCTCGACGAGGTCGTGCAGATGATGGCGGGACTTGCCTATATGACCGGGCCGGCCGGCCGGCCGCTGCGTGCGGGGACGTCGGTCAACGACATTATGGGTGGCATGTTTGCCGTTATTGCGATCCTGGCCGCGATCGAAGAGCGCCATGGAACCGGCAGGGGGCGCTACGTAAAATCGGCGCTGTTCGAAAATTGCGCGTTTTTGGTGGCCCAGCACATCGCGCAATTTTGCGTTACCGGCGAAGCGCCGCCGCCGATGCCCGTGCGTCGCGCTGCCTGGGGCATCTACGACGTCTTCGACACGGCCGACAGCGACCAGCTGTTTTTGGCCGTCGTGTCGGACACGCAATGGGGACCGTTTTGCGACGAGTTCGGTTTGGTCGAGCTCAAAGCGCGCGCCGATCTTGCCACCAATGCGCAGCGCTGCGGGGCGCGCGATTGGCTGGTGCCGACGATCCAGAAAACTTTGGGCGCCTTCGACAAGGTCGATCTGATCCTGCGCGCCGAAAAACTCGGCATTCCGTTCGCGCCGATCCAAAAACCGGTCGATTTGCTCGACGATCCGCATTTGAACCAAAGCGACGGTTTTGCCGAAGTCACGGCGCCCAATGGCAAAAAAGTCCGCGTGCCGGCGTTGCCGATGAGCTTCGACGGCAAGCGTTTGCCGATGCGCCGGGACATTCCGGCGCTGGGCGCCGACGGCCGCGCGATCTTGGCCGAGCTTGGCTATGCGCCAGCCGACATCGACCGGCTGTTTGCGGCCGGTATTTTGGTCGAGGCCATCGGGGTTTCTTGACGCTTCGACGGCGAACGGCCTAACCTCTGGTCCAACTGCGCATTCAAAAACAGGGAGATCCACGATGAAAAATCTGACCCGTCGCCAATTTGCGGGCGGCGTTGCAGCCGGTCTAGCGACCGCCGCGATCGTCCGTCCGGCCTCGGCCCAAGCCAAGTGGAAATGGGATTTGCCGGCGGGATACCCCGCGACCAATTTCCATTCGGTCAACCTCATCCAGTTCGCCAAGGACGTCAAAGACGCTTCGGGCGGCAAGCTCGAAATCACCGTCCACGCGGGCGCTTCGCTGTTCAAGGTGCCGGAAATCCTGCGCGCCGTGCAGACCAATCAAGCGCAGATGGGCGAATTGCTGCAAGTGGTGCTCGAAAACGAAGACGCGATTTTCGGCGCTGACAATATCCCGTTCCTCGCGACCTCGTTCGCCGAAGCGCGCCGTCTCGCCAACGTGCAAAAGCCACTGGTCGATCGCCGCCTGCAGGCGCGCGGCGTGCGCATGCTATTCACCGTGCCGTGGCCGCCGCAGGGTTTCTACAGCCCCAAGGCGCTGGCGACACCCGACGATCTGCGCGGTCTGTCCTTCCGCTCCTACGGCGCTTCGGCCGGCCGCTTTGCCGAATTGGCCGGCATGCGCGTGACGACCGTGCAGGCAGCCGAATTGGTGCAGGCGCTCGCCTCGGGCCGCGTCAACTCGATGATTTCGTCGGGTGCGACGGGCTTCGATTCGAAGATTTGGGAACACATCAAGTTCTTCTACGATACCCAAGCTTGGCTGCCCAAGAACATGACCATGGTCAACCAGCGCGCTTGGGCCTCGCTCGACGACGCGACCCGGTCCGCCGTGACCAAGGCCGGCGAAGTTGCCGAAGCGCGCGGTTGGGCCGAATCGCAGCGTCTGGCCAATTTCTTCCTCGACGAGTTCAAGAAAAACGGCATGACCGTCGAAGCGCCGTCCGCCGCGCTGAAGGCGGGCTTCCAGCGTTGGGGCGAGGAACTGACCAAGGATTGGCTGGGTCGCGCGGGTGCCGACGGTGCGGCGCTGGTCGCTGCCTACAAAGCCAGCGCGTGAGGCTCGGTCCGAAGTTTGCTTGACGAAGCAGGGTCGGCAGCATCCGTCACAGGATCTGCCGATCCTTTTTTGTTTCTGGGGGACGCATGCGGCGATTTTTGGACGGGCTTTACGAAGCGAGCGGCTGGGCCGCCGGCGTGTCGATGGTGGCGATTTTGGTCGTGACCATGCTGCAAGTGCTCGGTGGTTTCACGGACCTTTATGTGCGCGGCACCGATGCCTATGCGGGGTACGCGATGGCAGGGGCCTCGTTCTTTGCGCTCGCCAGCACGCTTAAGCGCGGCGAACATATTCGCGTCACGCTGATCATCGCGCGTTTCAAGGGCCAAGCTCGACGCTGGATCGAAATTTGGTGTCTTGGGGCGTCGATCCTGCTGTCGGGCTTTTTTGCCTGGTATGCATGGGACATGGTCTATTGGTCGATCGAATTTGACTCGAAATCCGACGCCATGGATGCCTCGCCCTTGTGGCTGCCGCAATCGATGATGGCGCTGGGAATTACGATTTTGACGGTCGCGTTCGTCGACGAGCTCGTGCAGGTGCTGCAAGGACGCGATCCGTCCGAAAGCGATCTGGCAGCCGAAATGCAGCATACCGAGTAAGGGAACATTGCGATGTTGAGTCTTGAAATTGCCGGTCTGCTGATGATTTTTATGTTCTTCATGCTTGGGTCCGGCGTGTGGATCGGCCTTGCGCTGATGGCCACTGGCTGGATGGCGATGGAACTGTTCACCAGCCGCCCGGTTGGGCCCGCGATGGTCACGACCATCTGGGGCTCGGCTTCGTCCTGGACGCTGACGGCCCTGCCAATGTTCATCTGGATGGGCGAAATTCTGTTTCGCACGCGCCTGTCGCAGGATCTGTTTCGCGGTCTCGCCCCCTGGATGCAGTCGCTGCCAGGACGGTTGCTGCACACAAACGTAATCGGCTGCACGATCTTTGCCGCCATTTCAGGTTCGTCGGCGGCGACATGCGCCACGATCGGCAAAATGTCGATCCCGGAACTGCGCAAGCGCGGCTATCCCGAAAGCATGATTGTAGGCTCGCTGGCGGGTTCGGGTACGCTTGGGCTGCTGATCCCGCCGTCGCTGATCATGATCGTCTACGGCGTCCAGACCAATACGTCGATCGCCCAGCTGTTCATCGCGGGCGTGGTGCCGGGTCTGCTGCTGGCGGCGATGTTCATGGGCTGGGTGATCTGCTGGTCGCTGTTCAATGCCGACAAGATCCCCGCCGCCGACATGAAAATGACCTTCTTCGAGAAAATCTATGCAGCGCGCTTCCTGTTGCCATCGGTCGCTCTGATCGTGATCGTGCTGGGCTCGATCTATGCAGGTTTCGCGACGGCGACGGAAGCCGCTGCCGTAGGTGTTGCGGGCGCTTTGCTCGTTGCAACCTTGCAGGGCGACATGAACCGCAAGGTGTTCGTCGAAAGTCTGATGGGGGCGACGCGCCTGTCATGCATGATCGCATTCATTCTGGCGGGCGCTTCGTTCCTTACGCTTGCGATGGGCTTCACCGGCCTGCCGCGCGCGTTGGCCGAATGGATCGATGCGCTCGATCTGGGGCCTGGCATGCTGATCTTCATGCTGACGGTTTTTTATGCGCTGCTGGGTTGTTTCCTCGACGGCATTTCGATGGTTGTCCTTACGATGGCGGTCGTGCTGCCGACGATCGAGCGGGCCGGATTCGATCTGGTGTGGTTCGGAATTTTCATCGTCATTGTCGTCGAAATGGCACAAATCACGCCGCCCGTCGGGTTCAATCTGTTTGTGCTGCAGGGCATGACGGGACACCAGATCACTTATATCGGCTGGGTCGCGTTCCCGTTTTTCGTGCTGATGTGCGTGATGGTGGCCCTGCTGTTCTTTGTCCCCGATGTCGCACTATGGCTGCCAAAAAACATGTCTTAGCGGGGTGACTCTGTCCCCGAAAGCGCGCTAAATAAGCACTAGGTACTTTTTGGGGGCGGTCGGGCATGCGCATGGGCGACAGGCGGGCCTTTTTGGCAGGGTTGGCGACGGCCGGTATGGGCCTCGCACTCAGCCCGCGCGCAAATGCCCAGGACACGCGGTTTTTCCGTGTCGCTTCGGGTCCCAGCGAATCGAGCATGTTCCAAGTCGCGAGCCTGATCGGCCAGGCGGTCAGCTCGCCGCCCGGTGCCCGCGATTGCGCGCGCGGCGGGACCTGCGGCGTGCCCGGCATGATCGTGGTCAACCAGACCACGGCCGGATCGCTTGCCAATATCGACCTAGTGGCGACGGGGCGCATCGACGCGGCCCTATGCCAGGCCGATCTTGCCTACTGGGCGTTCCATGGCAGCGGTCCGTTTGCGCGCCGCGGCGGCATCGACAGTCTGCGCGCGATCGCCAATCTCTATCCGGAAACGGTGCATCTGATCGTGCGCAAGGCGGCTGGAATTTCAGAGCTGCGCAATCTGCGCGCAAAAAACGTGTCGTTGGGGGAGCGCGAATCCGGCACGGCCGTCGCAGCCCGGGCGATATTGCAGGCGGCCGGTCTTGGCGAGCGCGACGTACGGGCGCAGTTTTTGAGCCCCGCCGACGCGATCGACGCGCTGCGCGAC
Organism: Asaia bogorensis; assembly: GCA_945901855.1. GTDB lineage: Bacteria > Pseudomonadota > Alphaproteobacteria > CACIAM-22H2 > CACIAM-22H2 > Tagaea. The sequence continues at coordinate 53,910 of CAMDLT010000023.1, read as the reverse complement.
GCCAAAATCGACGCATTTTTTGCGACCGCCGGCGTGCCGTCGGCTTTCGTTGCGGAGCTTGCGGAGACGCAAGAAATCGCGATCCTGCCGCTGCAGTCCGTTGCCGCGCGACTGCGCGCATCGCAGCCGTTTTTGACCGAGTCGGTGATTCCCGGCGGCAGCTATCGCGGGGTCGGCGACGTCGTGTCGCTGTCGGTGGGGATCGCGTGGATCACATCGGCGGCAGCCGACGAGACGGTCGTGCACGGGCTCACGCGGGCGCTCTGGCATCCCAACAATCGCCGCGTATTGGACGCCAATGCGACATACGGGCGCCATCTGCGCCCCGAAGCGGCCGTCGATGGGCTCGGGTTTCCCCTGCATCGGGGTGCGGCGCTCGCTTATGCGGAAATCGGCGCGCTGCGCTGACAACTGGGGCCGCGCAATTCGATCGCGAAAAAGGCAGACCCCGGACTTACAATTCTTCGTCGGCGTCGGCTTGGGCGTCGAGGCCGTCGAGCTTGCGAAGCTCGGCGATCACCTCGATCCAATGACGGCTGCCTGCTGGTTGGCCGCGCGTGCGCGCCAGATCCAGATTGTGCGCAGCGAACGGCCTAGCGCGCTTGCCGAGGCGCTTGGCGATAAGGGCGGCGGCTGCGTCAGCCGGCAGCCAGCGCGCATCCCATTCGAACGGGTCGAAATCGCCCGCAACCGCACGCACCGGCGCGCCGCGCGCGCGCAGCTGCAGAACCAGATATTCGAGCGGAACCGGCAGACGATCGGCCCGCGTCCCGTCGAGCAAGATTCCCGCCCGCGCCTGGGTCGAAAGCCCCAGCGCCAAAATCGCACGCCAGCCCGCAAAGCGGCGCATTTTGGCGCCCGGCGTCAGCCGTGCAAAGAGCCCGGCCTGTCCGTCGGCACGCGACACGATTTCCAGCGCTTCCAAATCGCGCCATTCAAGCGGCGGTACGCCGCCGGCACGGTCGTGGATTCCCTCGCGATCGATCGTGACGACCGCATGCGGCCCGTAGTGGCGCATCCAATAGCTTCCGGCAATCGTCGCAACGCCGAGCGCAAAGGCAAAACTCGCCAAAGCACCAAGAGCGCCTGCAGCCGCGACGGCCGCGCCGGTCGTTGCGATCAGCGTGCCTGCGACCGCCGAAAGCCACACGAGGTCGCCAAGCGCGCTGCCTGCACTACGCACGCGCAAGCGAAGCCCGTCATGCGGCAGGCCGAATTCAAGCGGCGGCAACGCTGATTTCGCTGGGTGGGATTCGGTTTTGAACGACATGGCCATGGCCATCCTATACCCAAACGGCGCGCGCTCAAATATCCGGGTCTTCGTAATGCGCGATTGTCCACGGCTCTGTTGCCGCCGCATCGCGCCATTCGCGCATCCATGGATGCGTCCAGACCGCCTGCACATAGGCTTTGGAGTCGGCCGACAATTCGGGCTCCCAGGTGCAGAAACGCGCGCAGACGGGCGCGTACATCGCATCGGCAAGCCCGAATTGTGCACCGAACAAAAACGGGCCGCCCGCACCGAAGCGTCGGCGCGTGTCGGCCCAAATCCGCTCGATGCGCGCAATGTCGGCAAGGGCCCCGGGCGTGCGCCGTTTGCCGGGAAAGCTGCGGCGCACGTTCATCCACATGGCCTTGCGCAGTTCAGCGAACCCCGCATGCATTTCTCCCGCGATGGCCCGTGCATGCGCGCGCACAAGGCGGTCGCCCGGATAGAAGGCGGCTCGTTTGTCTTCGGCCAAATGCTCGCCGATCGCCAGCGACTCCCAGATCTGCGCGCCATCGACCGAAAGACATGGCACCTTGCCCGATGGGCTGTTCGCGGCAACCCACGATTTCCAGTCGGCCGCACCCATGTCGTGCAGCTTTTCTTCGAAATCGAGGCCCGCGATCTTGCACATCAACCAGCCGCGCAGCGACCACGACGAATATGCTTTGTTGCCGAGAATCAAAACCGCGTTTGCCATCCGGTGTCCCCTTTGTGCCGCCAAGCTTTTCAGCCCGCCCGGTTTCAGGCAAGCTCGAAATACGCTTCGCAGCCCAGAGGAAACCGAATGCCCGCGCGCCTGCCATTTCGCCCCGCCAAACGCCCCGACACGATCCGTTTGACCGCCATCGCCAAAGCCGACTGGCCCAAATATGCCAAGACTCTGTCGGGGCCACATCGGCGCTACGCCATGCAATCGGGATTTGTCGGCGAAGCGGGCGGTCTGGTGGCGTTGCCGGGTCGCGACGGCCGTCTGGAGCGCGTTTTGGTCGGCATCGCTGGCGACGACGCGCGCGACGGTTCGGGCGCTTGGATGTGGGGCTGGGCAGGGCTGCCGTTGCGCCTGCCCAAGGGGCTGTACCGCCTCGATCCCGAGCCCGTTTCGGCCGCCGATGCCACGCGCATCGCGACCGCATGGGGGATCGGCAGCTATGTCTTCGACCGCTACAAAAAAGTCGACCGAGCGCCTGCCGAACTCGTATGGCCCGAACGGGCCGACCGCAAGGCCGTGCAAAGCTACGTGCGTGCCGACGGGTTTGCGCGCGACCTGATCAACACGCCGACCGAAGATATGGGCCCCGACGCGCTCGCCGCTGCTGCCGTTGCAATGGCCGACGAGCTTGGCATGACGTCCAGCGTGATCGTCGGCGAAGATTTGGTGCGCCAGGGCTACAATCTGATCCATGCCGTCGGCCGGGCGGCAGCGCGCGAGCCGCGCTTGATCGAGCTTGGCTGGGGCGACGCGGCCGATCCGCTGGTTACGCTGGTGGGCAAGGGCGTGTGTTTCGACACGGGCGGCCTTGGCATCAAACCCGATACGGGTATGAAGCTCATGAAAAAAGACATGGGCGGGGCTGCCCATGTTCTGGCGCTGGCGCGTCTTGTCGTCGAAGCCAAGCTCAAGCTGCGCTTGCAGGTGCTGGTGCCCGCGGTCGAAAACAGCATCGCTGGCAATGCCGTGCGTCCGCTCGATATCATTCGCTCGAAGGTCGGCAAGACGGTCGAAATCGGCCATACGGACGCCGAAGGCCGACTTATTCTGGCCGATGCCTTTGCGCGTGCGGCCCAAGAAAAACCCGAGCTGATGGTCGATTTTGCGACCCTAACCGGCGCTGCGCGCGTGGCGCTGGGCCCCGATTTGCCGGCCCTGTTCAGCAACGATACGGCACTTGCCGACGCGCTGCTCGAATCGGGACTGACGCACGACGATCCGTGCTGGCGCATGCCGCTGTGGCGGCCCTATCGCAGCCGCATCGATAGCAAAATCGCCGATCTCAACAACGTTTCGGATTCGCCGTTTGCAGGGGCTACGATCGCGGCTTTGTTCATGCAGGAATTCGTGCCCGCGTCGGCCAAATGGGCGCATTTCGATATCGTCGCCTGGAGTCCGTGGGCACGGCCGGGCCGCCCTGAGGGCGCCCATATGCAAGGCTTGCGCGCAGCTTTCGCGGTGCTGGCGAAGCGTTACGCGCGCTAGCGCGTAAGGCTCCACTCGGAATCTTGCGGGAAGTGGCGCGCGACGAAGCGGTAGGTGATGCGTACCAGCTTGTCGATCCGCCCATCGCGCTCAAGCGGCACGTTGTCCCACGCCGCGATGATGTCGTCCCACAGCATGAAGCGCAGATGCAGCTCGTCGCGCTTGTTGCGGATATAGCTGACCGTTTCGCGCAGGCGCTTGAGCGCGTTGAACACTTCGCCCGTGTTGGCGTCGACCTGCAAGAAAATGCCGATGATATCCTCGACCGGCTTCTTTACCAGAATGCGGCAGCGGCCAATCTCGTCCTGTACGCCGCGCTCGCGTTTGTACAAACCGAACAGAAGGTGAAAGCCGTTTGCGATTTTCTGGATCTTGCTGAAGCGTTCGCGCAGCGCTTCGATATAGGACGTTTCGCGCGCGAGCTGTTCGATCATTTCGACGATCTGGTGTTTGTTGGCGCGGCCCAACCCCAAACGTTCGGCCAGCAGCTCGAACGCTTCTTGAACCTTCTTTTTGGTTTCTGGGTTCGCGGCCAGACCCTCCAGCTCGTGCGAGTCGCCGATTTCGATCGGTTTGCCCGACATCCAGCTGATGATCTGCATCGAGATGCGCGCATTGGCGCGCGCGATGTGGTGCGGCTCGACGCGCCAGGAAGCGCTGCCGTCGAGGATTTCGGCCGGGATCGAATCGCCCGGCTCGATCCGCCTGACGAATTTCATCGATTTTTCGACGATATCGAGAAGCGCTGCGTCTTCGCTGTCCTTCGGGATCTGGAACTGGATCTTGACCGCGTCCATCGGCAAAGCGGCCATGATGTCGCCGAGCGGCACGTGCAAGCAGACGGAATCGCCGTCCTTGCCGAACCCAAAATACGCGCCCTTCACCTGAAAGACGGCGTGATCGAAGGTAAAGGTCTTCGACTTGTCGGCCTTTTTGGGCGGCGGAAGTTCGTTCGGGACTTCGGGTTTTACAGCAGGGTCAGTCATGATGCTCGAAATCAAAAGGCAATGAGGCCTTTGCATATAGCGTCGAAATGCAAAGATCACAATGGTATCGATTGCCTGGGTTTTAGTACCCGTTCGCCCGATCGACGACATTTGCCAGCGGCTTGCCCGCAACGCAGCGCCGAATGTTGTCGATCACCTGCGGGGCTGCCGTATTGGGGTCGGTCAGGCTTGCAATGTGGGGCGTGAGCGTCACTTTGGGGTGCTGCCACAGGCGGCTTTCGGGCGGCAGCGGCTCTGGTGCCGTTACATCCAGCGTGGCATGGGCCAGATGGCCGTTATCGAGTGCGGCAAGCAGGTCGGCCTCCACCAAATGTAGGCCGCGTGCAATATTGACCACGAAGGCACCGCGCGGCAGCGCTGCAAAACATGCGGCATCGAGCAGTCCTGTCGTTGCCGGCGTCAATGGCAAAATACAAATCAGAATCTCCGTGCGCGACAAAAATTCCGGCCAAGCCGCGCGGCCGACATAGATCGGCATGTCGCCATGCGCCTTGGCCGACCGCGACCAGCCGGCCACATCGAAGCCCAAATTCCGGATTGCGCGCGCGACCGCCCCGCCAATCTGCCCGATTCCAGCCACGCCCACGCGGCGCTGGCGGGTGGTCGGGGCAGGAAGCGGATGCCAGTCGCTGGCGGCTTGGAAGCTTGCATATTCGACCATTTGGCGGTGGTAACGCAGCGTCGCCCACAAGGCGTATTCGACCATGCCGTCGGTCAGGGTCGAATCGACGAGCCGCACAAACGGCACATGCGCGGGAAAATCCGGATCGCGCAGCAAATGGTCGATACCCGCCCCCAGCGACGAGACAAGCTTGAGGTTCCGATAGGCCTTCAAAGCGCCCGGCGGATATTGCCAGACAAGCGCAAAATCGATCGCGTCGGGTTCGTGCGGCTCGCGCGCATCGACAAATTCGATCTCGGGCGCTTGGTCGGCAAAGACGCGACGCCAAGCATCGACGCGGTCGGAGTTGGACACAAAAAGCAGCTTCATGTCTAGATCCGCGCCCCTTCATGGGCGACCACGTCGTGCGCGAAGGCGGCGGCGATCAGCGCCTTGGTATAAGGCTGTTGCGGGGCATCGAAAATGCGCTGCGCGGGCCCGTGTTCCACGACGGCGCCGTCCTTCATGACCATGACTTCGTCGGCGAGCGCGCGCACGACTTTGAGGTCGTGGCTGATGAAAAGATAGGCAAGCTTGTAGCGGTCCTGCAATTCGCGCAGCAGATCGACGATCTGCGCTTGCACCGACATGTCGAGCGCCGAGGTCGGCTCGTCGAGCACGAGGAATTTGGGCTTGAGCACGAGCGCGCGCGCGATCGCGATGCGCTGTCGTTGGCCGCCCGAAAATTCGTGCGGATAGCGGTGGCGTGTGGCGGGATCGAGGCGCACTTCTTCGAGCGCCGCGACAACCGCCGCATCGCGCGCGGCCGCATCGCCGATTCCGTGAATTTTGAGGCCTTCGGCGACAATATCGACCACCGACATGCGCGGGCTCAGCGAGCCGTAGGGATCTTGGAAGACGATCTGCATCTCGCGGCGCAGCGCGCGCAGATCCTGCGCGGATTGGCGCATCACGTCGCGCCCGTCGAAGAGGACATGGCCCTGGGCTTGCGTCAAGCGCAGCAGCGCCAACCCCAGCGTCGTCTTGCCAGAGCCGCTCTCGCCGACCACGCCTAGCGTATGGCCGGCTTTGAGGGCGAAGCCAATGCCATCGACCGCCTTGACGTGTCCGACCGTGCGGCGCAGCAGCCCGGCTTTGATTGGAAACCAGACTTTCACGTCTGTGGCGACGACGATCTCGGGCGCGTTCGCATCGCGTTTGCCGACCTTGCCCTTGGGTTCGGCCGCCAGCAAATGCCGCGTATAGTCGTGCTGCGGATTCGCGAACATGGCGGCCGTCTCGCCCGCTTCGACGATGCGCCCCTTTTGCATCACGCACACGCGATGCGCCAGTTTGCGAACGATGCCAAGATCGTGCGTGATGAACAGCATCGCCATGCCGAGCTTTTCCTGGAGCTCCTTCAGGAGCTTCAAAAGCTGCGCCTGGATGGTCACGTCGACGGCCGTCGTCGGCTCGTCGGCGATCAGAATGTCGGGTTCGTTGGCAAGCGCCATGGCGATCATCACGCGCTGGCGCTGGCCGCCCGACAATTGGTGCGGGTACGCGTCGAGGCGTTTTTCCGCCTGCGCACCCAAGCCCACCAGATGCAGCAGCTCGACGATGCGTTTTCGTGCGGCCGACCCACTCAGGCCCTTGTGCAGCAGCAACGCTTCGGCAATCTGTTTTTCGATCGTGTGGAGCGGATTGAGACTCGTCATCGGCTCCTGGAAGATCATCGCGATGCGATTGCCGCGCACCGTGCGCAGCGCCGTTTCGCCCGCTCCCACCAATTGCTGCCCGTCGAAGACAACCGAAGACGGTGCCGGATGGCTGGCCGCTGGATAGGGCAGCAATTGCAGGATCGACAGCGCCGTAACCGACTTGCCCGAGCCCGACTCGCCGACTAGCGCCAGCGTCTCGCCGCGCCGCAGATCGAACGACACGCGATCGACCGCAACAAACGGCCGCTTCGTGCCCGCGCCGAAAACGACGCTCAGATCGCGGATTTGCAGCAGGGGCGTGCTCATGGATCGATCTCGATGCGAAAGGTTTTGCGCGGGTCGAACGCATCGCGGGCCGCCTCGCCGATGAAGACGAGCAGCGACAGCATGATTGCCAGCGTGAAGAATGCCGTCAGGCCGAGCCACGGCGCATTGAGATTCGACTTTCCTTGCCCCAGCAATTCGCCAAGCGACGCCGAACCCGGCGGCATGCCGAAACCCAAAAAGTCGAGCGAGGTGAGCGCAACGACCGAGCCCGACAGAATGAACGGCATAAAGGTCAGGGTTGCCACCATCGCATTGGGCAGCACGTGGCGGAACATGATCGACGCATCGCTCGCGCCCAAAGCGCGCGCCGCGCGCACATAGTCGAAATTTCGCGCGCGCAAGAACTCGGCGCGCACCACGCCGACCAGTCCCATCCATTGGAATAGCAGCAGCAAGCCCAGCAGCCAGAAGAAATTGGGCTCCACGAAGGCGGCCAGAATGATCAGCATATAAAGCTGCGGCAGCCCGTCCCAGATTTCGATGAAACGCTGGAACGCAAGATCAACCCAGCCGCCGTAATAGCCCTGAATGGCGCCTGCGATTACGCCCACGATCGACGACAGGAGCGTGAGCGTGAGGCCGAACAGCACCGAGACACGGAACCCGTAGAGCAAGCGCGCGACCACGTCGCGGCCCTGGTCGTCGGTGCCGAGCCAATTGTCGGCGGACGGCGGGGCGGGAGCAGGGACCGGCAGTTCGAGATTGACCGTGCGATAGGAAAAGCGGATCGGCGGCCACAAAATCCAGCCCTTGGCTTCGATCAGCGCTTCGACCGCAGGGTCGCGATAATCGGCCCTCGTTTCGAACTCGCCGCCGAAAGCCGTCTCGGGATAGGATTTGGCGAACGGCACGAACAGCTGTCCATCGTAGCGCACCAAAATCGGCTGGTCGTTGGCCACAAGCTCGCTTGCCAGCGACAGGCCGAACAGGGCCAGGAAAATCCATAGCGACCAGAAGCCGCGCCGATTGGCGCGGAAATTGGCAAGCCTGCGGCGATTCAGCTCCGAAAGTTTCATGCCCGCCGCTCGAAATCGATGCGCGGATCGATCAGCGTATAGGCGACGTCCGAGACGATCTTCATGACCAGACCGAGCAGCGTGAAAAAATAGAGCGTCGCGAACATCAGCGGATAGTCGCGATTGATCGCCGCCTCGAACCCCAGCAGCCCCAGCCCGTCGAGCGAAAAAATGATCTCGATCAGCAGCGAGCCCGTGAAAAAGATCGACACGAACGCGGCCGGAAAGCCCGCGATCACGATCAGCATCGCGTTGCGGAACACGTGCCCGTACAGCACGCGCCGCTCGGCCAGGCCTTTGGCGCGCGCGGTCACGACATATTGTTTGCCGATCTCGTCGAGGAACGAATTTTTGGTGAGCATGGTAAGGCTTGCAAATCCGCCGACCGTCATCGCCAGCACGGGGAGCGCCATGTGCCACGCATAGTCGAGCGCTTGGCGCCACCACGGCATGTCGGCGAAACCGTCCGATGCCAGCCCGCGCAGCGGGAACAGATCGAAAAAGCGCCCGCCCGCAAACAGCACGATCAGCAGAACGGCGAACAGGAAACTCGGGATCGCATAGCCGATGATCACGGCCCCCGAGGTCCACACGTCGAAGCGCGAGCCGTCGCGCACTGCTTTGCGAATGCCGAGCGGAATCGACACCAGATAGACGATGAGCGTGGTCCACAGCCCCAGCGAAATCGACACCGGCATTTTTTCGAGCACCAGATCGACGACAGGACGGTCCTTGAAAAACGAACGGCCGAAATCGAATGTCGCGTATTTGACGAGCATGGCAACGAAGCGTTCGACCGGCGGTTTGTCGAAACCGAACTCGCGCTCGAGCTCTTTGATCAGCTCGGGGTCGAGCCCTTGCGCGCCGCGATAGCGCGCGTCGCCTGCCCGCTCGCGCGCCTGCACCTCGGCCCCGCCGCCGCCCGCGATGCGCTGCGTAGGGTCCGTGGAAATGCCCCGTAATTCGGCCAAAACCACGTCGATCGGGCCGCCTGGAGCTGCCTGGATGATCGTAAAATTGACGATCATGATGCCGAGCAATGTCGGCACGATCAGCAGCAATCGGCGGAACAGATAGCCGAGCATCAGCGGCCGCGACGGGCGCGCAAATTCGCGTCTTTGGCCGAATCGAACCACCAGACGCTCAGATCGAAGCCCGATTTCGGCGTCGAGGCGGGCATGCCGAAGCGATCCCACGCCGCCACGCGATCGACGTCCGAATACCAATTCGGGATCGTCCAATGGCCCCATTGCAGGGCGCGGTCGAGCGCGCGCGTGCGCTGGACCAGACTCTCGCGATCTTGCGAGGCGATCAGCAGTTCGACCAGTTCGTCGATCGCCGGGTCCTTGATGCCGAGCACGTTGCGCGAACCTTTTTGGTCGGCCTTCGCGGACGTCCAAAAATCCCGCTGTTCGTTGCCCGGCGACTCCGACTGGCCCCAGCCCGAGACGATCATGTCGAAATCGAAATCGTCGGTGCGATTCTGGTACTGCGCCACGTCCACATTGCGAATGCGCGCCTCGATGCCCAGGCGCTTGAGGTTGGCGACAAACGGCCCGATCACGCGCTCGAAACCGGCCTGGCCTTGATGGATCAAAATCTCGAATTCCATCTGCTTGCCGGTGGCATCGACCAGGCGCTGGTTGTCGATGCGCCAGCCCGCCTCGCGCAGCAGACGCGTCGCGTCGCGCAAACCCTCGCGGATATTGCCGGTCGCGTCGGTTTTGGGCGGATTGTATTCGGCCGTAAAAAGCTCGGGCGGCAATTTGGCGCGCAGCCGCTCCAAGATCGCCAGTTCTTCGCCCTGCGGCAGGCCGCGCGCGGCCAGTTCGGAATTGTCGAAATAGCTGCGGGTGCGCTTGTAGGCGTCGAAGAAAAGATTTTTGTTCGACCATTCGTAGTCGAAGGCGTAAGCGAGCGCTTGGCGTACGCGCCGATCGTCGAAGGGTTTGCGGCGCGAATTCATCGCAAATGCCTGCATGCCCGCGACGCGCGTCTCGGCAATCTCCAGCTTGCGGAACAGCCCGTCGCGCAAGGCCGGGGTTTCGTAGCCCTGGGCCCATTGGCGGGCGATGTTCTCAAGCTTGACGTCGAAATTGCCCGCAAGGAACGCTTCGTGCGCCACGGTCGGATCGCGAAACCAGTCGTAGCGCATCGTATCGAAATTGTGGCGCCCGCGACTGACCGGCAGGTCGCGCGCCCAATGGTCGGCGACGCGGCGCAGCACCGTATTGCGGCCCATCTCGAAACTGTCGATGCGGTAGGGGCCCGAGCCCAGCGGCGGCTCGCTCAGCGGCCGGTCGAACTCTTTGTCCGCCCACCATTTGCGCGACAGAACGGGGACCTGTCCAACGATCAGTGCCAGTTCGCGGTTCTCGCCGTTGCGAAACACAAACCGCACTTTGCGCGGGCCCGTTTTTTCCGCTCTCACCACGTCGGCGTAATAGGCGCGATAGAACGGACGGCCTTTGGCCTTCAGCGTTTCGAACGTCCAGATCACGTCTTCTGGTTCGATGGGCGAGCCGTCGTGGAAGCGAGCGCCTGCGCGCATCGTAAACTCGACCCACGAACGGTCGGCAGGCGTCTCGACCGTTTCGCAGATCAGGCAGTACATCGTAAAGGGTTCGTCGTCGGAACTCGCCATCATCGTTTCGACGGTAAGGCCGACCACGCCCGCGGCAAGGCCACGAATGATCCAGGGATTGAAATTGTCGAAAGTGCCGATGGCGTGCAGGCGCACCTCGCCGCCCTTGGGGGCTTGCGGGTTCACGTGATGGAAATGGGGGAAGTCTGCCGGGTATTTGATGTCGCCATGCATGGCGATCGCGTGCTTGGGGCCGGTGCCGGGGGCGAGATTCTGCGCGCTGGCGGGCAGTGCGGCAAGAAGGCTTAGGGCAAGAAGGGCGGCGCGCATCGGGGGCATCCATCGCAAAAGGGGTCGGAAGTAAGACTAGCGCTTTTTGCGGGCCGGAAAATAGCTCTTATGGGCGACCGAAAGGGGGCTGCCCATCAAGGGGTGCCGGTGGCGAGGCTGTCGTCGAGCGTTTCGAGCCCGCGACGCAAAGCGCCCTCCAGGAACTGGCTCGGATCGAAATCGGCAAATTCCACATGGCTGTGCTCGAAAATACCGGGGGTCGCGAGGCCTGCCAGATGGCGGCGCAATGCCGGTTCCAGCAAAACGCGCGCGCGCGCACCCGGCCCCGACACGACGATATGTTCGGGCTGCAGCAATTGCAGCAGGATCGACACGCCTTCCGCCAGCACCTGGGCGGCCGCATCGAAAACGGCGGCTGCGCGCGCATTGCCGTTCAAGGCGGCCGCCACAAGGGCCGTCATTTCCGCTTCGCTGGGGGCGGCGCCCGCGACGGGTTCGGGCGTGCCCATCGCCAAGCGCACGTCGCGATAGAGCGCGTAATCGGCGATCGAAGCTTCGATGCACCCGCGCATCCCGCAGCGGCATTGGGGCCCGTGCGCGCCGATGCGGATATGGCCGTACTCGCTGCCGCCCGCGCGCACGCCGCGATAGAGCTTGCCGTCGAACAGCAGGCCAAGACCGACGCCCTCGCCCAGCAAAATGGCCGCCGTGCGTCCGCGCGCATAACGCGGATCGCGCCGCGCCACGCCTAGCGCCAAGGCGCCGGCGTCGTTTTCGATCGCGACCGGACAGTTCAAATGGCGCTGCAGCCGCACGCCCAAATCGAGATCGCGACAATCGAGCACGGGGCTCCACACCACGACGCCGCGCTCCGCATCGACAAATCCCTGGAACGCGATCGCAAGCGCAGCCAGTTTTGGTGCGGCCAATGCCGTGCTTGCCCGATCGACAAATGCGCCAAGTTCCGTTGCGACTGTATCCGCATCCTTGCCGCGCAAATGGATGGCCTCGGCGATCGTGCGCCCTAAGCGGCCTTGCGCGTCGGCGATCGCCAACTCGACGCGCGCAAAACTTACGCGCAGGCTCGCGACCGCGCCGGCTTGGGGCGCAAAATCGAGCTGCACGGGCGGGCGCCCGCGCTTGAAATACCCGACGCCCGTCGGTGCCGCGACTTCCATCAGAACGCCGCGCGCCGTCAACGCGGCGGTGGCGGCCGACACGGTCGCGGCACTCAAACCCAAATGGCGTGCCAAATCGACGCGTGCGCTGGCACCAAATTGACGCAGATGCGCCAAAACCAATCGCTCGACGCGCGGACGGCCAAGAATCTGCGTTTCTTCGAGAATCGAAGTAAAATCAGCCATACTCTTGTAGTTTTTCCCAATAAAGTAATATTATTACGTTTGTAATTCAAAAACCAGTCTATTTAGTTTTACAGCGAAAATAAAAATTGACACGATCCCGGATCGCAGGCTGAATAGTTGGAACGCGTGCCTCAAGGCCGCTCACAAACATTCGGGAGGAACACGCAATGCAACGTCGTCATTTGCTCGCCGCTTCTGTTTTCGCGGCTTCGATGGTCGCGGCAAGTCCGCTATTTGCGCAAGCGCGCGGCCCCGTGATCGGCGTCAGCTGGTCGAATTTTCAAGAAGAGCGTTGGAAGACCGACGAAGCCGCGATGAAAACCGCGATCGAGCGGGCCGGCGGCACGTATCTGTCGGCCGACGCGCAATCGTCGCCCGCCAAGCAGCTCACCGATATCGAAAGCCTGATCGCGCGCGGCGCCAAGGCGCTCATCGTGCTCGCGCAAGACGCACAAGCCGTTCGCCCGGCGATCGAAAAAGCCGTCAACGAAGGCATTGCCATCGTTGGCTACGATCGCCTGATCGAAAATCCGAACGCCTTCTATCTGACCTTCGACAATGTCGAGGTCGGTCGCATGATGGCGCGCGAAGTGCTGAAAGCGAAGCCCGAGGGCAATTATGTGTTCATCAAGGGTTCGGGTGCTGACCCCAACGCGAATTTCCTCTTCCAAGGTTCGATGGAAATTCTGAAGCCCCACATCGATTCCGGTAAAATCAAGAATGTCGGCGAGGCCTTTACCGACGGCTGGCTGCCCGCCAATGCCCAGCGCAACATGGAACAGTTCCTCACGCGCAACCAAAACAAGGTCGATGCGGTTGTTGCGGCAAACGACGGCACGGGCGGCGGCGCCATTGCCGCACTTGCAGCCCAAGGGCTTGCGGGCGCCGTGCCGGTATCGGGCCAAGATGCGGACCGTGCAGCGCTCAATCGCGTGGCGCTTGGTACGCAGACGGTGACGATCTGGAAGGATGCGCGCGAATTGGGTCGTACGGCTGCCGAGATCGCCGTCCAGCTTGCCGGGGGCAAGAAGCTCGCGGAAATTCCGGGTTCGATGGTGTGGAACCAGGGCCCCAACAAGGCCAACATGCACGCGATCTTCCTGCGCCCGGTTCCGGTCACGCGCGACAATCTGGCCGTGGTGATCGATGCAGGCTGGTCAACCAAAGCGGCCGTTTGCCAAGGCGTGCCTGCGGGTCGCGTCGCCGCCTGCAACTGAACCACGAATCCCCGGCATGACCGCCAAGCTGCGCGAACTTGAAGTCGATCCGCGGCTTGTCGGCATGCTGGGGGCGTTGGCCGTCATCTGGATCGGCTTCGATGTTCTGTCGGGCGGCGCGTTTCTGACGCCGCGAAATTTATGGAACCTGTCGGTGCAAACCGCATCCATCGCGGTGATGGCGTGCGGCATGGTTCTGATCATCGTCACGCGCAATATCGACCTGTCGGTCGGCGCCACGCTTGGTTTTGTCGGCATGCTGGTGGGCGTGCTGCAAGCGCGCCTGCTGCCCGATCTGATCGGACTCGAACATCCGGCGACATGGTTGCTGGCCGTTGTCGGCGCGATGCTGGCGGGCGGGGCAATCGGGCTGCTGCACGGCGCGTTGATCGCGTATCTGGGCATCCCGTCGTTTATCGTTACGCTGGGCGGTTTGCTGGTGTGGCGCGGCGCGGCGTGGTGGGTCACGCAAGGCCAGACCGTGGCACCGATGGACGGTACGTTTCGCAAGCTTGGGGGTGGCATCGAGGGGGCGATCGGCGCATCGCTCTCGTGGGTCGTTGCGCTTGCCGCGTGCGCCGCGATCTTGGCGGCGCTTGGCATGGCGCGCAGCCGCCAGCGCAGTTTCGGATTCCCGGTACGGCCGATATGGGCCGAAACCGTCATCGCGGCACTTTCGTGCGGGGCGGTGATCGGCGCGGTCACCGTCGCCAACAGCTATTTTTTGCCCGCGCGCGTCGCCGAGCGCCTGTGGCAAGCGCAGGGGCTGGCGATTCCGCCCGGCGGCGTGTTTATCGGGCATGGGCTTGCGGTGCCGGTCCTTGTGGCGCTGGCGGTCGGCATTGCCATGACGTTGCTTGCCACGCGCACGCGATTTGGCCGCTACGTGTTTGCGATCGGCGGCAATCCGGAAGCGGCCGAATTGTCGGGCGTCAATACGCGGCGCACGTTGATGAAAGTCTTCGGTCTGATGGGCGTTTTGTGCGGCATTGCTGCGTGCATCTCGACCGCGCGTCTCAATGCCGCGACGAACGCCGCGGGTACGCTCGACGAACTTTACGTCATCGCCGCTGCCGTGATCGGCGGCACGTCGCTGGCGGGCGGACTTGGTACGATCGCGGGTGCCATGCTGGGCGCGCTCGTGATGCAGTCCTTGCAGTCCGGCATGGTGCTGCTGGGCGTCGATGCGCCGATGCAAAACATCGTCGTGGGGTTGGTGCTCGTCTTCGCCGTTTGGGTCGATACGGTCTATCGCCGGGGGATCAAATGAGCGCGCCATTGGTCGAAATGCGCGATATGTCGATCGCGTTCGGCGGCATCAAGGCGGTCGACGGCGTGTCGATCGATCTCAATCCGGGCGAAGTCGTGGCGCTGCTGGGCCATAACGGGGCCGGCAAATCGACGCTTATCAAAATTCTGTCGGGCGCCTATCCGGCCGATGCTGGCGAAATTCGCGTGCGCGGCGCGCCCGCGCGCATCGCCAGCCCGCGCGACGCCAAGGCGCACGGTATCGAGACGATCTACCAGACGCTGGCGCTGGCCGACAATGTCGATGCTGCCGCGAATATCTTTTTGGGCCGCGAGATCGTCACGCGCTGGGGTCTGCTCGACGATGCGGCGATGGAGTCGGAGACGCGTAAGGTGATGGCGCGCCTCAATCCGCATTTTCAACGCTTCAAAGAACCGGTGCGCGCTTTGTCGGGCGGCCAGCGCCAGTCGGTCGCGATCGCGCGCGCAATCTATTTCGACGCCAAGATCCTGATCATGGACGAACCCACGGCCGCGTTGGGCCCTGCCGAAACCAAACAGGTCGGCGAATTGGTGCTCGAACTCAAGCGTCAGGGCATCGGCATATTCTTGATCAGCCACGATATCCACGACGTGTTCGATCTTGCCGATCGGGTCAGCGTCATGAAAAATGGCCGCCTCGTGGGAACCGCGCGGGTCGGCGATGTCAGCAAAGACGAGGTCCTTGGCATGATCATTTTAGGCAAATGCCCGCCGGGCGCGACTCCCGGCCCCGGTGCCGCTCCATGAACGCGACCTATCCCGATCTTGCTGGCAAACATGTGTTCGTTACCGGCGGCGGCTCGGGCATCGGCGAGGCGATCGTGCGCGCCTTTGCTGCCCAGCACGCCAAGGTGAGTTTTGTCGATATCGCCGAGGCGCCATCGCAAGCGCTCGCCGCCGAACTTGGCCCCAATGTCGCCTACGCGCCGTGCGATCTGCGCGACATCCCTGCCTTGAAGGCAGCGTTCGCGCATTTGCGCAAGCGCTTTGGGCCGGTTGCGATTTTGCTCAACAACGCCGCCAACGACGAGCGCCACAATTTTCTGGACGTGACGCCCGACTATTTCGACGATCGCGTCGCGGTCAATCTGCGTCCCGCCTATTTCGCAGCGCAGGAAGCTATCGTCGATATGAAGCGGATTGGCGGCGGCGCCATCGTCAATTTTGGCTCGGTGTCGTGGATGATGGGCTCGGCGGATTTGAGCGCGTATGCCACGCTAAAATCCGCCGCCCATGGCCTCACGCGCGTGCTGGCGCGCGAATTCGGCCCCGACAATATCCGCGTCAATTGCGTGGTACCGGGCTGGATCATGACCAAGCGCCAGATCGAAAAATGGCTGACCCCTGCGGGCGAGCGCGAAATTCTGGAACGCCAGTGCTTGAAGCGCCAATTGCAACCGGAAGAAATTGCCAAGACCGTGCTGTTTTTGGCGTCCGATTCCGCGTCGGCAATCACGAACCAGCAATTGATCGTGGACGGCGGCTGGGTCTAGCTGCCGAGCGCGGCCAGCGCTGCCGCGTGGACGCGCGAATCGCCTGCGGCCACGACGCGGCCGTCGCTGGCAAGCGTCAGCGCCTGGCCGTGCCAATCGGTCATGACGCCGCCCGCCCCCTGGATCACCGGGGCGACGGCCACATAATCGTAAATGCCAAGCCCCGCTTCGATGTCGAGATCGGCGAAACCCGAAGCCACCAAACCGTAGGCGTAGCAATCGCCGCCATACATCGGCAGTTTCGCCTGCGTGCGCACGCGTTCGAACGCCGGGAAGTTCTCTTTGAACATCAGCGGCGACGAACAATAGAGCGTCGCCTTGTCGAGCGATGCGCAAGCGCGCGTGCGCACAATCTTCGACGTGCCGTCGCGCAGGCGATGGCTGGTCTGGCCGCCGCGTGCACCCGTCCAGCGTTCGCCGACGGCCGCACAATCGATCACGCCCAGTTCCGGCACGCCGTCAACGGCCAAGCCCACAAGCGTGCCGAACATCGGCCGACCGCTGATGAACGATTTGGTGCCGTCGATCGGATCGAGCACCCATACGCGTCCGGCATCCGCCCGCTCGCGCCCGAATTCCTCGCCGATAATGCCGTCGCCGGGGCGTTCTTTGGCGATCAGCGCGCGCATCGCTGCTTCCGCTTCGCGGTCGGCGATGGTGACTGGCGAGGCATCCGCCTTGTCGTCGACAGAGATGGCGGTACGAAAATAGCCGAGCACGATCGCTGCCGCCGCATCCGCCAGCCGCCCTGCAAATGCGATATCGTCGGCGTCTACCATTTCAGCGGGTGGGAACGGGCTTCGGTCCCGAATAGTCGTAGAAACCGCGCTTGGTCTTGCGGCCGAGCCAGCCCGCTTCGACATATTTGACCAGCAGCGGGCACGGGCGATATTTGGAATCCGAAAGCCCGTCATAAAGCACGTGCATGACCGCAAGGCACGTATCGAGGCCGATAAAGTCGGCCAGCTCCAGCGGGCCCATCGGATGGTTGGTGCCAAGCTTCATGGCCGTGTCGATCGATTCGACGGAGCCAACGCCTTCGTACAGCGTGTAGACGGCTTCGTTGATCATCGGCAGCAAGATGCGGTTGACGATGAAGGCCGGGAAATCTTCGGCTGTCGCCGAGATCTTGCCGAGCTTGGCGGTCAGTTCCTTGACGGCCTCGTAGGTCTCGTTCGACGTCGCGATGCCGCGGATCAGCTCGACCAGCTGCATCACGGGCACCGGGTTCATGAAGTGCATGCCCATGAACTGCCCCGCGCGATCGGTCGAAGCGCCCAGACGCGTGATCGAAATCGACGACGTATTGGACGCGATCAGCGCCGTTTTGGTCAGATGCGGGCACAGCTTCTTGAAAATCTCGCGCTTGACCGCTTCGTTTTCGGTCGCCGCTTCGATGACCAGATGGCTGTCGGAGAAAATCGCGTAGTCCGTGCCGGTTGAAATGCGCGCGATGGCCGCATCTTTGTCGGCCTGCGTCATGGCACCTTTTTTGATCTGGCGGTCCATGTTGGCGCCGATGGTCGCAACCGCCTTGGCGAGCGAGTCGGGATTGGCGTCGAGCAGGCGCACCTCGAAGCCGTTGACGGCGCAGACATGCGCGATGCCATTGCCCATCTGGCCGGCACCGATGACGCCGATTTTCTGAATCATGGTTTTTCCCCGTTTTCCAAAAACTATTTGCGCGGCGGCAGGGCCGCCG
This sequence comes from Asaia bogorensis, assembly GCA_945901855.1. Taxonomy (GTDB): domain Bacteria; phylum Pseudomonadota; class Alphaproteobacteria; order CACIAM-22H2; family CACIAM-22H2; genus Tagaea. Next base: position 35,833 of record CAMDLT010000023.1, on the reverse strand, counting down.
TCAATTCCGGAACCAGTTTGAACAGATCGCCGACCAGGCCGTAATCGGCGACCTGGAAGATCGGCGCTTCTTCATCCTTGTTGATGGCCACGATCGTCTTGGACGCCGACATGCCGGCAAGATGCTGGATCGCCCCCGAAATGCCGACCGCCACGTAAAGATCGGGCGCAACGACTTTGCCCGTCTGGCCGACCTGGCAGTCGTTGGGCGCAAAACCCGCATCGACCGCCGCGCGGCTGGCGCCGACGGCCGCACCGAGCTTGTCGGCCAAGGGCTCGATATAGGTTTTGAAATTCTCGCCCGATGCCATGCCGCGACCGCCCGAAACGACCGCCTTGGCTGCCGTCAATTCGGGCCGTTCGGACTTCGACAGTTCTTGGCGCACGAAGCGCGCGAGGCCGCTGTCGGCCGTGCCCGCAACCGCTTCGATCGGCGCGGCACCGCCAAGGCTCGCGGCCGGAAACGCGGTCGCGCGCACGGTCACGATCTTGATGGCGTCTTTCGACTGCACGGTTGCCAGCGCGTTGCCGGCATAGATCGGCCGCACGAACGTGTCGGGCGAAACGACTTCGACGATTTCGGAAATCTGCATCGCATCGAGCAGCGCGGCCGCGCGCGGCATGGCGTTTTTGTTGACCGCCGTCGCCGCCGCCACGATATGCGTGCGGCCTGCGGCAAGCTTGACGAGCAGATTGGCAAGATTTTCGGGCAAGGCATGGCCGAGCGACGCGTCGTCGGCGGCCAGCACTTTGGCAATGCCCGCGATCTTGGCGGCTTCGGCCGCAACGCCAGCGATACCCGCACCCGCCACCAGAATCTCGACGGCACCGCCCATCTTGAGGGCCGCCGTCACGGCGTTGAGCGTAGCGGGTTTGAGGGCGGCGCCGTCGTGGTCGGCAACAACGAGGATCGTCATCTCAAATCACCTTGGCTTCGTCTTGCAGCTTGGCAACCAGCGTCGCGACATCGGGCACTTTGATGCCCGCACTGCGCTTGGGCGGATCTTCGACCTTCAGCGTCACCAGACGCGGCGCCACATCCACGCCCAGCGCCTCGGGCGTGTGCGTGTCGATGGGTTTTTTCTTCGCCTTCATGATGTTGGGCAGGCTCGCATAGCGCGGCTCGTTCAAGCGCAGATCGGTCGTCACGATCGCGGGCAGTTTGAGCGCCACAGTCTCGAGCCCGCCGTCGATTTCGCGCTCCACTTCCAGGCCGCCGTCTGCGAGCGTGAGCTTCGAGGCGAACGTGCCCTGCGGCCAGCCCAGCAGGGCCGCCAGCATCTGGCCCGTCTGGTTGCAATCGTCGTCGATTGCCTGCTTGCCCAGAATGACGAGGCCGGGCTGCTCCTTGTCGATCACGGCCTTCAGGCATTTTGCGACCGACAGCGGCTGCAACTCGGTCTCGGTCTGCACCAAAATGCCGCGATCCGCGCCCATGGCAAGCGCCGTGCGCAGCGTTTCCTGGCATTGGGCCACGCCCAGCGACACGGCGACGATTTCTGTGGCGGCGCCCTTTTCTTTGAGGCGCACGGCTTCTTCGACGCCGATTTCGTCGAACGGATTCATCGACATCTTCACGTTGGCAAGCTCGACGCCCGACTTGTCGGCCTTGACGCGGATTTTGACGTTGTAATCGACAACTCGCTTGACGGCGACCAGCACTTTCATTGGCACAACCCAGTCCGTTCCGGTTCAAAACAAGGTGCGGACAATAGGCGCGGCGTCCAGCTTCGTCAATCTGGGCAGGCGGCTAGCCGCGGTTCTTGCCGGGGACCCATAAAACGTCGCTGGCGCCGTCTTCGTTGGCGTGGCGCGACAGAACAAACAGATGGTCCGACAGCCGGTTGATGTAGCGGATCGCCGCCGGATTGACGGCCGCGTGCGTCGCGAGCCTGACGATCTCGCGCTCGGCGCGCCGCGCCACCGTGCGGGCCAGATGCAGGTTTGCGGCGAGCGCGCTGCCGCCGGGCAAAATGAACGAGTTGAGGGGCGCAAGTTTCTCGTTCATCGCGTCGATTTCATGTTCGAGCCGCACGACCTGCGCTTCGACGATACGCAAGGGCGGGTATTTGGGATCGGGCGATTCGGGCGTGCACAAATCGGCGCCCAAATCGAACAGATCGTTCTGGATGCGCGCGAGCATCAGATCGGTCCCGCCCGTCGCGTGCTGGCGCGCGAGGCCGATGCAGGCGTTGGCCTCGTCGACCGTGCCGTAAGCGGCCACGCGGTCGTCGAATTTGGCGACCCGTTCGCCGTCGCCCAGCGACGTTTGGCCCGTGTCGCCGCCCTTGGTGTAGATGCGCGTCAGTCTAACCATAGTTTCTTTTCAGCCACATATAGAGGAGGAGCAGAATGAGCGCGGCGCCTTGAAGGCCCACGCGCCAGCGCATCATGCGATTGCCGTTGCGCTTGTTGAATTCGCCGCCATGCGCCATGCCGCCCAGGCCGGTAAACAGCGACGCGACGACGCCCAAAATCACGGCGCCGATCAGATAGGGCAGCAGGGTCAGCAACAGGCTCATGCCCGTTACCTAGGGCGTGCGGCGCGCAAAGTCTAGCGCCGCTTGAATTTGAAGTCGTCGCGCGCTTCTTCAAGTTCCGACAGCAACGCCAGCAGCGCTTTGAATTTGGGGCCGATTATTTTGCCGGCACTCGAAGCACCCGGCCACACGATCTCGAACGGCCCCTCCACGTCGCGCAGCAGCGCGTCCCACAGCGCATCCAGATTGCGCCCGAAATGCGCCGGCAGCGCCAAGTCCGTGGTGAGTTGCGTGTAAATCTTGTCCATCGAATCGTGTTCGGCCGTCAGTTTCGCGCGCTTCATTTCGCAACCTCGCGGAAGCTGCCGTAATGGTCGACGGTAACAAAGACCAGCCGATCGTTGGAAAAGACCAAGCGTTTTGCGTTGCGCCTGCCGCAATCGAAATCGAGATCGGCCTCGGTCCAGCGCCGGTTCGGCGCCGCGGGCAAGCGGCCCTCGCGGTTGAAAAACCGGTCGCCGCCGATCGCCTTGCCGGGGGCGACACGGCACAGATCCGCACCGGGCCGCCAGCCGAGTTTTTCGGCAGCATTTTTGTCGATATAGCGTGCGGCGGGGAGTTTTCCGGTGTCGCGCACGCTCTTGACAGTTTCGACAAACCCGTCGACGTCGGCCAAGCGCAACTCGCGCGCCAAGCGCCGCCATTCGGTCTCGTTGGCCTTTGCGGGCACGGCAAACGCCAGCAGCAGCGCCAATACCGACAGGACAAACCGCATCGTCTCAGTTCCTCCGCTCCAGCAACCCGCGCGCGACGATATTGGCCTGAATTTCGGCAGCCCCTTCGAAAATATTCAAGATGCGCGCGTCGGCCAACAGGCGCGCGGCGGCGTATTCTTCGGCGTAGCCGTTGCCGCCGTGAATCTGCACGCCGTCGTCGGCGGCCATCCACGCGGCGCGCGCGGCATAAAGCTTCGCCATGCCCGCTTCGATATCGCAGCGCCGTCCCGAATCTTTTGCGCCGGCGGCCTTGCGCGTCAACAGGCGCGCGACGGTGGTCTCGACCGCCATCGCGGCGAGCTTGGCATGCACGCGCGGAAATTCGACGATCGGTTTGCCGAACTGGCGACGCGTGCGCGCATAGGCAAGCGCCGTCAAGGTCGCAGCCTCCGCTACCCCCACCGCGCGCGCGGCCGTCTGGATGCGCGCGGATTCGAACGTCGCCATCAATTGTCGAAAGCCGTTGCCGGGGGCATCGCCCAGCAACGCGTCGTCCGGCATTTCGAAATTGTCGAAAGCCAGCTCGTACTCCTTCATGCCGCGATAGCCGAGCGTGCGGATCTCGCTGCCCGACATGCCGGCGGCCGGAAACGCGTCCCCGCGCGGCTTGGGCGCCAGGAACATCGACAATCCGCGATGGTCCCGACTCTGGGGATCGGTGCGCGCAAGTATGACCATCAGATCGGCGCGCGCGGCATGCGTAATCCAGGTCTTGGCCCCCGACAGCCGCCAAGCCGCACCGTCGCGCCACGCGCGCGTGCGAACGGCGCCCAAATCCGAACCCGTGTCGGGCTCGGTAAACACGGCTGTCGGCAGGCAGGTGCCGGCGGCGATCGCCGGCAGATATCGGTGGCGCTGCGCGTGCGTGCCTGCGCTGCCGATCAACTCGCACGCGATCTCGGCGCGCGTGGCAAGCGATCCGGTGGCCAGGTGCGCGGCCGACAATTCTTCGGACGCGACGCACATCGCGATTTTGCCCAAGCCCATGCCGCCATGTTCCTGCGCCACGCACAGCCCGAACACGCCAAGGGCCGCCAGCCCGTCGACGGTCGCCAGCGGGATCTCGGCATCGTCGCGATGCCAGCGATTGGCGTGCGGCACGATTTCTTTTTGCGCGAAGCGGCGCAGCGTGTCGCGCATCTGCAAAAGATCGCCGTCCATATCGGGGTCGGCGGCGATGCACGCGCTGTCCATCGACGCGACCAATTGCGCGCGCAGGGCCGGCACTTCGGGATCGGCAAGCAGGCAAGCGACGGCCGGATCGGCGGCAAGGGAAGCGGCCTGCGCAGCGATCCCCATTTCGAAGGGCCGGACCGTTTCGTTCTGGCCCATCGGCACGCCGAAGGCCAAGCGCGCGAGGCCTTCGGCAAATCCAAGCCGCGCGATCAGAAGGCTCGACGGGTCGGACTCGGTTTGCGCGGCCCAAACCGCCAGCGCGTCGAGGCCCGCAATGTTGGTCGCAAGCCACGCAAAGCCGTGCGCGCCGGTCTGGCGCTTTTCGAGCGCGGCCGCGTCGATGCGCCCGTCGCGCAAGACAGCGTCGGCAAGGACTTGTCGGGCCGCCGCTTCGTAGCGGCGGCAGGCATCGAGGGCGCGGGCAAACATGGCAGCGCGCATGCTATAGAAGCGCCCCCCGCCTCGCCAGCCCGTCTGCGGAGCCGCCCATGTCGTTTCTCGACCGTATCGCCGAATGCAACAAACACGACCCGTCCGCGTATCGGCCTTTCTATGTCGCGGGCCAACGCGTGGGCGCGGTGCGCCACGCATTGGCCGAGCGTTTGCGCGAATTTTTGATTGTGACCGACGCGCGCGTGTCGTTACCCGAAACCTTCACGACGCCGGCCGCGCGCAGTGCGGCGCTCGATCGCATCGTGCGCCGTCTCGAGGCCGACGGCTTCGTGCCGGGCCGACGTAACGAAGCCTATCCGGTGCTGACCGCGTGGGGCACGCCGCCGCTGCTCGAAATCGAGCGCGCGGCAGCGCCCAGTTTTGGCATCCGCAGCTACGGCGTGCATATGACGGGTTATGTCCAAAAGCCTGACGGGATCCATATTTGGGTTGCGCGCCGGTCGCGCACTAAATCCACTTATCCCGGCATGCTCGACAATACGGTCGCGGGCGGCCAGCCGGTCGGGCTCGGCCTGCGCGAGAACCTCGTCAAAGAATGCTGGGAGGAGGCGGGCATTCCGGCCGCTCTGGCCCAGCAGGCCGTGTGCGTTGGCGCCATCACGTACACGATGGATTCCAGCGACGGTCTCAAGCCCGACGTACAGTTTTGCTACGATCTGGCAATGCCGGCCGATTTCGAGCCCAGCAACACCGACGGCGAAACCGAGGCGTTCTATCTGTGGCCGTGGGCGAAGGTGGCCCAAATCGTCGCCGAAACGAACGACTTCAAATACAATTGCAATCTGGTCTTGATCGATTTTTTCGTGCGTCACGGTTTGGTCGATCCCGCAGACCCCGACTATCTTGCGATCGTCAAAGGTCTGCGGGGCTAGACAAGTTCAGCGCGCGATCGACTGGAAGGCGGCGAGCGCCGCCATATTGACGATCTCGCCGACCGTCGCGCCGATCGGCACGATTTGGGCGGGCTTCGACAGACCGATCAGGATCGGCCCCAGCATCGTCCCGCCGGCCAGTTTTTGCACCAGCTTCGACGAGATGTTGGCCGAATGCAGGCCCGGCATCACCAGCACGTTGGCCGGACCCGTCAGGCGGCAGAACGGGAAAAGTTGGTGCATCAGATCGTAGTCGAGCGCCACGTCCGGACTCATTTCGCCGTCGAATTCGAATTCGATCCCGCGGCCCGCTTCGGCCATGCGCTCGAGTTCCTGCACGGCCTCGCGCACCTGGCTTGCTTTCTCGCGCTGCGGGTTGCCGAAATTCGAAAACGAGGTGAGGGCGACGCGCGGCTCGTGGCCCAGGCGCCTCGCGGCGGCGGCAGCTCCGATCGCGATTTCGGCCATGTCGCGCGCGGTCGGCAGTTCGGTCACGGTCGAGTCCGCGATGAACACCGTGCGCTCCTTGGTCATCATGATCGACACGCCGATGCAGCGCTTGCCTTTCTCCACGTCGATCACGCGGCGCACGTCGTCGAGCGCTTGGTAGTAGCTGCGCGTTGATCCCGTCACCATCGCGTCGGCATCGCCCACGGCCACCATGGTGGCCGCGAAGATATTGCGGTCCTGGTTGACCAGACGTTGGCAATCGCGCTCCAGATAGCCCAAGCGGCGCAGCTTGGCGTGGAGGAAGTCGGTATAGCGCTTGTTCTCGGTCGACAGGCGCGCGTTGTGGATCTCGAGGCCGAGATCGCTCGCGCTTTCGCTGAGCCCCATTTCGCGCATCGTCTGTTCGATACGCTCGACGCGGCCGATCAGCACCGGCGTGCCGTAGCCCGTGTTGCGGTAGCTGATCGCGGCGCGAATCGTTTTCTGGTCCTCGCCTTCGGCGAAGACGGTGCGTTTGGGATTGGCGCGCACGGTTTCGAAAATCCGGTCGAGCATGGCGCCCGTGGGATCGCGGCGCAGGTTGAGCGCGTGGCGATAGGCGTTCATGTCCGCGATGGGTTTGCGCGCGACCCCCGAATCCATCGCAGCCTGTGCGACCGCCACGGGGACGACCGAAATCAGCCGCGGATCGAAGGGAACCGGGATGATATAGTCCGGTCCGTAGCGCAGCCGCTGGCCGCCATAGGCGGCATCCAGATCGTCGGGCACGTCCTGGCGCGCAAGCGCCGCGATCGCGTGGGCGGCGGCGACCTTCATTTCCTCGTTGATCGTGCGCGCGCGCACGTCGAGCGCGCCCCGGAAAATGAACGGGAAGCCCAGCACGTTGTTGACCTGGTTGGCGTAGTCCGAGCGGCCCGTTGCGATGATGCAGTCGGGGCGCGCTTGCTTGGCTTCTTCGGGCGTGATTTCGGGGTCGGGATTGGCCATGGCGAAGATGATGGGCTTGGGCGCCATCATCTTGACCATCTCCTGCGTGACGGCGCCCTTGGCCGACAGCCCGAAGAATACGTCCGCGCCCGTCAGCGCTTCTTGCAGCGTGCGCGCGGACGTTGGCACCGCGTGCGCCGATTTCCACTGGTTCATGGAATCGGTGCGCCCTTGGTAGATGACGCCTTTGGTGTCGCACAAAATGACGTTGGCATGCGGCATGCCCATGGCCTTGACCAGTTCGGCGCATGCAATGCCGGCCGACCCGGCGCCGTTGATGACCATCTTGGTGGTCTTGAAATCGCGCCCGGTCAGATCCATCGCGTTGATAAGGCCGGCCGCCGCGACGATCGCGGTGCCGTGCTGGTCGTCGTGGAACACCGGAATGTCGAGCAGTTCGCGCAAGCGCTGCTCGATCACGAAGCATTCGGGCGCTTTGATGTCTTCAAGGTTGATGCCGCCGAACGTGACGCCGATATAGCGCACGCACTCGACGAACTTGTCGACGTCTTTGGTGTCGACCTCGATGTCGATCGAATCGACGTCCGCGAAACGTTTGAACAGAACGGCCTTGCCTTCCATCACGGGCTTGCCGCCGAGCGCGCCAAGGTCGCCCAAGCCCAGCACGGCCGTGCCGTTCGAAATGACGGCGACTAGATTGCCCTTGGAGGTGTAGTCGTAAGCGGCGTCGGGGTTTTTTGCGATGTGCAGGCACGGCCATGCGACGCCCGGCGAATAGGCAAGGCTCAGATCACGCTGGGTGGTCAGCGGCTTGGTGGCGTTGATTTCGATCTTGCCCGCTTTGCCGCCCTGATTGTGGAACAGCAAGGATTCTTGTTCGGTTACGGGCCCCGTCTCGTTCGCCATAATGCGTCTGCCTTCCCTCGAAAGATCGTTTTTGCTTGGTGTTGGGAAGCCATGGTACGGGGAATACACCTCGTTCGTCAAAATGCCTGCGTCGCCAGAAATGCTGCACTGCAATGTCAGAACCAGTTAGCCCCGCATCGCCCGACGGCGCGCCCACGCCGATGATGGCGCAATATCTGGATTTGAAACGCCAGCATCCGGGCACGCTGCTGTTCTATCGCATGGGCGATTTTTACGAGCTGTTTTTCGAGGATGCGGTCGCCGCATCCAAGGCGCTCGATATCACGCTCACGCGGCGCGGCACGCATGCGGGCGAACCCATCGCGATGTGCGGCGTGCCATGGCATGCGCACGAAGCGTATCTCGCCCGCCTGATCCGCCAAGGTTTCCGCGTGGCGATCTGCGAGCAGATCGAGGATGCCGCCGAGGCCAAAAAACGCGGCAGCGGCAAAAGCCTCGTGCGGCGCGACGTCGTGCGCGTGGTGACACCCGGCACGCTCACGGAAGAATCGCTGCTCGATGCGCGCGCCAACAACTATCTGTGCTGCCTTGCGGAAGCCTCGGGGGCGCTCGGCTTGGCGTGGCTCGACATGTCGACCGGCGATTTTCGCGTCGAAAGCGTATCGGCGCCGGGTCTTTCGGCGGCGTTGGCGCGGATCGCCCCCGGCGAACTTCTGCTCGCCGACCGATTGCTTGCGCGCGAAGATTTGGCGCCGTCGTTGGCGCCGCTCAAGCGCGCCCTCACGCCGATGCCCTCCGCGCGCTTCGACAGCGAAAACGCCAAGCGGCGATTGGAAGCGCTTTACGGCGTCAAATCGCTCGACGGCTTCGGCGCGTTCTCGCGTGCCGAAATCGCGGCGGCGGGCGCGCTCGTGGACTATGTCGAGCTCACGCAAAAGGGCCGAACGGGCCGCTTTCAAACGCCGCAGCGCCAAAGTGCCAGCGGCGCGATGGAAATCGATCCTGCCACGCGCCGCTCGCTCGAACTGGCCGAAACCCAAACCGGCGAGCGCAAGGGATCCTTGCTCGCCACCATCGACCGCACGCTGACAGCGGCAGGCGCGCGCCTGCTTGCCGCGCGCGTGGCTGCCCCCTTGGCGGATGCGGCCTTGATTGCCGAGCGGCTCGATATGGTCGGCTATTTTGTTGAGGCCGCGTCGGCGCGTGCGGCCTTGCGCGATACGCTCAAAGGATTCCCCGATCTGGAGCGCGCGTTGCAGCGTCTGGCGTTGCAGCGCGGAGGGCCGCGCGATCTGGCGGCATTGGGCCAGGGTTTGGCGCGTCTGCCGCTGGTGCGTGCCCAAGTACGCGCGCAAGGGCTCGATGCGGCACCGGCAGGGATCGGCCAAGCGCTCGACGAGCTTGGCGAGCATTCGCAACTGGCCGATCTGCTGGCGCGCGCGCTTGGCGCCGATCTGCCGCTCGATACGCGCGACGGCGGTTTCATCCGAAAAGGATTTGCGCCCGAACTCGACAAACATCTGGAGCTGCGCGACGAAAGCCGCCGTCTGGTGGCGGCGTTGCAGCAGCGCTATGTCGAAGCCACGGGGCTTTCGACCTTGCGAATCAAACACAACAACGTGATCGGCTATTTCGTCGAAATCAATGCGACGCACGCCGACAAGCTCGCCAAACCGGGCGGCATCTTCATCCATCGCCAGACGATGGCGGGGGCCGTGCGCTTCACGACCGTGGAGCTCGGCGAATTCGAAGCCGCCATCGTGGGCGCGCGCGACAAAGCGCTTGCGCTGGAACTGTCGATTTTTTCCGACATCGCGCGCGACGTGCTCCAGCACGCCGACGCGATCGCGCTTGCCGCACGCGCCCTTGCCAAGCTCGATGTGGCGGCAGGCCTTGCCGACATCGCGGTCGAACGCGAATGGTGCCGTCCGCATGTCGACGACAGCCGCGTCTTTCTGGTCGAAGGCGGGCGTCATCCCGTTGTCGAAGCGGCGCTGGCCGAACAGGCCAGCGGTTTCGTTGCCAACGACTGCACGCTCGATGCCGAGGGCGGCCAATTTTTGTGGCTCGTGACGGGCCCCAACATGGCCGGCAAATCCACCTATCTGCGCCAGAACGCGTTGATCGCGGTGCTCGCGCAAAGCGGCGCGTACGTGCCGGCCAAAGCCGCGCGCATCGGCGTGTGCGATCGGCTGTTCAGCCGCGTCGGCGCCGCCGACGACCTTGCGCGCGGCCGTTCGACCTTCATGGTCGAGATGGTGGAAACCGCCGCGATCCTAAATCTCGCGACGCCGCGTTCGCTCGTCATTCTCGACGAGATCGGGCGCGGGACAGCCACCTATGACGGCCTGTCGATCGCGTGGGCGTGCGTCGAGCATCTGCACGGCGTCAACCGCGCGCGCGCCTTGTTCGCGACGCACTATCACGAGCTGACGGCGCTTGCGACGAAGCTGCCGGGCCTTGGCTGCCGCACGATGCGCGTCAAGGAATGGAAAGGCGACGTCGTGTTTTTGCACGAGGTTGCGATCGGCACGGCCGACCGTTCCTACGGCATTCACGTGGCGAAACTCGCAGGCCTGCCGCCAGCGGCCGTTGCGCGCGCCGAAACGGTGCTGGCCGCCCTCGAACAAGGCGGCGAGCAGCGCAATCTCGACAAGCTTGCCGACGATCTGCCGCTGTTTGCCGCCCGCCCGACAAGCGGCCCTGTTGCGGTGCCCGCCAATGATTCGGCCTTGGCCAAGGCGTTGGCCGACATCAACCCCGACGAGCTTGCACCCAAGCAAGCGCTCGAAGCGCTCTACGCGCTCAAAGCCCTTCAATCCAAGGAGAGTTCCGCATGAAAGTCGCATTGGTCACGGGTGCCGGCAAAGGCATGGGTGCGGGGTGTGCGCGCGAACTTGCGGCGCGCGGTTGGCAGGTCGCGTTGCTGTCGCCCTCGGGCGGCGCGGAGAAACTTGCAAAAGAACTGGGCGGGGTGGGCGTCACGGGCTCGGTCGTCGAGACGGCCGATTTGCAGCGCTTGGCCGATGCAGCGCTCGGCAAATGGGGCCGCATCGATGGCGTGGTGATCTCGACCGGCCATCCGCCCAAGGGCGATTTGCTGGCCCTCGACGACGACGCGTGGAAGACCGGGCTCGACCTCGTCATTCTCGACGTCGTGCGCTTGGCGCGCATCGTAACACCGGTGATGGAAAAACAAGGCGGCGGCGCCTTCGTCAATATTTCGACGTTTGCTGCCTTTGAGCCCGACCTCTTGTTTCCGATTTCGTGCGCGATGCGCGCCGGGCTTGGCGCGTTCGCCAAACTCTATGCCGACCGCTACGCCAAAGCGGGTATTCGCATGAACAATCTGTTGCCCGGTTTCATCGACTCGTTGCCCGTGAAAGACGCGATCTTGCTGCGCATCCCGATGGGTCGCTATGGCAAGGTTGCCGAAATCGCCAAGACCGCCGCGTTCCTTTTGTCGGAAGATGCGGGCTACATCACGGGCCAAAACATCCGCGTCGACGGCGGCGTGACGCGCGGGGTGTAAAGAAGAAAGCCCCCGGACACGTCGCCGCATCCGGGGGGCCGTTGCGGCAATCAGGCGAGATCGAAGCGGTCGAGATTCATCGTTTTGGTCCACGCCGCGACGAAGTCGGCGACGAACTTTGCCGACGCATCGGACGCCGCATAGACCTCCGCGATCGCGCGCAGTTCCGAATTCGAGCCGAACACCAGATCGACGCGCGTTGCGGTCCATTTGAGCTTGCCCGTTGCGCGGTCGTGCCCTTCGTAGATCGCGCCCGTCGGCGTCCACACCGTCGCCATGTCGAGCAGATTGACGAAGAAGTCGTTGCCGAGCGTGCCGGGCCGCGCGGTCAGAACCCCATGCGGGCTGCCGTTTGTATTCGCCCCCAGCACGCGCAGGCCTGCCACCAACACAGCCATTTCCGGCGCCGTCAGCGTCAGGAGCTGGGCCTTGTCGATCAGCATTTCCTCCGCCGACACCGAATATGCTTTGGCCTGGTAGTTGCGGAAGCCGTCGGCATGCGGTTCCAGCGCCGCGAAGGATGCGACGTCGGTTTCGGCGGCACTCGCGTCGCTCCGGCCCGGCACAAACGGCACCTCGATCTTGTGGCCGGCCTTGCGGGCGGCCTGTTCGATCCCGACGCCGCCCGCCAGCACGATCAAATCGGCCAACGAGATCTTCTTGCCGCCGGTTTGCGCCGCGTTGAACGACGCTTGGATCGCTTCGAGCGCCGCCAGCGTTTTGGCAAGCTGGGCCGGTTGGTTCACGGCCCAGTCTTTTTGCGGTGCCAGACGAATGCGTGCGCCGTTCGCGCCGCCGCGCTTGTCGGAGTTGCGATAGCTTGCCGCCGACGCCCATGCGGTCGAAACAAGCTCGGCGATCGACAGGCCCGATTTTTCGAGCAGCGCCTTGAGATCGGCGATTTCCTTTGCTTCGACCAGCTTGTGGTCGAAGGTCGGGATCGGGTCCTGCCAGAGCAGCCGTTCGCCGGGCACTTCCGGGCCCAGATAGCGCACGCGCGGTCCCATGTCGCGGTGCGTGAGCTTGAACCAAGCGCGCGCGAACGCGTCGGCAAGCTTGGCCGGGTTCTTGTGGAAGTCGCGCGAGATCGGCTCGTAGATCGGATCCATGCGCAGCGCCATGTCGGCCGTGGTCATCATCGGCGCGTGGCGCTTGGCCGGATCGTGCGCGTCGGGCACCAAGGTTGCGGCTGCCGGGTCGCTGGGGGTCCACTGCCACGCGCCGGACGGGCTTTTGACAAGCTGCCACTCGTAACCGAACAGCGTGTCGAAATAGCCATTGTCCCATTTGGTCGGCTCCGGCGTCCAAGCGCCTTCGATGCCGCTCGTGATGGTATCGCCGGCCTTGCCGCTGCCGAGGCTATTCTTCCAGCCCAGACCCTGTTCTTCGATGGCGGCCGCTTCGGGCTCGCGTCCGACATGCGCTTCGTCGCCCGCGCCGTGCGACTTGCCGAACGTATGGCCGCCGGCAACCAGGGCGACGGTTTCTTCGTCGTCCATCGCCATGCGCGCGAAGGTTTCGCGGATGTCGCGGCCCGAGGCAAGCGGATCGGGTTTGCCGTTGGGGCCTTGCGGGTTGACGTAGATGAGCCCCATCTGCACGGCCGCCAGCGGATTGTCGAGCTCGCGTTCGCCCGAATAGCGCTGGTCGCCCAGCCACGTCGCTTCCTTGCCCCAATAGATGTCCTCTTCGGGCTCCCACATATCCGCGCGCCCGCCGCCGAAGCCGAAGGTTTTGAAGCCCATCGTCTCCAGCGCCACGTTGCCTGCCAGCACCATCAAATCGGCCCACGAAATTTTGGCGCCGTATTTGAGCTTGATCGGCAGCAGCAGGCGGCGCGCTTTGTCGAGGTTGCCGTTGTCGGGCCAGCTATTGAGGGGGGCAAAACGCTGCATGCCGCCGCCGGCCCCGCCGCGCCCGTCGCCGGTGCGATACGTGCCCGCGCTGTGCCAAGCCATGCGGACGAAAAACGGGCCGTAATGGCCGTAGTCGGCCGGCCACCAGCTTTGCGAGTCGGTCATGAGCTTGGCGAGATCGGCTTTGAGAGCGCCGTAGTCCAGCGTCGCGAAAGCTGCGGGATAGTCGAACGCCGTTCCCATCGGATCGGACAGCGCCGAATGCTGGCGCAGAATCCGCAGATTGAGCTGGTTGGGCCACCAATCGCGATTCGAGCGGCTGGCGTTCGTCGTGCTCGACGGAGCTTTGTGCATCACGGGGCATTTGCCCGCGCCGCTGGCGTGGTCGTTCATTTTGGCTGCCTCTTCGTTGGCGATCGGTTGAATTCTCTATCGCGAAACGAAGCTATCGGCATCTAGTCAAACAATAAAACCGATTTAATCGGTGACTATAATCGGTTTTGGCGATCAGCGTACGCCCAACAGTTCAACGTCGAAGACCAGCGTGGCATTGGGCGGGATGACGTTGCTAGCGCCGCGCGCGCCGTAGCCAAGCTCGGGCGGAATCACGAGCGTGCGCTGGCCGCCGATCTTCATCGTTGCGACACCTTCGTCCCAGCCGCGAATGACGCGGCCCTGGCCCAAGGGAAACTCGAACGGTTGGCCGCGATCGACGGACGAATCGAATTTGCGCCCGCGCTTGCCGTCTTCCAGCAGCCAGCCCGTATAGTGTACGCGCGCCGTCTGGCCCGCCGTCGGGACGGGGCCCGATCCTTCGCGAATATCGAGAATGCCGAGGCCCGAGCGGCTCTTGACGGCTGCTGCAAGATCGGGCGCTTGCGCCTCGGCAGGGTTGATCGCGGTCATGGCAGCAAATGCTCCAAGCAATAGGCGGCGGGAAATCATGTTTTTCATCGCGACAGTTTAGCGTGCCGGCAGGTCGAATTCCAGCATGCGCGAAGGCCCGAACTGCAGGCGTATCGATCCAGCGGGTGGCAGAAAATCGGCGGGCAGCAAAATCAGCGCGCGCGACTCAACCAGGCCCCCGCCGCTGCCGACCGGAATCGACACGCCAAAGCCCGTGCCGATACCCGAACTCGACCCGCCCGACGCGCCCATGCCGAAGGAGGGGCGTTCGGCCGCACGCGGGACGATTTCGATCGTGCCTTTGAAAAGGCGGCCGTCTCGGGCCAGCAGAAGCGCCTGCGTCAACGATTGGCGGTCGTAGGCAACGATCGCGACCGCCCGCCCGTCGGCGGTCAGCGTGGCGGTTGCGCGCGGCATCGGGGCTTGGCAAGCCGCCAGCGCGACGGTCAAAAGCAGGGCAACGGCAAGGCGCAAAGATCGGTCTCCCGGCGACGCAAAAACCCATTATATACTGTCCGCATGGAACCGGTCGTCCCGTCGCGAGACATCCCCAACCAACGTGCGATCCTGGATCGGCGCGCGGTCGATGCCGCACTCGAGAGCGTGGCGCTGGATTTGGCGCGGGCCCCCGACCAGCGGCGGGCCAAGGTACGCGAAACCTTGAAGGCGGCCTTGATCGCCGGGCACGCCGAAATTCGCCGCCGCTTCGAAGAGCGTGGCGGCAGCGGCGGCCAGACCGTGCGCGCGGGCGCATTCCTGATCGACCAGATCGTGCGGCTCGCCTACGATTTTGCCGACCGGCACGTCTATCCGCTGCCCAACCCCACGACCGCAGAGCGCGTGACCATTGCAGCCGTCGGCGGCTACGGTCGCGCCGAATTGGCGCCGCAGTCGGACATCGATCTGCTGTTCGTGCGGCCCTACAAATCCAGTCCGCGCATCGAGCAGCTGGTCGAATTCGTGCTCTATATGCTGTGGGATTTGGGCCTGAAGGTCGGCCACGCGACGCGCTCGGTCGACGAATGCGTGCGCTTGGCGCGCGAGGACCAGACGATCCGAACGGCGCTTCTCGAAAGCCGCTATCTATGGGGCGACGACAAGCTGTTTTTGGAACTGAAGAAGCGCTTTTTCGTCGAGGTCGCCAAGGGCACGGCCGCCGATTTTGTCGAAGCCAAACTCGACGAACGCAACAAGCGCCACCAGCGCACGGGCGATTCGCGCTACGTGCTGGAGCCCAACGTCAAGGACGGCAAAGGCGGATTGCGCGATCTGCACACGCTGTTTTGGATCGGCAAATATCTGCACCGCGTCGACAGCGTGTCCGATCTTGTGCTGAAGGGCGTGTTCACGGCCGAAGAAGCCGCCAAATTCGAAAAATGCCAGGAGTTTCTCTGGAGCGTGCGCTGCCATCTGCATTACGTCGCGGGCCGCCCGGAAGACCGGCTGACCTTCGACGTGCAGAGCGAAATCGGCCGCCGGATGGGCTATACCGACCATCGCGGATCCCGCGGCGTCGAGCGCTTCATGAAGCACTATTTTCTGGTCGCGAAGGACGTGGGCGATCTCACGCGCATTTTCTGCGCGGCGCTGGAAATCGAAGAAGGCAAAAAAGCGACGCTGGCGACCGGGCGCTGGAAGTCGCTGTTCAAGCGCGGGGCCAAAAAACTCGGCGACGGTCGCTTCGCGATCGAAAGCGGACGTCTGACGGTCGCGCGCGAAGACGTGTTCGAAAAAGATCCGGTCAATTTCCTGCGGCTGTTCCGTGTGGCCCAGGAAAGCGAGATCGACGTGCATCCGTACGCTCTGCGCCTGGTGCGCCAGTCGTTGCGCCGCATCGATGCGGACTTGCGCGCCGATCCCGAGGCCAATCGGCTGTTCATGGACATGCTGACCGACAGCCGCGCGGAAGTCACGCTGCGCAGGCTCAACGAAGCGGGGGTGTTCGGGCGTTTTGTGCCCGATTTTGGCCGCGTCGTGGCGCAGATGCAGCACGACATGTACCATGTCTACACGGTCGACGAGCATACGATCTTCGCCATCGGCATCTTGCACCGCATCGAGGCGGGCGAGCTCAAGGCCGACCATCCGTTGGCAAGCGACGTGATCCATCAGGTCGTGTCGCGCCGCGCGCTCTATCTGTCGGTGCTGCTCCACGACATCGCCAAGGGCCGCGGCGGCGACCATTCGATCATCGGCGCGCAAGTGGCGCTGAAGCTCGGGCCGCGTCTGGGTCTTAGCGAAGAAGAAACCGAGACGGTGGCATGGCTGGTGCGCTGGCATCTGGCGATGTCGGCCACCGCCTTCAAGCGCGACATCCAGGATCCGCAGGCGATCCGCGCTTTTGCCGAGCAGGTGCAAAGCCCGGAACGGCTGCGCCTGCTTTTGTGCCTGACCGTCGCCGATATTCGTGCGGTGGGGCCTGGCGTGTGGAACAACTGGAAGGCGACGCTGCTGCGCGAGCTCTATCACCGCACGGCCGAAGCGCTGGCGGGCGATTTTGGCGAGACCGGCACGCTGCAGCGCGTGGCGATCGCCCAGGCGCGCCTGCGCGAGGAATTGCGCGACTGGAGCGACAAGGATTTTGCCTGGTTCGCGGGTCTTGCCTATCCCGCCTACTGGCTCACGCTCGACCAGGTCTCGCAAGCGCGCCACGCGCGCTTCGTGCGCGAGGCGGAAAACGCGTCGCTGCCGCTTGCCATCGACACGCGTATCGACCGGGCGCGCTCGATCACCGAAATTACGATCTATACCGACGACCATCCGGGGCTGTTCTCGCGCATTGCGGGGGCTATCGCATATGGCGGCGCCAATATCGTCGCGGCCAACGTATTCACGCTGTCGAACGGGCGCGCCCTCGACACGTTCTCGATCCAAGAGGCGGGCGGCGACCACGACGCCCAGCCCGCCGCCTTCACGCGGCCCGAAAAGCTCGCGCGTCTGGCGGCCTATATCGAACAGGCGCTCGGCGGTCGCCTGCGCTTGCGCGAACAGCTGCGCAAGCGTCCGGCGATTCCCAGCCGCATGCGCGTGTTTACCGTGCCGCCGCGCGTGCTGATCGACAATTTGGCATCGAAATACCACACGCTGGTCGAGGTCAACGGCCGCGACCGCGTGGGTTTCCTGCACGACGTCACCTCCGCGATTACGTCGCTGGGCCTGTCGATTCGCATGGCCAAGATCACGACCTATGGCGAGCGCGCGGTGGACGTGTTCTATGTCGTCGACGTGTTCGGCCAGAAGATATCGGACGAAGACAAGCTCGACCGCGTGCGCGAAACCTTGCTGGCCGCCTTGGCCGACCCCGATGCCGCCGAAGCGCCCAAGCCGCGCAAGCGCTCGGCCACCGAAGCGGCGGAGTAGACGATGGCCTTCGATTCCAACGGCGAACTTCGCGCGCGCGCGGCCCTGCCGGGCATGACCGTCGAATTGCTGCACCGTCCCGCCGCGCCCGGACGGCCCGAGGCGATGGGCGTGATCATCACCGGCATGCCCGACCTGCCCCAGGACCCGCTGCAGTTGTGGATGGAAGCCCAGCGCCTGGTATGGGCGCCGTGGTTCGCGCTCTGGGGCATCGCATTGCCGTCCGCCGCCGACCGGCGCTAGCGCACGAACCCGCATGTCGCTTGCCCGCCCCATCGCCACCGTCGGCGCCTTCACGATGGCCAGCCGCGTGCTGGGATTCGTGCGCGATATGCTGATCGCGGCGTATCTGGGGGCTGGGCCCGTCGCCGACGCGTTTTTCGTCGCGTTCAAATTTCCGAATTTTTTTCGCCGTCTGTTCGCCGAGGGCGCGTTTGCCGCCGCCTTCGTGCCGATGTTTGCGGGCACCGTCGCCGCGCGCGGCAAGGCCGCCGCGCGCGCGTTTGCCGAGGACGCGCTGGCGGTTCTTTTGGCCGCGCTGCTGGCGTTGGTGATCGCATGCGAATTCGGCATGCCGTGGGTCTTGCGAATTGTCGCGCCCGGTTTTGCCGACGAGCCCGAACGTTTCGGCCTCGCGGTCGAATTTGCGCGCGTGACGTTCCCCTATCTCGTGTTCATCAGCCTGGTCTCGCTGCAAGGCGGCGTGCTCAATTCGCTCGACAAGTTTGCTGCCGTGGCGGCCACGCCGATCTTGCTCAATCTGTGTCTGATCGGCGCCTTGCTGGGCCTCACGCGCGTGCTGCCGACGGCGGGGCATGCAGCTGCATGGGGCGTTCTTGCGGCGGGACTGGTGCAGTTTCTGTTTCTGGCGGTCGTGTGCGCGCGCGCGGACATGGCGTTGCGGCTGCGCTGGCCGCGCCTGTCGCCAGACGCCCGCACGTTGCTCAAGCGCATGGCGCCCGTCGCCCTTGGATCTGGCGCCGTGCAGATCAATTTGGTGATCGACGTGATGCTCGCCTCGCTGCTCGCGGCGGGGTCGATAAGCTGGCTCTATTATGCCGACCGGGTATACGAGCTTCCGCTTGCCGTGATCGGCATCGCGATCGGCACGGCGTTGCTGCCCGCGATGTCGCGCCAGGTACGTCTGGGCGACGAAGCGGCGGCCCTTGCCACCCAGAACCGCGCGCTCGAAGCGGCGGCCCTGCTCACGTTGCCGGCAACGGCGGCGTTGATCGTGCTGGCCCAGCCCATCGTCGCGACCTTGTTCGAGCGCGGGGCATTCTCGGCAACCGACGCGCAGGCAACCGCTGCCGCCTTGATCGCCTATACGCTTGGCCTGCCGGCCTATGTGGCGGTCAAGGTTCTGGCCCCGGCTTTCTACGCGCGCGCGGATACCAAAACGCCGGTCAAAATCGCCGTGCTGTGCGTCGCCACGAACAGCGTGCTCGGGTTCGTGTCGATGCAGTATGTCGGCCATATCGGCTTGGCGGGGGCGACCGCCTTTTCGGCCACGCTCAATGCGGGCCTGTTGCTGCGCGCCCTGCACAAGCGTGGCCAGTTCGTCGCCTCGGCGCGCCTGCGCCAGCGCTTGCCGCGACACGTTTTGGCGAGTGCCGCGACGGCGCTCGTCCTTTGGCTCGCCTTGCCCTTGGCGGGGCCCTACCTCGCCGGGCCGGGCACGCTGCGGTTCGTGGCCTTGGCGGGCCTCGTCGGCCTTGGGCTTTTCGCATATGGCGCCGCCGCGCTGATTTTCGGCGCGGCACGGCTTGGCGATGTACGCGGGTTGCTCAAGCGCGGCACTTGAAAAAATCGCGCCGAGCCGCCATAACCCGCCGCCATGAACCGCATTTTTTCGGGCATCCAGCCCACCGGCAACCTGCATCTTGGAAACTATCTGGGCGCCATCCGCAATTGGGTGAAGCTGCAGCGCGACTACGAGTGCATTTTTTGCATCGTCGATCTGCATGCGATCACGATGCCGCAAGAACCGGCGGCATTGCTGAAAGCGACGCGCGAAGTGGCGGCGGCTTACGTCGCGTGCGGCATCGACCCGGTCGCCTGCACCATCTTCAACCAATCCGCGGTTGCAGGCCATGCGGAGCTTGGCTGGACGCTTGGCTGTTTCACGCCGCTTGGCTGGCTCAACCGCATGACCCAGTTCAAGGAGAAGGCCGGCAAGCAGCGCGACAATGCGGGCCTCGGCCTCTACGCCTATCCCGTGCTGATGGCCGCCGATATTTTGCTCTACAAGGCCACGCACGTGCCCGTGGGCGAGGACCAAAAACAGCATCTGGAACTGGCGCGCGACATTGCGGGCGCGTTCAACCACCGCTACGGCGTCGAGTTCTTCCCGCAGCCCGAGCCGCAGATTTTCGGCACCGCCACGCGCGTGATGAGCCTGCGCGACGGCACCAAAAAGATGAGCAAGTCGGAACCCTCCGAGCAGAGCCGCATCAACCTTACCGACGATGCCGACGCGATCGCGTCCAAAATCCGCAAAGCAAAGACCGATCCGCACGCGTTGCCCGAAACGCTGGCCGGCCTCGAAGGCCGTCCGGAAGCGGAAAATCTGCTCGGCATCTACGCGGCTTTGTCCGACAAATCGATGGAAGCGGTCGTGGCCGAATATGCGGGCGCGCAATTTTCGATCTTCAAGGGCGCTTTGGCCGATCTTGCGGTCGCGGTCCTGTCGCCGATCACGGCCGAAATGAACCGCATGATGGCCGATCCGGCCTCCATCGACGCGATCTTGCGCCGCGGCGCCGACAAGGCCAACGCGATCGCGGTGCCCAATATCCGCGCCGTCTACGACCTGATCGGCTTTTTGCGGCCGTAACTGCGCCAAAGCGCTTGCGGATGCGCGCATTGCGGGCGCATTCTTGGCGTCGCGTGCTGATCTATCTGCCCATTGCCGAAATATCGGTCGACGTTTTCGTGCTGCTGCTGCTGGGCGGCGGCGTCGGGTTTTTGTCGGGACTGTTTGGCGTGGGCGGCGGATTTTTGATGACGCCGCTGCTGATTTTTATCGGCATTCCCCCGGCCGTGGCCGTGGGTTCGGAAGCGGCGCAGATCGTTGCGGCGTCGGTGTCGGGGGTGCTTGCGCACATGCGGCGCGGCAATGTCGATTTTCGCATGGGCGGGGTGCTGCTTGCGGGCGGCGTTGTCGGCTCCACCTTGGGCGTGCAGCTGTTCAAGATCTTGCAGGGTTTGGGCCAGATCGATCTGTTCATTTCGCTGTCGTTTGTGATCGTGCTGGGCGCCATCGGCAGCCTGATGCTGGTCGAATCGGTCAACGCGCTGCGCCGACGCGCGGCCGGGCGCCGCGTCGGGGCGGTGCCCGTGCTCGTCAAGCGCCACCAGCATTTGTGGATCCACGGGCTGCCGTTCAAAATGCGCTTCCCGCGCTCGATGCTCTATATCAGCGCGCTCGCGCCCTTTTCGATCGGGGCGGTGGTCGGGGTGCTGGCGGCGCTGATGGGGGTCGGCGGCGGCTTCATCATGGTGCCCGCGATGATCTATCTGCTGGGCATGCCGACCTCGGTCGTGATCGGCACCTCGCTGTTCCAGATCGTTTTTGTCACCGCCAACGTCACGTTCCTGCAAGCCTGGCAGACGCAGACAGTCGATATTTTGTTGGCGTTGCTGCTGCTGGCGGGCGGGGTAGTGGGCGCGCAATTCGGCGTGCGCGCCGGCGCCAAACTGCGCGGCGAGCAGCTGCGCGGGTTGCTTGCGCTGATGGTGCTGGCGGTTGCAGCCAAGCTGCTGTTCGATCTGGTGACGGCGCCGGAAGATCTCTACTCGCTTGGTACGGCGCGCGCGGGCAGGGCTTGAGCGATGGCGCTGCTGCCCGTCTATCTGCCGCTTGCCGAAACCGCGATCGACGCGACGCTGCTGGTCGGCATCGGGGCGGGGGTCGGGCTGCTGTCGGGTTTGTTTGGCGTGGGCGGCGGCTTTTTGATCACGCCGATTCTGATCTTTTTGGGCGTGCCGCCGCCGATCGCCGCCGCAACGGGCGCCAATACGGTGATCGCTTCGTCTGCCGCAGGCGCGCTTGCGCATTGGCGGCGCGGCACGCTCGATCTCAAGATGGGCGCGCTGCTGCTGGCGGGCGGGCTTGCGGGGTCGGGCGCCAGCGTGTGGCTGTTCGGCGTGCTGACGCGCCTTGGCCAGATCGATCTGGTCGTGGCGTTTTGCTACGTGGTGCTGTTGGGATCGGTGGGCGCCTTGATGCTGGTCGAAAGCGTGCGCGCGATGATCGCAGCGCCCGTATTGGCATCGCCCGCCAAACCGCGCGGTCGCCTGGCGCGCCGTCTGCCATGGCAAATGACGTTCGAAAAATCCAGCATCGAGGCAAGCGCGCTCGCGCCGGTGGCACTTGGCGTTGCCATCGGCGTGCTGACGGGGCTGATGGGCGTGGGCGGCGGCTTTCTGCTGGTGCCTGCGATGATTTATTTGCTCGGCATGCCGACTGCAACGGTCGTGGGCACGTCGCTGTTCCAGATCGTTTTTGTGTCGGCGAACGTCACGTTTTTGCAGGCGGTATCGCACCAGACGGTCGACATCCTGCTGGCCGCTTTGCTGATCGCGGGCAGCGTGGTGGCGGCGCCCTACGGGGCGCGCTTGGGCGCCAAGCTGGGTGCCGTCAAGCTGCGCGGCTTGCTGGCGCTGCTGGTGTTGGGCGTAGCGGGCCAACTGGCGTTTGGCCTGGTCGAACGGCCCGACGATCTCTACTCGATCCGTTTCGAAATTCGCGTCCCGCAAGGCGAAACGCCATGAGATACGTCGCTGCCATTTTGCTGGCCCTGTTCTTCGCGGCGCCGGGCGCCAAGGCGCAGCCGCTGATCGCCGATTTGTCGAGCCATTTGATCGCGATCACGACGGGCTTTGCGGGCACCGAGCTGCTGCTGTTCGGCGCGACCGAAGGCGAGGGCGATGTGGTCGTCATCGTGCGCGGGCCGGACAGCGAAACCAGCGTGCGGCGCAAAGCGCGCGTGGCGGGCATCTGGATCAACCGCGACGAAATGCGCTTTTCGGGTGCGCCCAGTTTTTATCGCGTCGCGGCGTCCAAACCGCTCGCCGAATTTGTGCCGCAGGCTTTGCGCCAGCGCCACCAGATCGGCACCGACGCGCTGCGCATCCAGGCGCTCGACGAGGCAAGCGCCGATGAAATCGCGCCGTTTCGCCAAGGCCTCGTGCGCAACAAGGAGGCGCAAAAACTCTACGATCCCGAGCTTGGCCGCGTGGCATTTTTGGGACCAAGGCTGTTCCGCACGCGCATCGTGTTCCCGGCCAACGTGCCCACTGGCGCCTATTCGGTCGAGGTGCTGCTCGTGCGCGGCGGCCAGGTCATCGGCGCGCAAACGACGCCGATGTTCGTCAGCAAGGTCGGCATCGGCGCGGATATCTACGATTTCGCGCACGACTGGGCCGCGATCTACGGCCTCATCGCCATCTTCTTGGCCGCTTTTGCCGGTTGGGCCGCCGGCGCCATCTTCAGAAAATAGCCAACCCGCGGGGGACATTGCCATGCCGACCCGTCAACCCCAGACCCAGCGCATTTTCCTGGTCGTCGTCGACGAAACGCCGGAACTTCAAGTTGCGCTTCGTTTCGCCTGTCGGCGCGCGCTGCACTCGAGCGGCCGCGTCGCGATGCTTTACGTGACCGAGCCTGCCGAGGCATCCGAATGGGTGGGCGTGGGCGAACTGATGCGCGAAGAACGCCGCCAGGAAGCCGAAGCGCGCCTGCAGGAACTCTCGCGCCACGTGCAGGCGCTCTCGGGCCACATGCCCATGCTGCATGTGCGCGAAGGCGACGCGCGCGACGAACTTTTGAAGCTGCTCGACGAAGAGCCGTCGATTTCGATTCTGGTGCTGGGTGCGGGCACCTCGGCCAAGGGACCGGGCCCGTTGATCACGGCGCTGACCGGCAAATACACCAACAAACTGCGGGTGCCCCTCACCATCGTTCCCGGCACGCTCGCAGACGAGGATGTCGACGCGATTTCCTGAATGCCTACCCCGGACAGGTAAATGCCTCGACCGGATCGGCCACGCCTTTGAGCGGGTGCGCGCCAAGCGATGCCAGCGTTTCGGGACTGATGTCGCGGAAGGCCGCCGAGACCACGATCTCGCGGCCGAGCGCTTTGGCAAGTCCCTCGAGACGCGACACGAGATTGACCGCCGGGCCGATCGCCGTGAAGTCGAGCCGGTCGTCCGCGCCGATATTGCCGTAAAAAATGTCGCCCGCATGCAGCGCTGCGACCGCGCGCAAGGGCCGCGCGTCCGCAAAAGCGGGATCGGCGTCCATCGCGCGCGCGGCATCGAGCGCATCGCGCGCGGCACCAAGCGCGTCGCGCGCGGCCATGCGCGCGAACTCGATGTCGGCGATGGGGAAAATCGCCAGCATGCCGTCGCCGACGAATTTCAGCACCTCCCCGCCATGCGCATGCACGGCCGCGACCTGGCGTTCGAACCAGGCATTGAGGATTTCCACCACCCGCTCGGACTCCAGCCGGTCGCTCAACATCGTGAAGCCGCGCATGTCGGTTGCCAGAATGGCGGCGCGCAACGCTTCGCCCGAGCCGCGCCGAATTTCGCCCGCCAGCACGCGCGGTCCTGTCGATCGCCCCAAATAGAGCGACAGCAGATCGCGCGAGATACGCCGCTCGGTCACGAGCGTCAAAGGGGCCGCAAGTTCGGCAAGCACGTTGGCGAGGTACGAAACGTCGGCATCGGAAAAGCCGCCGTCTTTTTTGGTGGCCCATGCGACCGACTGGAAGGGCCGCGTCGGCACGGCCGGAATAAACCCGTACAAAAACAGCGGCTGCGCCAAATAGCCCGTGAAGCCCTGCGCGCGCAGTTCGTTGATGATCGGATAGGAATGTCCGTCCGGGAGCGGTCCGATATTCAAGCGCACCGTTTCGCCGAATTCGCCCGTCGCGCGCAGCGGGCTGTTGCGGTAGGCGTCGCTGTCGCGCACCTGGTGTTCGATCAGCGATTCCTCCGCCTCGCCGCTGTCGCGCCACCAGCGTATGCCGTAGCCGGAAAATTGCGGATGCAGCAGCGAAACCGAAACTGTCGTCCGGTCGATCGGCACGCCTGCGGCGACCAGCCGCCAGCACAGCCCGTCAATCAGTTTGATCGGACTGCCAACGGCGTGCGCGCGGCCGCGCAGCCACAGCAGCACCGATTCGCGCGTCGCCGATTTGGGACGCTGGTCCGCAGGGCGCGTGTAGCGGCGATGGCCCAGTACGCCGACCGGGGGCTGTTGGCGCGTATAGATCGGCGATTGGCCCAATTTAACTCTTTCCGTTTCAATGCGTTGCGCTGGCAGGCTTGACACCCTGGCCGTTCGACGCCAAGTGACATGCTAGCGCAACGCCCATCCGCGGCAAAGCCGCCGCGTGCTTCGGGAGCAAATCGAATGTTCATCCAAACGGAAACGACGCCCAATCCGGCGACCTTGAAATTTTTGCCGGGCCGCGAAGTGCTGGCGGCCGGTTCCGCCGATTTTTCGTCGGCCGATGACGCTTCGGCGCGCTCGCCCCTGGCCGCCAAGCTGTTCGGCGTGGCCGGCGTTTCGGGCGTATTTCTTGGCAACGATTTTGTCACCATCACCAAGACCGACGAGACCGACTGGCACCTGATGAAACCGGCTTTGCTGGGCGCCATCATGGAGCATTTCACGTCCGGGGCGCCCACGCTGGTCGAAGGCGGCGAGACCGCGCACGGGGCAGCGACCGGCGAAGACGGTGAGCTCGTGCAGCAGATCATCGAACTGCTCGACACGCGCGTGCGCCCGGCCGTGGCGCAGGACGGCGGCGACATTCTGTTCCACAAATACGAAGACGGGATCGTCTATCTGACCATGCAGGGTTCGTGCTCGGGCTGCCCGTCGTCGACGGCGACGCTCAAGATGGGCATCGAAAACATGCTGCGTCATTACATCCCCGAAATCGTCGAGGTCCGCGCGGTCGCCTGACGGGCGATCGCCGAACCCACACCGGATTCATCAGCGACATGAATCACGACACCGTACTTCGTGCGGCGCCGATGCGCGGCGCCATTTGGCCGCTGTTTATCGCGGTTTTTGTGCTGTTCGCCGCGATCGGCATCGGGCAGCGCATGTCGCAGCACGCCGTGCCCGCACCCGCTGACGTTCCGGTCGAGATGCCGCCTCTCGTTGCCGATGCGTCGCGCATCGCGCGCATGGCGGCGAGCGATTTGTTCGCCCTGTTTGTCGATCGCGGCTATCTGCTGCGCGAGGCCAAAAATGGCAGCGAGCCTGTGCCGCGATTGGTCGTGGCGCAATTGCCGGACGATCTTGCCGCCCTCGATTCGAGCGATCTGCGCAAATCAGTGTTCATCAAGTCCCTGTTGCCGCTGCTGCTGCTCGAAAACGAGCGCATCCTGGCGGATCGGGCTCGTTTGCTCGACATTCTCAAGCAAGGCTGGCCGATGGGCGCTGCTCGAACCGCGTGGCTCGCGGAATTGGCCGAACGTTACGAGACCTTGCCCGATCGCGTGCATGAACTGGTGCATCGCGTCGATGCCGTGCCCGTTTCGCTTGCGTTGGCGCAGGCCGCGCTAGAAAGCGGGTGGGGGACCAGCCGCAGCGCTCAAAGCGGCCAGGCGCTCTTCGGTCAAATGAGCTTCCGCGCCGACGACGACGGACGCGTGCGGCATTTTTCGGATCTCGGCGAGGCGGTCGAGGCCTATGCGCTCAATCTCAATATGCATCGTGCCTACGGGGAATTCCGCCGTGCGCGCGCGACCGCGCGTGCCGATGGCAAGCTGCCCGACGGCCACGCGCTCGCCGCGTTTCTGCATCGCTATTCGGAGCGGCGAACGGAATATGTGCGCGACGTGCGCAGCCTGATGCGCGCCAACGGCCTGCGCACGCTCGACCAAGCGCGGCTCGGCTCCGGTCATTAGCGCCGCGCTTCGGTTTCGCCCGCGTCCGCCAGCAGCTTGGCGAGGCGCGCGCGCATCAAAAGGCCGGGCTTGTCGGACGGCATGTGGAATTCTTCGCCCGACAGCCGGTCGAGCGGCACGTCCCAGTCGCAGCCTTCGAGCACCGCGCGGTCTTCTTGCGTAACCTGCCGGTCGAACGCGACGACCGAGGCGGCCGGCGTGTCGGCTTCGGTGTCGTTGCGATAGACGAACTGCACGATCTGGCTGGTGCTGTCGTCGATGGGCGTCGCTCCCGTCAAGATCGCGTGGACAAGCCCATTGGGGTATTTGATGCGCAGCTTGCGGAAAAACGGCATGTACCAAGTGCGCGTATTGTCGCGCACGGTCATTTCGTCGCCGAGCCCCAGATTCTTTTTCTGCAGGTCGGGATTTTTGACGTGCACAAGCGAGTGCGTCTCGAAACCCCATGGAAATTCCGTGTAGCTCATTTCCGAGGGCGCCGGATCGGAATCGCCGAAACTGGATTTGTGCACGAACGTGAAATGCGCGTTGTCGAACGAGTTTTCGAGCACGCGCAGCGCGCCCGCATTCCAGGTCTCGTAAAATTCCGGGATGTGCCGGAAGGCCGGATCTTCGGCCTCCGCGATCGCCGGAATATCGAACAGCGGTTCGTCGAGTGCGACCCACAAATAGCCGTAGCGCGCTTGCGCACGGTAGCCGTCGATGCCGAATTTCGGCGCGCGACTTTGGTCCTTCTGCTGCGGGATGCGCACGCAAGCGCCCGAGCGGTCGAACTCCCAGCCATGATAGCCGCACACGATTTTGCCGTTCTGGCAAAAGCCCTTCGACAATGCGGCCGTGCGATGGCAGCAGCGGTCGCGGACGGCCGCCGGATCGCCATTTTCGTCGCGCCACAAAACGATCTTCGTGCCCAACAAGGTGAACGGTACGGGATCGGCGCCCAACTGGTCGAGCGGCAGAACCGGGTACCAGAATTGCCGCAGCACGTTTTGTCGGGTAACCAGCATGGATTCGCCTCATGGGATGCGCGCGTTTGCACAGACGTTGCAAAGACTTTGCAAACTGCCTGCCATCCGGGCAAGAGAAACCGCATGAAGTACGACGTCGCCCAGCGCCAGACCGTCGCGATGACCGCCCCCGACGGGGTGCGGCTCGATGCCGACATTTGGCGGCCCGCTGCAGTCGGCCGGTTTCCCGTGCTGTTGATGCGCCAGCCCTATGGGCGCGACATCGCCTCGACAGTCGTTTGGGCGCATCCTGCCTGGTATGCGGCGCACGGCTATGTCGTTGTTATCCAAGACGTTCGCGGCCGCGGAACGTCGGGCGGCACGTTCCGGCTATGGCAGGACGAAGCGCAAGACGGGCGTGCGACGCTCGATTGGGCCGCGCAGTTGCCCGATACGACCGGCCGCATCGGCATGTACGGGTTTTCGTATCAGGCGACGACGCAGCTTTTGGCGGCCGGTGCCGGGCATGCGGCGTTGGCGTGCCTGTCGCCCGCCATGGTCGCGTTCGACATCTATGCCGACATGGCCTACGAAGGCGGCGCCTTTCGCCTGCATCAAGGCCTATTGTGGGGCGCGCAAATGGCGGCCGATACCGCCAAGCGGGCGGGCGATGCGGCGGCCTATGCCGACTTCATCGCCGTGTCGCGTGCCGTTCCCCTGGCGTCGCCCATTCCCGAGTGGCCACCCGCCATGCGCCGACTGGCGCAGTACGGGCACTACAATGATTGGCTCGCCCACCCAAAACCCGGCCCCTATTGGGACGCAATGTCGCCCGCCAAACAAAGCCTGCCGCGCGATCTGCCGATGCTGCAAATCGGCGGCTGGTTCGACTCGCTGCTCGGCGGCACGCTGGGCCTGTGGAAGCGCATGGAAAAAAGCGGCAGCCCGCAGCGCCTCAAGATCGGCCCGTGGACGCATCTGCCCTGGGGCCGCAAGGTCGGCGAGCGCGACATGGGCGACGAAGCCGCCCGCGCGATGGACCGCATCCAGCTCGCGTGGTTCGACCATTGGCTCAAGGGCGCACCGTTGCCGGACGAACCTGCCGTCGAACTTTTCGAGATGGGCGGCAATCGCTGGCGCGGCTTTTCGGCATGGCCAACCCCAACCCCAACCCGCCATTTTTTGGCGAGCGACGGCCTCGCCGCCACTGACATTGCGGCCGGCACGCTTAGCGCGGCACCCGCCGCCCGCACCTGTGTTGATCGCGTGGTGTTCGATCCGTGGCGACCGACGCCGAGCCAAGGTGGCCATACCGGGCCGACCTACGGAGCGTGCGACCGCGTGTCGGTCGATGCGCGCAGCGACGTTGCGACCTATACAGGCCCCGTTCTGGACGCACCGCTGCATTTGGCCGGCGACGTTGCGGCCGAGATCTATGTTTCGGCCGATGCGCCGTGTTTCGATCTTTTTGCCGTCATGTCGGATGTCGCACCCGACGGCAAAGTGTGGAACCTTACGCAAGGCATCGTACGCGTCGAGAACGCGACAATGCCCGTCCGCATCGATATGCGCGCGACCTGCGCTGTGCTGAAACCCGGCCATCGGCTGCGCCTGTCGCTGGCGGCGGGCGCGTTCCCGGCCTTTTCGGTCAATGCCGGGACCGGCCAGCCGGCGGGCCACGACGCGCTCGATGCCCAGCGCGTGATCTGTCTTTCGATCGCAAGCGGCCAAGCTTGCGCGTCGGTTGTGTATTTGCCTGTGGTGCAGCCATGAAGATTCTGGTCGTCTATTGCCATCCCGTCGAAACGAGTTTCAACGCGGAGATCCATCGCACGGCCGTTGCCGCATTGCGCGCGGCGGGACACGCGGTGGAAGACGTCGATCTCTATGCCGAGAATTTCGAT
Organism: Asaia bogorensis; assembly: GCA_945901855.1. GTDB lineage: Bacteria > Pseudomonadota > Alphaproteobacteria > CACIAM-22H2 > CACIAM-22H2 > Tagaea. The sequence continues at coordinate 6,373 of CAMDLT010000023.1, read as the reverse complement.
CCGGTGTTGCGGCGCGAAGACCGGCTCGACTATCACGACCAGTCTAAAAACCGCCTCAAGGTGCAGCGTTATGTCGATCTGCTGCAATGGGCCGAGGGGCTCGTCTTTGTCTTCCCGACCTGGTGCTACGGCCTGCCCGCGATGCTCAAAGGCTGGTTCGATCGCGTGCTTTTGCCGGGCGTGTCGTTCGAACTGACCGAAGACGGGCGCGCCGTTCCGGCGTTGCGCAACATCAAGCGCGTGGCGGGACTTTCGACCTACGGGCGGCCCTGGTGGGTCGCCACGTTCGTGATGAGCAATCTTCCCAAGCGCCACATCGTGCGCTATTTTAAGCTGCTGTCGGGCGGGCGCGCAAAAACCTCGTGGCTGGCGCATTATGATATGAACCGGTCCACGCCCGCAACGCGCGCCGCATTCCTGGCCAAGGTCGACGCGCAGATGAAAAACTTCGCATGAACATCTTGCTGCTCTATTGCCATCCGCGCGCGGACTCGTACGCGCACGCGCTCAAGGACACGGTCCTGGCGGCGCTGGCGAAAGGCGGCCATGCGGTCGATTTGTTCGATCTGTACGGCGAGAATTTCCAGCCGATCCTGACGGCGGACGAACGGCTGCGCTACAACGACCCCACGCAGAACCGCCAGGGCATCGAAGCCGACATCGCGCGATTGCAGCGCGCGGACGCGCTGGTGTTCGTCTATCCGACCTGGTGGTACGGACTGCCTGCGATGCTGAAAGGCTGGTTCGACCGCATTTGGGCGCCCGGCGTCGCGTTCGAAATCAATGGCGGCGTCATCAAGCCGTTGACGACGAACATCCGCCATATCGGGGTCGTCACCACGATGGGCGCGCCCTGGTGGTTCGCATGGTTCGTCGGCCATCCGGGCCGGATGTTTTTGTCGCGAGGTCTGCGCGCCATCTGCGCGCCGCGCTGCAGCTTCACCTGGCGTGCACTGGATCGCATGGACACAACGACGCCCGCCCAGCGCAATGCGTTTCTCGAAAAGGTTCGAAAAACCTTCGAGAAATTCTAGAGCCAGCCCGTTGTCTCCAACTCGGCCGCACCGCCGCCCAGCGTTTTGAGCGCGGGCCCCGTCGGCCAGCCGGCCATCTTGCCCGGATTCATCAGCCCGTCCGGATCGTGGCGACGGCGAAATTCAAGCTGCGCTTCGTCGATGCGCTTCATGCCGCCGTTCTGCAGCTTCCACGTATGCGGATTGGCGATGCGGATGCCGAGCGTTTCGTGCGCCCGTACCAGCCGGTCGAGCCCGGCCCGGTCCTGCCATTTGAACACCGGTATGCCCTGGCACGTGACGGCGCCGTCGAAGCGTACGCATTCGAAATGGTGCAGCATCTCGCCGCCCGTCGCCGCTTCCAGCCGGTCGACAAGATCGAGCGTGCCGACCGCAGGAAACATGCTCTGCAAATAGGTGACGCCGCGATCCTTGCGGATCGCATGCAGCGTCGTATGGCCCCAGGCATATTCGTAGATCGGCGGCTCGCCTGGCGCATCGCCCGCAAGGCGGTCGAGTTCGATCGCGCCGCCGCATTCGCGCACCAGGTCGCGAAAGGCAAGCTGCGCAAAATCCGCCACCATCGTCAGCACGATCCATTTGCCCGCCGGGCATGCGTCGCGCACAGGCCCGAAATTGGCGGCCAATGCCGGATGCACCACGCTCGCCAGTTTTTTGGCAATGCCGTCCGATGCGGCCAACGCCAAGCCAAAGCGCGTGGCGGCGCGGAGGTCGGCGAACGATACGATCGCCTCGCGCCAATCGATCGCGTTTTGCGTGGGCATGTCGACCGACAAAATGATTCCGTTGGTCCCGTAGGCGTGCGTGGCTTGCTGGACGTCGTCGCCCTCCAGTTCGACGATCTGCGGGTTCGCCCCCAGCGTTGCCACGCGCAAGGCCAAAACATTGCCGCGGTCGCGCAGCATGCCCCATTGGATCGAACCGATGCCGCCCGACCCGCCCGCAATGTAACCGCCGATCGTGGCCGTGCGCGCGGTCGAGGGATGCAGGCGCAGTTCCATATTGTGCTGCAGACGCAATTCGAAATCGAGCGCCTGCATCTTGGTGCCGGCCAGCGCGCGCACGCGGCCGGGCGTTACGGCGCGGATGCCTTCGAGCATCCCAAGATCCAGAATGGCGCCGCCCGCCAGCGGTATCGCCTGGCCGTAATTGCCGGTTCCGCCGCCGCGCGGTGTAAGCGGAACTTGCGCGGCGACTGCCGCCTTGGCAACCCTCAGCACGTCCGCCTCGTCGCGCGCGAACACCACAAGGTCGCCTGCAAGTGCGCCCAGTTCCTCGCGCAGAATCGGCGAGAACCAGAAAAAATCGCGGCTCTTTTGTCGGATGGTCGCCGCATCGTCGCGAACCGGCACGTCGCCAATCAGTTCGCGAAATTTGGCGAGATCGCTCACAGCTTGACGTCGGCCCACTTGCCTTCGGTCGGCGTGCGCTCGTCCCAGGCGCGCATTTTGAATTTGTTCAAAAGCCCGTGCGGATCGGCCGCGCGCTTGAATTCGTACTGCGCTTCGTCGACCACGCGCATGCCGCCATCTTCCAGCAAATAGGTGTGCGGATCGAAGATGGGCGCGCCCGCCGCCTCGTGGAACGCGATGATTTCGCGCAAGCGTTCGGGCGTCGTGAAGCGCACGAGCTGCAAGCCAAAACACGCGATCTTGCCGCCCAGGCGCACGAACTCCAGGTGCATGGGCACCTCGTCGCCAAAAGCTTTCCAGAGTTTTTCGACGAGCGCCACGTGGTTCGGCGGCGGAAACAGCGTCTGCAAATAGGTGATGCTTTTGTCGACCTTCAGCGCTTGCAGCGTCGTATGGTTCCACGTGAATTCGTAGAGCGGGGGCACCTCCTCGCTGCCGTCGGCCAAGGCGCGCTCGTAGACGCAAACGCCGCCATGCTCGCCCACCAGGTCCTTGAACGCTTCCAAGCTCGGCTCGGCGATCATGGTGATGACGATGTCTTGGCCTTCCTTGAGGTGGCCGAGCAGCGGTTTGAAATACTTGGCGGCCCCCCAGGCGATGGGGGCGATTTCCTTTTTGACGATCGCGTCGGCTTCACCAAGCGCTTGGGCAAAGCGCACGCCCGCCATGAAATCGGGAAAGCTCGCGATGCAATCGACCCACGGCCAAGCGCGCGCCATCGCGATTTCAAGTTCGGTCACGATGCCGTTGGTGCCGTAGGCATGCACGACTTTCTGCGCGTCGTCGCCAACCAGCGTCACGATACGCGGCGATTCTTCGACCGTCACGACGCGCAAGGATTTGACGTTGCCGCGATCGCGCAGCACGCCGAAATTGATCGAACCCACGCCGCCCGAGCCGCCCGCAATGAAGCCGCCAATCGTGGCCGTGCGCCGGGTCGAGGGGTGAAAGCGCAATTCCCAACCCTGCGGCACGGTCTGCGCTTCGAGGTCGATCAGCTTCAAACCGGGCTGGACTTTGAGCGTGCCGTGGTCGAGCGACACGATCTTGTCCATGGCCGTCATGTCGAGCACCACGCCGCCGGCAAGCGGCATCGCCTGGCCGTAATTGCCGGTCCCGGCGCCGCGCACGGTCAGTGGAATGCGGCGCTTGGCGCATTCGCCCGCGACCTTGACGACCTCGGCTTCGTTTTTGGGGATCGCAACCAGATCGCCGAAATGTTTGCCGAGCTGGCGTTTCAGCACGGGCGAGTACCAGTAAAAATCGCGCGATTTTTGTTTGACCAAGGCCGGTTCGTCGATCGTCTCGACCGGGGCGATCGCCGCCTTGAATGCCGCCCAGTCGGTTTGGTGCGAAACCGGCGCAGGCGGATCTTTCCATTCGTTTGTCATGCTTGCCAACGCGTCATTTTGCCGGGGTTGAGCAGACCGTGCGGATCGGCATCTTTTTTGAAGGCCAGTTGGCGGTCGCCCGCGATCACTTTGGGGCCTTTGTCTTCCAGAATGTAGGTGTGCGGGTTGGGCACGATGCAGCCTGCCGCTTCGTGGTCGCGGATGATGTCGTAGAGCCGTTCTTTGGTGGACCAGCGCACGACCTGCAGCGCGGAGTTGTTGACGCGCCCGAAACGGCGCTGGAACTCCAGATGCAGCATCACTTCGTCGCCGTAGCGCTTGTACATCGTCTCGACCGTCGCGAGGTTCCGGCCGATCGGAAAGACGGTCTGCAGATACGTCACGCTCTTGTCGATCTTCAGCACCTGCAACGTCGTGTGGTTCCAGCAATATTCGTAAAGCGGCGTTTCGCCGCTGTTGGTTTCGTCGGGCGTCGTGCGCCACAACGTGACGTGCCCGCGATGTTCGCCCGCAAGCGTTTCGAACGCCGCGCGCTCGCTTTCGGCGACCATGCAGAAAGCGACGTGCCGGCCTTCGGGGCATGCGGCCTTCAACGCTTTGAAATAGGCCGCGATGGACGCGGCGATGACCGCGACTTCCTTTTTGACGATGCCATCGGCCTCGCCGAGCGCTTGGCCGAAGCGTGCGGCATCCATGAAATCGTCGAACGCCACGATCGCATCGCACCACGGATAGACCGGGGCGAGCGCGATCTCGACTTCCAGAATGACGCCGGTCGTGCCGTAGGCGTGCGTGGCACCGGCAACGTCGCGGCCGCGCAGATCGAGCACGCGCGGCACGCTCTCGCACGTCGCCACGCGCAAGGCCGGGATGGAGCCCCAGTCGCGCAACTGGCCCAGCATGATCGAGCCCACGCCCGCCGCACCGCCCGCCACGAATCCGCCCAGCGCCGATTGGCGTTTGGTGGACGGGTGCATGCGCAGCTCCCAGCCGATCGCGCGTGTCTGGCGGTCGATCTCGACCAGATTGGCGCCCGCCTCGAAGCGCGCGACGCCGGGGCGGACGAACAATTTCCGGTCGAGTTTTTCGGTATCGAGCACGATGCCACCCTGCAGCGGCACGAGCTGGCCGTAATTGCCGGTGGCCCCGCCGCGCGCGACCAGCGGAATCCGCAACTGCGCGCAGGCGCCCAGCACGCGCAACGCTTCGTCCTGGTCCTTGGGCACGGCGACAAGATCGGCCGATTTGCGGTTGAGCTCGGCCTTCAGGATCGGGCTGTACCAGAAAAAATCGCGGCTGCGCTGGCGCACCAGCTGGGGATCGTCGATGATCTCGACGCCGCCGACCGCCTTGCGAAAACCTGCCAGATCGTAGCCGTGGCCTTGGCCGTCCATTTCAGGCTCCCACGATGGCGTCGAGCTCGCGATAGTCGGGCAGCGTCGTGTCGATGGCTTTGCCGTCGCGGATCACCGTGCGGTCGCTTTGGTGGCGCGACAGCAGCTCGGAGAAACTGCGCGCGGCAAACACGACCAGATCGGCGGGCGCGCCCGCAACGATGCGCCCCATGGCGGGCAGTTTCATGATGTCGGCGGGCGTCGTCGTCACGGCCTTGACCCAATCGCCCAGCGGATGGTCGAGCTGGGCGATGCGCACCGACTGCACGAAAGTTTCCGCCATGTCGTGGTCGCCATAGGCATAGAAGGGGTCGCGCACGTTGTCGCCGCCGACCGCCACGCGCAAGCCCGCCGCGCGCGCTTCGTGCAGCACGGTCACGCCGCGCCAGCGCGGGGTGCGCGCAGGCTCGCGCCCCTGCAAATACATATTGCACATCGGCAGGCTGACCATGTCGATGCGCGCCTCGGCGCACAGCTTCAAAGTCTCGGCGATGGCCTCGTCCGGCTGGACGGCCAGCGAACAGCAATGGCCGGCCAGGATATTGCCTTTGAAGCCGCGCTTCAGCGCCATGCGCGCGATGCGGATCAGCGTGCGCGCCGACGCGTCGCCGGTTTCGTCCACATGCAGATCGAGATCGAGGCTGCGTTCTTCGGCAAGCTTGAAGACGATTTCCAGATACGCGTCGAAACTGTCGGGAACGCCGTCATGGTCTTGGCCCGTCAGGCGCGTAACCACGCCCAACTGCCCGCCCACCTTGGCGACGAGGTCGCCAAGCGCCACGCCTTCGTCGCCCGCGATCGCGTCCATCGCCAGAATCGAGGACGCTTGAAGCGCAATGCGCCCGGCCCAGCGATCGCGGATTTTGGCAAAGAGCGGCCACGAGATCTGGGCCTGCGGCGCGAAACTGTCGAGATGCGTGCGAATCGCCGAGACGCCGTGCGCATAGGCGCAGCGCAGCGCGAATTCGAAGCGCGCCTCGATATCGGCCGCGTTCCAATGGCGTTTGCGGTCGGCCGCAACGTTGGTGAGCGCGCCAAAAAACGTGCCGTCCGGGTTGGGCGCGCGCGGCCAGATATGCCCTTTGTCCAAATGCGTGTGCAGATCGGCAAAAGTCGGCCACACGCTCGCCTGGCGCAGATCGGGGCCGCGCGCCGCATCGATCGTGCCGGCAGGTTCGATG
>CAMDLT010000022.1 GCA_945901855.1 Asaia bogorensis | reverse complement strand
CTATCGACGGACGCCCGTTGCGCGAATAGAGCGCGTCGAATTGCGGGCTCAGTTGCGCCAGTGCTTCGTCCGCAAGCCCCTTGATCGCCCGCAGCGGATGGTCCGACGGAACGCGCTTTTCCAGCGACACGTAACTGAACATCCCGCCCTCCTCGCCATCGCGTCCGCGCATCCCATCCCCTCCCCTTCAAACACAAGCCCAGTGAATCACGCGACCACGGCAACCCGGAAGAGGGTTTTTCAGCGGCCTGCTAGACCGTTTTTGCAGCCAGCCCCGGACGGGGGCGGGGAGAGTGGCCCCAATCCCGTTCGGTCTCCTTGCCGTGTTTCCGAGTTTCTAAAAATTGCCGCCCCGGATCGTCCGTGCCGCCTTTGCGGGCAGCTTGCGGTCTTTTCCCGGGCCAAAACGGGTCGGCCGTCGCATAAGCCCAACGTGCCGCGACCGCCGACCCGTCTTTCGTTCTGCGTCTTGATTTGATATCGGCCCCCATTCGATTTCCGATGAAGATGCCGGGCGATGCGCCGAAACGACGCGCCAAAGCGCTTGCGCACTGTCGGCGCCAGGGCAGTTGCGATCTGGACACGCCTGCCGCACGAAGCTACATCTAAAGCCCTTTTTCGAGTGCCTGGAGCGAGCCTTTCCGATGACGAGTGCGAGCGACGTCCGCAAAACCTTTCTCGATTATTTCGCCAAGAACGGCCATCAGGTCGTGGCTTCGTCGCCGCTGGTGCCGCGCAACGACCCGACCTTGATGTTCACCAATGCCGGGATGGTGCAGTTCAAGAACGTCTTTACGGGCCAGGAAAAGCGGCCCTATGCGCGCGCGGCCACGTCGCAAAAATGCGTGCGCGCCGGCGGCAAGCACAACGATCTCGAGAATGTCGGCTACACCGCGCGCCACCACACGTTTTTCGAAATGCTCGGCAATTTTTCGTTCGGCGACTATTTCAAAGAACAGGCGATCGCGCATGCCTGGACCTTGATCACCAAAGAATACGGCCTCCCCAAGGACAAACTCTACGTCACGGTCTACCACGACGACGACGTAGCCGCCGATTTCTGGAAGAAGATCGCGGGCCTGCCCGAAGAGCGCATCATCCGCATCGCGACGTCCGACAATTTTTGGGCGATGGGCGATACGGGCCCGTGCGGCCCTTGCTCGGAAATCTTTTTCGACCACGGCCCGAAGATCCAAGGCGGCCCGCCCGGTTCGGCGGATGCCGACGGCGACCGCTTCATCGAGATCTGGAATCTCGTCTTCATGCAGTTCGAGCAGGTCGCGCCCGACCAGCGCATCTCGCTGCCCAAGCCCTCGATCGACACGGGCATGGGGCTCGAGCGCATTACGGCCGTGCTGCAAGGCAAGCACGACAACTACGACATCGACCTCATGCGCCGCATCATCTTGGCGTCGGCCGACGCGTCGAACGTTGCGGCCGACGGACCGCACGCGGTCTCGCACCGCGTGATCGCGGACCATCTGCGCTCGGCATGCTTCCTGATCGCGGACGGCGTGCTGCCGTCCAACGAAGGGCGCGGCTACGTGTTGCGCCGGATCATGCGCCGCGCGATGCGCCATGCGCACATCATCGGCTGCAAAGAGCCGTTGATGCACAAGCTCGTCGCGACGCTGGTCGACGCGATGGGCCAGGCTTTCCCCGAACTCGTGCGCGCGAGCGCCTTGGCGTCCGAGACGTTGAAGCTCGAAGAAACGCGTTTCAAGCAGATGCTCGAACGCGGGCTGAAGCTGCTCGACGAGAGCGCCTCGTCGCTCGCCAAGGGCGACCGCCTCGCGGGCGAGGTCGCCTTCAAGCTCTACGACACCTACGGCTTTCCGCTCGACCTCACGCAGGATGTGCTGCGCGGGCGCGGCGTCGGCGTCGATACCGATGGCTTCTCGGCCGCGATGGACAAAGCGAAGGCCGAAGCGCGCAAGAGCTGGGCTGGCTCGGGCGAGTTGGCGGGTGAGCGTTTGTGGTTCGAATTGCGCGAAAAAGTCGGTGCCACCGAGTTTCTGGGTTACGACACCGAAAGCGCCGAAGGCAAGGTGCTGGCCCTCGTCGTCGACGGCAAGGAAGTCGGCCATGCGGATGCGGGCGACGCCGTTTCGCTCGTCGTCAACCAAACGCCATTCTACGGCGAATCCGGCGGCCAGACTGGCGATGCGGGCGCGGTGTTCACGGCTGCAGGCGCCGAGATCGCTATCGACGATGTGCAAAAAATGGCCAACGATCTGTTTGTGCATCGCGGCCGTGTGGCCAAGGGAAGCGTCAAGCTCGGCGACTTTGCGGAACTTCGCGTGGACGGCGCGCGGCGCGACCGCACGCGCGCCAACCATTCGGCGACGCACCTGCTGCACGAGGCCCTGCGCCGCCGCCTGGGCGCGCACGTCACGCAGAAGGGATCGCTCGTCACGCCCGACCGGCTGCGCTTCGACATCTCGCAGCCCACGCCGCTCTCGGCCGAGGACATCGCGGCCGTCGAGGACGACGTCAATCGCCGCGTGCTGGAAAACCAGGATGTCAGCACGCGCCTGATGACGCCCGAAGCGGCGGTGGAAGCGGGCGCCCTGGCGCTGTTCGGCGAGAAGTACGGCGAAGAAGTGCGCGTGGTGGCGATGGGATATGCGCGCGCAAATACCGACGCGCCCCCGTTTTCGACCGAGCTTTGCGGCGGCACGCATGTGCGCCGCACGGGCGATATTGGCCTGGTCAAGATCGTGTCGGAGAGCGCGGTTGCAGCCGGCGTTCGCCGCATCGAAGCCATGACGGGCGAAGGCGCTCGCGCGTATCTGGCCGAACAAACGCGCTTGCTGTTCGAAGCGGCGAGCGTGGCCAAAACCGTGCCTGCCGACGTGCCGGCGCGCCTTGCGGCCTTGCTGGAAGATCGACGCAAACTCGAGCGCGAATTGGCCGATGCGCGCCGCGCGTTGGCGGTAGGCGGCGGCGGCGCGTCGTCGAACGGCGGTGCGGAACTGGTCGGCCGCGTCAAATACGCCGCACGCAAGCTTGATGGAACGCCCGCGCGCGAGCTCAAAGCCACGGCCGACGAGATCAAAAAGCAGATCGGCTCGGGCGTCGTCGCCCTGGTAACGGTCGAGGACGGCAAAGCCTCGCTCGTGGTTGCCGTCACCGAAGATACCGCCGCCACGATCAGCGCTGTCGATCTGGTGCGCGTGGGCGTCGCCGTGCTCGGCGGCAAAGGCGGGGGCGGGCGCGCCGACATGGCGCAAGGCGGCGGCCCGGATGGCGCCAAAGCCGACGCAGCCCTGGCGGCCATCAAAGACGCGATCGCCGCAAAAGCCTAGCTTCAGGCGCGCCGGACAATCTTGGCGCGTTTGGACGAGATCAGGCCCGAATTGATACCGCCCCACGAGAGTTCGCCGCTTAAGCGGCCGAACTCGATTTTGGGGCAGCGATCCATGACAACTTTGAGGCCGGCCGCTTGGGCCTTCGCGGCCGCTTCGTCGTTGCGCACGGTCAATTGCAGCCACAAAGTTTTGGCGCCGATCGCGATCGCCTCGTCCGCGATCGGGCCGACATGCTCGGATGCGCGGAACACATCGACCATGTCGACCGGCACGTCGATATCCTTGAGCGTGGCGTGTATTTTTTCGCCAAGCAACTCCTGGCCTGCCGAGGCCGGGTTGACCGGGATCACGCGGTAGCCTTTGAGTTGCAGATACTTCATCACGAAGAAGCTCGGCCGCGTCCAGTTGGTGCTGGCGCCGACCATCGCGATGGTTTTCGTCTCGCGCAGAATCTGGCGGATAAAGCCGTTGTCGTAGTCGAGCGGTTCCATCGCTAGCGTCCTTGCCATACGGGGGGGCGTTTTTGGATAAACGCGTCGATGCCCTCTTCGGCATCGCGCGCCAGCATGTTTTTGGTCATCGTCTCGCTTGCGTAGGCATAGGCTGCATCGAGCGACATTTCAGCCTGGGCATAGAATGCTTCTTTGCCGATCGCGAGCACATAGGGCGATTTGGCTGCGATCTTTGCGGCAAGAGCCTGCGTTTGTGCGGCCAATTCGCCCGGCGGCACGATGCGATTGATGAGGCCCGCCGCTTTGGCGCCAGCCGCATCCATCAAATCGCCGGTCAGCAGCATTTCCATGGCGACCTTGCGCGGCACGGCGCGCGACAACGCGACCATTGGAGTCGAGCAGAACAGGCCGATATTGACGCCGGGTGTCGCGAAGCGCGCATCCGTTGCGGCAACCGCCAGATCGCAGCTGGCCACGAGCTGGCAGCCAGCGGCAGTCGCAACGCCATGCACTTGCGCGATCACGGGTTTGGGCAAGCGCACGATCGCGGTCATCAGCCGCGAGCATTGCGCGAACAAGGCTTCGTAGTTTTGCCTGCCCGGATTGGCGCGTATTTCTTTGAGATCGTGGCCCGCGCAAAAGGCCGGGCCGTTGCCTGCAACGATCACGGCCTTGACGGTCGTGTCATGCGCAATGTCGGCCAGCGCTTCCTCCAGTGCCGTCATCAGCCCCAACGACAGCGCGTTGCGCGCAGCCGGGCGGTTCAGCGTCAGCGTCGCGACATGGTCGCGATCGGCGCGCAGCAAAAGCGCGTCGTTCGTGTCCGGGGGGTTGCGTGCGGCATCCATGGTCAGGCACTTTGCGTTGGAACGGGGCCGCAATCAAGGACGCGCCATGAGCCGCATCACCAAAGCCGAAATCGCCGAGATCGTATCCGACGCATTGCCGTTTGCGGCCATGCTGGCACCCAAAATCGAAAAGCTGAAGGCGGGCGAAGCGGTGGTGCGCGTGCCCTTCAAGCCCGATTTTGTCCGCCCCGGCGGCACGATCTCGGGTCCGGTCATGATGGGGCTCGCCGATTTTGCCATGTATGTCGTGGTGATGAGTTTGATCGGGCGGGTCGAACTGGCGGTCACGACCAATCTCAACATCAATTTTTTGCGCAAGCCCGCGCAAAAAGACATGCTGGCCCATGCCAAAATCCTCAAACTCGGCAAGCGCCTGGCCGTACTCGAGGTCACGCTGACATCGGCTGGTTCCAACGATGCCATCGCGCACGTGACGGGGACCTATTCGATTCCGCCGCGCGAGGGCAAATAACGGCGTTCGAACACCGGCTTACAATGCGGTATCATCATACGCTGTTGTCAAACCTATTGTAAAATATAGGTTTTTTCACGTTGACTATTGCACTCACAAAACCGATATTCCCGCAGCTTCGGCCGGGCACTGATGCCGGGTCGAAATCGATTTCGAAACCTGAAAGAAACGAGCCAACCATGTCGACCCCCAATCTGACGGTGGCGCAGGCGAAGGAAAGCAAGAAGTGGATTCTGGTCGATGCCGAAGGCGTCGTGCTGGGCCGTCTTGCGTCGTTCCTGGCCATGCGCCTCAAGGGCAAGCACAAACCGAGCTTCTCGCCGCATCTTGACGCAGGCGATTTCGTGGTCGTGATCAACGCGGAAAAAGTCCGCATGACCGGCCGCAAGATGGAAAACGAAGTTTTCTATTGGCACACCGGCCATCCGGGCGGCGTCAAGGAAATCACGCCCAAGGCCACACTGGCGGGCAAGCACCCCGAGCGTCTGCTCGAGCGCGCGGTCGAGCGCATGCTCAAGAAGGACAGCCCGCTGGCGCGCCGCCAGATGACGCACCTCAAGATCTATGCGGGCGACAAGCATCCGCACGAAGCGCAGAACCCGACCAAGGTCGATTTTGCGGCCATGAATCCGAAGAACAAGAGGAGCGCCTAACCATGGCCGAACCCCGTACGGAACGCAGCGAAAAGCCGAAGGCGAAGCCCGCCGGCCGCACGCTCGCCGACCTTTCGATGGCGGCAGCCACGGCCGCCGTGCAGACGACCTCGGCGCCCGCAGCGCCCGAGCGCGACAAGTTCGGCCGCTCCTACGCGACCGGCAAGCGCAAGAACGCGGTCGCGCGCGTGTGGATCAAGGCCGGCAGCGGCAAGATGATCGTCAACGGCAAGGAGCTCAACGCGTATTTCGCGCGTCCGGCGCTGCGCATGATGATCAACCAGCCGTTCTCGGTTGCGGCCCGCGTCGGCTCGTTCGACATTTGGTGCACGGTTGCAGGCGGCGGTTTGTCGGGCCAAGCCGGTGCCGTGCGCCACGGCATCTGCAAGGCGATGACCTACTACGAACCGGAACTGCGTCCGGCGCTGAAGCACGCGGGCTTCCTCACGCGCGACAGCCGTGTCGTCGAGCGCAAGAAGTACGGCCGCCACAAAGCGCGCCGCAGCCACCAGTTCTCGAAGCGCTGATCGAAACTTTCCTGTCGCCGGTTTGGCGGCGGAAAACGAGAAGGGCGCCCCACCGGGCGCCCTTTTTTGTTCGAGGGTTTGGAAACGCATCGGACTTTAGGTACTCTACGCACGCAAGGAGATTCGAATATGGACAGCGCGGCGCTGACACGGACGATCTTCATCGACGGCGAAGCCGGCACCACCGGCCTTGGCATCGCCCAGCGTTTGGCGGCTCTTGGCGGCGTTGCCGTGAAGAGCATTGCGCCCGAGAAGCGCAAGGATGCCGACGCGCGTCGCGCCATGATGGCATCGGTCGATCTCGTCGTGCTGTGTCTGCCCGACGATGCGGCCAAAGAATCGGTTGCGCTTGCCGACTCGTTGGGCGCGAAATCGCCGAAGATCGTCGATGCGAGCACGGCCTATCGCGTCGATCCGGCCTGGACCTACGGCTTTGCCGAGATGACGCCGGGCCACGAGGCTGCGATCCGCAACGCCGCACGCGTCTCGAACCCCGGCTGCTATCCGACCGGCGGAATCGCGCTTTTGCGTCCGCTCGTCGAGGCGGGGCTGCTCGCGGGCGATTTTCCGCTCAGCGTCAATGCGGTCAGCGGCTATTCGGGCGGCGGCAAATCGATGATCGCCGCCTACGAAGAAAAAGCGGCACCCGATTTCGAGCTTTACGGGCTTGGCTTCGCGCACAAGCATGTGCCCGAGCTGCAGAAATATTCGAAACTGACGGCGCGTCCGATTTTCGTGCCGTCGGTTGGCAATTTCCGCCAGGGCATGCTTGTCAGCGTGCCGCTGCATCTCGACGCTTTGCCCGGCAAGCCCAAAGCTTCCGATCTGCAAGCGGCACTTGAAAAGCACTATGCGGGCAGCAAGCTCGTCTCGGTGCAGCCGGCCGAAGCGAACGGCAAGATCGAGCCGCAAGCGCTCAACAACAGCGACCGGCTGGAACTGCGCGTGTTCGCCAACGAAACCTATCGCCAAGCCGTGCTCGTGGCGCGGCTCGACAATCTGGGCAAGGGCGCGTCCGGGGCGGCCGTGCAGAACATCAAGCTGATGCTTGGGCTCCAATGATCCGGCGCTATCGCGACTGGACGCCCAAGATCGACGCGGCCGCGTTTGTCGCCGAAAATGCGGTGCTGATCGGCAATGTCGAAATCGGGCCGCGATCGGGCATCTGGTACAATGCGGTGCTGCGCGGCGACGTGCACGATATCCGCATCGGCGCCGACACGAACATTCAGGACGGCACGATCGTTCACTGCACGCGCGGCAAGTTCGGCACCTATATCGGCTCCGGCGTGACCGTGGGGCATATGGCCGTTTTGCACGGTTGCACGATCGAAGACGGCGCTTTCGTCGGCATGAAGGCTTGTGTGATGGACGGCGCGGTTGTCGAGGCGGGCGCCATGGTGGCGGCGGGCGCGCTCGTGACGCCGGGCAAACGCGTCAAAAAGGGCGAGCTGTGGTCGGGCAGTCCCGCCAAACTGATGCGCATGCTGCGCGACGACGAAATCGCGTTTTTTGCGGTGTCGGCCAAGCACTATGCAGAGATGGCCGCGGAGTATCGCGCCGCTCAATAGCGCTCTTCGCGCATCCGCTTGAGGATTTCATCGATCGCGGCGAGGGCTTTGTCGGTGAGCGGGGTGACGCTGCGGTTGGCGGCGTCGATCTCGGTCGCCATGCGTTCCCAGTCGGGCAGGCTTTGCGCAAGCTGGCCCAGCGACTGGCCCAGCAGCATCGTCTCGTCCTCAAGCCCAAGCGAGCAGGTGACCCATGCGGCCGCCGCATCGCCCTCGCGGCTGCGGATCGCAAGGCATGCCGGACCCTGTTCGGAGACGTAGCGCGCGGACCGCGCGGCCGAGGCCAGCACGGTTTCGCTCGAGTTCCACCATTCGGCGACATAGGAATCGCCGAATTGTTTGGCGATCAAGCCGGTCGCGACGTCGTTTTTGAGGCGGGCCAGCGCGTCGGCGAGATCGCCTGCGACCAGCGGAGCGACTTGCGCCCCTGCCGTCGCGGCATGCAGGCATGCGGCGACGGCGAGGGCGACAAGCGATTTCATGCGGCCCGACGTTTGCCGGGCAGCACGCATTCGGCGATCTGCACGGCGTTGAGGGCCGCACCCTTCAAGAGCTGGTCGCCCGCGACGAAGAAATCGAGACCGTGCGTGCCGAACACGAGGCTCTCGCGAATGCGGCCGACTTCGACGTCGTCCTGGCCCGTCGCCGTTACCGGCATCGGATAGGATTTGGCCGCGACATCGTCGACGATCTTGACGCCGGGTGCGCGCTTAAGCACGTCGCGCGCGGCGGCAGGCGTGATCGGCTTCAGCGTTTCGATCGTCACGGCTTCGGAATGCGTGCGCAAGGTCGGCACGCGCACGGCCGTGCAGCTCGCCAGCAGATCCGGCAGGCCCATGATCTTGCGGCTCTCCCACACGACTTTCATTTCTTCCTTCGTGTAGCCGTTGGGCTGGAACACGTCGATATGCGGGATCACGTTGAAGGCGAGCGGGTGCGCAAAGACTTTGTGCTCGATCTTGCCGCCGTTGGCCCAACTGCGCAGGCTCTCTTCAAGTTCGCCCATGCCCTCGGCGCCCGCGCCGGATGCGGCTTGGTAGGTCGACACGATCACGCGCTTCAGCCCGAACGCCTGGTGCAGCGGATAGAGCGCCATGACCAGAATGGCTGTGGTGCAGTTCGGGTTCGCGAT
Organism: Asaia bogorensis; assembly: GCA_945901855.1. Classification (GTDB taxonomy): domain Bacteria; phylum Pseudomonadota; class Alphaproteobacteria; order CACIAM-22H2; family CACIAM-22H2; genus Tagaea. Next base: position 55,416 of record CAMDLT010000022.1, on the reverse strand, counting down.
CAGGCGGTGGCCCTGGGCGGCCGCAGCGTTGATCTCTGGCACGACCAGCGGTACTGCGTCGTCGTAGCGAAAGGCCGACGAGTTGTCGATCACGATCGAGCCGTTGGCGGCGATCTGGGGCGCGAACTCCTTGGCGAATTCGCCCGATACCGCCATCAGCACGAAGTCGGTGCCCTTGAGCGCTTCGAGCGAAAAAGCTTCGATGGTTTTTTCGCCGTACGGCGTCGCGAGTTTTTTGGAGGCCGAGCGCGCCGAGGCAAAAAGTTTGAGTTCCGCCACCGGGAAATGCCGGTTGTGCAGAACCTTCACCATCTCGATACCGACGGCGCCGGTGGCGCCGACGATGGCGACCGAATGGCCGCGTGCGTCGCTCATAGTCCGTCACTCCTTTTTGAACAAAACGAGCGACGTGTATAGGCCATTTTGTGGCCGAATGCCAGACCGGGCACTGCCGCAACGGCATTCAGTGCAGGTCGAGCTTCATGCCTTCATGGCTCGCCGCGAACCCAAGCGATGCGTAGAAGCGTTGCGCGTCGAGGCGGCTTTTGTCGGTCGTCAATTGGACGATGCCGCATCCGCGGCCCCGGCATTCCGCGATCGCCCACTCGATCATTTTCCGCCCGAGGCCGCCGCCGCGATGGTCGGCGGAAACGCGGACGCTTTCGATCTGTCCGCGCCACATGCCGACCTTCGAAAGTCCAGGGACGAAGGAAATCTGGAGACACCCGACAACGGCTGCATCGCGCTCGGCAACCGCGAGCAACTGATTGCCGTCGGCTTCGATTGCCGCAAAGGCAGCAAAGTATTTTGGATTGGGCGGGTCGCGATCGTCTTCGCGTGTTCTGCCCAAGACGTCGCTCGCAAGCAGTTTCACGATCGCGGGCAGATCGGCGCTGGTTGCGCGGCGAAAGATTGCATCGGACATGCCGACTTTAAAGCACGCGCGCCGCGAAAGGCGCAACTGTCCTCGACGGCGCCCTAGGCGTTTGCCGCGCGAACGAGGGCCAGCGGCGAGTGCCCTTGGCGGGCGAGGAAATTGTCAGGCTGGTTCCACCATTGCGCGATCACGGTGGAATAGACCTGCCGGAAATCGATCTGCGCCTTGATGTCGCCTTCGTCGAGATCGGCGAGGTTCGGCCGGTTGCCCTTGAAGCCGCCATCGACAGCGCCGCCCAGAACAAAAAGCGGCGCCGCCGTGCCGTGGTCGGTGCCGCGCGAAAGATTTTCGCCGACCCGGCGCCCGAACTCGGAATAGGTCACGACCAGCGTATCGTCCCAGCGCCCGAGATCGCGCATCGCCTCGCGGAACGCGCCAAGCGCGTTGCCGAGACTCGTCAGCAGACGCTGGTGGCGCTGGCGCTGGTCGGCATGCGTGTCGAAGCCCGCGAGCGTCACCTTCCACACGGGGATATCGACGCCGTCGGCGATGAGGTCCGATGCGATGGCAAGGCCGCGCGCCAACGGATCGCCCGAGAACTTTCGGTTGAAGCGCTCGCGCCCAGTAAGCTTGCGCTTGACCGCCTCGGCGGCCGCGACCGCTTCGTTCTGGGTGCGCACCAGATGGCGCAGGGCCGGCGTCACGTCGCTGCGCGTATCGAGGCTGCGCATGCTCTCGCTTTGGGCCAGAAACTGGCGCGGTTCGCGCATCGTCACAAGGCGCGTGTCGGGGCCGGCGAGCGGGCCGATATTGCCGGTCCCGACCACGATCGCGTCGGCATCGCTGCTGCGCTGTCCGAAGGTTGGATGGGCGCGCAAGGCTTGCGTGACCCAGCCTTCCTGGCCGTACTGGTCGCTGGGCGTCGCCTGCTCCCAGATCTCGATCGAGCGAAAATGCGAGCGGTTGGGTTTGGGATATCCGACCGAGTGGAGAACGGCCAATTCGCCGCGCTCGAACGGGTCGACAAGCGGCTTCAGAGCAGGATGAAAGGCGAGGTTGGGAACCACGTCGAGCGCTTCCTGCGCGTCGATGGCAAGTCCCGGACGCAAACGGCGATAGGCCGGATCGCCGATCGGAATGACGGTATTGAGACCGTCGTTGCCGCCCTGCAGTTCGACCAAAACAAGAATGCGATTACGTACCGGCCCGGCAAGGCCGGTCGAGCGCGCCACGCTTTGGCGCGGCGCGAGCGCGACGGGTGCGGCGACCGGCGGGGTCGTGCAGGCCGCCAACAAACTGCCCGAAGCGGCGACGATGAATTTGCGGCGATCCATGTGGCCCTCACATCAGCTGGTAGACGGGATCGAACAGAATGCGACGCAAACGGTTTTCCGCCTCGTCGGCATCGGCGGCACTCACCGGTGCAAGCGGCGCGAGCGCGCGCCACGTGCGGCTGGGGCTTTGCCATTCGACCGGCAAAGACGACAGCCAGCTTTGCGCGTCGAGATTGACTTTTCGATCGGCGGCAAAGGCAGGGACACGAATGGGCGCGGTCGGCGCCATCATGTTGCCGGCCATCATGTTGCCCGCCATGCTCTCCATCATGCCGCCGGCCATATCGTCGGTGCGCCCTTTGCCCGCCGCCTTCAAAGCTGCGATGTCGAACGTTAGCGTGCCGTTGCAATAAAGATCGCCCGTCCGCGCGGTGCGACAGCCGGGGTTCGCGACTTCCTGGCGGCCTTCGCGGGCTGGATAGATGCGCCCGTCCACCTCGACCCAATCGACGAACAGATTGCGATCGCCGCGCTTGACGCCGTTGGCGTCGGTTGGAGCGCCCGCATCGTTGTCGAACGTGATGGCAATTTTTTCGACCGCCCGATCGACCGGGAAGCTCAAGACGCGCCACACCCAGTCGTTTCGATCGGGCAGGTTGCCGAAGCGCGCGCTGTCCGACGCGAACTCGATCTCGCGCGCGGCGATTTGGGTGTCGCCGTTGAGCGTGACGGTCATGCGCGGTCCGCCGCGATAGCCGTCGCCTGCCACGCGCAGGCTGATCTGGCGTCCGCCCTCGACCATGCGGGCAGGCACGAGGCCACGCGTGTCGAGCAAGCGCGACAGCACGTCGTAGCGCGCGACAAGGCTGGCGGGCGTGATCCACAGCGTTCCGCCGGGCCAGCCTTTGACGTTGGGCGGCTCGAACAGGTCCTGGCCCAGGCGTCGCCCGTGCACGGGAAGGGCTTGCAGATCGACGATCGGCAGGCCCAGTTCGCGATAAAGACCCGCGATCATCACGACAGGCGGTTTGATCAGCGCGCCCCGGCCTGTCGGGGCCCAAAACGCGTCGGCCAGCAGCACGCGGCGCAAGGCGGGTTTGATCTGATAGCCGCTGTCGCGAAATGCCGCCGCCACGGCCGCGATCTCGCCCGGCGGCGGCGGTTCGCTCGAGACGAACTCCCGCCACATTTTTTCGGCGACAAATTCGGCCGTGCGCTTGTGGGCGAGCAGTACGCGCACCACGTCGTCGCCGTTGTCGCCGCGCGTGCCAAGGAAGCTCTTGCGGCTTTCGTCGTGCATGCCCTGCACGAATATGTAGCCGAAATCGCTCTGGCGGCCGATCGTGCGCCCGGTCAGCGCCCGCGCGATTTCTTTGATGTCCGTCTCGGCATAGTTGCCTTCGCCCAGCGTGAACAGCTCCAGCAGTTCGCGGGCGAGATTTTCGTTCGGTCGGCCTTTGCGGTTGGTGTGGTTGTCGAGATAGCGCAGCATGATGGGGTCGCGAAGAATTTCGGCGAGCAGGACCGAAAAGCTCCCCGTCGCCTCGCGGCGGAACAAAGCGTTCTGGTTGTAGATGCGGTGCACATTGAATCCCACCCCCTCGAACGCCGACACGAAGTGGTTGTGCCAGAACAGCGTCATGCGCTCGGTGAGCGGCGAGGGGGTTGCGATCATCTCGGCATACCACCAGGCCTTCAGGGTCTGCAGCTCCTCGCGCCTTGCCTGGATGAAGGGCTGGCGCTGCTCCTCTTTCATGTCGGGAAAGTCGCGGTAGCGCGGCCACTCCTCGGCCAGAAAAGCCGGTCGCGGGACGCTTGGCGCCGTCCGCGTTTCGGCGAGCAAACGGTCGACGGCCTGCTCGCGGGTGAGGTCGGCGAGCTTGGCAATGTCGGCCGGGGCGGCACCCATGCCCGAACGCTGGAGCAAATGGCGTGCGTCGTCTGCAGGCAAAGCTTGGACGGCAAACGAGGCCAGAAGCGTTGCCGAGAAACATACGGTTGCCCAAAAACGCGCCATCCGAAGCCTCCATGCAAAACCCCGCCAGCGACGGCGGGGATTTGACGACATAGAACGTTCGAGTCCTGAACTCTATTCTACTGCGCTTTGACTTTCACGTAACTGCCCGGCGCCGGTTCGAGGACGGCGAGTTTGCCGTCGCCGGGCGTGCGGGCGGGAACCATGCCGCCGCCATGCGACTTGGCCCAAGCATCCCATGTCGGCCACCACGAGCCCGCATGCTGGGTCGCGGTCTCGAGCCACTGGTCGGGTTTGCGCGGCAGCTTGTCGTTGGTCCAGTGGCAATATTTGTTGGCGGCCGGCGGATTGACGACGCCCGCAATATGCCCGGATGCGGCCAAGCAGAACGTGGTCGAGCCGGTATAGAGCTGGGTGGCGGCGTAGGTGGATTTCCACGGCGCGATGTGGTCCTCGCGGGTCGAGAGGATGAAAACCGGCACGTCGATCTTGGTGAGATCGATCTTGGTGCCGAGCAACTTGACCTTGCCGCGCGAGAGCCGGTTTTCCTGGTACATTTGGCGCAGATAGAACGAGTGCATGGCGGCCGGCATGCGGGTCGAATCCGAATTCCAATAGAGCAGGTCGAACGGAAACGGCTCCTTGCCCATCAGGTAGTTGTTCACGACGAACGACCAGATCAGATCGTTGGCCCGCAGCATGTTGAAGGTCGTCGCCATGTCCGAGCCTTCGAGATAGCCGCGCTCGTGCATCTTCTCCTCGATGGCGGCAAGCTGTTCTTCGTCGATGAAAACGGAAAGCTCGCCCGCTTCTTCGAAGTCGACCATCGTGGTGAAAAAAGTTGCCGACGCGATGCGGCGATCTTTTTTGACCGCCATGTAGGCGAGGGTCGAGGCGGTGAGGGTGCCGCCCAGGCAATAGCCGACGATGTTGACCGCGCTCTCGCCGGTCGCGGCCTCGATCGCGTCGAGGGCGGCGAGCGGACCTTTGGTCATGTAGTCGTCGAACGCGGCGTCGGCCAAATCGCCGTCGGGGTTGACCCAGGAGACGATGAACACCGTGTGGCCCTGCGCCACCGCCCACTTGATGAACGAATTTTTCTCGCGCAGGTCTAGAATGTAGAATTTGTTGATCCAGGGCGGCACGATCAGCAGCGGCGCCTTGACGGCTTCGTCGGTCGTCGGGCTGTACTGCACGAGCTGCATGAGTTCGTTCTGGAACACGACGGCGCCCGGCGTGACGGCGATGTTCTCGCCGATCTTGAACGCGTCGAGATCGGTCATGCGGATCCGCAGCTTGCCTTTGCCGCGTTCGAGATCGTCGAGCAGGTTCGAAAGGCCCTTGACCAGATTCTCGCCGCCCGTCTCGAGCGTCAGGCGAAGCACTTCGGGATTGGTCATGGCGAAGTTGCTGGGCGCCATCGCGTCGACGAACTGGCGGGTGTAGAAATCCACCTTGCGCGCCGTCTTGTCGTCGAGCCCTTCGACCTCGCGCACCGTGCCTTGCAGCCACCGCGCCGACAGCAGGTAGGATTGCTTGATGAAATCGAAAACGTAGTTTTCGTCCCATAGCGCGTCCTTGAAACGGCGATCTTCGGTTGTCGGCTCGACGACCGGTTCGGACGGTTCGCCCAGCATTTTGCGCGTTGTCGTCTGCCACAGCGACATGTAGTCCTGCCACAGCGAGAACTGGGCCTGCATGAGCTTGGCCGGGTTCGCCATCATGCGCGCGGTCATGTCGAAAAACGCCTGGCCCAGATTGAGCGGGTCGGGATTGCCGAGCGCCAAGGGGGTTTGGCGTTGCAGAAACTCGGTCACCAGATGCTGGCTCTGTTCGGCGATGTGCGACATCATGCGCGACATCTCGACGGGGTCGGGAAGCTTGACGTCGCGCTCGGGTTTGTCGGGCATCGTGCGTTTCTCCAACGGGCGTTCGGGGGCCGATATCCAGCGTGGACGCTTCCGGCCAATTCGATTATAACGAGTTCGATGACGGATTTCACGAAGTTACGTAACGCCTTGATCGGAATTTCGTTTCTGGCCCTAGGTGCATGCACCGAGCAAGGCCCGGATCGGGTTTTGTGGCAATCGATAGGCGACGTTTTCAAAACGACGCCGAAGCCCGAGACGGTCGACGCGCCCGATCCCGGCGACACGCCCTATCCCAATTTGGGCGCGATCGAGCGCCGTCCCGCACGGCCCGATGCCCAAATGGTGGCCAACGAACAGGCCGATTTGGCGGTCCAACGCGACGCCGCCCAGCGCTTCGATGCCCAACTGCGCCAGATCGATCCCATCTTGGACCCCGCCAGTCGGCCGCCCGAACCGGTCGCGATTGCAGCGGGGGCGCAAGTCGTGGCGGTGCCAGCGCCAGCCGCACCGGCCGTACAAATAGCCCCGCCCTTGCCAGTCCTGCCTTTGCCCCCTCCGCCCGCGCAAGCCCCCATTGCTCCGGTACAAACCGTCCCGAGCGTTGCGGCCGTCCCGCTGGCCCAAACCCCGCCGCCGGCTCAAACGCTTCCGGCTTTTGTGCCGCCCGTCTTGGCACCGACAACCGTGCCGCCCGTGCGAGCCGTACCGGCCCCGCCGCCGGCACCCGTTCGGGCGACCGCCGCCACGGCCTGGCTTATTGGCGAGATCGGTTTTGCCGACGGCTCGACCTTGCTGACAGCCGATGCGCGCCGCGTGCTGCGCCAAGCGGTCGCGGTCGCCCAAGAGCGCGGCGGAACCGTCCGTTTAACGCCGATGGCATCGGGTGCCGCGTCGCCCCAAGACCAAGCCTTGGGACCGCGCCGCATGGCGGCGTCGGCAGGCGAGCTCGAATCGCTTGGCTTGGATAGGTCCAGGGTCCTGATCGATCAGGGCGCCTTTCGCCAAGTCCGCGTGACGGTCGAGTTTTAACGCGACATCTGCGCGACATAGACGCGATTCGAACGCGATATAGACGCAACATCTGCGCGACACGGATGCGACATTTGTCTGAGGTTTTTATAATAAGACATTGATTTTAAAACATTCAAAAATCTTCTATGCGTCTTTTTCGTCAAAAAAATTATTGCCCTCTGAATATTCAGACAAAGGGTCTGCGTGCGGCTGCCATCAAGCGTCGGGCGGCCGAGGAGAATATCTTATTCACCATGTCAAACAGCACGTCGTAGCACCAACGATACCAGAAAAATAACCTCAAAAAAATTAATTTCTTAAATGGTAAAAAACCGCAACAAAGCGACCGTCACGATCCCGGCCGCTGCGGCGATCAGATCGTTGCCGGTGAGCTTCATGGCAAGCCCCACGACGGCGAGTGCAGCAAGCTCGGCCGGGTTCCCGCGTGCGGCGACGGGGGCACAAATGCCGACCATCACGGCCAATGGGGTTGCGCGCAACGCGGCTTCCAGGCGTGGCGTGATCGGCACAAAGCGCATCAGGAAAAACCCGGCCGCCCGGCAAAAAAACGCCGCCGCACCGGCCGCCAGCAAAATGGTCACGATTTCGGGACGCAGCATCATGCCTGCCCCTCGGGGCGAAAGCGAATAAAGGTCACGATACCGCCCGCAAGCCCGGCCGCCACGATCGTCCAGCCGCCCGGTGCGAGGCGATCGACGACCAGCGCCACAAGGGCCGCGGCAATCACGCCGACCCAGTTTTTTTGCAGCTTCAGCATCGCCGCCCCCATGGCGGCCGAAAACGCGACCAGCAGAAAATCGAGTCCGAGCATCGCCGGGTTGGCGATCATCCCGCCTGCCAGCAACCCTGCCATCGTGCCCAGCAGCCAGGGTGCAAACGTGGCGATGCCCGAGCCCAGCACGAACCCGCCGTCGCGTTCGCCCATGGCATAGGCCTGCATCGACAAAACCCAGTTGCCGTCGCCCATGAAAAACAGCGTCGGATAGACCTGGCGTGCGGGCATGGCGCCCAGCCACGGCCGCAACGCGGCGCTGTACAGCAGGTAGCGCGCATTGAGCAGCAGCACGGCCGCCAGGATCGCCAATGTCGCGTCCGCCAGCGCCCCCGGTGCTGCCGCGATCGCGCTGACGGCCGCAAGCTGCGCCGTACCGGAATAGACAAAGGCGCTCATTGCCATGGCTTCGGCCAGCGACAGGCTTGCCTCGCGTGCCAGCAAGCCGAACGCCATGCCGTAAAAGAGAATGCCGAGCGCCATCGGCTGGGCGCGCCAAAATCCGCGTTTGAAACCGGCGTTGGAAAAGGCGGTCGGCGGGGCGGGTTCGATGGTCAGAAATCCTCAGCGTTTTGGGCGGGCCGACAGTGCCAAGACGTGTTTAGGACAAGCCGACAAGCGACCGCAAGACCGCCCGATTGCATATCAGCCCGGCGTTTCTCCGGTGCCTTTTTCCCATCGCGCTCGGCTGTGCCACGTGTCGGGAGCAGGCGGGCGAGGGGCGGGCGGGTTTGCGATGCCGTGTCTTGTCCATTTTTGATCGGTTGGTTTCGTTTTAAATTTTGCCGCTCGCGACCACAACGAAACGGCGCGCATGACTATCCTGCGGCATTTGTAAACGAGGCGTTGTGCTGAATCGGCGGCACTTGACGAAGAAAAATAACTCCGCCAAGCTTGTGAAGTTATTGCAAGGAGCGTAACCGTGGTTGCATCAAGATTTACCGTTTTTTCGATCTTTGCCGTTGTGTCGGCTGTCGCGTTAGGCGGTTGCGCCACGCAATCCGAGCAAGCAGGGACTCCCGCAGTTTCTGCCGTCGCGACCGCTGCTGCGGCCGATCAAGCGCCCGATGTCGCCATGCCCGACACGCCACTGGTACGCACGACGCAGTCGGAATCTTTGGTGCGCTTGGGTCTTTTGCATATCGAAGGGCGCGGGGTCGAGCGCGACACCGGGCGTGGCATCGCCATGCTGCGCCGTGCAGCCGATTTAGGCGATCCTGATGGCTTTTTTCGGCTCGGCTTCAGTGCCTACGAAGGCAGGATTATGCCGCGCGACGACGCCGAAGCGTACCGCAATTTTCGTATCGCATCGCAAGGCGGATCGGCAAGAGCGACTGTCTACATCGCCTTCATGCACGCGAATGGTCGCTACCTGGCGCGCAGCCTTGTCGAAGCGCGACGCTGGTTTGCGCTTGGCGCGGAACGCGGCGATCGCGAGGCGCGCTATTGGTTCGCGGTCTACGAGCTCGAAGGTCGCGGTGGCAGCGTCGATATTGCCAGCGGGATCGCCAATCTGCAGCGAGCGGTCGATGCCAAATATCCCGCAGCGTTGAGGTTTCAGGCGGATCTTTTGCGGCAAGGACGGTTTATGGATCAGGATCTGCCCCGCGCCGCCGCGTTGTATGCCGAGGCGGTCGATCTTCGCGATACTTCGGCGATGGTGTCGCTGGGAATGATGTATCGCGACGGGCGGTCGGTCGCACAGAACGATGCGCGCGCGGTTGCGCTGTTTCGGCAAGCCGCCGACACGGGCTTGAAAAGCGCCAAGCTACATCTTGCCTGGATGTACGAAAGCGGCCGCGGTGTGCCGCGCGACCTTGCCGAGGCTGCCCGCTTGTATGCCGAAGCGGCATCGGATTGAGGTTTGAGATGTTGCCGCAACGCCTTTTTTTGAGCCATGGACACGCGCCCTTGAAAAGCCTTGCCGTCAGGATTTTGCGCATCTCATGAAGGTGACGACATAATCTTTCGCGCCGGCGCTTCGGCGACGCGGATAGCGCAATTCGCCGCGATATTCCGGGCGCGCATGCACCCGCACCGACCGTCGTAATTGCAGGCATCTACGGCGAAAAATGGCTGCCGGAAATCGACACGACAGCGGCGGCCTGAAAGGCCGGGCAGACATGCCGGAAACGCCTGCCTTTTTCCGGATGCGTTTGCAGGGGCTTCGCTGTAGATAGAGGACCCGTGAACCGGGCTTTTTGGCCCGATTCTGCCCCGCTGCTCTGTCGCTGAGGAAAAGGCCTCGTACCGCCATGCAGGACGATTTCTATCGCATCAAGCGCTTGCCGCCCTACGTGTTCGCCGAAGTGAACGCGCAGAAGGCCAAGGCCCGCGCCGTGGGCGACGACGTGATCGACCTTGGCATGGGCAATCCCGATCTGCCCACGCCGCCGCATATCGTGGCGAAGCTCACCGAAGCCGTGCAGGATCCGCGCACGCATCGCTATTCGATGTCCAAGGGCATTCAGGGGTTGCGCAAGGCGCACGTCGCCTATTACGGGCGCCGTTTCGGGGTCGATCTCGATCCCGAGAGCGAGACGATCGTCACCCTCGGTTCCAAAGAAGGTTTGGCCAACCTTGCGCAAGCGATCACCAGCCCCGGCGACGTGATCTTGGTGCCGAACCCCAGCTACCCGATTCATCCCTACGGCTTCATCATGGCGGGCGCGTCGATCCGCCATCTGCCGACCGACGTGTCCACGCCTGCGGGCGTCGAAGCGTTTTTTGCGGCCATGGAGCGCGCGGTCAAGCATTCGGTGCCCAAGCCCTTGGCGCTGATCTTGAACTATCCGTCGAACCCGACGGCGCAGGTGGTGGATCTTGCGTTCTACGAGCGCTGCGTTTCGTTCTGCCGCGAAAACGGCATTTGGATTCTGTCCGACCTTGCCTATTCGGAAATCTATTTCGACGACGTGCAGCCGCCCTCGATCCTGCAAGTGCCCGGCGCCAAGGACGTGGCGATCGAGTTCACCTCGATGAGCAAGACCTATTCGATGGCGGGCTGGCGCGTGGGGTTTGCGGCGGGCAATCGCACGCTGATCAAGGCGCTTGCGCGCATCAAAAGCTATCTGGATTACGGCGCGTTCACGCCCGTGCAGGTGGCCGCCGCCGCCGCGTTGAACGGCCCGCAGGAATGCGTTGCGGAAGCGCGCGAAATCTACAAGCAGCGCCGCGACGTGCTGATCCAGGGTTTGCAGCAGGCGGGCTGGGACGTGCCCAATCCGCCCGCATCGATGTTCGCCTGGGCGCCGATCCCGCCGCAATACGCCCAACTCGGCTCGCTCGAATTTTCGAAGCTGCTGATGCGCGAAGCCAAAGTTGCCGTGTCGCCCGGAATCGGCTTTGGCGAATACGGCGACACCCATGTGCGCTTGGCCCTGGTCGAAAACGTGCAGCGCATTCGCCAAGCCGTGCGCGCGATCAAGCAATTCATGTCGGGTCCCGACAAATTGCCGGATCCCCCCACCCAGAAGAAAAAAGCCCCGGTATGAACGCGCCGCTTCGCATCGCCATTGCAGGCCTTGGCACCGTCGGGGCCGGGGTTGTCCAATTGCTCGCCAAAAACGGCGCGTTGATCGCCGCGCGCGGCGGCCGGCCGCTCGAAATCGTCGCGGTGTCGGCACGCGACCGCAGCAAGGGGCGCGGGCTCGATCTTGCCGGCATCGCGTGGTTCGACGACGCCGCCAAGATGGCGGCCGAAGCGCCGTGCGATGTGGTCGTCGAACTGATCGGCGGTTCGGAAGGCATCGCGCGCGCGACCTGCGAAACCGCGATCGCCAACGGCCGCCATGTGGTGACGGCCAACAAGGCGCTGCTCGCGCATCACGGCACGGCGCTGGCGCTCGCGGCCGAAACGAAGGGCCTGACCATCGCCTACGAAGCGGCGGTTGCGGGCGGCATCCCGATCATCAAGGCGATCCGCGAAGGTTTGGCGGCCAACCGCGTTTCGCGCGTCTACGGCATCTTGAACGGCACGTGCAACTACATCCTCACGCAAATGCGCAAGACCGCGCGCCCGTTTGCCGAGGTGCTCGCCGACGCGCAAAAGCTTGGCTACGCCGAAGCCGATCCCAGTTTCGACGTGGACGGCATCGATGCCGCGCACAAGCTTGCGATACTGGCGGGCGTCGCGTTCGGCACCAAGATCGATTTTGCGGGCGTGCATGTCGAAGGCATTCGGCGCATCGGGGCCGAGGACATCGTCTTTGCGCGCGAGCTTGGCTACCGCATCAAGCTGCTGGGCATCGCCGAGCTTGGCGCTGCGGGCCTGATGCAGCGCGTGCACCCGTGCATGGTGCCGCTCGAAACGCCGATCGCGCATGTCGAGGGCGTCTACAACGCGGTCGTCGCCGAGGGCGATTTTGTCGGCCGCCTGGTTTGCGAAGGGCGCGGGGCGGGGGCGGGGCCGACCGCTTCGGCGGTTGTGGCCGACCTTGTCGATATCGCGCACGGCCGTCGGCCGATGACATTCCAGCTGCCTGCCGCAAGCTTGGCCGCACCCACGCGCCTTGCCATCGCCGAGCGGCGCGGCGGCTACTACATCCGCCTCGACGTGGTTGATCGGCCGGGCGTCATTGCGGACGTGACGGCGGCCTTGCGCGACGAAGCTGTCAGCCTTGCCTCGATGCTTCAGCGCGGGCGCGCGCCCGACGAACGCGTGCCGGTCGTGCTCGTCACGCACGAGGTCGGCGAGGCGGCGATGATGCGCGCGCTTGCGCGCATCGCCAAGCTCGGCGCCGTTATCGAACCGCCGGTCGTCGTGCGTATCGAAAGTCTCTAGTTCGTTTTTCGGGAGTAAAACCTACATGTCGCAACCGATTATGCTCGACCGCAACCTTGCCCTCGAAGTGGTGCGCGTCACCGAGGCGGCCGCTCTTGCGGCCTCGCGTCTGATGGGACGGGGCGACGAAAAGGCCGCCGACCAGGCGGCGGTCGACGCGATGCGCCGCGCCCTCAACTCGCTCGCCATCGACGGGACCGTCGTGATCGGCGAGGGCGAGCGCGACGAAGCGCCCATGCTGTTCATTGGCGAGAAGGTCGGGCAGGGCGGCCCCAAAGTGGATATCGCCCTCGATCCGCTCGAAGGCACGACGATCACCGCCAAGGGCGGGCCAAACGCGCTTGCCGTGATCGCGATGGCGGAGGCGGGCGGTTTCTTGAACGCGCCCGACGTCTATATGGACAAGATCGCCGTCGGCGGCGGCCTGCCCGACGGCGTCGTCGATCTCGACAATGCGGTCGAAACCAATCTCACCAATTTGGCGAAAGCCAAGGGCGTCGAGATTTCCGATCTGGTCACCTGCATTCTCGACCGCCCGCGCCATGCCGAACTGATCGCCAAGGTGCGCGAGGCGGGGGCGCGCATCATGCTGATTTCGGACGGCGACGTTTCGGGCGTGATCGCGACCTCGAGCCCGGATTCGGGCGTGGATCTCTATATGGGTTCGGGCGGCGCGCCCGAAGGCGTGCTGGCGGCGGCGGCGTTGCGCTGCATCGGCGGCCAGATCCAGGGCCGCTTGCTGTTCCGCAACGACGACGAGCGCGGGCGCGCGGCGCGCCTGGGCATCAAAGATCTCCACAAAAAATACACGATGACCGAACTTGCGCGCGGCGACGTGATGTTCGCGGCCACCGGCGTTACCGACGGCTCGATGCTGAAGGGCATTCGCCGCTATCCGGGCGGCGCTTCGACGCATTCGATCGTCATGCGCTCGAAGACCGGCACCGTTCGCCGCGTCGAGGCCACGCACAACTACCGCGTCAAGCCGGGGCTGTGAGCTTCAAGGGGCTCGAACGCTCGATACTGGGACGGCGCTGGCAGCCGCGATTGCCCGATGCGCGGGCAGCTCTGGCGCTCGCCCAGCGCGCAGGGCTCGGCGAAACGGTCGCGCGCATTCTGGCCGGGCGCGGCATCGATGCCGAGCACGCGGCGGCGTTTCTCGATCCCAAAATTCGCGACGCGATGCCCGATCCTTCGCACTTGAAGGACATGGACAAGGCGGCGACGCGCCTGATCGCTGCCATCGACGCCAAGGAACCGATCGCGATCTTCGGCGATTACGATGTCGATGGCGCGACTTCGGCCGCCCTCTTGCACGGCTATCTCTCGGCGCTCGGCGGCGACGTGCGCCACTACATCCCCGACCGCATGAAGGAAGGCTACGGGCCCAACGCGCCGGCCTTGCTGAAACTCGCGCACGAAGGCGCGCGCGTGGTCGTCACGGTCGATTGCGGCACGACCGCGCATGCCCCGCTGGACGCCGCGCGCGCGGCCGGGCTCGACGTGATCGTGGTCGACCACCATGCGGCCGAAGCCTTGCTGCCGCCCGCGTTTGCCATCGTCAATCCCAACCGCATCGACCAGGATAGCGCGCACGGCCAGCTTGCGGCCGTGGGGGTCGCGTTTTTGCTGCTCGTGGCGATCAACCGCGATCTGCGCCGTCAAGGGCGCGCGACGCCCGATCTGCTGGCAGCCCTCGACCTCGTGGCGCTCGGCACGGTTGCCGACGTTGTGCCGTTGACCGGGCTCAACCGCGCGTTCGTGGCGCAGGGGCTGAAAGCGATCGCGGCGCGCGGGCGCATCGGCCTTGCGGCACTTGCCGACGTTGCGGGGCTGGCCGAAACGCCGCAGGCGTTCCATCTGGGATTTTTGCTGGGGCCGCGCGTCAATGCGGGCGGGCGCGTGGGCGAGGCGGATCTTGGCGTGCGGCTGCTCGCCACCAACGATGCCAACGAAGCCGCCGATCTTGCCAAGCGTCTCGACGGCTACAATCGCGACCGCCAGCGCATCGAAGCCGACGTGCTGGCGCAGGCCCTCGCTGCGGCCGATAGCGAGACCGGCGATTTGACGCTTGTCGCTGGCGACGGCTGGCATCCGGGCGTCATCGGCATCGTTGCAAGCCGCCTCAAGGACCGCTTCGACCGGCCCGCCTTGGTCGTCGCCCTCGACGGCGACATCGGCAAAGGGTCGGCGCGCTCGGCCTTTGGCTGGGACATCGGCGCCGCGACGATCGCCGCGCGCCAGGCGGGCTTGCTTGTGAACGGGGGCGGGCATGCCAACGCGGCGGGACTCACCGTCGCGCGCGCGGCCTTGCCCGAGCTGCGCTTGTTTCTGCAAGTCGACCTTGCGCGCCATCTTGAAACCGCGCAGCGCCGCACCACGCTCGACTACGACGACGTTCTGCCCCTGGCGGCGGCCACGTCCGATTTTGTCGCCGAACTCGACAAGGTCGGTCCGTTCGGCATGGGCAATCCCGAGCCGCGCTTCGTGCTGGCGGGCGTGCGCATCGCCAAGGCCGACATCGTGGGCGAAAAGCACGTGCGGTGCTTTTTGCAGGACGCGCGCGGCGCAAGGCTCGCGGCGATCGCCTTTCGCGCGGTCGATGGCGCGCTCGGCGCGCTGCTGCTGCGCGGCGACGGCGCGCCTGTGCATCTGGCGGGCCGCTTGAAGCGCGATTCCTATCGCGGCGCCGATCGGGTGCAGTTCCAGATCGAAGATGCCGCCGCCATCTGAACCGCCGCGTTCGAGGTATGGGCGTCAAACAATAATTCACCATTATCGACAATGCTTCTGTCGATGAACGATTCTAATCTCCGGTCGCCGCCCGTGATCGCCGGTTTTGTCGAGATCGTGGAAACCGAGCGTTTCGGTCGGCTCAGTGCGCCGCATTATGTCGAATATGCCCGCGACGTTCGCATGTGCGCCGTGCAACCGGCGAAAATCGTCGCCGACACCCTCGACGGGGCGCGTTTTGCGGTCGGCACGTTCCGACTCAACGACGAAAAAATGTCGATCAATTTGGTTGTAAAATCGTCTTTCCAGACGATCAAAGGCTTAGTCTCGCCCAAACGCGTCGGGATCGACGTGTAAATCCAAGTCAATGTGACTGTTTTTGCAGATCGCATCGCGCTTCGCTAATTATTACTCAATCTTGTATCGAATGCAGTGAAGTTTTTGGATCCTTTGGGCGTTGTTTTCATTCGTTTCTATCGCAACGCGTCCGATTGCGTGATATTACAGGTTGCGGATGACGGATGCGCCATCGCGCTCGACAATATCGGCAAGCGTACGGTTGCTTTTTGGCATTCGCGTCGCGGGTCGAGTGGCGAAGAAGGGACGGGGTTGGACGTGGCGATTGTGACAAAATTGGTCGAGTTGCCCGGCTGGCGCAGCCGCGTTCTTGGCGACCAGGCGCTCAGCTGGAGCAAATCGCCATGAGCGGCCGCGCCCTCACGCGCATCGACCGCACGACGTTGCGCGATCTGGCGGCGTCGAACGCCAAGTATCGGCGCCGCGACCCCGACGGGCGCCGCGCCAAGCTTGCTTTTTTCGATCTGTCGGGGCTCGACCTCGACGGGTTGGATCTGAGCGGCGCCGATCTGACGGGGTCCAGACTCAAGGGCTGCTCGGCGCGCAGCACGCGATTTTGCGGCGCTACGCTGTTTTGTGCGGATTTGCGGTTCGCGCGCATGCAGGGCGCGGATCTGGCGAACGCGGACCTGCGGGGGTCCACGCTGCGCGGGGCCGATCTTACCGACGCGCACATGCGCGAAGTGGACATGCGCGAGGGCGAATTGGCACGCCAAGGCGCTGCGGGCCAAATCGAGGCGGCCATCGGCGGGCCGGTCGACGCGGCGACGGCGACGATGAAGGGGGTCAATCTATCGGGCGCCGCGATGTCGCGCACCATCGCCATGCAGGTCGATCTGACCGACGCCAATCTGTCGGGTGCCAAGGTCGACCGCGTCGATTTTCGCAACGCAAATTTCACCGGTGCCGATCTGCGCAACGCGGCCTTGCGCGACTGCAACATGTCGGGCGTCAATATGCGCAGCGTCGTGGCGCTGGGCGCTGTGTTCGATGGCGTGGATCTGGGCGGCGCGGATGCGACGGGCGCTGTCCTCGATGCGGACACGCGCAAGGCGTTCGAGCGGGCGGGCAATGCCAGCGTCAAATTGCGCGAAATGGAAGTCTCGCTGGACGAGGCGGTGGCCGAGCATGCGCGCTGGATCACGTCGCATGGGGCCTCCGGCAAGCGGCTCGATCTTTCGGGCTTCGATCTGACGAACTGCAATTTCGACGGCAAGGATCTGTCCGGGGCCGTGCTGCGCAACGTGGTTGCCAATCGCGCGACGTTCCGCGGCGCGCTGATGGTGCTGACCGATTTCGCCGCAGCGAACATGGCGGGCGCCGATTTGAGCGACGCGGATTTGCGCGCCGTCACTTTCAAACGCGCCTTTCTGGCAGATGCCAAACTGGTCGATGCCAACCTGCAGCCGGTGCGTTTGGGCGGCGCCGAGGGCCAAGTCATGTCGGCCAATTTCGAACGCGCGCGACTGTGGCGCGCGGATCTGTCGCGCGCCATTCTGCGCAAGGCGCAACTTGGGTATGCCGATTTCAGCGATGCGATTTTGAAGGGCGCAGATCTGCGCGAAGCGACACTCGAAAAAACCAGTTTCGAGCGCGCCGACACGACCGGTATGCTCAGCGACGGAAACCCGAGCGGCCGATAAAGCCGCTAGTTTTTCTCAGGCTTGAATGTCGAGCGACTGGCCGCGACCGGACTCGGCTGGCGGCGCGATGGTTTCGACCAGATCGACCAACGCGGACTGTGCCTCGTTGGCGGCCTTGAAGGCGGACACGGCCGCCGCCTGCTTGACATCGGAGTTGGCAGTCGCCAACGACGACAATGCGCGCTCGCCTGCAACCGAAGAAATCGTCAAAGCCATCGGGATTCTCCCAAATAAAAAGTTTTAACGTCCGTTTTATACCATGGCTGCGCCAAACTGCACAGCGCGCTTTTGCACGACTGTCTTCTTGCATTAAGATCAGACAGTTAGGCGACTTTGGAGAAACATGGCAAGCCGCGTGCGCAAAACTTTGACGAGGCTGCTGGCGGCAGGCGTGGCCGCAGCCTTGCTGTGCGCGGCGCTGATCTGGTGGGGGAGCGGCCCTGCGTTGCGCTATGCGGCCGGGATTGCTGCCGAGCGCGCCGGGTTTCGCGTGGCGGCCTTGGAGCGTGTCGAGCTTTCCTGGCGCGCGGGCGCCGTCGCGATCGCGGGCGTGGAACTCGCCCAGGCGGGCCAGCCGCCGTTGCGCCTCGGCGCGATCGACCTGCGCGTCGATTGGCGGGCGCTGCTTGCCGGCCGGTTGCAATTGCCGGTCGTCGCGTTGCGCGGCGTTTCGCTCGAGCTCGAGCGGCGCAAGGACGGCACGTTCGTTCTGTCGGGGCTGGCGCTGGGCGGCGATGCGTCGGGCAAAAAAGCAGCTTGGTCGTGGCCCGTGGGCGTTGCGGGCGCGCAAATTTCCGATGCGACCTTGGTTTATCGCGACGGCGAGACGCGTACCGCGTTGAAGGTCGCAACGCTCGTGATCGAGCGCTTCGATTTCGACGATCCCAAACGCGCGCTTCGTTTCGACATGGCGGCCTCGCTCGACGGGTCGCCGTTTGCGCTAAGTGGCGTTGTGCAGGCATGGGATGCCGCACCCTCCTTCAAGGGCCGTTTCGAGACGACCGGCTTCGACCTGGCGGGCGTCGCGGCGCTGGCCAAACGCGAACTTGCGGGCAGGTTGGATGCGGCTTTCGAGATCGCCATTGCCGACACGGCGGGCATCGTCGATGCATCGCTCGCCGGGCGCGTTGCGGTCGCGAATTTAGCAGCGCCTGATATTGCAGCCGACGCGATCGAGTGGAACGGCCGCGCTTCGTGGAACGGCAAAACGGGCTTGGCCGTGACAGGCGCAGGCGCGCTCGAAAAATTCGCGACGACGATTTCGGGCGAGACCAAGATTGCGGTCGGCAAACTCGATCTGACAGGTCTGGAGCTTGCTCGCACGCCAGCAGGCGAGACGCGCCTGTCGGGCGCGCTCGACGGCCGCGCGCTCGAAATCGCCGCGCCGGATTTGGCCGTTTCGCTTGGCACGGTTGCCGCCGACGGCGTGCTGTCGGTTGCAAGCGAAGCGCTGCACTACGAGGGCAGCGTTGCGCTCGACACGGCAAAACTCGCGGACGCCGACATTGCGGCATCGCTGGCGCGCGCGAGTTTTCGCGGCCGCGTCGAGCGCGACGGCGCGGGCTTGCGCAGCGCGGGCACGCTCGCGCTCGAACGCGGCGAGGGGACATCGAAAAAAGCCCAGATCGCCGCATCGCTCGGCACGTTGCGCCACGAAGGTGCGGCGATCGCCACACCGGCCCCGGCAGTGTCGGGGCGCCTGACGGGCAGCGAAATCGCGATCGATACGGCCGACGGGCGCCAGCTGGCCGCCATCGGCTCGTTCGAGGCGAACGGACTGGTCGCGGACGCCGACGGCACGCAAGCGCCGCGCGTCGATTTCGGCAATCTGCGCGTGCTGCGCCGCGTGCGCGCGCGTGCAGACCAGCCCGCCTTCCCATGGCGCATCGAAGCGCCGCATGCGGTGGTGCGCGACATCAAGCTCGATGGCATGCGCGCACTCGCGGCCAGCGACGTTCGCATCGAACGGCCCACGCTGCGCTTGACGCGCATCGACGGCGGCTGGCTCAGCCTCGACCGTTCGCCGCCGCAAGGCGAGGCGCCCGTCGCCTTGCGTTTTGCGGTCGGGCGGCTGGCGCTGTCGGGCGGGCGAGCGATGTTCGAGGATCGCACGCCCGAAACGCCGGTGCGGCTGGCGCTCGACAACATCGAAATCGGCGCGAACGACATCGACAATGCGCGGCCCGAGCGGCCGGTCGCGTTTTCGTTGGGCGCACGCGTCGGGCGTTTTGGCAGCGTGGCCGCCCAAGGGACGGCGTTCGCGTTCGCGCCGAAACTGTCGTTCGATTTGGAGCTGGAGGCGAAGGCGATCGACCTGCCGCCGTTGTCGCCCTATGTGGCTGCGGCGCTGGGCGTGGATCTGCGCGTCGGTCTTGGCGACGTGTCGGTCCGGCTTGCCGGGCGCGACGAGATCCTGGCGGGCACGACCAACTGGCGCTTGTCAAATCTGCGCCTCGACGACCGCGAGACGGCATCGGACGCGGTGCCGAAATATCCCATCGCGACGGCGCTGTCGTTGCTGGCGGATGCGGACGGTAATGTCGCGCTGGCAATTCCGATTTCGGGCCCCTTGGACGACCCGCAGTTCGACACGGCCGACGCCGTGCGCCAGGCGGTGGGCGGCGCGCTCGAAAGCGCTTTGTCCACGGCGCTGTCGGTGCTGTTCCCGTTCGGCGCCATCGTGTCGAACGGCATCGATGCGGAAAAACGCGGCACGTCGATCGTGCTGCCGTCGGTCGCATTTGCGCCCGGCAAAAGCGACCTCGATGCGCTCGCCGAAGCCAAAATGGTCGCTTTGGCGAGCGTTCTCGAAGCGCGGCCGGGTGCCCGCGTGGAGGCGTGCGGTTTTGCCGTTCCCGGCGAGATCGACAAGGGCAGCGCGGACGATCTGCTGGCGCTTGCCCAAGCGCGCGCGAGCGCCGTCAAGCAGCGTCTGGCCGACGGCGGCAAGATCGCGGCCGGTCGCATCTTCGAATGCCGCGCGATTCTGGACGAGTTGCCCGGTGCAACCCCGCGCGTGGAAACGAAGTTCCAATGATCCGGGGCGGTGGAAGCTGCCCGATCGCCCGGTGATTTTTTGCCGCCGAGATCGGCCGAGATTTCAAGCATCCGGTTTTTTGGCGCCCGCAGGCAAGGGCGCGCCGAACGAATCTTCGAAATCGGCGTCGCTCGCATCGCAATCCACCAGCGCGAGCCAGCGCAGATCGGCGCTGCGGAACGACGCGCTGCGCAGTTGGCAGCGCTCGAAACGCGCGTGGCGCAGCACGGCCTTGTCGAACCGCGCAATTAGCGAACGGCCCGACGCGACGATCAAAGGGCCCAAATTGCAGCCGTCGAAAACCGCGCGCACCAGATTGGCGCCCTTCAGATTGGCGCCGCGCAGATCGGCGCTTTGAAAGCGCGCGCCGCGCAGATCCGCCCCTTCGAACAGGCTTGCCTGCAACCAAGCGCCGTCGAAACGCCCATGCGCGATGCACGCATCCTGGGCTTTGAGCGAGGTCAAAAGCGCATGTTCGGGCCACGCGATATCGCGCAGATCGAAGCCCGAAATGTCGAGCGCGCGGCCCTTGGTGCCGCCGCTTTCGATCCAAGCGCCGTGGTCGCGCACCAGGATGTGAAGCGACTCGTGCAGCATCGACATGGGTTTGCCGCGCGGCAAGTCGGTAAGTGCGCCGGTCTCGTCGCAGCCCGTGCGGTCGGCATTGACGAGCGTGGCGCCGTAGAGATTGGCGTTGCGCAAAACGGCCCCGCGCAGGTCGGCGCGCGACAGATCGGCGCCTTCCAGGTCCGCGCCCTCGAACGTCGCATTTTTGAGGTTGGCCTTGGCAAGATTGGCACCCTTCAAGATCGCGTCGGTGAAATCGGCCATCGCCGCGACCGAGCCCGACATGTTGGCGTTGGCAAGGTTGGCGTTGACCATGCGCGCGCGCGACATGTCGGTCGGGTTGGAATCGACGCTCACGTTCTGCAAGTCGGAGGCGAGGCGCTTGGTGAAGATCGCCCCTTCGCGCAGATCGGCGTTGAACAGTTCGGCCGCCGTGAGATCGGCGCCCTTGAGAACGGCGCCGCGCATGTCGGCGCGCGTCAGGTTCGCGCGCACGAGCTTGGCTTTGGTGAGGTTGACGCAGAACAGCATTGCGCGCTGCAGATTGCTGCCGCTCAAGTCGCTTTCGACCATGATGGCGCCGGTGAAATCCGCTTCCGCCAAATTCTTGCACGCAAGATTGAGGCCGGTAAGGTTGCGGTAGCTGAAATTGGCGCGCTGGCCGCCCGCGCGGTTGTTGATGAACAGCTCGTGCTTGCGCACCGCAAGGTCGCACTCGAGCTGGTCCATTGCGCGGCGACGGTGGAACTCGTCCGGATCGACGACGGCGGACATGGCGGCACTCCCAAACTCTCGTAATCCGCAGTGTCGCGCGCGGCCGACATTTGGGCAAGCTAGCTCTGGGTCGCAGCGAAGCGGTCGGGCTCCATGCCGTCGAGCGGGAACGGGCTCGATACTCCGGCAACCAAAGCGGCGACAATATTTGCGGTGAGGGGGGCGAGCGTGATGCCGTCGCCTTCGTGCCCGGCCGCGACCAGAACGTTGGTGCGGATGCGCGAGCGGCCGATCAGCGGGCGCTTGTCGGGCACGAACGGGCGCAAGCCCGCAAAGGCGCGCAAGATCGTCGTCCCCGCAAGACCCGGCACGCGTTTGGCGCCCTCGGCCAGAATCGCGCGATAGCCGTCGGCCGACACGCTGCGGTCGTAGCCCACGAAGGTGCGCGTGTTGCCCACGATATGCTGACCATGGGGCGTTGCTTCGAGCGTGAAGCCGTAGCCCATGCGCACCAGCGGATCGTCGGAGTTTTTGGCGGCGTCGGGATCGAGCTTGGCCGTCAGATAGCGCGCCGAAACCAGAAAGCGCGTGGCCAGGCTGCGCCCGCGCGCGGTCACCAGCAATTCGCCGCGACGGGGCACGACCGGCAGTTCGAGCCCGACGCGCGCGCCCAGCGCCTGGCTCCAGATGCCCGCGCAAAATACGAATTGTTCGGCTGCCAGGACCGCGCGCCCGCCGTCGCGCGTCTCGAGTACGGCATGGCGGACCGTGGCGCCCGCAATATCGAAATCGCAAGGCTGCGCGTGCCACAGCGTTTCGACGCCGCGCGCGCGGGCGGCCGCGACCAGGGCAAGCGTTGCCAGATACGGCGTGACTTGCGCCTCGTCGGGTACGTCGACGGCGCCATGAAGCGTGCCGGACAACTCGGGCTCCAGCTTCAGCATCTGCTTGCGGTCGACCAGACGCGCCGTCACGCCCGCTTGCGCCAGTAACGCGGTATGCGCGGCCATCTTGTCGGTTTGGTCGGGCGATTCGACCAGCATCAGCCCGCCGCATTTTTTGTACTCGATGCGCGCGGCACCCAATTCCTGCGCCAATGCGGGATAGAGCAATTGGCTGGCTCGCGCCATCGCCAGCGCCGGGCCCGGCGTCTTGGTCGAAACCGACACGTAACCGTCGCACGCCCCCGAACTGCCGGCGTTGGGCAACGCGCGGTCGACCAGCACGACGCGCCGCCCGGCCTTGGCCAGCGCATAGGCGCACGCAGCGCCCATGATGCCGGCGCCAAAAATCGCGATGTCGGTGTCGATGCGCTGCATAGGCTGCGATTGCTCCCGGAGCACTTTCGTGACACGCTTTTGCGTCAATTTCAAACGAGCCAAACGCTTTGTTTCGTCCCCTCGATCCTGCCGACCGCGACATTGCCTCGCGTTCAAAGCTCGCCGCCGCCTTGCTGGAAGGCCCGCAGGCGGGATTGTGCGCGATCGGGCATTGCTTCCAGTGCGTGGACCCGCAGAAGAACGGCACGCGTACCTGCCGCATCAAGGGCGCCGCATTCGAAACGCCGCCCCCGGTCGACGCGATCGTCATCGGGGCCGGCCCGGCCGGTGCGGCCTGCGCCCTCGCCCTTGCGGCCGAAGGGGTCGAAACCTTGCTGCTCGATGCCGAGGGCGCTGCGGGCGGCAATGTCTGGCGCAAGCCGCGTGGCGCCGATGGCGGCAGCGGCGCTTGGCTGCGCGCGCGCGTTGCGTCGGCCAAACATCTGCACCACCGCGCTGGCGTCGAAGTGCTCGATATTCGCGACGGCAAGGAGGTTTGGGCGCTCGACGGCACCGGGCGCGGCCATGTGCTGCGCGCCGCCGCCATCGTGGTCGCGACCGGGGCGATCGAGCGCAATGTTGCCGTGCCGGGATGGGAATTGCCGGGCACATTCAATCTGGGCGGTTTGCAGGCCCTGGCCAAAGGGCAGGGGATCGTACCCGACGGCCCCGTGCTGCTCGCCGGGACCGGTCCGCTTTTGTATTTGGTGGCCAACGATCTGCGTTTGGCGGGTGTACGCTTGGCGGGCGTCGTCGATGCGGCGGGCTGGCCAACGGTCGCGGTGTTGCGCGCTTTGTGGGCGGCGCCGGGGTTGGCCGCGCGCGCAATTGGCTATGTCGCGGGCTTGATGCGCGCAGGCGTGCCGATCTTGCGCAACTCCGCCGTGACGCGAATTGCAGGGGCGGGGCGCGTCGAACGGGTAACGGTTGCGCGGCTGGACCAAGCGGGCCGTGAACGGCATTTCGACGTGTCGACGGTCGGGCTTGGCTATGGCCTGCTGCCCAATACCGAGCTTGTGCAGGTTGCGGGGGCTGAACTCGCGTTCGAGCGCGCCTTGGGCGGCTGGCATGCGGCGGTCGACGGTGCCGGCGAGACGAGCATCGCCAATCTTTACGCGATCGGCGAAACGCGCGGCATTCGCGGCGTCGAGGCGGCGTTGTGCGACGCGCCCGAAACGGCGGCGGCGATCGTCGCGCGATTGGGCCGCACGGTTTCGCCCGAATTGCAGGTCGCGGTGCGTCGCGCGCAGATCCGCCGCCAATTGTTCGAGCGCGCAGCGCGCGTCTTCGGCGCCTGGATGCGCGTGCCGGCGGTCTCGTCCGATCCGGCGACGATCGTGTGTCGCTGCGAGCATGTGCGGCGCGCCGATCTGGATGCCGCTGTCGCCCTCGATCTGGATGCGCCCGCCGCAATCAAGATGGCGACGCGCATCGGCATGGGCTTGTGCCAGGGCCGCGTTTGCGCGGCGGGCATTGGGGCAGGGGCGGGCGGTGGCGTCGATGTGTCGGCTGGGCCGCCGCGCGCGCGTTTTCCCGCGCGCCCATGCCCCGCCAACGCGTTTTTCGAACGCGTTTAAGTCTTCGGCGGCACTGGCTGGGCCGCAATAAGCGGAACGCGACCGCCGCAAACGTCGCGATCGAATCCACAATCAAAGATCACACAGCGCAGCATCGCTTTTTGCGGCGATGGCGCGCTTTTCCGCCATGACCGTCGAGTCAATAAAACATTGTATTTTTGGTAATTCAAGATAGACAAATACAAACGTCACTTTTAGTTTACATATCTGGACACCATTCGAGTGTCACAAATCGACACGAAACTGTAAAATATGTTTATAACAATGAAATAAAGCAGAATTTTGGCTTGGCGTAGAAGCTCGCCCGCGATAGCCTGAAATGTCCATTGATTCTCCTAAAAAAGATCAGTGCGATGCGCAGAAGTAGTAAATGTGAGCAAAGCTACCGACGCGGCAACGCCAACGAGCTCAGCGTGCGGGTTCAGCACGTTCTTGCGTCCCAAGAACCCAAGGAGGAACGACATGTCGGACGATCCCAACAAAGTCTGGCCGACGGGCCTGACACTGCCGGAGGCAGAGGAAATCCATGGCCATATCATCGACGGCACGCGCATCTTCGCGCTGGTCTCGCTGGCGGCGCACTTGATGGCGTACATGTTCACGCCGTGGCTGAAATAGGAGGCATGCACCATGTTTTACGGAAGAATGTGGCTAGTGGTGAAACCATCCGTCGGCATCCCGATGGGGGCCGTGGGCATCATGGGCACGTCGCTGTTCGTGCATGCCTGCATCTTGACCAACACGACGTGGTTCCCGGCGTTTCTGAACGGCAGCGCCAAGCCGCGCGTGGTGTCGGAACAGGTTGATCCAGGCGGCGTCAAACCCGGACTGCAAGCGCTCGCGATGGTCGATCTGCCCAAGTAACGGGCAACGCGCGCGCTCCAACGGGCCGGGATCCGCATGTCGGGTCCCGGCCCATTTTGCCGGCCCATTTTGCCGGCCCATTTTGCCAGCCCATTTTGCCAGCCCATTTTTAATGCAAAAAACCGACGGAAACGGGCGATGACCAAGTTCGGCGAGAAGGCGATGCACCTGCTGGTCCGTTTGGGCCCGCGCTTTCTGCCGTTCGCCGACGCCGCGACGCCCGATCTGCCGCTTGGCCGTTTGCTGCGGCTGTCTTTGTTCCAGGTTTCGGTCGGCATGGCGATCGTGCTTTTGATCGGCACGCTCAACCGCGTGATGATCGTCGAGCTCGACGTTTCGGCCGCGCTCGTCGGCACGATGATTTCGCTGCCGCTGATTTTTGCGCCCTTTCGCGCGCTGATCGGCTTTCGCTCCGATACGCACAACTCGGCACTGGGCTGGCGGCGGGTTCCTTACATGTGGCGCGGCACGATGGTGCAGTTCGGCGGTCTTGCGCTGATGCCGTTCTCATTGCTGGTGCTGGCGGGCGGCGGCGATTCGGCCGATGCGCCGGCCTGGATCGGCCAAGCCGGTGCGGGCCTTGCGTTCTTGCTGGTAGGGGCGGGGCTGCATATGACCCAAACCGTGGGGTTGGCGCTCGCAACCGATCTGGCGCCGGTCGAATCCCAGCCCAAAGTCGTCGGCCTCATGTACGTGATGTTGCTTGCGGGCATGGTTGCGAGCGCGCTGGTTTTCGGCGCGCTGCTGGTCGATTTCTCCCCGCTGCGTCTGGTCCAAGTGATCCAGGGCGCCGCCCTTGCGACGATCCTGCTCAATGTCGTGGCGCTGTGGAAACAAGAACCGCGACACGCCAAGCGCGCGTTTTCCGCCAACGCGGCGCCCGCCGCACGGCCGCGTTTTTCCGACGCCTGGCGCCAGTTCGCGCAAGGCGAACGCGCGGTGCGCCGCCTCGTTGCGGTCGCGCTCGGCACGATGGCGTTCGGCATGTCGGACGTGCTGCTCGAGCCTTTTGGCGGGCAGGTACTGGGCATGCCCGTCGGCGCCACCACGGCCTTGACCGCGACGCTTGCCGTGGGCGGGCTGTTCGGCTTTGGGCTTGCCTCGCGCGTGCTGGCGCGCGGTGCCGATCCGTTCCGCATGGCAAGCTATGGCGTGGCGGCGGGGCTGCCGGCTTTTGCAATTTTGATCGCGTCGGCCCCGCTCGCGGCGCCGGGTCTGTTTGCGTTCGGCACGTTTCTGATCGGGTTCGGGGCTGGCCTGTTTGGCCATGGTACCTTGACCGCGACGATGAATTTGGCGCCCAAAAGCCAGGCCGGCTTGGCGCTGGGCGCGTGGGGTGCCGTGCAGGCTTCGGCTGCGGGCGTTGCGGTCGCGACCGGCGGCATCGTCTACGAACTTGTTTCGGCCTCGACGTTCGGCGCGCAGTTCGGCAAAGCGACGGGCTATGCGGTCGTCTACGCGATCGAGATCGCGCTGCTGCTGGCTGCGCTTGTCGCGATGCTGCCGCTGCTGCGCCGCCGCGAAGGCGATTTTTTGCGTCGCCAGCCCGCCCTTACTTGATGCCCGCCCTTACTTGATGCCCGCTCTTTTTTAAAGCCCGAACGCACCCCATATCTTCGTCTCACGCAAGCGACCGACCGGAGCCTCCCATGAAGAAAATTACGCGCACCTATCGCTCGATGCTGGCCCTGTTGCCGATTTTTGCGTTGCTGGTGCTGTTCCCGGCCAGCGGCCCGATCGCGCCCGCGCTGGCGATCTTGGCGATCCTGGTGATCCTTTTCAATTTTCTGGAGAGCTGACGCAGTCGGTCAAACGACGCTGCCGTCGGCGGCGAAGGGCAGAAGCAGGCTTTCGACGGACTGCCAGATATTGCGGTATCTCAGAACCGGTGCCGTGCGCGCATGGGTGGGGGTGCCGTCGATAGCAATTGCGCGCAGTCGGTATTTGAATCGGAACGGCTCGCGCTCGATTTCGTGCATCTGCAGCCAACCCAAGATGAGCGGATCGAACGCAGCGCACGCGGACAGGCAGCGGGCGCGGTGCCAGCAGGCATAAAAAAGACGTGGTTGACAATGCATGCTGGCCAGCGCTGGCAGCGCCTCTTCGCCAAATAGCAACCAAAGCCGGAAGAAAACTAACGATCTGACGGCTAAGTGCTGGCGTTCCCTAGGGGATTCGAACCCCTGTATCCACCGTGAAAGGGTGGTGTCCTAGGCCTCTAGACGAAGGGAACTTTGGCCCGCGAAAGGCGGTCTATGTACCGAGGTTGCCGACGTAAATCAAGCCTCCAAAGTGCGCCGCGCTGCCGCCAGCGGCAGGCGCACGCAATCGAACCGGCTGGAATGGCGCCCGACCGGCAAAAAAGACTGCCAAACGTCGCTTTCAGGGCCTTTTTGGCCCGCGAGCGCGCGCTCCAGGGCTGCGTCGGCGGCGTCCAGGTCGGCGGCGGTGCGGCCTTCGAGCGCCGCCGCCAAGGCCGCCGCCGACGCCTGGCACAGTGCGCAGCCGCGCACAAAATGCCGAATCCGCCGGATCGTGCCGTCGTCGCCAAGCGCGATATCGAGCGTCACGCGGTCGCCGCACAAAGGATTGTCGAGCGTGCCGGTGCGCGCGGGCGCGTCGAGCCGCCCGGCATGCGTGCGGTCCTTGGCCAGCGCCAGGATCGCGTCGTGGTAGAGTGCTTCGCTCACAGCAAGATCCGGCGCACGCGCGCGAGCCCCTCGAAAAACGCGTCGATGTCGGAATCGTCGCTGTAGAGGGCAAGCGAGGCGCGTGTCGTGCCGGCGAGGTCGAAATGGGCATGCAGCGGTTGCGCGCAATGGTGGCCGCCGCGCAAAGCCACGCCGCTTTCGTCCATGATCTGGCAAACATCGTGCGGATGCGCGCCCGCCACGTCGAACGAGACGACCGGCGCACGCGCTTGCAGGCTTTGCGGTCCCAGCACGCGCACGCCGGGCGTTTGCGCAAGCCCGTCGAGCAAACGGCCCGCAAGACGCGCTTCGTTGGCGGCGATCGCCGCCCAGTCGAGCGTTGCGAGCCACGCGCAGGCCGCCCCAAGGCCAATGGCGGCGCCGATGGGCGGCGTGCCCGCTTCGAATTTGGCGGGCGCAGTCGCCCATGTGCTGGTCCGCAGTTCGACCCGCGCGATCATCTCGCCGCCGCCAAGGAACGGCGGCATCATGTCGAGCAACGGCCCGCGCGCCCACAAGACGCCAACGCCGTGCGGCGCATATGTCTTGTGCCCGCCAAACGCGTAGAAATCGACGCCCAGCGCCGGCAGATCGAGCGGCCCGTGCGGCGCGCGCTGCGCGCCGTCGAGCAGCACCCGCGCGCCCGCCCGTTTGGCGGCCGCAACGACAATCGGCACGTCGAGCACCGCCCCCGTGACGTTCGAGACATGCGCCAGCGAAACAAGTTTGACGCGCGCATCGAGCAGCCGATCGAGGTCGGCTAGATCGATGCGGCCCTGCGCATCGACGCCCAAAAAGCGCAGCTCGATGCCCGCGCGCTGCGCCAGCATCTGCCACGGCACGATGTTGGAATGGTGCTCGAGCGCGCTCAACAAGATTGCGTCGCCGGGCTTCAGCAGGGCGCCGAACGAATGCGCGACCAGATTGAGCGCGGCCGTGCAGCCGCCGGTGAAGACGATCTCGGCTGTTGGAACGGCGAGATAGGCCGCAACGTGGCGGCGCGCCTGGGCATAGGCTTCGCTTGCCGCTTCGGCCAGACGATGCACGCCGCGCTTGACGTTGGCGCGCGCCGAGGTTTCGAACTGGCGCACGGCGTCCAGCACGATGTCGGGCATCTGGGCGCTTGCCGCACTGTCGAGATAGGCAAGGCCCGGCCGCAGGATCGGGAAATGCGCGCGCAGCGGAACGCTCATGCGCGTGTCTCCAGCGCCGCGCGAAAGGCTTCGAGCGCGTCGGGCGTGTCGAGATCGACCAGCACGCCGTCGTCGGGCATGTCGACTTCGCACACCGCGTCTTCGTAGCGCCGCACGAGGCTGCGCGCCCCTTGGTCGCCGTCCAGCGTTTGCATTTCGGCAAAAAAGCGGCGCGCCCACAGCACGGGGTTGCCGCGCTTGCCGTTGCGCGCCGCAACGCAGATGGCGCGCCCGTCGCCCGGCGAAAACGCGGCGATCAGCCGGTCGATATGCGCGCCCTTGACGCCCGGCATGTCGGCCAGCATCACGACGGCGCCCTCGCAATCGGCGGGGATCGCAGCAAGGCCGGCGCGCAGCGAGCTTGCCAGCCCGTCGGCGAAATTCGGATTGTCGACGACGGTTATGTTGCGCGTGCCAAGCGCTGCGCGCGCGCGTGCGGCCGCGTTGCCGACGACGACGATGGTGGTCGCAGCCTGCGAGGCGGCGGCGGCATCGACGGCATGTGCCAACAAAGAGCGTCCGTCGATTTCGACAAAGAGTTTGTTGTCGGGCGCCATGCGCGAGGATTTGCCGGCCGCGAGCACGATCGCTGCAATGCGCGGCGCGCTTGGCGCTGTTGTGCCGGCGCGCGGGCTGGGGCGCGGGACCTCCGCCAGCAAACCGCCGACGCCCATGGCAGCGATGGCATGCCGGTCGATGGCAAGGTCGGCCGCAAAACGTTGCAGCACCCAATCGAAGCCGTTCAATTTGGGGGAGCGCGCGCAGCCCGGCAAGCCGACAATGCGCGTGGCCCCGAGCGAGCCCAGCAACAAAAGGTTGCCGGGATCGACCGGCATGCCGAAGCGCTCGATCCGCCCGCCTGCCGCTTCGATGGCAGCCGGAACCGCATCGCGCCGGTCGACGATGGCGGACGCGCCCAAGATCAGGATCGGATCGTGGCCTGCGTGCTGCGCGTCGCGCAATGCTGCCGCAAGTGCGCCAACGTCGTGCGCGCAGCGGACGGTTTGGACCAGCTCGCCCCCCAAACTCGCAAGGCGCGCGCGCGTTGCGGCTTCGGTGCCGTCGAGCACGCTGGCCTTGAGGCCGGGCAGGGTGGTCTGGATCAGCGCCGCACGCAGTTTGCCAAAGGGTGCGAGCGCAACGGCTGGGCGTTCGCGCGCGATCGCAAGGCAGGTCTCGAGCGCGGTTTTGGGGGCGGCAAACGGGATGATTTTGACCGTCGCCAGCATGCTGCGCGGCGCGACTGGGGCAAAGTCGGCAAGGGTTGCGATCGTGATCGCTTCGTCGACCGCGTTGATCGCGGCGATCGCGGCGGCATCGATGCGCGCAAGCCCGGCCGCGTTCGCAAACAGATTGCAACGGCCCGTAAATGGCGCCGCGACGCTGGCGCCGTCGCATGCGATCGCCGCCGCCAATTGCTGGGCCGCTTCGTCTTCAAGAACGTCGTCCGCATCGAATCTGGCCGCGACGATTTGCTGGAGGCCCGCAGCGCGCAAGGCCGCGATATCGTCGGCGCTCAAGCGGCGGCCTTTGCGAAACGCGATGTCGGAGGATTTGAGGCCGTGCGCGAGCACGGCACCTTCGGCCTCGTCGAGCGTCAAAGGCCCGAAGCGCATGGCCTCACGCTCCGCGTCGCACTTGCGTGATCTCGGCGACGATCGAGACGGCGATTTCGGCAGGCGACAGTGCGCCGATTGCCAGCCCCACGGGGCCGCGAATGCGCTTGCGTGCCGTATCGTCGAAGCCGCGTGCGGCCAGGCGCTCCAAGCGCGCCGCGTGGGTTTTGCGCGAGCCCAAAGCGCCGATGTAAAACGCCTTCGACGCTAGGGCTGCTTCGAGGGCGGGATCGTCGATTTTGGGGTCGTGGGTGAGGGTGACGATGGCGGTGCGCGCATCGGGCTTCAAGACGGCCATCGCTTCGTCGGGCCAGTCGCCCAGAACCGCGTAGCCGTCGAATTTTTGCGACGCGGCAAAGGCGCGCCGTGGATCGATCAAGGTGGTGCCGTAGCCCGCAAGGCTTGCCATGCGCGCCAGCGGATCGGCGATATGCACGGCCCCGACAATGATCAGGCGCGGCGGCGGATTGAAGACATTGACGAAGATCGGCCCGGCGCCGGTCTGGATCGTGCCGCTTTGGTCGCGCTGGAGCATGTCCATGGCGCCGGCCATCATGTCGACATCGATGCAAAGCGGCCCTTCGCTTTCGCCGTCGTACACGAGCTTTTGCGCGCCCGACCGAAGGTTGGTCACCAGCGCCACGGGCCGCTTGGCGGTGCACGCCTTTTGGAGGGCCGCCAGAATTTCGGGCGTCATTTCAATCGAGCCTTTCCACGAACACCTGCACCTTGCCGCCGCATGCGAGGCCCACATCCCACGCCTGCTCGTTGGTGACGCCAAAATCGAGCGTGCGCGGACGGCCGGTTGCGATGGCGTCGAGCGCTTCTTTGATGACGGCGCCTTCGATGCAGCCGCCCGAAACCGAGCCGACGAACTTTCCCGCCGCATCGACCGCCAGCAGCGATCCGACCGGGCGCGGCGACGAGCCCCAGGTGGCAACCACCGTGGCGAGCGCCACGCCGGATCCGCTCGCGCGCCAGGCCGCCGCTTGCTCGAGAATATCGTCGCTCATGCTGCGGCACCTTTCCATCGATAGTGCCCGTGCGAACGTGCAGCGGGCGGTTCGGCCAGGGCTTCGACCAACGCCGACAGGCTTGCAAGATTGTGGACGGGCCGAAATTCGTCCACATAGGGCAGCAGCGCTTTCACGCCCAAGGATTTGGGCGCAAAACCGCTGTAGCGCAAGAGCGGGTTGAGCCAAATCAGCCGTCCGCAGGATTTGGCCAGCCGTTCGGCCTCCAGCGCTAGCCCGGCCCCGGCTTCGCGGTCGAGCCCGTCGCTGACCAGCAGCACGGTCGGGCTGCGCGCCAGCACGCGCCGCCCCCAGCGCCAATTGAACTCGCGCAGGCAAGCACCCATGCGCGTGCCGCCCGACCAGTCTTCGACCTGCTCGGCCACTTTGGCCAGCGCAAGGTCGATATCCTTGCGCCGCAGCGCGCGCGTGACGTTGCTGAGACGCGTGCCGAACAAAAACACGTGCACCCGCGCGCGGTCGTTGGCGAGCAGATGGACAAA
Source organism: Asaia bogorensis (assembly GCA_945901855.1). Classification (GTDB taxonomy): domain Bacteria; phylum Pseudomonadota; class Alphaproteobacteria; order CACIAM-22H2; family CACIAM-22H2; genus Tagaea. The sequence continues at coordinate 23,006 of CAMDLT010000022.1, read as the reverse complement.
ATGCAGGAACATGCGCGCATAGCGTTCCATCGAGCCCGAAATGTCGAGCAGCACGACCAGCGGCGGCGTCTCGATGCGCGGGGTCTTGAAACGCAATTGCGCAAGGTCGCCGCCCGCGCGCAGCATCGCGCGCAAGGTGGCGCGCGGATCGAGCCGATGGCCCGACATGCTCGGCCGTTGGCGGCGCGTGCGGCGCGCCGGAAACGCGACGTTCAAACGCAGCATCGCGCGTTTGGCTGCGGCCATTTCGGCGGCCGACATTTGCTCGAAATCCTGCTTTTGCAGCAGTTCGCTGTCCGACCACGTCATCGCCGCGTCGAAGTCGGTTTTGTCCTCCGGCTCCGACCCGTTGGATGCGGGCGGCGGCGGCGGGCGATGGAACGCTTCGGCCACGCGTCGCAAGGTCGGGTCGGCGTCGATGGCGTCGGCGTCTGGGTCGGTTGCTTGCGGCAACAGCATGCCCATCGCGCGTTCGAGCAATTTGGGATCGCGCCAGAACAGCCGAAAGGCCTGGTCGAAAATCTCGCGCTGCTCGTGGCGATTGACCAGCGTCGCGTGCAATGCCCAATAGAGATCGCGTTTGCGTGCAATACCTGCGGCCTCGGCGGCGCGCGCGGCTTCTATCGCGCGTCCGGGGCCGACCGGCAAGCCTGCCGCGCGCAGCAGCCGCACGAAATGCACCACATTGTCGAGCAGCATGCCGGAAGCAGCGCTCATGGGACGGCTTCGGCTTCGACTTCTTTGAGCAGCTTCAGCGCCGTTGTGCCGCGCACCTTGGCGATGTCGTCCTGGTATTTGAGCAACGCGCCCAGCGTGTCGTCGATCGTCGAGGGGTCGAGCGCGATGCGGTCGAGCGCCGTCAGCGCGTTGGTCCAGTCGAGCGTCTCGGCGACGCCGGGAAGTTTGAACAGTTCCTCGCGCCGCAGTTTTTGCACGAACGCGACGACTTGCGCCGAGAGATTGGCGCCGACGCCGGGGCACTTGGCGCGCACGATTTCAAGCTCGCGCGCGGCGTCCGGGAAATCGACCCACGCATAGAAGCAGCGCCGTTTGAGCGCGTCGTGAACTTCGCGCGTGCGGTTGGACGTGACGATGCAAATCGGCGGGGCGGGGGCTTTGATCGTGCCCAATTCCGGGATCGAGACCTGCCAATCGCCGAGCACTTCGAGCAGATAGGCTTCGAACGGCTCGTCCGCGCGGTCGAGCTCGTCGATCAAGAGCACGGGCGGGCCTGCCGCATCGGGCGAAAGCGCTTCGAGCAGCGGACGGCGGATCAAGAAACGCTCGCTGAAGATATCGGCTTCGAGACCGGCCGAGGCGGTTTTGCCTGCTTCCGCCAGCCGGATTTCCATCATCTGGCGCGGATAATTCCATTCATAGACGGCGCTGGCGGCGTCGAGCCCTTCGTAGCATTGCAGGCGAATGAGTTTGCGCCCCAGGCTCGCCGCCAGAACTTTCGCGATCTCGGTTTTGCCGGTCCCCGGCTCGCCCTCCAAAAACAGCGGACGGCCAAGTTTGAGCGCCAAAAACAGCGCCGTCGCCAAGCTGCGCTCGGCGACATAGCGCTGCGCTGTCAGCAGCGCCAGGGTTTCGTCGATGTTGGTGGGCAATTGCATTGGAGTCTCGCGCGGTTATGTGGCTTTTCCGAGCATGGCACGGGAGCCCCCTTTGGCGAAAGAGGCAGGGGCGAGGGCATGAGTTTCATCCATCGCCTGACGCGCGAATTGTGGGGCGGGCATTCGTGCTGCGTGTTCGCCGCCAGCCGCGATTTCACGCAAAAAATGCCCAACACGTTCCAGGCGCCGATACGCTCGATCGTGGAAGCTGCCGCGTTCGCGCACAAGGCCGAAAACCGCAAGCAGATTGCCGAAGCGATTTCGGCGCAGGACCACCTGAACTGGCCCGTGACCTTCGTCGACGGGCTGGGCCAAGTGCGACGCGTGCCCGAGCATGCGAGCAAAGCTGCGAAGCTGTCGATTTTGAAATGGACATGAAGCGTCTGCCCGATCCCAAGGGCGACCGCGTGAAAGTCACCATGCACGGCAAGTTCCTGCCGTACCGGCGGTACTGAAGGAGCTGGACGGCAGCGGCGGCAATACCTATTTTGTCGCCATGCCGCTGCCTTCGCTCGACCTTCTGCCGCCGAAACTCGCCGCCATCGTCGCGCACTGGCAGGGTCTAAGGCGGGACGGGCACGACGTGCCGCTCTATGCGGATTTCGATCCGATGGCGGTGGCCCGTCTGCTGCCCAACATCTATCTGCTTGCCGTCGAGCACGCGCCGCTGCGTTTCCGCTTTCGGTTGCTGGGCGAAGCCGTGCTTGAGGCAGGAGCGCCGGGGCGGCCGGGCCTGTATGTCGATGAATTGCTGCGCACGGGCACGCAATCCAATCTAAATGCGAGCCTTGTTGCGGCCGTCGCGAGCCGGGCACCCAATTGGTATAGCGGCCCGCCGACGTTGCAGCACCACGCCCATGTGAGCGAGCTTGAAGGCGTGATGCTGCCTTTTGCCGCCGCCGACGGGCACATCGAAGCGTTTTTGTGCCTCACCCTCTATCGCTGGCAGAGCGGGCAGGAGACCTAAGGGGCGGGCCTCAGCCCGCCGCCGCCACTGCGCGCTTGGCCATTACGCCGATCAGATGGGCGCGATAATCGGCGCCCGCATGGATATCGGCATTGAGCGCGCTTGCATCGGCCTTCAAGGCATCGAGCGCCGTCGCGTTCCAGTTTTTGGACAAGGCCGCTTCGGCATCCTTCCAGCGGAACACGGAAGCGGCCGCACCCGTTACGGCAACGCGCGCGCCTGCGGGCGTCTTTGCGACCATCACGCCCACAAGCGCGTAGCGCGAGGCAGGCTGGCCGAACTTCATGTAGGCGGCTTTCTCGGGGATCGGAAAGCTCACCGACACGATCAGTTCGCCGGGCTTGAGGGCGGTTTCGAACATGCCCTGGAAAAACGCATCCGCGGCGATTTCGCGGCTGTCGGTTTTGATCGTCGCGCCGAGCGCCAAGCACGCGGCCGGGTAGTCGGCGGCCGGATCGTTGTTGGCGATCGAGCCGCCGATGGTGCCGCGGTTGCGCACCTGCGCGTCGCCAATGCCGTCGGCCAAGGCGGCGAGCGCGGGCAGGGCTTTCTTGATTTCGGCCGAGGCCGCGACATCGGCATGGCGCGTCATGGCGCCGATCGTAACCTTGCCGCCGCCGACCGAAATGCCGGCCAATTCCTTGACGGCGGACAGATCGACGACGGCGCTTGGCCGTGCCAGGCGCTGCTTCAGCGTCGGGATCAAGGTTTGGCCGCCGGCCAAAGCCTTGGCGTCCGCGTCGCTCGTCAGCATCTTGGCGGCATCGGCGAGGGTGGCTGGTTTGTGATAGGCAAAATCGTACATAGCTGATCTCCCGTGTTCGAACTATTCGGCCGCCATTTGGCGGTTGGCATTGACGATCGCCCAGATTTTTTGGGGCGTGGCGGGCATGTCGATATGGCGCACGCCGTAGTCTTTGAGCGCGTCCACCACCGCGTTGATGACGGCGGGCGGCGAGCCGATGGCGCCCACTTCGCCCACGCCCTTCACGCCGAGCGGGTTGTGCGTGCACAGCGTGATCGCCGTCGAAACCTTGAACGAGGGCAAATCGTCCGCGCGCGGCATGGTGTAGTCCATGTACGAGCCCGAGCGCAGCTGGCCCTTGTCGTCGTACACGCACGCTTCCATCAGCGCCTGGCCGATCCCCTGGGCAAGGCCGCCATGGACCTGGCCTTCGACGATCATGGGGTTGACCACGCGGCCCACATCGTCGCAGGCCGCGAAATCGACGACCTTGACGACGCCCGTCTCGGGATCGATTTCGACCTCGCAGATATGCGCCCCGCCCGGAAACGTGAAGTTCTTGGGATCGTAGAAGGCGGTCTCGTCGAGCCCCGGCTCGAGCGTTTCGAGCGGGAAGTTGTGCGGCACGTAGGCGGTGAGCGCGATTTCGCCGAAGCTCTTGCTCTTGTCGGTGCCCGCGACCGTGAATTTGCCGTCCTTGAATTCGATATCGGCTTCCGCCGCTTCGAGCAGATGGGCGGCGATCTTCTTGGCTTTGTCGACGATTTTGTCGAGCGCTTTGACGACGGCCGTTCCGCCCACGGCCAGCGAGCGCGAACCGTATGTGCCCATGCCGAACGGAATCTTGTTCGTGTCGCCGTGCGAGACTTCGATCTGGTCCAACGCGATGCCGAGCCGTTCGGCGATCAGCTGGGCATACGTCGTCTCGTGGCCCTGGCCGTGGCTGTGGCAGCCCGTGAACAGCGTGACCGAACCGGTCGGGTGAACGCGCACATTGGCGCATTCGTAAAGACCGGCCCGCGCGCCAAGCGCGCCCGCGATGTTCGAGGGCGCAATGCCGCACGCTTCGACATAGGTCGAAATCCCGATGCCGCGCAGCTTGCCGCGCTTTTTGGCGGCCGCGCGGCGCGCTTCGAAGCCCGCATAGTCGATCGCTTTCGATGCACCCTCGAGGGTTGCAAAATAGTCGCCGCTGTCGTACTGCAAGGCGACCGGCGTCTGGTAGGGGAACGCGTCGTTCGGGATGAAGTTGCGCTTGCGAATCTCGACGCGGTCCATGCCCATTTCGGCCGCCGCAATATCGACAATGCGCTCGATCAGGAACGCGGCTTCCGGGCGTCCGGCCCCGCGATACGCGTCGACGGGCACGGTGTTGGTGAACACCGCCTTCACTTCGGCATAGATTGCGGGCGTGGTGTAGACGCCTGCCAAAAGCGTGGCGTAGAGGTAGGTCGGGATCGCGGGCGCAAAGGTCGACAGATACGCGCCCATATTGGCAAGCGTGTCGACCTTGAACGCCAGGAACTTGCCGTCTTTGTCGAGGGCGAGTTCGGCGTGCGTGACATGGTCGCGGCCATGCGCGTCGGACATGAAGCTTTCGCCGCGCTCGGCCGTCCATTTGATCGGGCGGCCGATCTTGGGGGCGGCCCAAGTAACAAACGCTTCCTCGGCATAGTGGTAGATCTTCGAGCCGAAGCCGCCGCCCACATCGGGTGCGACGACGCGCAGCCGGCTTTCGGGGATGTGCAGCACAAAAGCGCCCATCAGCAGGCGGATGACGTGCGGGTTTTGGCTTGTCGTGAACAGCGTGTATTCGCCGGTCGCGCGATCGTACTCGCCCACGGCCGCGCGCGGTTCCATCGCATTGGCGATCAGGCGGTTGTTGACCAGATCGATCTTGGCGATTTTGTAGGCTTTTTTGAAGGCTTCGGCGACCGGCTCAAGTTCGCCGATATGCCAGTCGAAACAAAGATTGCCGCCCGCATGGACGGCGGCGGCGCCCGGTTTCAGGGCATCCGAAACGCCGACGACCGCAGGCAGGTCTTTGAGCTCGATTTCGAGCAGTTCGGCCGCGTCTTTGGCCTGGCCCAGCGTTTCTGCGACGACGACCGCGATCGGGTCGCCGACATGGCGCACACGGCCGATGGCAAGCACCGGATGGGCCGGTTCCTGCATCGGGCTGCCGTCTTTGTTTTTGACGAGCCAACCGCAGGGCAGGCCGCCGATCGCGTCCACTGCCATGTCGGGCCCCGTGAAGACCGCAACCACGCCCGGCGCCGCTTTGGCCTTGGCCGTGTCGATCTTGACGATCTCGGCGTGCGCGGTTTGGGCGCGCACGAAATAAGCATGGACCTGGTTGGGGCGCGAGATGTCGTCCGTGTAGTTTCCCTGGCCCGTGAGGAAGCGGTAATCTTCTTTGCGGCGCACCGAAGCGCCGATGCCGTCGACAGCCATCTTTCTCTCCCTTTAGCGTTTCGCGTTGGCGCGATTATTCGCTTGTCGAGTTCACTTCGCGGCGGCCATCGCCTGGGCGCCTGCCTGCACGGCTTTCACGATGTTGTGGTAGCCCGTGCAACGGCAGATATTGCCCTCAAGCCCTTCGCGCACGTCGTGCTCGCTGGGGTTGGGATTGTTTTTGGCAAGCTCGATGGCGCTCATCACCATGCCGGGCGTGCAGAAGCCGCATTGCAGGCCGTGATGTTCCTTGAAGGCGGCCTGCATCGGGTGCAGCTCGTTGCCGGTGGCCAGGCCCTCGATCGTGGTCACGGCGCTGCCGTCGGCTTGCGCTGCCAGCACGGTGCACGACTTGACCGATTTGCCGTCGACATGCACGACGCAAGCGCCGCACTGGCTGGTATCGCAGCCCACATGCGTGCCCGTCATGCCAAGCTTTTCGCGCAGGACCTGGACCAGCAGCGTACGGCCTTCGATATCGGCCGAAACCTTTTTGCCGTTCACGGTCAAAGAAATCTTTGGCATCGTATCTCCCCTTGTGTTCGAACGTTTTGCGTTTGATTGGGCGGCAGTGTCGGGGGCAAGCGGGGCCCTCGTCAAGCGCCAAGCGTCAAGCTTTGAGGACCATCCACAGCACGACGCCGATCGCAGCGACAAGGGCTGCGATCCACACGCTCTGCGGCAATCCGCCGTTTGCCGGTGCGAGCGCCGCATCCGGCGCAGATACGGGCGCTGCCGCAAGCGGTTGTGCGGGCGTCGCTGCGGCCGGCGGCACGACGGCCACCGCAAATTTCCCGAAAAATTCATCGGCGAGTTTTTTGGCGGTCGCATCGATCAGGCGCGAGCCAAGCTGCGCCATCTTGCCGCCGACTTGGCTGTCGGCCGTGTAGGTCAAAATCGTGCCGCCCTGGCCGTCGTCGGCAAGTTTTACGATGGCCGAGCCCTTGCCAAAACCGGCGACCCCGCCTTGGCCTTCGCCCGCGATTTTGTAGCCGTTGGGCGGGTCGATGTCGGACAGCGTGACCTTGCCGGTGAAGCGCGCGGTCATCGGACCGATTTTGAGACCAACTTTGGCCGAAAAGCCGTTATCTTCGGTCTTCAGCAGCTCTTCGCAGCCTGGGATGCATTGTTTGAGGATTTCGGGATCGTTGAGCCCGTCCCAAACCGCCATCCGCGGCAAGGGCAGGCGGTATTCGCCGCTGAGATTCATTTGGATTCCGTCGGTTTGCGCAAAATAATTCTGGAAAACGAGCGATACTCTCCCATATGTACAGCATCTCGCGCTAGCTCGTTTTGCCGCTGGTCACAGGTGAAATACAAATCGCAGGCGCGCAAGTGCTGCCAATCGGGAGGAAAATCGACCATGAAAATCAATCGCCGTTCTGCAATCGTCTTGGGTGCCGGTGCTGCCGCTTCGGGCCTGCTGGGTGCGCCCGCGCTTGCGCAAGGCCGCCGCCAGCGGATTACCGTCGTCACCGGCGGCACGGGTGGGGTGTTCTACCCCTACGGCGGCGGCTTGGCGAAACTGTTTGCCGAAAAAATGGCCAATACGCAGGCGACGGCCCAGGTCACCGGCGGCTCGGTCGACAACGTCAAGCTTCTGCACACGGGCGATGCCGAACTCGGTTTTGCGACGATGGACAGCGCCTATGACGGCATGGTCGGCGAAGGCGCCTACAAGGCCGACGGCAAGCAGGATATTCGCGTGATCGGCATGCTGTACGACTCGTTCCTGCATGTGGTCGCCAGCCAATCGTCCAACGTGACGGACATCGCCTCGATGCGCGGCAAGCGGATTTCGGTCGGCTCGGCGGGTTCGTCGACCGAATCGATCGCCGATCGCGTGATCGAAGCGGGCGGTCTCAACTTCATGCGCGACATCACGCGCGACAATCTGGGCGTCGCGGAATCGGCAGGCGCCTTGAAGGACGGCAAGATCGCCGCGTTTTTCTGGATCGGCGGCATCCCGACCGCTGCCGTGCGCGAGCTTGCGACGGGCGGGCAGCCTGCCATTCGCTTCATCCCAACCTCGAAAGAGTTCGCCGTCCTCGACACCAAGTGGCCGGGTCTGTACCGCCCGTTCAATTTGGCGGCCGGTTCCTATGCCAACCAGAGCGAAGCGCTGGGCGGTTTGGGCGTGGCAAACGTGTTGATCGTCCAGACCAAAACGCCGGACGCGGTCGTCACGCAGATGCTCTCGACCATCTTCGACAACCTCGCTGAAGTGCATGGCATCCATCCCGAAGCGCGCAAGTTGACGCTGCAGGCAGCCGCCGGCAAGTCGGCCGTGCCCTTCCATCCGGCCGCAATCGCCTTCTATCGCTCGAAGGGCATTTCGGTCTGATCGCCGTATCCCAGTAAGCAGTTTAGGAAAGACCCGGAACCGCATGGTTCCGGGTCTTTTTTTGTTGTGCGGGTACAAGTCTTTCCACCATAACTACGAGACAGGGTCGTGCTTGCCGAGCCGCCAAAGACGCGTGCCGGTCTGCGAAAAAAGGAAATCGGGCGTATGGCCACTTCGAACGAGGCCGACAAGATCGAACTGTCGGCCGAAGAACTCGAGCGCCTGTCGTCCGACAGCGAGGGCGGGCCTGCGCGGCGCCTCACGGGCTGGCTTGGGTGGCTCACCGGCATCGGCGCCTTCGCGCTTGGCGCCTATTCGCTCTATTGGACGCAGTTTGCGATCAATACGACGGTCTACCGGTCGAGCTTCCTTGCGGTTGCGCTGGCGCTGATCTTCATTCTCTATCCGCTCTTGCGCGATGCGGGCGCGACGCGCCGCGCCACGATCGAAGAATGGTGCGTGTCGGTCGTGGGCGTGCTTGCTATGTACGCGCTCTATCTCGAAGGGCGCATCTTCGAGCGTAGCCCGTTTGCGGGCGGATTGCTGATTGTCGTCGCGCTGTGTTTTGCAGCCTATCCGCTGATCGTCTCGAACCGGTTTTTGGCGCGCACGCAGATTTTCGACTGGCTCTTTGTCGGTTTTTCGATTTGGACGGCGTGGTATCTCGCGACGAACATCGAACTCTACAAGACGCGCCCGACGCGCCCGACAGCGGACGAACTTGTGCTGGGGGCGACGCTCATCCTGCTGATTCTTGAAGGCACGCGCCGGACGATCGGTTGGATTTTGCCAGCGATCACGGCGTTGATCTTGATCTACGGCTATTTCGGGCCGTCGATACCCGAACCGTTCGACCATCGCGGCTTTTCGATCAACCGCATCATCGGCCAAAATTTCCTGACGCTCGAAGGCATCTTCGCGACGCCGATGGACGTGGCTGCGACCTTCATCATTTTGTTTACGCTTTACGGCGCGGTGCTCGATCGCGGCGGGGCTGGCAAGTTTTTCATCGACTGGGCGTTCGCGCTGTTCGGCAAAAAGCCCTCGCCGTCGGCGCCTGGCCGCGCCGTGGTGGCGTCGGGCTTTTTGCTCGGCACCGTGTCGGGTTCGGGTGTCGCCACGACCGTGACGGTAGCCTCGCTCGCCTGGCCGATGCTGCGCAAAGCAGGCTATCCGCCGACCGTGGCGGGCGGCATGCTGTCGGCCGCCGGGATCGGCGCCACGCTGTCGCCGCCAACGCTGGGCGCCGCCGCCTTCATCATCGCCGAGTATCTCGATATCGAATATTTGGTCGTGCTGATCTACGCGACGATCCCGACGATCCTTTACTACGTCTCGTGCTGGCTGATGACGGAGGCGGACTCGCGCAGTCTCAAAATCGCCGCGATGAAAACGTCCGACGAGTCCTTGTGGCAGTTGACGATCTCGCAGGGTTACCATTTCCTGTCGTTGGCCGCGATCGCGTTTTTCCTGGTGCTCGGCTTTACCTCCTTCCTCGCCGTGTTCTGGTCGATCGCCATCGCCTTCATGCTCTCGATGGTGCGAAGCGACAGCCGCCTCGTGACGATGCGCGCGTTTGTCGTCGGCACGATTGCGGGCATCGCCGCGTGGGCGTTCGGTGCCAGCGACATGGCCGACGGCTTCGGTCTTGGCGAGCTTTTCGACGGGCGCATTTCGGCGTCGATTTTCTGGGGCATCGCGGTTGCCATGCTCGCGTCGGGTATCGAAGCGGTGCAGGCGATGCGCGCGGGCCGCACGCCCGACCCCGCTTCGACGCGGATGATCGAAGCGATCGTCGACGGCACGCGCGGAACGCTCGGGATCATCGCGACATGCGCTTGCGCCGGCCTCATCGTCGGCATCGTCAATCTGACGGGGCTGGGCTTGACGCTTTCGTCGATCATCGTGGCGGTCGGCGGCGGCGAGCGTTTGCCGGTCATCGCGCTGGCGGCACTGGCGATGTGGGTGCTGGGCTTGGCAGTGCCCGTGACGGCAAGCTACATCATCGCCGCCGTCATGCTGGTGCCGGCCTTGGTCAAGGTCGGCATTCCGGCACCGGCTGCGCACATGTTCATGTTCTACTACGCCGTGCTGGCCGACGTTTCGCCGCCGACGGCGTTGGCGCCGTTTGCGGCCTCGGCGATTTGCGGCGGCAAGCCGTTCCCGACCATGATGCAAGCCTGGAAATACACGCTGCCCGCCTTCCTGGTGCCAGTTATGTTCTGCCTGACGCCCGAAGGCCTGCAGCTTTTGATGCTGACGCCGGAAGGCAAATGGCCGTCGGACGTCGGCGATTGGTGGGGCATCGCCGAGACGACGCTCACGTCGTGCCTTGCGCTCGTGGGCTTGTGCGTCGGGATCACGGGCTACGCGCGTCAGCACGCAACAGGGCTCGAACGCGTGCTGTCGCTGGTGGGCGGCATGCTGCTGATCGCCGCCGACGCGCGCGCGGACGCTGCGGGCTTGGTGCTGCTGGGGGCGGGGCTTGGCATGCACTGGATGCGCACGCGAAAATCCGCGCATGCGTAGTATTGCGTAAAATTTATGACGAATGGTTGCGCAACCGTAACGGATGTATAAAATTTCTGCCATTAAAAATTGATTTGGTTCGATTACTGCTTTTGGTCCGATTACTGCATAAGCAGGACCGGCATACGTCGCCATTTGCGTGCGGATAGATTCTTTTCGTTCGAACTGTCGTCCTGGAAACTTCATTTGGCTCGAGGGCAACAACATGTTTTCACTCGTGAATAGCTCGATTCCGCGAAAAATCGGCTTTATGATCGCGATCCTGCTGGTTTTGGACATTGTCCTGATCGGCTTTGCGCTTGTGCGCCTCGTTTATGTCAACGAAACCTACAGCAAGGTCGTCGAAGGGGATGCGCGCGCGGCGATCGATGTGGCGCAAGCTCACCGCAGTTTGCAAGGATATGCGCGGCAGATGACGCGCTATGGCTACGCCGAGAGCGACGCGACGCGCGCCGAAATTGCCGACCGATTGGCAATGCTGGGTGCCGCGTACGACCGCTATCTGCAAGCGGCCGCCCAGCGCGCCAACGGCCGCTCGGTCCTCGTCGGCGAACTGCGCGCTGAGTTTGCCACGTTGACGACGCTTGCCCCTGAAGCGCTGCGGCTCAATCTGGCCGACGAGCGCGCCAGCGTGGTGGCGCTGATGCGGACGCGCTTCGATCCGCCGTTCGACCGCCTGCGCGACCGGCTCGACGAATTTACGGTTCAAAGCGTCGACCGGCTTGATGCGGCCACGCGTTACGCCGAGAGCGTCGTCGATATGACAATTCGCCTGACGATCGGCATTGGCTTGCTGGGTCTCGTGCTGACGCTCGTGCAGGCCTATGCGGTGGGCGTTCGCGGAATATCGCGCCCCCTGGCGGCCTTGGCGTTGGATGTGGACCGCGTGGCGGCAGGCGACTATGCGCGCGCGATCGCGGGCAAGGAGCGCAGCGACGAGCTTGGCCGCGTGGCGCTGGCGCTCGACACTTTGCGCGCCAAGGCCGACGAAAACGCCGGCTTGCAGAACGAGGTCGCGCGCCAAGCCAAGCAGCGCGAGACGCGACGCAAGGCGGTCGACGGTTTCGCCGCCGATTTCAGAGCCTCGATCGGGGGTGTGCTGGCGCAGGTTGCGCATGCCGCCGAGCAAATGAAGCTCGTGTCGGCGCAGGTGGTGCACGATGCGGGCGATTCGGCCGCACGCGCTTCGAGCGTTCAGGACGAGGCGCGTACAACGGCGCAGGATCTGTCGGCCGTCTCGGCCGCGGCCGAAGAGATGCAGGCGTCGATCGGCGAGATCACGCGCCAGATGCAGGACTCGGCGGCCGCCACCGTTGCCACCGCGCGCGATGCCCAGACGGCGCAAACGACAATGAGCGAGCTGTCGTCGGCCGCGCTGCGCATCGGCGAAGTGGTCAAGCTGATCAACCAGATCGCCGGCCAGACGAATTTGCTGGCACTCAATGCGACGATCGAGGCAGCGCGCGCGGGGGAGGCCGGCAAGGGATTTGCCGTCGTCGCCTCCGAGGTCAAGAACCTCGCGAGCCAAACGGCGCACGCCACGACCGAGATTTCGGGCCAAGTCGAAGCGATCCGCAAGTCGGTCGCGAGCGCCGTCGCCCAAATGGACAGCATCGTTGCGGCGATCCAAGGGCTGGACCGGTCGGCAGGCACCGTGTCGAGCGCGGTCTCCCAGCAGGCCGACGCGACCCAGGAGGTGGTGCGCAACGTCTCGCGCGCGTCGGTTCGCATGTCGGCGGTCAGCGACAGTTCCCAGACCATGGCGCAGGCCGCCAGCGGCACCGAACGCGCGGCAGGCGGGGTCGTGGGGGCCTGCGGCACGCTGCTCGAGCAGGCGAATTCGTTGCGCGGCGAGATCGACGGATTTTTGCGTGCGCTATCGACCGCATCTGAGCGGCGCGAATTCGAGCGGGTTGTCTGCGCGCTGGGGGCGGTCGGCGACATCAAGGGCGTGTAGCATAAGTTTACGATCGTCGATGTGTCGCGCGGCGGCGCGCTTGGCACGGTCAAGGTCCGGCTCGCGCGCCAGACGCCGAACGATGCGGGCGTCACTTTCGCGCAGGACGCCGAGACCGACCGGCTGCTTGCACCGGTCTTCGCCAATTTGCATCGGGCAGTTGCCGCTTAGGCGCTGCGGCGTTTGGCGAAGTAGGCGTAGATGTGCGGACCCGCGAGGGCGGCGGCGGCAAGCGCCAGCAGCGTCGCCGACAATGGCCGCGTCAAGAATACGCTCCAGTCGCCTTGGCTGATGGTCAGGGCGCGGCGCAACTCCTGTTCGGCGAGCGGCCCCAAGATCATGCCGATGATCACGGGAGCGGTCGGGAAGTCGAAGCGGCGCATGAAATAGCCCACGATGCCGACCGCATAGAGCAGCGCCAAGTCGATCACGCTCTGGCTGATGCCGTAGGTGCCGATCGTGGCAAACAGCAAAATGCCCCCATAGAGCCAGGGTTTCGGCACGGCCAGGATCTTCACCCACAGCGGCACCAGCGGCAGGTTCAAAATCAGCAGCATGACGTTGGCGATATAGAGCGAGGCGATGAGGCCCCAGACCAGCGTGGCTTGGTTTTCGAACAGTAGCGGTCCCGGCTGGATGCCGTAGCTTTGAAAAGCCGAAAGCATGATTGCGGCGGTGGCCGAGGTCGGCAGGCCTAGCGTCAGCATCGGCACCAGCACGCCCGCCGCCGAAGCGTTGTTGGCGGCCTCGGGGCCGGCGACGCCCTCGATGGCGCCATTGCCGAATTCCTCGGGCTTCACCGAGAGTTTCTTTTCGAGATAGTACGAAAGAAACGTCGGGATCTCGGCGCCGCCCGCAGGCAGCGCGCCGATCGAAAACCCGAGTCCGGTACCGCGCAGCCACGGCTTCCAACTGCGTTTCCAATCCTCCTTGCTCATCCACAGCGAGCCCGACAGCGGCAGCAATTCGTCTTTGCCGTGCGCATGGCGCGAGGCGAGCCACAAGGTTTCGCCGATCGCGAATAGCCCGACCGCCACGACGATCACGTTGATGCCGTCCAGCAATTCGATCAGGCCGAAGGTAAAGCGCGGCTGGCCTGTCTGCATGTCGATGCCGATGAGCCCGAGCCAAATGCCGAAGAACAGCGCTGCCAGCCCGCGCACGGTCGAATTGCCGAGCACTGCCGAAACCGTGACGAAGGCAAGCGCCATTAAGCAAAAATATTCGGCCGGGCCGAATTTGAGCGCGAGTTCCACCACGATGGGGGCAAGGAAGGTGATGCCGATCGTCCCGACCGTACCGGCCACAAACGAGCCGATCGCGGAGGTCGCCAATGCCGCACCCGCACGGCCGCGCTTGGCCATTTTGTTGCCTTCGAGCGCCGTCACGATCGTAGCGCTCTCGCCCGGCGTGTTGAGCAGGATCGACGTGGTCGAGCCCCCGTACATCGCGCCGTAATAGATGCCCGCAAACAGAATGAACGCGCCGGTCGGATCGACCTTGAAGGTGATCGGCAGCAGCAAGGCGATCGTGAGGGCAGGGCCGATCCCCGGCAACACGCCGATCGCGGTGCCAAGAAACGTGCCGATCAGCGCGAACATCAGGTTGACGGGGGTCAGGGCAACGGCAAACCCGTTGGCCAGTTGGGCGAGCGTATCCATGGCTAAAACAATGCCTCGATCGGACCCGAGCCGATATTGATGCCAAGACCCTTGGAGAAACCGACAAATGCCACCGTCGCGAGCACGAACCCGATGCCGAAATCGACGGCCGGTCGTCGGCTGCCGAAGCAGCGTGCCGTGCAAACGAACAGCAGGCTCGACGAGAGGATAAAGCCGAGATGGTCGATCAATGCGAGGTTGAGGGCGAGCCCCAACAGCAGCCAGCGAAAACTGCGCCAATCGACCGGCAAGGCGACGTCGGGGTCCTCGTCGCTCCAGCCGCCGCGCAAGCCCGCGACGAGCAAAAAGACGCCCAAAACGCCCAGAGCTGCCGCCGTCGCATAGGGAATGACGGTTGGCCCCACGCGCGCATAGAGCGGCGAAACCGGAATCGCGAGGCTTTGCTGTAGAATAATCCCGGCAAAAACGAGGACGGCAACGCCGACCCATACTTCTGGCACCAAACGCATACGGCCCCCCCCGGGATCGAAAGCGGCACCGATGCGGTCGCACCGGTGCCGCTGCAGGCGTTACGTCGCGAGACCGAGCCCGCGCAGGATCGTCTCGACGCGCGCGACTTCGGCGGTCACGTAGCTGCCGAATTCGTCGCCAGTCATGTAGATCTGGGTCCAGTCGCGCTTTTCGCACTCTTCTTTCCACTGGGTCGACTTGACCATGCGATCCACGAGACCCAACAGAGCCGCGCGCTGGGCCGGCGAAATGCCCGGTGCCGCAAAGACGCCGCGCCAGTTGGCCAGCTCCACATCGATGCTCTGTTCCTTGAGCGTCGGCACGTCGATGCCGGGCTGGCGGGTCGGCGCGGAGATGGCAAGGCAGCGCATGCGTCCGGCTTTGATCTGTTCGGCAAATTCGCCGTAGCCCGAAACGCCGGCCGTCGTCTGGCCACCGAGGATCGCGGCTTGGGCTGGACCGCCGCCGGCAAACGCGACGTAGCTCATGGCCTTGGGTTCGACCTTCAGGGCCTGGCCGATCATGCCGACCAGGATATGGTCGGTGCCGCCCGCCGACCCGCCGGCCCACGACACGCCGCCGGGGCTTGCTTGGATGGCAGCCGCAAGGCTGCGCATGTCGCGATGCGGCGAGTTTGCGGGCACCACGACCGCCTGGAATTCGCCCGTGAGGCGCGCAAGCGGCGTTGTGTCGGTCATTTTGACCGGGCTTTTGTTGGCGATCAGCGAGCCGACCATCACCAGGCCCGCCACCATCATGATATCGCCCTGGCCGCGCATGCCCAAGAAACGCGGCAAGCCAACGGCGCCGCCTGCACCCGGCACGTTTTCGAACTGGAAGTTCGACATAACTCCGGCGGCGCGCATGACCTGTTCCATGGTACGGCCCGTCTGGTCCCAGCCGCCGCCCGGCGCGGCCGGGATGAACATGCGCAGGCGCTCGATCGTTTGCGCATTGGCGCCGAAGGGAAGCGACGCGGCCAGCGCACCGGCGACCGTGTATTTCAGCAGGTCGCGGCGTGCAAAATTCGAATTTGTCATGTGGTAGCTCCTCCCGTTAAAGCGAACGGGCAGCGTTCGGTCGCTTGGACCGTGGCTGCCTCGACGATTTAAATCAAATACCTGAGGGTTCGCATCCAGGCAAGGGCGGTGTCGGTGCTTTAGCGCTGGTATCTACAAGTTCGCGTGCCTAAATTGCGGGCATGCGACGACAGAGTCCAGCCGATCCGATCCATGTTCCGGGTGTCCAAGCGCCAAGCGACGTCCGCACCTTGTTAAGCTTACTGCCTTATTTGTGGCCGCGCGGGCGAACCGAGGTCCGACTGCGCGTGACGGCAGCGCTTGTCATGCTGGTCGGCGCCAAACTTGCGACCATCGTGATTCCGCTGTTCTACAAACAAGCGGTCGACGCGCTGTCCGGCGCTGGCGGCGCCGAGGTCGTGCTGTCGGTGGCGGTCGGTTTTGTGCTCGCTTACGGCGGGGCGCGCGTGGTGAGCCAGGTGTTTACCGAGCTTCGCGAGATCGTGTTCGCGCGCGTGGCGCACCAGGCGATGCACCAGGTCGCGCTCGAGACGTTCGAGCATCTGCATCGGCTGTCGCTGCGCTTCCATTTGGACCGACAGACGGGCGGGCTCAACCGCGCGATCGAGCGGGGCACGGCAGGCATCGAAAATCTGCTGCATTTCATGCTTTTCCAGATCGTGCCGACGATCCTGGAGATCGCGCTGGTCTGCGGCATGCTGTGGTATCTCTACGATTGGCGTTTTGCTGCGGTGACGTTCGGCACGATATCGCTTTATGTCGCCTACACCTTTGCGATCACGGCGTGGCGTCTGCGCTATCGGCGCGCGATGCTGGAGGCCGAAGGCGAGGCCTCGACCAAAGCCGTCGACAGCTTGCTCAACTACGAAACGGTCAAGTATTTCGGCAACGAGCGCCACGAAGCCAAACGCTTCGACAAATCGCTCGACGCCTACGAGCGCGCGGCCGTTCTTTCGAAGACGTCGCTGTCGCTGCTCAATGTCGGGCAGGGGACGGTCATCGCGGTGGGGCTGACGGCCGTCATGTGGCTGGCCGCGACGATGGTGGCCGCGGGCGAGATGACGGTGGGCGGCTTCGTGCTGGTGAACGCGTATCTGATCCAGCTTTATCTGCCGCTGAATTTCCTCGGCATGGTCTATCGCGAGGTGCGCCAGGCGCTGATCGACATGCAGTCGATGTTCAAGCTGCTGAACGCGGACGCCGAAATCGTCGACAAACCGGGCGCGCCGGATTTGGCCGTGGCGGGCGGCCATGTGCGCTTCGAGAACGTCACGTTCGGCTACGACACGCGCCGTTCGATCCTGCATGGCGTCGATCTGGACGTGCCGGCCGGCAAAACGCTTGCCATCGTCGGTTCGAGCGGTGCGGGAAAGTCGACGATTTCGCGCCTGCTGTTTCGCTTCTACGACATCGACGACGGGGCCGTGAAGATCGACGGCCAGGATCTGCGCAACGTGACGCAAAGCTCGGTGCGCGCGGCGATCGGCATCGTGCCGCAGGACACCGTGCTGTTCAATGACACGATCTTTTACAACATCGCCTACGGGCGTCCGTCGGCGTCGCGCGAAGAAGTCGAAGAAGCCGCCAAGCTCGCGCGCATCCACGATTTCGTGCTCTCGCTACCCGACGGCTACATGACGCGCGTGGGCGAACGCGGCCTCAAACTTTCGGGCGGCGAGCGCCAGCGCGTGTCGATCGCGCGCACCATCTTGAAGCGCCCCAAGCTGCTGGTGTTCGACGAGGCGACAAGCGCGCTCGACACGCGGACCGAAAAAGAGATCCAGGAATCGCTGCGCCAGATTTCGGCGGGCGTGACCACGCTGGTGATCGCGCATCGCCTGTCGACCGTGGTCGATGCCGACCAGATTGCCGTTCTCGACAAGGGGGCGGTCGTCGAACGCGGCACGCATCGCGATCTGCTGGCTGCCGACGGCGTCTATGCGCAGATGTGGCGCCGCCAACTCGAAACGCGCGAGGCGCTGGCGCGCATCGAAGCGGCGGGCGTGCCCGTTTCGCCCGTCAAAGCTTGATCGCGATCGCCGCGATCGGCGGTATGCGCGCGATCAGGCGGTTCTCGAACAAGAAGGCCGCAAACGCCAACTCGCGCGCGGGATCGAGCTTTGCAGGATCGCGCGCGAACAGCGGCAGGGTTGCTTTCCACGCGCGCCGATTGAGCGCGTTGTCGAGATTGGCGCGCCCTTTCAAGAACAGCGTCCAGGCATCGTCCGGTTGCGCCACGGCAAAGGCTGCACCGCGCGCGACCGCATCGAGGAAAGCGCGCAGCTTCGGATCGCCTTTGCGCGCGCGGTCGCGGTTGGCGGCAAAAATCAGCGCATCGTGCGCGGGGATGCCGTGCTCTTCGAGCAGGAAGGCGCGGCCCTTGCTGCCTTCGATTTCGAGCTGGAACAGTTCGAAATTGCGGAACGCGCCGATCACGCCGTCCACGCGCCTGGTCAGCAAGGCCGGGCTCAGCGCGAAATTGACGTTGATCGCCTCGAACGCGTCGCTCGCGACGCCGGCCGAGGCCAGCATCGTGCGCAGCACGGCAAGCTCGACGCCCGAAATCGAATAGCCGATCTTGCGGCCGCGAAAATCGGCGAGCGTTTTGATCGGGCCGTCGGCAAGCACCGTGATGGTCGACAGCGGGCTGTCGATCAATGCGCCGATGCGGATCGCGGGGATGTCCTGCGCGGACTGGAAGATCTGCGTGTGCGGATAGCTGACCGCCACGTCGCCGCGACCGGCGGCAATCAGGCGCGGCGGATCGTTGGGGTCGCTTGGCGGGATCACGCGCAGATCGAGCCCGGCCGCGCGAAAATAGCCGAGCTCCTGGGCCACCAAAATCGGTCCGTGATTGGGATTGACGAACCAGTCGAGCAGCAGCGTGAAGTCGCTGGCCTGCGCCGATGCGGTACCTGCCAAAAACGGCGCGGCAGCAAGGCTCTTCAGCACGGTGCGACGCTTGAACATGACGGATCCTTTCAGGTGAGCGTATGGGTTGTCGGCTGCCATGGCACCAGGTGGCGTGCGAGCCGATCGACGGCCGCATAAAAAACGACGGCAAAGGTCGCGAGCACGAGCAAGGCTGCGAACATCAGATCGGTCTGCATTTGCGCGTTGGATTGCAACATCAGAAAGCCGAGCCCGGCGGCAGCACCGACCCATTCGCCGATCACGGCGCCGATGGGCGCAACGGCGGCCGCCATGCGCAAGCCCGACGCAAAGGCGGGCAGCGCTGCGGGCAGGCGCAGGCGCAGCAGCACGCTGGTTTTCGAGGCGCCCATCACGTGCGCCAGATCGAGCCAGCCGCGATCGGTACGCGCGAGCCCGTCGTAAAATACCGACGCGACCGGAAAGAAAATGACGAGGGCCGCCGCTGCAACCTTGGACGCCATGCCAAAGCCGAGCCACAAGACGAGCAGCGGCGCGATCGCGAAAATCGGGATCGCCTGGCTTGCGACCACCAACGGCAGCAGCCACGCGCGCGCACCTTTCGACAAAGCGAGCGCCAGTGCCGCCGTGCAGCCGAGCCCCACGCCAAGGATGGTGCCGAGCACGATTTCGGCCAGCGTCACGGCCGCATGGCCCGCCAGCAGCGGCGCATTGTCGGCCAAGGCCGCGAGGACGCGCGCGGGACCCGGCAAGATGAAATGGGGCACGCCGGTCAGCCGCACCAGCGCTTCCCACGCAAGACCGAAGGCCAGCAAAATCAAAACCGGACGGATCATGCGGGTACCCGCGCCAGTTCGTCGAGCAAGCGGTGCTCGGCTGCCAGCAATGCGTCGCTCGACATGCCGCGCGGCTGCAACGCGCGTCCCAATAGGGCGGGCGCGCCGGCAAGCACGCGCACCGCGTCGCCCAGGCGCAACGCCTCGCGCGGGTCGTGCGTGACCAGCAGCACCGTGCGGCCCTTGAGCAGATCGGCCGCCAGTTCCTGCAATCGCCAGCGCGTGATCGCGTCGAGCGCGCCGAACGGTTCGTCCATCAGCACAAGCGGTCGGTCCTCCATCAGCGTACGCGCAAGGGCGACGCGTTGGCGCTGGCCGCCCGACAAGGTTGCGGGCATCGCCGTTGCTTTGTCGCCAAGCCCGACGGCGGCGAGCAGCGCGCGGGCGCGGTCTTTGTCGGCGCGTTCGCCGCGCAAACGCGCCCCCAGCACCACGTTCGCCGCGACATCGAGCCAGGGGCACAGAAGATCGGGCTGCGCCATCCACGCGACGCGCCCCGCCAGCGGCTGGCCGTCGTCGGCGCGGATGTCGGCCGTGGCGTCCTTGGGGGCCAGGCCTGCGACAAGCCGCAGCAGCGTGCTTTTGCCGATGCCCGACGGTCCCAGCAGGCAGGTCCATTCGCCGCCCGGAAGGTCGAGTTCCAGACCGTCGAACAGCGCGCGCCCGCCGAACGCCACACGCGCGTTGCGGATGCGCACGCCAAAAGCGGCAGGATGGAGAGACGGCTTTTGCACTTCACGCATCCCTACGCCGGTACGAACCGGATCAGGTTCTCGGGTGTGATCTCAGCCGAAAAAACTCGGCACCCCGTGCGAACGAAGGGGTTATAGCGCCCGATTGACGATGCTGGCAAGCGGCCCTATGTGAAGACGCATCATGGCCGCGCAGACGCGCTTCATCGGATCGGAGATCTATCGGCGGTCGCGCTACGGCTCGAACCATCCGCTGGCGATCCCGCGCGTGTCGACTTGCATCGATTTGGTGCGCGAATTGGGCTGGCTTGGCGCGGGCGTCTATCTCGACAGCCCGATCGCGACCCCGGACGAGCTCGCGCGCTTCCATGCGCCCGATTATATCGCGGCGTTGCAAGCGGCCGAAGCGGCGCAAGCGATCTCCGAGGCCGATTCGGCGCGCTACAATATCGGGCGCGGCGGCAATCCGGTGTTCGGCGAGATTTTCCGCCGCCCGGCAACCGCGTGCGGCGCGTCGCTTGCCGCAGCCGAGTTGCTCGCGAGCGGGGCCGCGCACACCGTGTTCTCGCCTGCGGGCGGCACGCATCACGGCCAGCGCGCGATGGCGAGCGGCTTTTGCTATCTCAACGATCCGGTGCTTGCGATCTTGCGCCTGCTCGATCGCGGCTTTGCGCGGGTTGCGTATATCGATTTGGATGCGCACCATTGCGACGGCGTGGAAGCGGCATTGGGCAACGATCCGCGCGTGCTGATCGCCTCGATCCACGAAGCCGGGCGTTGGCCGAATACGGGCGGTGTGGCAGCGGGCAGGGCCATCAACTTGCCTGCGCCTGCGGGCCTCAACGACAGCGAGTTTGCATTTTTGTTCGACGAGGCGCTGTTGGCGCACGTCGCCGCATTTGCGCCGCAGGCTTTGGTCGTGCAAGGCGGTGCCGACGCGCTGGCCGACGATCCGCTGTCGAATCTGGCGCTGTCGAACAACGCGCTGTGGCGGGCGGTCGAAAAACTCCGCGCACTCGGCCTGCCGATGCTTGTGACGGGCGGCGGCGGCTACAATCCATGGAGCGTGGCGCGCGCCTGGACCGGCATGTGGGCGGTGCTTGCCGGGTTCGAGATCCCCGCAAGTTTGCCCCCTGCGGCGGAAGGCCTGCTGCGCGCGTTGCATTGGCACCGACGCAAGGACCAGCCGCGCCCCGAGGCGTGGTTTTCAACCCTGCGCGATGCGCCGGCCGAAGGGCCGATCCGGCCCGAAATCGAAACGCTGGCGGCCACGGCCAATCGCCACGCCGCCAGCATTCGCAACGGCCGGGCAGCGTGATATAGAAAGGCCCATGAACATGCAGCGCCGAAGCTTCGTCGTGGCCGCCTTGGCCGTGTTGGTTGCGCGCCCGAGCGCCGCCCAGAACCCCAATGTGCGGTTCGAAACGATGCCGCTGGCGATCGAAAGCAGCGGCAAGACGCATCGTTTCACGGTGGAGTTCGCCGACAACGACGAGCGCCGCACGGTGGGTCTGATGTTTCGGCGCCAGATGGCGCCCGATGCGGGCATGCTGTTCGATTTCAAGCGCGATGCGCCCGTGTCGATGTGGATGCGTAACACGTATATTCCGCTCGACATGCTGTTCGCCGACGCCGCGGGCATCGTGCGCAAGATCCACCAGCGCGCGGTGCCGCTGTCCGAGGCGATTATTTCTTCGGACGCGGCCGTGCGCGCGGTGCTGGAACTCAACGGGGGCACTGCGGCGCGTCTGGGGCTGAAAGAGGGCGACCGGCTGGTCCACCCGATGTTCCGATAGCAGGCTGTTGCTTTGGGGCAAGCGGATCGTGTACATGAAGCGCTCGGTCACGGAGCGTAGCTCAGCCTGGTAGAGCGCCAGCTTTGGGAGCTGGATGTCGAGAGTTCGAATCCCTCCGCTCCGACCGTGAGATTTTGAAAAAAATTAGGCAAACAGTAACTCCGACGAAAACAAGCAAGTCTTCAAACTGAAGGTTGATTTTATCGTTTCGATATTTTTTTTTGACGCGCCTCGCCGTTGAAGAGTCGGCTCGCATGGCCGGAGGAACGCCCGCGATCGACATAAAGACGGCTCTCTATGCCAGACTTCCGGAGCCATTCAGTTGAAGCTGAAGATCGACGACGTCAACCACTCTGTTCGTTCAAAAATCAATCATGATCTGAGACGTTCAAACTTCTTGGGAGCGGATGACTGTGGCCAAGTTCGCTGATGAGAGCGCGCCATTGATCATAGTTGATCTGTTTGCTGCGGCCATGTCCTCGAATAGACTCAATTGAAGTGCCAGTCTCTTTGAATTGAAAGTTGTGTTGTATCCATAGAGCCGTGAATCGATTATTTCTGACTTTGTCGCAGAAATGAAATCAAATTTGGTATCGCCCCCGATATCGCGCCGAACGTCAACGAGATAGCCATTTTGCCTTGCAAAGTCGATTGACTCCTGACCGAATTGCGCAAGATTTAGGATGAATACGAGCGCGTCTTGATGGTCTTGGGTGGCGCCGTCCTTCAGGTAAGTCTTTAAACTTTCGCCTAGGTCCTTCGACATCTCATCGACTTGTTTCGGTGTGATTTTGGTTACATCGTATTTTAGGCTTAAGTGTCGCATTGCATCTGGCCTGAGCCCGTGAACTCACCCGTTTGAATGTAGAGTCTGTTCCTTATTTGACCCTGTCTGGGTGGTTGTGGCAACGGGGCGAGGCGCGAAGCCCCGTGGGTAGCGCAGCGTCTCGCCCCGTTGCATCGCGAGGACGCTTGCCGCAGCGAAGGCTGCCGGCGTTTGGTTGCT
>CAMDLT010000021.1 GCA_945901855.1 Asaia bogorensis | reverse complement strand
ACGCGGCGTCCGCACTCGAGCCTTGACCGGCTGACGCCGGATCGGGCGTACTTCAACCGGCAGCCGCTGCTCGCGGCCGCCTAAACCCGGCAGAGGCTCCACTTATAAAACCCGGAAAACTGTTCAAACAAACCGAGCCAGCTCTGGCTTCAAGCCTCTGTTGCGACCCATGAGCATCCGTATCAATTATTAGTCGGCTTGCATCGACGGTCAGGAAGTGAAGTCGTGTGCAAAGCTTGGAGTGGCGTTTAAAGACCTTTGCATAGAATGCCGCAAACGCGGCCGAGAAATCTTGATCCAAATAGTCATGCTCTATAATTGCACATACAGCGCCCAAATCTCTGAACTGCTTGAAAACTTGAGAAACTACCGGTGCGCCGACGGCTGGACACAGTGAGCTTTGAAGGTCGGCCCACGCGGTGTCACTATCGAGTTTTGCCGTACGGTATTGACCCATAGTATTCCCCAAAAAAAAGGCGACCCGAAGATCGCCCTTTCGCTATTACGCGTAGTAGTAGCTAGTCAAGTCTTATACTACCGACCCTTTGTTCCGAAACTCGCATTACCTTGTCCAATTCTTCAAGTTCGCGTCGAGCATCAGCGCTAACTTTCCAACGGTCCCTCTCAGTGGCGCGCTCACCCGAACGAATGACTGTCTCCTTGTCAAACATCTTCGGCGCAGCCTGTCCAAAGGATTTGTCGGTCATGTGAACTCCCTTGCGATGTATACGACCCGTCGAGTCGCACACTTAATTGCTCCGACAACACACTGAAAAGACTCGAATTTTCAAAAAACGTATCCTTTCATAGTGTTGCGCTGCTATACCATACCTTCTGCCCCACTACAAAATAAACTTGACTCGCTACATTGCTGGACCGGACTCGAATCGAGTCGAAAACCGCAATGGGAATGGGGGTGGTTTTGCTTTGGGTCTTCAAGCAACGATTTTAAAAGATTGTGGCCGCCCGCAGCCGTCACTTCGAGCGCGCGTTTGGCGGTCTCCTGGCCTTTGACGTCTTTGAGGTCGGGGCCGGTCGCGCGCGCTTCGACCAGCCGCGGCTGCGGCGCCGCCAGCATCTGGGTGCCTTTGAAATGGTTGAGCAGCGACAGCAGCGTGGGCGCCGCCACGATCTCGAAATCTCGTTCGCCCCCGGCCCACGCCGCTTCGCCGCCGCAGGCCTCGGGACAAACCAGCCCGCGCGATTGCGCAGTGGCGGCCATGGCCGCGAGCAAGACGCCCGGCACGGGCAGTATGCGCGCATCGAGCGTGAGCTCCCCCAAGACGACATAGCGCTCGATCAAGTCGGCCGGAACCACGCCCATCGCCACCAGCAAGCCGACCGCGATGGGCAGATCGAAATGCGCGCCTTCTTTGGCCAAATCGGCCGGGGCCAGATTGACCGTGATGCGCCGGCCGGGCAGCGCCAACCCAATGGCCGACAGCGCCGCGCGCACGCGCTCTTTGCTTTCTTTGACCGCATTGTCGGGCAGGCCCACAACCGCAAACGCGGGTGCGCCCGACGCGACCTGCACTTGCACGTCCACCGCAACGGTCTCGATGCCCTGGAATGCGACCGTCGTGACGCGCGCGACCATTGGAGATTGCCCAAGCGAAAAATTGCGGGACGACCTTCCTACAATTGCACGTCGCGGGTGGCAAATTATTTCGTGCAATTGCCCCCCTCGTTGCCGACGCGCAAAACGAGGGGGAATCGCCGCAAGCAAGGCGGGTCTCGCGTTTGCGCGAACGGCGTTCGCGCGCCTCGAGTCCGTCCCGCCAATACCCTTCCCCGGCCCTATCGCCGGGGAAGGGGGCTGTTGTCAGGCGGCGTTCGCCATGTCGGCTGGCGCCGTCGCCGCTTCGGCGTCGAGCACCACGCCGATCGCGTGGATCGTCGCGGCGATGCGAACGGCCGCTTGGATCGCGGCGGGCTCGGTGCCGTGCTGGCGCAGCTGCTTTTCGTGGCTGTCCATGCACATGCCGCACCCGTTGATCGCCGACACGGCCAGGCTCAGCAGCTCGAACTCCGATGCCGGGATGCCGGGCTTTGCCATCGCGTTCATGCGCAGGCGTGCGGGCATCGTCGCGTAGTCGCCCGCCGACACCAGATGCGTGAAGCGATAATAGACATTGTTCATGCCCATGATCGCGACCGCAATCTTGGCGGCCCCCAGCTGCTCCGCGCTCAAGCCCGGCGCGTAGTGCCCGACGATCGCATCGCGCAGCGCCGGTTGGCGCACGGCAAGCGCGCTTGCCACGAACAGCATCGCGCGCTGTTCGGGGCTTAAGGCTGCTTCCGTGTCGAGCGACCCCAGATTGAGCTTGAGGTCTTTGGCGTAGTCCGGCAGTGCGGCTTTGAGCGTTTCGAGAGACATATCGGTTCTCCTCAATTGACGGAAATCAGGCGGCCTTCAGAACGTCGTCGCCCTTTTGCCAGTTGCACGGGCACAGCTCGTCGGTCTGCAGCGCGTCCAGAACGCGCAGCACTTCCGCCGGGTTGCGGCCGACCGACAGATCGTTGACCGAAACGAAGCGGATGATGCCCTCGGGATCGACGACGAAGGTCGCGCGCATCGCAACGCCTTCGTTCTTGTCGAGCACGCCAAGGGCCGCCGACAATTCGCGCTTGATGTCGGCCAGCATCGCGAAGGGCAGCGACTTCAGATCAACATGGTTCTGGCGCCAAGCCAGATGCACGAACTCGCTGTCGGTCGAAACGCCGTAGACGACCGCGTCGCGGTCCTGGAAATCGCCGTTGAGCTTGCCGAACGCGGCAATTTCGGTCGGGCACACGAACGTAAAGTCCTTGGGCCAGAAGAAGACGATCTTCCACTTGCCGGCATTCGACTGGCTGTCGATCTGCGCGAACGCGGTTTTGGGATCGGCCGAGACGACGGCCTTGAGGTCGAATGCGGGGAACTTGTCGCCGATGGTCAGCATGTTTTTTTTACTCCAAAGGGGCGGGTGAAGCGGAACGAGCGCAGAATGATGGCTTGCGTTTAATCGGTCCAATTGATATAATTTGTCTCTATAATCGAGAAAAACGATGATCCATCTGCCCACGCTCAAACAACTGCGCCACTTTGCCGCCTTGGCCGACACGCTGAATTTCGGGCGCGCGGCCGAGGCCGCCAACGTCACGCAATCCACCTTGTCCGCAAGCTTGCAGGAGCTCGAAGCGATCTTGGGCGCAGGGCTGGTCGACCGCACCCGCCGCTCGGTCGTCATCACCCCGCTTGGCGAGCGCGTGCTGGCGCGTGCCCGCCGGTTGCTGGCGGATGCCGAGGAACTGGCGCTCGAAGCGCAGCGCGCGCGGGCGCCGCTGACGGGCGAGCTGCGGCTTGGCGTCATTCCGTCGGTCAGTCCGTTCTGGATGCCAAAGGCGCTGCCCGCGCTGCGCAAGGCCTATCCGCTGCTCAAATTGTTTCTGGTCGAAGATCTAACCGAACGCTTGGTCGAAAAACTCGCCCACGGGGCGATCGACGTGGCGCTGCTGGCGCTGCCGTGCGATTGCGGGCCCAATGCGGGCGCGCCGCTTGGGCGCGACGGGTTCCGCCTGGTCGTGCGGCGCGACGATGCGCTGGCGAAATTCAAGACCGTGCCGACGGCCGAAATTCGCAAACGCAAATTGCTGCTGCTGGCCGACGGGCACTGCATGAAGCGCCACGCGCTCGCCGCGTGCGGTCTGCGCGATGCGGGCGAGGCCGACACGCTGGCGGCGACGTCGTTGTTCACGCTCGTGCAAATGGTCGACAACGGGCTTGGCATCACGCTGCTGCCGCAGATGGCCGTCGATGCGGGCTTGCTCGGGGGCACCGACCTCATCGCGCTGCGCGTCGAAGACGACCCCGCGCGCGAACTTGGCCTGGTTTGGCGCAAGGGCACGGCGCGCCAGGCCGAGTTTCTGTTGCTCGCAACGGCGCTTTCCTACGCGACGGATTCACGAAAGAAATCTGCCCGCCTATAATCCCGGCGTGTCGATTCGCAAAATTCTTGTCGTTCTGGTGGCACTGGGGATGGCGGCGTGCGCGCCGCGCCTGGCACCCCCGGCCGCCGTGCCCGATCCGCCGCCAGCGCCGCCCGCGCTCGCGGCTCCCGCCGCCGATTGTTTTGCGGGCCTTGCTGCGGCGGGGGCAAAGTTCGAGCGTCGCGCGACCGCCACCACGCGCGAAGGCTGCGGCATCGCCGAAGCGCTGATGCTTGAGCAGGCGACGATCCCGCTCAATCGCCCGGCGCTGATGGGCTGCGGCCTTGCACGCGCGCTGGTGCAGTTCGAACGCGAAATCGTGCAGCCCGCTGCCCAGCGCCATTTCGGCCGCCCGGTCGTGCAGGTCGTGCATTTTGGCGCCTACGTGTGCAAGTCGCAGACCGGGCGCGCGGACCGCATGTCGGAACACGCATTCGGCCGCGCGATCGATATTGGCGGCTTCGAACTGCCGGGTCGCGTCACCATTTCGGTGCGCCAGCACTGGCGCGAACGCGGCCCGCGCGGCGCGTTCCTGCGCGAGGTCGCCAAGGGCGCCTGTCGCCATTTCAACATCGTGCTGACGCCCGACTCCGATGCGGCCCATGCAACGCACCTGCATCTGGATGTCGGCCGTTTCAAGAAGTGCGACGCGTAGGGCGCAACGCGCCGATTGCCTTGGCGCGCGCCCGAGCGCACATTCGAGCGATGGACGATGTCGATTTCTACGCGCTCGTGGCGGGCGTGCTGCTGGTTGCGGGGTTCGTCAAAGGCGTCGTCGGCCTGGGCTTGCCGACGATCTCGATGGGGCTGTTGAGCCTCGCCGTGCTGCCGGGGCAGGCGGCCGCGTTGCTGACGGTGCCGACCTTCGTTACCAACGCCTGGCAATTGTGGGACGGGCCGGATTTTCGCGCGATCTTGAAACGTCTGTGGCCGATGCTGGCGGCGATCTGCGTCGGCGTGTGGCTCGGCGACGGCTGGCTTGTGGGCGAGGGCGCCCTGCAAGCGCGCATCGCCTTGGGCCTTGCCATCGTGGCCTATGCGGGGCTCGCACTTGCCAATGTTCGTCTGCCGTCGCCCGGCCGCTACGAACCTGTGGCAGGCCCGTTGATCGGTTTGGCGACGGGGCTGGTTACGGCCGCAACGGGCGTGGTGGTGATGCCAAGCGTGCCCTATTTGCAGGCGCTGGACCTCGACAAGGAAGATCTTATCCAGGCGCTCGGCCTCACCTTTATGGTGGCGATGCTGGCGCTGGGGGCGAGCCTTGCGGCGGGCGACGTCTACGATTTTTCGACGCTCGCTTTGTCGGGCTTCGCGCTGCTGCCGGCCTTGGCGGGCATGTGGATCGGCACCAAGCTGCGCCGTCGCTTGGGCGGCGAGACGTTCCGGCGCGTCTTCCTGGCGGGGTTGCTGGCGCTTGGCGCGTACCTGGCCGCGCGCGGGCTGTTCTAGCGCTGCAAAACCAAGCGCGCGTCAGGAATAGCCGAGCTTCGCTTCGATCGTGTCCCAGATTTTGGCGGCGAGGTCGGTGCCGTCGAAGCGGCCGATTTCCTGCAAGCCCGTGGGCGAGGTCACGTTGATTTCGGTCAGCCAGTCGCCGATCACGTCGATGCCGACAAAAATCTGGCCACGTCTTTTAAGCTCCGGTCCGATCGCTTCGCAGATCTCGTGCTCGCGCTTGGTCAGCGTGGTTTTGACCGCCTTGCCGCCGACATGCATGTTGGCGCGCGCTTCCCCTGCGGCGGGCACGCGGTTGATGGCGCCCTCCGCCTTGCCGTCGATCAGGATGATGCGCTTGTCGCCTTGGCGCACGGCCGGCTCGTAGCGCTGCACCATCAGCGGCTCGCGGCTGGCGGCGGTGAACATCTCGATCAGCGCCGTCAGATTCTCGTCGTCGGGTTTGATGCGAAACACGCCGGCCCCGCCATTGCCGAACAGGGGCTTCACGATGATGTCCTTGAACTCGGCGCGGAAGGCCAGAATTTCGGCGCTGTCGGCGGTGATCAGCGTGGGCGGCATCAGTTCGGGAAAATGCGTCACGAACAGTTTTTCGGGCGCGTTGCGCACATGCGCCGGGTCGTTGACGACCAGCGTGCGCGGATGCAGATGCTCCAGCACGTGCGTCGCCGTGATGTACGCCATGTCGAACGGCGGGTCCTGGCGCATCAAGATGACGTTGGTTGCCGCAAGGTCGATCGTCTCCTTGGGGCCGAACGAAAAATGGTTGCCATGCTCGCGGCGCACCGCCACGGGATGCGCTTTGGCGGTGATGTTGTGCTTGCCGCGCATGGAAAGATCGCGCACCAGATAATGGAACAGCGCGTGGCCGCGCTTCTGCGCTTCCAGCATCAGCGCGAAACTCGAATCGCCGTCGATATTGATGCCGACCAGCGGGTCCATCTGGACCGCGACGCGAAGACCCATGTCGTATATTCCCTTCAGTTGAGACGGCTATTGAGCGCTTGCAGCTCCATGGCGATGCGCGCCCTGGCGCTTGGCGCCTCGACCAGCGCATATGCCTGCTCCAAGCACATCACGCCCGCCCGCAGATTGTCGAGCCCGGCATGCACGAGCCCCGCCTCGTGCCACAAGGCGGCGTCGCCCGGCGCCAGCATCAGCATGCGCTCGAGCGCGGCAAGTGCAGGCGCAAATTCTTCGGCCTTGAGCAGACGCAATTTGATGTTGTTCTGCAGGCGCAGCAGCAAAGTGCGGTCCGACACGCCCGCATAATGGTGGTTCTGCAATTCCGCCTGCGGCCCTTCGACGTTTTTGAGCAGGCGGCGCAACGCGGGCGTATCCAGCACGGCGCCGTCGTCGAACGGATCGACGATGGCGCGCCCGTCGGGGCCTTCGATGCGGATCAAAAAATGGCTGGGGAAGGCGAGGCCCGTCGCGGGCCAGCCCTGGCTGCGCGCGCCATGGATCCAAACGACGGCGAGCGCCACCGGCAAGCCGCGCCGCCGTGCGATCACGCGCGCCAGGTCCGCGTTCTGCAGATCGTCGTAGCTGTCGCGGTCGCCACGATAGTCCATTTGCGCGACCAGCACTGTGCGCAGCGCGGCCACGCGCGCGGCAACCGTGTCCGAACTTTTCTCGGCTTCGGCCGCAACGCCCCGGGCGATATCGGCCAAGTGCGCGCGCAGCGGCGCCAGATCGATCGCCGGCGTCGCGGCAGCCGACAGCGCCAAGGCGGTCTCGGCAAGCGCCAGCTCCTCTTCCCCGCGACCGGCGGCCGCGCGCAAGAGCGCAACCGCATCGCTGGGCGCGTTGGCGCCGGGGCGAAAGACTTGCGTCAAGAAGCCTTCCCCTGCTCCTCGCCCGGCGGTGCGCGGAAGCGGCGCGGATCGTCGCGCGCGATCACGTGGCTGACCACGCGCCGGATATTCGCCTGGCTGCGCGCGATGCTCAGCACGCGGTCGTGCTCGGCCGCGTCCGTATAGACGCCCAGCAGATAAACCGTGCCGTTGACGACCTCGACCGAGTAGTTCGCGGAGTTGACGTTGCGCGCGAACAGCAGGCGCGAACGCAGCTCGCCCGCCGACCACGTGTCCTTGGCATAGGCTTTGAGGCCGCCTGCGTCGGTCAATTCGATTTCGTTGATGATCTCGCGCACGCCCTTGGCCTGCCAGGCGAGCCGGATCGCTTCGGCGCGTTTGTCGGCATCGGTCATGGCGCCGGACACCAGCACGCGCCCTTCGTAAATCTGCGTCTGCACCGAGGCAAACAGACTTTCGCTGCTTTGGAACCAGTAGTGGTTGATCTCCAGCGCGATCGCATTGTCGCTGACGGCGCCGCGAATGCCGCGCTCCTGCATCGCGGCCGAGCCTGCCGTCGCAGCGCCGCCGACGGCCAGACCGACGCAGCCTTGCAGCGCCAGACCCAATGCCAGCACGGCCAACGCGGGAATTTTGGATTTCATGGGCATGTTCAATTCTCCTCGGCAAATACGCCTCGAATCGATTGCCCCGAATCTAAGCGTCAGCGCCGGTCGTGCCAAGCATCTTGGATATGTTTTGGCCAGCCGCGCGCTGCGACAAGAACCAGGTCGAAGCGAATCTCGAATGTGTCGAATTCGGGGCGCTTGGCGAGAAACTGTTCGGCCGCGCGCGCGATGCGCAAAGCTTGGGCAGGGTGTATCGCTTCTGCCGCATCGTCGTAGGCGCGGCGCGCTTTGACCTCGACAAACGCCAGCACGCGGCCGCGTTTTGCGATCAGATCGATCTGGCCCGCCGGCAGGCGCGCGTCGTGCGCCACAATCCGCCAGCCCGCCAAGCGCAGCCGCCAAGCCGCAAGAAACTCGGCAAAGCGACCGCGCTTTTGGGCTTCGACATGGCGGGCCGACCGGCTCATCGTTGTTTTTTGCCTGTACCGCTCTTTCCGGCGCCATTCTTTCCCGTGAGCGCCAAGGCGGCGGCATAGATCGGGCGGCGCGGCAAACCGGTTTCCGCCGCCACGCGGTCGGCAGCATCGCGCACGCCCAAACTGGCCAGCGCCTTTTCAAGCTTGGCGCGAACCGCCGCGTCGTCGAGCCCCGGCTTGGCGGCGGCCAAGGGCGGGCCGATTACCAGCACGATTTCGCCGAGTGCCGGTTGGTCCCGGTAATGGGCGGCAAGCGCATCGAGCGTGCCCAAGCGGCATTCCTCGAACCGCTTGGTCATTTCGCGCGCAACCGCAGCCGGGCGCGGTCCCAGAATTTCGGCCATGGCGGCCAGCGTTTCGGCCAAACGATGCGGCGCTTCGAAGGCCACGAGGCTGGCCGCCACATCGCGAAATTCCATCAAGCGGCGCGCGCGCGGCCCGGTCTTGGGCGGCAAAAAGCCCAAAAACAAAAACGGCTCGGCCGGCAACCCCGACAAGGCGATTGCCGTCGCGATGGCCGAAGGGCCGGGCACGACCGTCACCGCAATGCCCGCTTGACGTGCAGCCGCCACAAGCTCGGCCCCCGGATCGGCGATGCCCGGCATGCCCGCGTCGGACACATAGACGACGATGCGCTCGCGCGCCTGCGCTGCCAGATATGCCGCGCTGGCGTCGCTGGCGGTCGCATCGAAGCGCACCAATTTTGGCGCGGGCAAGCCAAGCGCCGACAGCAGACGGCGCGCCACGCGCGTGTCTTCGGCCGCAATCACGGCGGCGGCGGCCAGCAGCGCGCGCCCGCGCGCGGTCATGTCGCCCAAATTGCCGAGCGGCGTTCCGACCAGATAGAGCCCGGCCGCCGGCCGTTCGGGTGCCGGATCAGACGCGGCTGGATTAAAATCGGGCGGATCGCTAGTCTCGCGCGGGTTTGACCCGGAGGGTTCGACGTTGCGTCCCATTTTTGTGCCCGTTCTTGCGCTGCTGATGCCCGTGCTGGCGGCCTGCCAGTCGGGCGGAAATTTGCGCGAGAGCGTAACGGGCCTTTTCCGCGAGAGCCAGCCTGCTCAGCCGCGTATCGTGCCGCCCCCGGCGGCACCGACCCTCGCCTCCGGCCCGCCGATTCGCGCCGAGCCGCTGCCAGCCGACGTGCCCGCCAGCGCGGCGCCGCAACCGGCGTTGCGCGTCGATGCGATTCCAGCCGCACCTGTGCCAGCGTCGCAGAGCGACGTGCGAATGATGCCGCGCGTGGCGCTGTTGCTGCCGCTGTCGGGCGCCAATGCGGCCGTCGGCCAGGCGTTGCTCGATGCGGCGACGCAAGCGGTGTTCGACGTTGCCGACGACGATTTTGTGCTGCTGGTCCGCGACACCGGCGGAACGCCCCAAGGGGCAGCACTTGCCGCCGAATGGGCGCTCGAACAACAAGCCGCGCTTGTGGTGGGCCCGCTGCTCGGCGGCGAAGCGCAGGCGATCGCGCCTGCCATGCGCGCGGCCGGCGTGCCGGTCTTGAGCCTATCCAACGACCGCACGATCGAAGCCCCTGGCATTTTTGCGCTGGGGCTCGCGCCGCAAGCGGCGGTTGCGCGGGTCATCGAGTTCGCGCGCGACCGGGGGCTGGAGCGCTTCGCCGCCCTCGTGCCCAATAACGGGCTTGGCCAGGCGGCCGAACAGGCGCTGCGCGCCAGCCTTGCGGCGCATGGCGGCACGCTCGTGCGCGTCGAACGCTACGAGCCGTCCGCCCTCGACTACGCGCCTGCCGTGCGCCGCTTGGGCCAGCTGGCTGGACCGCCGCCGCGTTTGGCGCGCGGCGAAGTGGCGCCGCCGCCGCCCGAACTCGATTTCGAAGCCGTGCTGCTGCCCGATTTCGGCGACCGTCTGGTGCAGCTCGTGGCCCAGCTGCACGGCCACGAAATCGATCCGGTCCGCATCAAGTATCTGGGCATTCCGCTGTGGGAAGACGCGCGCTTGATGCGCGAATCCTCGCTGCAAGGGGCATGGTTTGCGGCCCCGCCGCCCGCCGCCCGGCAGGATTTCGAGCGCCGCTACCGCGATGCGTTTGGCCGCGCCCCCCCGCGCGTCGCGACGCTTGCCTACGAGGCGGTGGCGCTCGCCGCAATTTTGGCGCGCGGCAAAGGTCCCGAGGGCGCCGATTATTCGCTGGCAGCCTTGGGCACGCCCGCCGGGTTTGCGGGCATCGAAGGCGTTTTTCGTCTGCGCGCCAACGGCGCGGTCGAGCGCGGATTTGCCGTGCTGGAAATCGCGCGCGACGGTGCGCGCACGTTAAGCCCCGCCCCGACGATCTTCGACGATCCCGCCAACTGATCCATGCCGGAAAAAACGTATAGCGGCGGTTGCCTGTGCGGCGCGATCCGCTTCGAAGCGAAAAGCCCCGCTGCCAAGCCGCATACTTGTTCTTGCACCATGTGCCAGCGCCACACGGGCGGCCTTACGCTTGCTTGGGTCGAATTCCCGCGCGATGCGGTCGCGTGGACCGGCAAGGGCGGCAAACCGGCCACCTATCGTTCGTCGCCTTTTTCGAGCCGCGCTTTTTGCAAGGTTTGCGGCAGCTCGCTCGGCGCGATCGACGACAAACCGGTTGTGGCCTTGCTGCTCGGCGTCTTCGACAAACCGGGCGCCGCGGCCCTGCGCCCGACAGCGCATTCGTTCCGCAGCACGCGCCCCAAATGGTGGCATGTGGCGACCGGCGATTCCGTTTTATTCTAGGATTTGAAAAAATTAGTCTAGTTTTCTCTCAAGGCCGACACAGAAGTTGCAACGGTAACGTAGGGCGCTTTGACGTAGAATCAAATGCAGCCACAGTTCTCGATTTTAAGAGGCAGCATACTTAAAGACTTCTCTTTTGGAAAATAACCAATATAAAGTTCTATAACTGTGAGGCGTATTTTGGAGAAGAACTATGCTGGTAGTCGAGCGCGCTACTGTCGATAATGACCTTTTTAAACTTCTGCGAGCAGAGTGGGAGGGGCGGGTACGTGCGTATGGAGACGACCCTAACTCATTTGCAGTCCCCCAGCTTGAGCATGCGCATAAAATCGCCTCGGAGGTACCAGCTCCCAAGAAGTACGGTATTTTTGTACTTCGCGATCAAGCAGGGCACTTCCATGGGATGTTTCATGCCAATGTCGCAGAACTGCCAGGAACAACCGGTAAAACATTGAGAGTATTATGGTTTATCGGATCTCCACTATATGAGTACGAGACTGTTTCAGTTGATAGTTTAGCGGTGCTGGCTTCGAGTCTGTTGCACCGATCCATAGAATTGTGCAAGAGTCAAATGCGAGCTAACCATGTTAAGGTTTATCTTCAGGATAAACAGCTAAAAGATCTAGCGCACGGCATCGCGGTGGGACTTAAGGATAGTCTTTCAGAGGTCGTTGTTGCGGTGCGTGGCTCTTGGCTTCACCTGGAAAATCTTGAACCCTGAGGCGGAAATATGGACGACAAGATTTTAGCGGCAAAGCTCTACAGGGCGTGTCTTGATTCGATCATGGCGATGGGCAAGGACGAGTTCTTGAAGAGCGGTTGGTTTGCTTTCAAAAAGAGTAAACGGAAATCGACACAGGTTTCCGTCTCTCCGTCCATCAAATCGGCCGCGTAAGCGAAAAGTTAGCTCCACACTCGCCTCCTTCGAAGATCCGGCAAATTGACCCTGGGGCCAACCAATAAGATATACTCTTTGTATATCTTTTTTGGGAGTGAACTCCCGTGGCCGAAACAGCTAAAGTTTCTATGAGCGGCAGCAGCCAGGCGGTGCGGTTGCCCAAGAAATTCCGTTTCGACGTGGGCGAAGTGCGGGTCAGGCGCAGCGGCGCCAGCCTTGTGCTGACGCCGGTCGTTTGCGATACCACACATCTGTTCGAGCGCCTTGATGAAATCGGCGGCGGCTTTCCGGCTCGCGCCAAGCAGGGGCGCGCGCGCCAGCGCAAAGCGTTCTGATGCTGCTGCCCGGAATGCGGGCCTCGCGATCGGTTTTTCGGTTCTGGTGCGATACGAACTCGAAGTCGGCGTCCAGCGGAGCGCGAACCCGACCCGAGCGCGTGCGTTGCTCGATGCGTTTTTGGTCGTATCGAATCCGCCGCTCGCGTTCGAACCCGACGATGCCGCTGCCGCTGCGCGCATCCGGGCGGCGCTCGAAGCCAAGGGCCAATCGATTGGGCCCGTCGATATCCTGCTGGCAGGCCAAGCGGTCGCGCGCGGCGCCGATTTCGTGACGTCGAATCTGGTCGAGTTCAAGCGCGTGCCGGGACTTCGCGTTGCCGTTGCCGAACGCAGTTGGATCGCGCGCTAGAGCGTGTGCCGTTTGCACGGCCTTCGGGCCAAACCCTTTAGCGCGCTTCGTCGGTCCACACGCGGAAGGACTTAAGCGTCGTTTGGCCGAAACTGTTCGACAGCGGCACGTCGGCCGCGTCGCGCCCGCGACCCATCAGCACGCGCCCGATGCGCGGCCGGTTGTGGCGCGCATCGAACGTATACCATTGGCCGCCCAAATAGACCTCGAACCAGGCGCTGAAATCCATCGGTGCCGGATCGCTGGGCACGCCGATATCGCCAAGGTAGCCCGTGCAATAGCGGGCCCGAATATTCATGCAGCGGCAAAAGGCGACCGCCACATGCGCAAAATCGCGGCACACGCCGACGCCTTCCGACAGCGCCTCGCAGG
Organism: Asaia bogorensis; assembly: GCA_945901855.1. GTDB lineage: Bacteria > Pseudomonadota > Alphaproteobacteria > CACIAM-22H2 > CACIAM-22H2 > Tagaea. The sequence goes on along the minus strand of CAMDLT010000021.1, from coordinate 53,784 downwards.
CCGATTTGGTGGCGCGCGCTTTGGCGTAGTCGAAACGCACCGCGCGATGCACGTAGTCGCAAATCGCCTGCACCCGCGCCCATCCCAGCTGCGTGTGCCCGAACAAGGCCCACGCCTGCTCGGAAAGTTTGTCGGTCTCGCAATAGCGGCTGCCGAGCAGATAGACGAGCGCTTCTGCGGGCAATTGCTGCACGGGCAATTGCGGCGCTTCGGGCGCGTAGATGTCGGCGGCGTTCGATATTTCGATGGTGGCGTTTGCGAACAGGCGAAAGGTGCCTTGGGGCGCCGTCACGCGGCTGCACAGATTGCCGAACCCGTCGAGATACGTGTCGACGTCGACGGCCGGGTCGCTTTGCAGGAAATCGGGCTTTTGCAGGGCGTTGGCGTGCGAGGGATGCACGCGCAGCATCAGCAGCATCGGCGTCGCTTGCGGGCATTCGTAGACTATTTCGTACCCTAGGTCGATGCGCATAAAAAAGACCGTACAGCATCACCGCTAAAGAGTCGCTTTTATCTTGGCGCGCAATTCGACGCTGGCTTCGGGCAGAATGCCGAACCACACTTGGAACGCCAGCCGCGCTTGGTGGATCAGCATGCCAAGCCCGTCGACGGTGGGATTGCCGCGCGCGCGCGCTGCCGCCAGCAACGGCGTTTCGAGCGGCGTGTAGACTATGTCGGCCACGATGGCCGCGTTCGGCAACCGGTCGAGCGCCAGATCGAGCGGCGCTTGGCCCGCCATGCCCTGGCTCGTCGCGTTGACGAGCAGACCGATATCGGCGAGCCCCGCGTGCCGGTCTTCCCACGCAAGTCCGACGACGCAGCTGCCAAAATCGCGCGCCAGATCGTTTGCTCGCCCCGCACTGCGATTGACGATGCGGATCTCCCGGCAGCCGCGTTCGAGCAAACCGTCGACGATCGCGCGCGCACCCCCGCCAGCGCCCGCGACCAACGCCGGCCGGCTGTCGGCGCGCCAGTCGGGGCAGTCGGCCAACACGCTTTGCACGAAGCCCCGCGCGTCGGTGTTGGTGCCTGCAAGCGAACCGTCTTGGCCGACCGAAATCGTATTGGTGGCGCCGATGCGCGCGGCCGTCGAATCGAGCCGGTCGACGAGGCCAAGTGCCGCGATCTTGTGCGGAATGGTCAGATTGCAGCCCGCAAAACCAAGCGTCGGCAGCGCGCGCAAGGCCGCGCCCAGATTCGCCACCTCGACCGCCAATGGCACGTAGCTGCCTTTGAGCCCGTGTTCCTCGAACCAATGATTGTGGAGCAGGGGCGAGCGCGAATGCGCGATGGGCCAGCCCATGACGCCGGCCAGCTTGAAACGGTCGGAAGCGGACATCTTGAAACCCTCCTTGGGCGCGCCAAGGTCGGGCGTCGGCGCCGATCGCGCAAGATTTTTCTGTCGGGGCCGGGCGGGCGATATTGCGCGCTAGCGCCAGTGTATGGTGTTAGTCGAATGCGCAGCGGCGATCTTGCGATCGCCAAAACGGGGACGGTTGAAAAGACAAGCGACGATGGCCGGGAAACTTGCAGGCAAAACGGCGCTCGTGACGGGCGGCAACAGCGGCATCGGCCAGGCGGTTGCCCTTGCCTATGCCCAAGCGGGCGCCGATGTTTGCGTCGCGTGGTTCGAAAATCCGGCGGCGGCCGAAACCACCGTCAAACGCATCGTGGCACTTGGCCGCCAGGCGATCGCGGTGCGCGTCGACGTGACGGCCGAAAAAAGCGTCGCAGCGCTTTTTGCCGCGCATAAAAAGCGCTTCGGCAAGCTCGATATTCTGGTCAACAATGCCGGCATCCAAAAATCGCAGTCGATCGCGCGCACGACGCTGGCCGATTGGGAGCGCATGATGGCCGTGCATCTGCGCGGCGCGTTTTTATGTTCGAAGGCCGCCGCCGCCGCCATGAAACCGCGCCGCCAAGGCCGCATCGTCAATGTGTGCTCGCAGCTTGGCTATATCGGGCGCGCGGACTACACCGCCTACAGCGCCGCCAAGGCGGGGCTCATCGGCTTCACGCGCGCGCTTGCGAAGGAACTTGCCCCGCACGGCATCCTCGTCAACGGCGTGGCGCCGGGGCTGGTCGATACCGGATTCGATCCGCTGTCGAGCGCTGCCAAAAAAGCGCATGCGGCGGGATTGCCGCTTGGGCGGTTGGGCACGCCCGGCGACATGACGCCAAGCTTCGTGTTTTTGGCGAGCGACGAAAGCCGCTATTTCTGCGGCCAGTTGCTGCATCCCAATGGCGGCGAGATCATGCCGTAACGGCAGGACCGACCAGACGATATGTGCGGGCGAAACCAAGGGTGCGATGGTCGTTCTCGTTGGTGTCGGCCAGTTCCAGATTGAAAAAATCGCAGCTGGGCGCGGCAAAATACGGGCCCGCATGCCACGTGCCGACATGCAGCTTGATCGCGACGTGGCCGGGCACCGCAAATGCCGCAAGCTTGGTTTCGTCGGGCACGTCGCCGGGCGGCGCTACCAGCAAGGCCCAGGGCGCGCCGCCCACGCTGGCCAGGCACTGCGTGACAAGCGCGTGGCGCGTGATCGCGCGGATTTCGGGCGCGCGCCGCGTCAGCGCCATGATGTAGAAACGCGGTGTGCCGCGCGACAGATCGAGCTGCGCATCCTGCGGGCCGAACGGGACGCCGTCCGCCGCCGCTTCGATCACTTGCCCGTAGGGCGCAAACGCGGCCGCCGCGATCGGCTGCAGAACCATCTCGACGGTTTCGCTTGCGGGCATGGCGGGAGGTTCCTTCGGCGCGTGTTTTGCTAGAATTGGGACCGTGCGTGCGGCGACTATCGAATCGCCGCCCGCGTTTTGGCAAGGAACTTCATGCGCTACGAACAGCACGGATACCCAAGCGTCGATTTGAAAAGCCCCGCCTTGCAGCATTTGGCGTCGCGCGCGCGCGCCGAAATCGCGGCGCTGGCCTACCCCGCGCAAGGTTGGGTGCAGCCGCGCGCGGGCTTCCGCGATGTCGCGATCGTCGGCGGCGGCCAATCGGCGCTCGGCATCGCATTTGGCCTCAAGCGACTGGGCATCGCGGACACGGTGTGTTTGGAGCGCGCCGCGCGCGGCCATGCGGGGCCGTGGCTTGGCTATGCGCGCATGGCCACGTTGCGCACCCCCAAAGATTTGGTCGGGCTGGAATACGGCCACGCCGCGCTTGGCTTCCGCGCCTGGTACGAAGCGCAGTTCGGCGCGCCTGCCTGGCAGGGGCTGGAGCGTATCGCACGCGTGCATTGGGCGGCCTATCTCGACTGGTATGCCGACGTGACCGAGCCCGAAATTCGCTACGCGACCAGCGTTGCGCGGATCGAGCCGGTCGCGGGCGGCTTCAAGCTGCAGTGCCAAACGTCCGACGGCGAATTCGCCGTCCATGCGCGGCGCGTGGTGCTGGCGACCGGCTTCGAAGGCAGCGGCGCTTGGGACGTGCCGGGCGTGGTCAAAAACACCGTCGATCCGGCGTTGTGGGCCCATTCGAACGGACCGCTGCCGCGCGAAAAAATCGCGGGCAAGCGCGTCGCGATTTTGGGCCACGGCGCGTCGGCGTTCGACAATGCGGCCTATGCGCTGGACAACGGCGCCGCGTCGGTCGATCTATGTTTCCGGCGCCCGAAGCTGCCCGAAATCAACCCGCATCGCTGGGCGGAGTTTGCAGGATTCCTCGACCATTTTTACGACCTGCCCGACGCGCTGCGCTGGCAGCTTGGCTACATGTTTCGCGTGCTGGACCAGCCGCCGACCAAAAACGGCGTCGCGGCGGCCAGCGCCTATCCCAATTTTGGCGTGCGCCCCGGCGCGGATTGGCAGCAGATCGAGCATCGGAACGGCGCGCTCAGCCTGCGGACGGCGACGGGCGCGATCGACGCCGATTTTCTGATCTGCGCCACCGGCCTTGCGAGCGATCTGGCGCTGCGCCCCGAACTTGCGGATCTGTGCGGCGACATTGCGCTGTGGGCCGATCGCTACGCGCCGCCGGCCGACCAAACGCATGCGGGGCTGGGGGCGGCGCCCTATTTGGGACCGGCGTTCGAGTTTCTCGAAAAACGGCCCGGCACCGCGCCGTGGCTTGCAAACATCCAGTGTTTCAGTTTCTCGGCCAGCGTCAGCCATGGCGGCCAATGCACGTCGATCAGCGGCCATAAATTTTCGCTGCCGCGCTTGACGCGCGGTCTGGCGCGCAGCTTCTTTTTGGAACAGGCGGGCGGGCTGGCCGCAAGCCTTGCTGCCTTCGACGCGCGCGAAATCTTGTTGCCCGATCCGGCTTAGACGCGCGTTTCGACGGCCGCCGCCAGCGCTTCCAGCAGGGCCGCGATGCGATAGGGCTTGGCAAGATAGCCCGTCATCCCCGCCATCTTGGTGCGCTCGCGATCGCCGTCGAACGCGGCGGCCGTGACCGCCACGATCGGCACGCGCCCGGCCTCGCCCGCCAGCGTGCGGATCGCGCGCGTGGCGGCCAGCCCATCCATTTCCGGCATGTTTACGTCCATCAGCACGGCATCGTAGGGTGCCGTGCGCACGGCTTCGACCGCTTCGCGGCCGTTGGCCACCGCATCGACGCGCACCGGATGCGGCTTCAGCAGTTCGATCGCGACGATGCGATTGGTCGGGTTGTCTTCGGCCAACAGCACGCGCAAGGGTCGTCCCAGCGCTGCCGAACAAGCCGCCAGACGCGCGCTCCCCCGTGCAAACGCCGTGTCGTCGGCGGGGCCGGCGATGGCGGCGGCCACGGGCAAAACAAGCCGCACGCAAAAGACGCTGCCGCGGCCAAGCTCGCTTTGCACGTCGATGCTGCCGCCCATGCGTTCGACCAATCGCCGCACGATCGCAAGCCCCAGGCCCGTGCCGCCGAAGCGGCGCGCGACCGACGCGTCGGCCTGGACAAAATCTTCGAACAGGTGCGGCACCTGGTCGGCGGCGATGCCGATGCCGGTGTCGCTGATAAGGATGGTCAAGGCGACCGTTTGCGACGCGGCCGGCGACGTTTCGTCGCGCGCGAGCGCGAGCTGCACGCTCCCGCTTTCGGTGAATTTGACCGCGTTCGACAGCAAGTTCAGCGCCACTTGGCGCAACCGGCCCGGATCGCCTTCGACGCGCGCGGGCACGTTGTCGGCGAACGCGACCTTCAGCGCCAAACCCTTGGCATCGGCGTGCGGGCGCACGACCTCGAGCGCGTCGCCCAGCGTCTGGCGCGGATCGAACGCGACGCGCTCGAGCGTCAGCCGGTCGGCCGTCAGTTTGGAAAGATCGAGCACGTCGTTGACGATTTGCAGCAGGCTCTCGCTCGATGCGCGAATGGCGAGCGCAAAACCGCGCTGCTCGGCCGTCAGATCGCGGTCGAGCAGCAAGCCTGCCATGCCCATGATGCCGTTCATCGGCGTGCGAATTTCGTGGCTGACCGTGGCGACGAACGCGGATTTGGCGCGGTCGGCGGCTTCGGCCTGCGCTTTGGCCAGCGCCAGATCGTCCGCCTGGGCGCGGATCGCAACCAAGCTGCGCGCCTGACCGAAGATCAGCAGGCTCAAGGCCGCGCCCAACGCCAGCACCAGCGCCGGAACCCACGCGTCGCTGCGATTGCCGATGGCGGGTCCGGCCGATACCGCGATCGTCCATTCGCGCCCGAGCGTTTCGATGACGGTCGCGTGCGTCGGAAGGGCGGCGCTGGCGGTCTTCGAGGCGAAGAGCAATGCTGCCTCGTCCAGCGTGCGCCCGTCATAGATGCGGATGCTCAGCGCCGAGTCCCAGCTTTTCGACAAGCCCGCCATCAAATCAGGCATGCGGAAGGGGCCGAAAACAAACCCCATCGGCGGGCCATCGGCCGAATTGAAAATCGGCGCGTAGATCACAAAGCCGGGCGGCCGGTCGTCGCCGCTTTCGCCCGCCAGAACGACCTTGCCCGACATCGTCGCCCGGCGCGACGCGATGGCGCTGTCGATGGCCGCGCGGCGCGTGGCTTCGCCGTACATGTCGAACCCCACCACCGTGCGATTGCGCCCGACATAGGGTTCGTTGAACACGATCGGCACATAGGCGCTGCGCGCCCCCGGCGGGCGAATGTCGTAGCTGTCGCCAACGTCGGCGCGCATCGCCGCCACATGCGCCGCGCGCTCGGGTGCCGGCACGTAGGCCGCATAGCCAAGCGCCTGGTTCCCCGGCAGCCGTTCGCGGACCTTCGTTTCGCGCACATAGGTGCCCCACGCGTCGCGCGCAACGTCCTTCGATGCGGCGAACAGCGCCGCGCCGCTCGCCATGGCGGTTTCATAGACTTGCAGATGGTTGCCAAGGGCAGCGACAAACCGTTCGCTTTGCGCGACCAGGCGGTGCTGATCGTCGGCACGCTGGTCGAGCACGAGCAGCCATGCCGCCAATGCCGACGCGCCAAGCCCAATCGCCAAGATTGCCAGCGGCCCCGCCCGCGTCCGCAAGCTGCGTGCCGTTGGCGGCGAAATTACAGGGGCCAGATCGGTCACGCGTGCGGTCCGTTCGAAAGTGCTGAGGCCGTCGATTTGAATCGAGACTAGGACAAACCTTACAGCCGATCTAGGGAATTGCCGCGCGAATCGCCTGTTGGCGAATCGACATGCACTGCCTTACCGTCGAGCGCGAAAAGTTCCAGCATCAAGGTGTTTGCATGCGCGTATTTTTTTGGCCGTTCCGGATCGCCGCAAATTTTGCGCCGCCTGCGTTTGCGGACAATGCGCGCCTCAGCAAGCGCCTGGCGCTTGTGCTGCCGACGTCGCAACGGCCATGAACGGCCGGTTGCGCGTTGCCATTGTCGGGCTCGGGCGGATCGGCACGCGCCTCTGCGATCTGCTCCAACGCGATGCCGCAGGCCCGCTGTTCGTCGGCGCCCCGGCGCGCGATTTTGCCGCGCTGCTGGCCTTGCGACCCGACATCGTCGTCGAATGCGCGTCGCCCCAAACGCTGGGCGATTGGGGGCCGCGCATTTTGGCGGCGGGGATCGACCTTGCGCCGCTGTCGCTGACGGCGTTCTGCGATCCGCAGACCGAGCGGCGATTGCTGGAAGCGGGCCCCGGCAAACTCGATATGCCGCCGGGCGCCCTCGGCACGCTGGAAATTTTGCGTGCGGCGCGCCTGGGCGGACTTAAGCGCGTCGTCTATCGCCAGATCAAATCGCCCGCGATGTGGGCGCGAACGCCCGCGGTGGCGTTGGCCGATCTTGGCGCCATCGCCGAACGGCGCGTATTTTTCGAAGGCTCGGCGCGCGCGGTGGCGCGCTTGTTTCCGCACAACCTGAACGTCGCGGTCGGCGCGGCGCTGGCGGGTCTCGGGCTCGATCGCACGGAACTTCAGCTGATCGCCGATCCCGCGACCGACGCGACGCAGCACGAGCTGGATTTCGACGCCGATCCGGGCGCGTGCCGCCTGCGCATCGACGGGCGTGCGGTCGGCCCCGGCGGCGATCCGGTCGATTATTCGACGTTCAGTTTGCTGGCCCTGCTCCAGCGCCGAAACGCCGGATCGAAAACGGCGTAACGTCGAATCCGGGATCGCGGCCGCACATCAGATCGGCCGTCATCTGCCCGACGATGGGGCCGAGCGTGTAGCCGTTCGATGTGACGGCGTTGAAAAATCCCGGCTCGCCGGGGACCTCGCCCACCAGCGGCGCGCCGTCCAGATTGACGTTCATCGCCGCCCAGCCGCGCAGCACGTTGCAGCCATCGAGGGCGGGAATAACGCGTCGCGCCACCCACAGATTTCCTTCCATCGATCCGCGCAGCACGCGCGGCAGGCCCGTGGCGGGGTCGGATGCGGCCGTCCAGCCGCCGCCCACGATGAAGCCGCCGGTGTCGGCTTGCTTCAGCGTCAGATGCCGGTCGGCATGCGCGATCAATTGCGCGACGATCTTGGGGCCGGGGGTGGTGACCACAATCTGCAAGGGCGCGCCCTTGACCGGCACGTCGATGCCCAGCATGGCGCCGATGCGCGCGCTCCAAGGGCCGGCCGCATTGACGATGCGCTTGCAGTCGATCGTGCCGTTCGACGCGACCACGCGAAAACCGCCGGGCACGCGCGCGATCGATTCGACCTGCGTGCCGTTTTCGAAACGCGCGCCGTGCCGCTCGGCAAGTCCGACCACCGCGTAGGTCGCGATGGCGGGATTGATCTTGCCCTCGCTCGGGCAATAGGCGGCGCCGATCAATCGTTGCGACAAAGCGGGCGCGAGGGCGCGCAGCTCGTTCGCGCCGATCACCTCGCACTCGATGCCGTAGGATTTTTCGAGCGCGACCTTGGCTGCCAGAAACGCCATGTCCTTGTCGGTTTCGGCAACCATCAAACCGCCGGTCGTGCGGATCTCCAGATCCCGGCCCCAGTCGCGTTCGATCTGGCGCCAGAGCGCGATCGCGGCCGGGCCCAACACCAATGTCTGTGCGGCAGGCCCGCCGCCCGCTTGCGCCTTGGCGCCGAAATCGAACGACAACAGCTGCACATGCAAGCTGCCGGCATTGGCGCCGGACGCCTGCAAATTGGGCTCGTCGCGTTCGGCCACGACGACATCGACGCCCGCTTTGGCAAGGCCCAGCGCGCACGACGCGCCCAAAACGCCGCCGCCGATCACCAGCACGTCGCAGCTGCGCGCGCGCTTTTCTTGCGCGTGCGCAAGCCTGGTGCGCGCGACGATCGGCAACGGCGCTTCGACTTGTTTGTGGCCGCCCCATTCGCCCTGCTCGACGGCAAGGGCTGCGACCGGCACGGGCTTGGCGGGCACGCGGGGCGCGAAAAAATCGTATTCGCCGGGCAGCGCGCCCGTGCGGCTTTGTACCAAGCGCGCAAGCGTTGCCGCGCAATTGCGCCCTTGGCAGCGCCCCATGCCCGCGCGCGTATGGCGCTTGATGGCGCCAAGCGACGCCGAACCCGCATCGAGGCAGGCGCGCACGGCACCCGCGTTCACGTCTTCGCAGCGGCATACGGTCGTGCTGTCGGCAAGCGACGCGGCATCGAAGGGCGCTTGCGCATACAGCCGCCACAGCGCTTCTTGGAAACGACGCGCGCGCGCCAATTCGCGCACGGTTTCGGGCGGCGCTGCGTGGCCTGCGATCGCCGCGCCCGCCAAAATGCCGCGTGCGGCCGCGATGCGCGATCCGCCGATCTCGGCGCCGTCGCCCACGACATGGACATGCGGCACGTTGCAGCTGCCGTCGTCGTCGGCAATCGCGGCAAGATAGCCGACATGGCGATCGACAAAACGATGTGCGACGCCCAATTGGCGCGCGATTTCGCTGGACGGCGCAAAGCCATATCCAAGCGCCAGCGCTTCGCCCGCAAGACGGGTGCCGTCGTCGAGCACAAGCGCCGAAAACTCGCCGTTGGCGTCGGCCTCGGCCGCGAGCGCCGTGCGGCCCCACAAGATCGGCACGTTGGCGGCGGCAAGTTTGCGCAGCATCGCGATGCCGTCGACGGCAAGGTCGGGGGCGGCCATCGCCAAACGCCACGCATCGCGCAGGCGCGACAAACCCGGACGCGGCGCGCTTTCGACGACCGCGACGACGCGGGCGCCGCCCTCGACCAGCTCCAGCGCGGTTTGCAGATTGAGCGGTCCGTTGCCCGCAACGATGGTGCGCAGACCCGGCGCCACGCGATAGCTGCGGGCAAGCGTTTGGGCGGCACCCGTGGTCGAAACGCCCGGCAAGGTCCAGCCCGGCATGGGGACAGGCCGCTCGTACGCGCCCGCCGCGACGACGATGTTCTTGGCGGCGAACAGCATCGAGCGCCCGTCGATCAGCGCGCCGATTTCGTCCGCCGAAAACGCGGCCCACACGACGGCCCCGCTGAAGATCGTAACGCCCGCCGCAAGCGTCGCTGCGACAAGCGCGGCGCCGGCCAGAAACTGTTTGTCGGCCCCGCCTGCCGCAAAAGCGTGCGAGGGTCCCAGCGGTTTGAAATACTGGCCGCCGGGGGCCGGGCGCTCGTCGAGCAGCACCACGCGCAAGCCCGCTTCGCCCGCAACGCGCGCCGCGTGCAAGCCGGCCGGCCCGCCGCCGATCACCAGCACATCGACCTGGCGCCGTTCGGGTGCGCTTGTCGGCGCAGGCGCCAGCGCTGCGGGCGTGTCGGGCGCGGCCGAGCGTATGTCCATGCCGTCTTCGACTTTGGCCAGGCACGCGCGCTGCTCGGGTTTGCCGTCGATGGCGACGACGCATTCGAAACATGCGCCCATGCCGCACCACACGCCGCGCGGCGCGCCCAAGCGCGTCTTGCGCAGCGTGCGAATGCCCGCGGCCGCCAACGCAGCGGCGACGCTTTCGCCTGCCAGCGCTTCGATCTCGCGCCCGTCGAACCGGATGCGTTGCGTTGCGCCGACGCGGCGCACGCGGCTGCTGTCGAGGCGGCGCGTCAAAGCTTTGTCCCGTGCCAGCCCGCTTCGCGTTTTTGCCAATAGAGCGCGTTGAGCTTGTCCGTCAGCGGCCCCGGCGCGCCGCCGCGAATCCGGCGTCCCGCCACTTCGCGCACGCCAAGCGCCGCCCCCGAGGTCGAGCAGGTAAAAACCTCGTCGGCGACAAACAGATCGAACGCGGTCACTGCACCTTCCTCGACGGGAATGCGCAGTTCTGCGGCAAGTTCGAAAAACGTGCGCCTCGTGATGCCGTGCAGCACGCCCAAGGCGGGCGTGCGCAACACGCCGTTTTTCGCCAGAAAAATATTCGAACGCGGCGCTTCCTCGACAAAGCCTTGCGCCGACAGCCACACCACGTCGTCGTAGCCCGAATCGAGCGCTTCGATCTTGGCGAGCTGGTATTGCAGGCGCGCCGTATGTTTGTAGCGCGGGTCCAGCGTATCGGGCGACATGCCGCGCTGGTGGCCGATCTGCAGACGAATGCCGCCCGCGCGCTGCTCGGCCGAGCCCAGATGCGCATAGGGCGTGGCAAATGCGCGCACGCTGGGCGTTGCCGCGCGCGGATCGCCGTTGCCGGGGGCGAGCAGGCCGCGCGTGACGATGATTTTGATCGCGGCATCGGCGAGGCCGTTGCGCCGCGCGGTTTCGCACACGATGTCGCGCCAGCCCGCCGCATCGATGCCGGTATCGATGCGCGCGGCGTGCAGCGTATCGCTCAAGCGGGCGATATGCGCGTCGAGCTGGAAGACGAGGCCCTTCCAGGCCGACACCACCTCGTACACGCCGTCGCCGAACTGCACGCCCAAATCGAACGCCGACAGCCGCGCCTGGCTTTCGGGCACATAGGCGCCGTTGCAGTAAAGAATCGGTTCGCCCGCCATCTCAATCTTCTCCCGTTACAAAGCGGCGCGGATTGTCGCACATCAGCATCGCGATTTCGCCGTCGCCAAAACCCCGGTCGCGCATCAGGCCCGGCACGTTGGCGGGCAGATGCGCGTAGCCGTGGCCGCCATAGGCCGCCAGACGCGAGCGCGTGCAAATGTCGTGCGAGAGCAAGACGCGCTTGCCGAACCCGTCGCCGATCAGCTGGCGGATATAGCGCAAGCGCATCCAGTCGGTCGGCAGGTCGGCCACGCCCATCCAGTAGTTCGAGGTCTCGATGCCGAAAAAATCGAACTCGATCCAGCAGCCGCGCGCGGCCAGTGCCGCAATCGCCGGATAGTCGAAATAGGTCCGGTCGATATGGCTGAACGCCACGCGCGCGGGATCGGCGCCCGCACGCTCCAGGATATCCAAAATCTCGTGCGGGGCTTGCGGATCGCGGCCGGGATGGATGTTGATCGCAAGTCCGGTGCCGCGCTGGGCGATGGCGCTTGCCGCCAGCGATTTGCGCTCGAAATCTGCCAACGGCCAGCTGCAACCAACCTCGCCGATGATTCCGGCTTTGATATCGGTGCCGTTCATGCCGACATGAATTTGCGTGGCGATTTGGTCGGCGAGCCACGCGACGTCGCGTTCGCGGATCTCGGCATCGATAAAGGGGGCGGTGTAGAAACCGGCCCCCGCGACGATCGCAACGCCCGTTGCGCGCGAAAGTTCCGCCAAACCTGCCGGATCGGGCGCAATGCCGATCGTCGAGAGTTCGAAAATCGTGCTGCCGCCCGCTTGTTTGAACGCGGCCAGTTCGCCGTGCGCGACCGCGATCTGGGTCAGGCGGTGGTTGCCTTTGTGATCGTTGGGCCGATAGGCGACCGCATGCGCGTTGCCGAGCGAAAGCGGCGTGTCGGCGATCGCGGGGTTGCGCAGATCGAGCGGCGTCAGATCGCACAGAATATGCTCGTGCGGCAGGATCAGCCCCAGCGCGTCGGCCGGAACGGGTCCCAAAACCGTGGTTATATCGGCCATACAATCCCGCTCTTGCGCAAGGTGCCCATCAAGCGCCAATATTGATCTACAAGATCATACAGTTGGATTGAAAAATGTCGAAGCCGTTCCGGGGTACCTATACCGTTTTGATCACGCCGTTCACCGAGGACGGCAGCGCGGTCGATTTCGCGGCACTGGCCGATCTGGTCGATTGGCAAATCAAAGAGGGCATCCACGGGCTTATCCCGCTGGGCTCGACGGGCGAATTTTTGTCGCTCACCGACGCGGAAGCCGAAGCGGTTGCAGCGACCGCGATCAAGGCCGCGCGCGGGCGCGTGCCCGTGCTGATTGGGACGGGGGCCGAAAACACGCTCGAATCGGTACGGCTTTCCAAGCGCGCCGAAAAGTTGGGCGCCGACGGCGTGATAATCATCCCGCCTTTCTATTCGACGCCGACCGAGGACGAGCTGTTCCAGCACTACAAACGCATCGGCGAGTCGATCGGCATTCCGATCATGATCTACAACAACCCCGCGACCGCCAATGTCGACATGCGGCCCGAAACGGTCAAGCGCCTGTCGGCCATCGACAATGTGCGCTACATCAAGGAATCGACGCTCGAAGTCACGCGGGTGCGCGACATTATCGAGCTGTGCGGCGACAAAATGACCGTGTTTGCGGGCATTTTGGGCTACGAATCGTTCTGGCTCGGCGCGCAAGGATGGGTTGCCGTGTGCTCGAACCTGTTGCCCAAAGATTCCGCAAAGCTGTTCGAACTCGTCGCCGACCAGCGCGACCAGCCGGCCGCCTTGGCGCTCTACAAAAAAATTCTGCCGATCGTGCGCTGGGTCGGCGGGCAGCGCTACGTGTCGGCAACCAAGGCCGGTTTCAACATGATGGGCCGCCCGGTGGGCCCGCCGCGCCCGCCGCGTTTGCCGCTGGTCGCAAGCGACGCCGAAATTTTGCGCAAAGACCTCGCCGCGCTCGGACTCGTCGCGCCCTGAGCGAGTTGGCGCCCGAATTGCACCTGGAATTTCACCTGGAATTTCACCTGAATCGCTTTCATTCCGTTCGCCACTCAAGGGGAGACCAAAGATGTCCAAAAAATCCAAATTCGGCGCCGTCGCTCTCGACCGCCGCAGCCTGATCGCCGCAGGTGCTGCAGCCGCCACGCTTGCAGCCCTTCCCAAGCTTGCCAAGGCGCAGGCGAAAATCGCCCCGCCCAACATCATCAAGGCCGGTACGCTGGTCATGTCGATCAACCCGACCCTGCCGCCGCTGCAATTCGTCGACGATCGCGGCCAGCTGCAGGGCATGCGCGTGGAACTCGGCAATGAAATCGCCAAGCGTTTGGGCCTGACGCCCGAATATGTGCGCATCGAATTTGCGGCGATGGTGCCGGGCCTTGCGGCCAAGCGTTGGGACATGATCAACACCGGCATCTTCTGGACCGAAGAACGCTCGAAGCTGATGTACATGGTGCCTTACGAACAGGCCGCCGTCAGCTTCCTGGCCGCGCGCGGCAATCCTCTTGGCATTTCCAAGATTCAGGATCTGGCCGGGCGCCGCGTCTCGGTGGAGCTGGGCGGCATCGAAGAGCGCCGCACGCGCGAGGTCAGCGAAATTCTGGTCAAGGAAGGCTTGCGTCCGGTCGAAGTGCGTACTTTCAACAATTTCGCCGAAGCTTTCCAGGCGCTGCGCGCGGGCCAAGTCGATGCCGCAACCAGCATCGATGCGACGGCGATGTTCATGCAGCAGCGCGGCGACTTCACGCGCGCGGTCAGCGGCGTGTTCCCGCAGACCGCGACATTCGCGTTCGCCAACAAAACGCTTGCCGAAGCCGTGGTCGGCGCGCTCAACGACCTCAAGAAAGACGGGTATTACGACACGCTGTTCGACCGCTATGGCGTGCTGAAAATGCCCGAGTCGACCTTCTCGATCAACGGTCCGGGACCGGTCTGAGAAACGCCAGCGACCCGTCCCAGAGGATAGACCGATGAAAGTTTGGAACTGGGACGGGTTTTGGACCTATTTCCTCAACCCGTATCTGCTCGAAGGCGCGTTGTGGACGTTGGCGCTGACCGCCAACACGCTGGTGTTCGGATTTCTGCTCGGGCTCGGCCTTGCGGCCATGCGCATGTCGAAATCCAAATGGCTCGACCGCGCGGCGCAGACCTATATCTGGATCTTTCGCGGCACGCCGCTGCTGGTCCAGCTCATCATCATCTATACCGGTCTGCCGCAATTGGGGCTCGTGCGCTTGAGCGTGCTCGAATCGGCGCTGATCGGCCTTGCGCTCAACGAGGCGGCGTATCTGTCGGAGATTTTGCGCGGCGGCATCCTGTCGGTCGCCAAGGGCCAGACGGAGGCTGCGCGCTCGCTCGGCCTTCGACCCTTGCATATCTTCAGCAAGGTGGTTTTCCCGCAGGCGCTGCGCGTGATCATTCCGCCGCTCGGCAACTCGGTCAACGGCCTGCTCAAGGCGACGTCGATCGCGTCGGTCATTTCGATGGAAGAGCTGCTGCGGCGCGGCCAAATTCTGATGCAGCAGCGCTTCGAAGTGCTCGAAGTGTTTATGGTCGTGGCCATTCTCTATCTGTCGATGACCACGTGCTGGGATTTCGTGCAGCGCCGCATCGAAGCGCATTACGGCAAAGCCTACGGCGCCATGGAGCACAAACAGCTCGCCCGCGACGACAGATAGCGGCGCGTTAGAACTCCTCGTCCCAGTCGGCGTCGCGTGCGGGCGCTTTTTTCGCCGCAACCGTTTTTGGCGCCGCCGCCTTGGGCGCGGCGGCCGGTGCTGGCTTCGCCGCCCCGTCCGCCCCGCCATCGGCGCGGAAGCTCGATACAACTTCGACAAGCTGGCCCGCTTGTTCGGCCAGCGACGCGGCCGAGGCCGAGCTTTGTTCGACCAAGGCAGCGTTCTGCTGCGTCGCGGCGTCGAGATCGCCGAGCGCCTTGTTGATCTCGGTGATGCTGCGCGCCTGCTCGCGGCTGCCGGCCGCGATTTCGGGCGCAATGTCGGCAACCTTGCGCACGATCTCGATGATCGTGCCCAGCGCCTCGCCTGCCGCCCCCGCCAATTGCACCCCCTGGCCCACTTCGCGCGTGCTCTCGGCGATCAGATCGCGGATCTGCTGCGAGGCTTGGCGCGAGCGGTCGGCGAGCGAGCGCACTTCCTGGGCGACCACCGCAAAGCCCTTGCCCGTTTCGCCCGCGCGCGCGGCTTCGACGGCCGCATTGAGCGCGAGCAGTTTGGTCTGGAACGAAATTTCTTCCATCACCTGGATGATTGCGGCAATGCGCGCGGACGAGGCTTCGATGCCCGACATGGCCGTGACCACGCTGGTGACCGCATGGCCGCCGCCTTCGGCGCGTCCCAGCGCGTCGGCGGCCAATTTGCGCGCCTGGTCGGAATTGAGCGCGTTGGTCGAAACGGTTGCCGAAATTTCCGCCATCGTCGCGACGGTCTGCTGCAGGGCCGACGCCTGGCGCTCGGTGCGCGTGGCAAGGTCGTTGCTGCCTTGCGAAATTTCGCTGGCTGCCGCGCGGATCGCATCCACCGAATCGGCCACGCGCGCGGCCGTATCGGCCAGATGCCGGGCGGTCTCGCGCTCTTTTTGCTGGAGTTCGCGCTGCGCCAGCGAATTCCTGCGCAAGATTTCGATCGAGCGCGCCAGTCCGCCGATTTCGTCGGGCCGGTCCGTGCCCGGCACGACCACGTCGAGCTCGCCCTTGGCGATGCGCATGGTAAGCGCGTTGGTCGCTTCGATGTCGCGCGACACGCCGCGAACGCCCAGGCTCATCGCGCCGAACAGCACGAGCAGGCTTATCGCCAGCAAGCCAGTCTGCAAATAGAAGGTGCGCGTATTGGCCACCATGCGATCGGCAAGCGCGCGATCAACTTGCGTTGTCAGCGAGCGCCAGCCGTCGAGGAGCGTCGCCAAAAACATCTCTTCTTCGCCGACCATGACCGAGCCCACCGGCGAAGGCGATTTGTTGAGAGCGGCGAGATAGCCGTTCTCCAGGCGCTGCGAGCGCTCGGCCAGCGCCGCTGCGATGGGCGCGCGATTGGTCCAGTCGCGCCCGTTGCCTTGCACTTTCTCGGCGCGGCCCACATTGCGCGTCAGGCGGCGCATGTTTTCGGCGATCACGCCCTGCTGCTCGATCAGCCGGTTGATCTGGATCTGCAGCGTTTCGGTATGCGCAAAACGCCCGCTCGCCGTTTCGTCGAAAACGAACGAGCGGCCCGCAAGATACGCGCGCGACATCAGGATGTTGGGATAGACTTCGATCTGGTTCTGGAACATCAAAACAAAATCGACGTCCGGATCGCCCAAAATCTCGAACGTGTCGGCGGCGGAAAAAGTCAATTCGCGGTACTGCGCGAAGGTCGCTTCGTGAAACTCGATGACATTGGCGGAATTTTGCGTCGGCCCATGGCGCAGCGCCAGTATGCGCTCGATCGCGGGCCTGAGGCCGGGGGCCGCGGGCGCCGTGCCGAATTTTGCCTGCGTGCGCGCATCGAGCGCGTCGATGCGCACAAGCACCGCGCGGATCGTTTCCTTGGCGCGCGCGAGCCCGTCATTGTCGGGGGAAGCCACGCCGACATTTTTAAGCATATTGAGCTTGTGCCGGTAGATCGCCTCGCCCAGATCGCGCATCGGCCCGGCATAGGTCGAGCCCGCAATCACGCGCTCCTCGGCATTGAGCGCGACATGCGCAAGGTAGGTTAGATACCCGAACAGCCCCGCCGACAGCAGCGATGCGACGACGATCAGACCCGAAAGTTTGGTGGAGATTTTCATGTCGTTCGCTTCCGCAAGCTCAAGTAAGGGGGCCCAGAATATGCAGGATGCGCGCCTTGAGCGCCTCAAGCGACACGGGCTTGACGACGTAGCCGTTGACGCCCGCCTGCACGACCGCGGCGACCGTGGCTTTGTCGGAATTTCCCGTGACCATGATGACGGGCGTGCGCTTGAGAACAGGGTGCGCGCGCATGCCCTTCAGCAGATCGAGGCCGGTGCCGCCATCCATGTTGATGTCCGAAATGACCAGATTGTAGGGCCGGTTCTGCAGCTCCTTCAGCGCCGCTTGGCCGCTTTCGGCTTCGTCGATCGATTCGAAGCCGAGTTTGCGAAGATAGCTGCGAACGAGCATGCGCATGCTGCCCTGATCGTCGACGACGAGGACGCGCAAACTGCGGGCGTTGGTCATGTCGATCCTCCCTCTTTGTTTGCGCCATTCGGCGCTGCCAGCAGCGCCGCTGCGATGCGCGTCAGCGGCAGCACCAGCGCTGCGGCGTTCGTTTCCGCTGCAACCCTCGGCATACCATAGACGACGGATGTTGCAGCGTCCTGCGCGATCGTCAAGGCGCCCGCGTCGCGCATGTGTTTGAGGCCGACCGCCCCGTCGCGGCCCATGCCGGTCAAAATGGCGCCCGCCGCCCGGTCGCCAAGCGCTGCAAAGGAGCGGAACAAATGGTCGACCGAGGGTACGTGCCCGCTTTCCGGCGGCCCGTCGCTGAGGCTGCATTTGAGCGTTCCGCCCGCGCGCGACACGGCCAAATGGCGACCGCCGGGCGCGATATAGACATGGCCCCGCAGAATTTCTGCGCCGTCGCTCGCCTCGACCACTTTCAGATTGAGACTGGCATCGAGGCGGGCGGCGAATCGCCCGGTGAAATTGCCGGGCATGTGCTGCACGATCAAGATGCCGGGCGCGCCGGGGGGAATCGCGGACAAGATCTCGCCCAGCGCTTCCACCCCGCCCGTGGAGGCGCCGATCGCGATCGCGTCGAGATGGGTTGCGATCCGCTGGGGCGGCGCGTCGCCCGAAACGGGACCCGATGCGGGTACATGGCGCGCGGCGGGCGTCGCGCGCACGCGCGCACCGGCCGCCATCTTGACCTTGCTGCAGATCGATTCTTTGAGTTCGGCGAACGAGTCGCTGAGGCGCTGGGTGGGCTTGGCGACATAGTCGACGGCGCCAAGCTCGAGGGCGCGCAGCGTGGTGTCGGCGCCCTCTTGCGTTAGCGTCGAAATCATCACGACCGGCATCGGGCGCAGGCGCATGAGCCGTTCGAGAAACTCGATGCCGCTCATGCGCGGCATTTCGACGTCGAGCGTGAGCACGTCGGGCGCCAGCGTTTTGATCTTGTCGCGCGCCACGATCGGGTCGGGTGCGGTTCCCACCACTTCGATGTCGGGATCGGCCGACAGAATCCCGGTCAGCATTTCGCGCACCAACGCGGAGTCGTCGACGATCATGACGCGGACGCGTTTTTTCGGCGTGTCAGAGTCGGACATAGCTGCTGGGCACTCCAAGGCGTTCGAGAGGCAAAGTTTTGTCACGCACGATTTCCGAATGGCCCAGGCACAGAAGGCCGCCCGGTCTGACGAGGTTCGCAAGCCGCGCCACCACTTTGGTTTGGTCGGCAGGGTCGAGATAGATCAGCATGTTGCGGCAAAAGATCGCATCGAACGGCCCCTGTATGGGCCATTCGCTGCCGACCAGATTGTGCGGCTTGAAGCGTACATAGTTTTTCATCGCCCCCGATACCGAAAAGGTGCCGTCGGCCGCCTTGGCCATGTGGGCGCGCGCAAAGGCCGGCAGATGGCCGACATCCTCGGGCCGATAGAGCCCGGCCTCGGCCGCCGCCAGCACCGTGCGGTCGATGTCGGTTGCCAAGATGCGCGAATCGACATTTTTCTGGTCGGCCAGTCGGTCGTGCAGCACCAGCGCCATCGAATAGGGCTCCTGCCCCGACGCGCACGCCGCCGACCACAGCCGCAAACGCGCCTGCCCTGCCGCCAGCAGCGTATCCAGATGGCGCGCGAGCAGTTTGAAATGGTGGATCTCGCGAAAAAAGCGCGAATGGTTGGTGGTCAGCAATTCGACGACGCGCGTCCATTCCGGCGCCTCGGGATCCTCGAGCAGCGCGCGGTAGTCGGCGAAATCGCGGCACCCGGTTTCGCGCAGCCGCGGCGACAAGCGGCGCAGCACCAGCGCCGCTTTGCCGTCGGCCAGCACGATGCCCGTGCGCGCGCGCATGGCGGCGGCAAAAAATGCCAGATCGCTGCCGGTGAATGCGGGCGCGGTCTCGATCATGCGTCCTGCGGCTCGGCGGGCAGTTCGAGCGCGCCGTCGGGCAGGGTTTCCTGCACCAGCCGGTCGACGTCGGTGACGCCCAGAATGCGCTCGGCCACGAACACGACGCCGCGCATGAACGGCGTCGCGTCGCCCCCTTCGATGCGCGGGATCGACGCCATGTCGGCGCTGCGCGCATTGACGATGTCGGTCACCGAATCGACAAGCAGCCCCACCGAACGCGCATCGTCCGAGCGCACGATGACCACCACATGGCGCGCATGGGCTTGCGTCGCGCCGCGTCCCAGGCGCGCGGCAACGTCGTAGATCGGCACGATCTCGCCGCGAATATTGATGATGCCGCGCACGAAGTCGGGCGTGTGCGGAACGGGCGTGGGTTCGCTCCAGGTGCGGAACTCGACGACCTTGTCGATCGGGATCAAAAATGTGCTGGTCCCGATTTCGAACGAGACGAATTGGGAATCGTCGGTTTCGCCCGTGGCGGCTTTGCGTTGCGTTTCCATGGCTATGTCCCTTGCTCGCTCGCGGGATCGTTCTGGGCTTCGAGGCGTTTGCGCCGTGCGCCGGCCGTGCCCAACGATTGCGGGTCCAAAATGAGGGCAGGCCGCCCGTCGCCCAAAATCGTGGCGCCGGACAGGCCCGCCACTTTGCGGAAATTCTTTTCGAGGCTTTTGACCACGACCGGTTCCTGCCCGATCAGATCGTCGACCTGCAAGGCCAGCATCTCGCCGCCTGCCGCGCGCACCACGACCAAAATGCACTCGGTCGGCTCGGCGACAAAATCCGGCACGTCGAATTCCTCGCCCAGCACCAGGATTCGCACCATCGCCCCGCGCCATGCCAGCATGGCGCGGTTGCGGTCGAGGCGCACGATCATGGCGGCGGTCGGGCGCAGGCTTTCGACGATGTCGCCGAGCGGGATCAGGTAGTTGTTGCGCGCGACGAGCGTCACCATCGCGTCGAGCACGGCCAGCGACAGCGGCAGATAGAGCGAGAACACCGTGCCCTTGCCCGGCGTCGAGCCCAACGCCACGCGCCCGCCCATCTCGCCGATCGACTGGCGCACGGCATCCATGCCGACGCCGCGCCCGGACACCGACGTCACGGAATCGGCGGTCGAGAAGCCGGGCAGAAAAATCAACGCGTCGATTTCGTCGTCGGCGAGCGTCGCGCCTTGCGCGACCAGGCCGCGCTCGATCGCGATTTTGAGGACGCGCGGCCGATTGACGCCCGCCCCGTCGTCGGACAATTCGATCACGACCTGGCTGCCGCGCTGTTCGGCGGCCAGACGCAGCCGACCGACCGGATCCTTGCCCGCCGCTTCGCGCTTCTCCGGCGATTCGATGCCGTGGTCGATCGAATTGCGGATCAGGTGCGTCAGCGGTTCGCCGAGCCGTTCGACGACCGTTTTGTCGATTTCGGTCGAATCGCCCTCGATTTCCAGGCGGATGCGTTTGCCCGTGCTTTTTTCCAGATCGCGCACCACGGCCCCGAAGCGCGAGAAGACGACCTTCAGCGGTTGCGCGCGGATCGATGTCGCCGCATCGGCAAGGTCGCGAATATGCTGCGACATGTCGTCGAGGGCGCGGAACAGGCGGCGATGCGCGTCGGGATCGAGGCCGCTGGCCTGACGCGCCAAAAACGCCTGGGTGATGATGAGCTCGCCCACCATATTGCCCAGCCGTTCGAGTTTCGGCACGTCGACGCGCACGGTCGCGACGGGTTTTTCGCGTGCCGCATGGGCTGGCGCTGCGGACGGCTTGGCGCCGCTTGCGACCGGCGCTTGCAGCTCGGGCGCCCGCGTTTCGAGCAAGGGCGTTTCGAGCGCGGGCGTTTCGGGTGGGGGCGTTTCGGGTGGGGGTGGGGCTTCGATTTCGAAAACTGCCAAATCGTCGATCATCTCGCGAATTTCGTCGAGATCGGCGAACGGCGCTGCCGTGTCGAGCGCCAGCGACCACGCGAAATGGCAAACGCCGGGCTCCAGATCGGCCAGTGCCGGCACGGTGCTGGCGTCGATTTCGACCGCCAAACTGCCCATCGCTTTGAGCGCGCCCAGGATGCGCAGCGGATCGACGCCTGCCGCAAGCAACCCGGGGCCCGGCACAAACCGGATTTTGTAGCGCGTCGTGGGCGCCGCCGCTTCTGCGGCGGCCGCTTCGGCGACGAACGCCGCCATCGGATCGAAATCCGCGCCCGGCGCCAGTTCGTCGGCGGGCGCATCGTCGAGGCCCGCCGCCGCACGCAGTGCTGCAAACGCCGCATCGTAGCGAACGGCCGGCGCGGGCGTGCCGTGCTGCGATTCTTCGACCAGCATGCGCAGCACGTCGACGCCGTCGAACAGCAACTTGACGGCGGTCGCGTCAAGTTCGGCGCGCCCCTTGCGCAGCAGATCCATATAGGATTCGAACGCGTGCGCGAACTTGGCGAGTTTGTCCATGCCAAAGGCGCCGGCCCCGCCCTTGATGGAGTGGACCGACCGGAACAGCGCGTGGATCGCATCGTCGGAGCCGTCGCCTTCGCGCAGCGTTTCGACGCTCTGTTCGGCGCTGGCAAGCAGTTCCTCGCATTCGAGGAAAAAGATGCCCTGAAGTTCTTCTTCTTCGCTTGCCATGCGCGCCCGCCGTCAGATTTCCATCGCGATGCGGCCCATCAAAGCGCCGTACAGGCCCATGTCTTCGTAGGCAATGCACAGCGCGTCCGACGGATTGTAGAGACCGAATCGCAAGTCGCGCGACGCAAAGGCGGCCGCAGCCGACTCGACCACTTGGACCAGCGCGGTGGAGGGTTCGGCAACGCCGCTGGCGTCGAGCAAGGTGGGCGTGCCGGCCGCCAGTTTTTCGAGCAGTTCGCCGTGCAAGGCGATCGCCCCTGCGATATCGCAGGTCGCCGCCAGTTCGATCCGTGCCGTTGCCGCATCAGACGCCATGAAAACCCTCGAATAACGCAATCAATTATTAGCGCGCGCCGCAGCCTTCGCCTAGCGCTATCGCCGTCGCTTGCGGTTTTCTATAGTCGCCGTCCAGCGAGTCGCCTGCTTCCCCCCGGAGCCTGCACCATGACCGACATTTCCCTTCCCGAGCCTGCAAATCCTTGGCGCGCGCGGTTGCGCGCTTGGATCGAATCGCCGCCAATCCAACGCATCGTGATGGGCTTGATCGTGCTCAATGCCGTCACGCTCGGCCTCGAAACGTCGGCGAGCGTCGTGGACGCGATCGGCCCAATCTTGCGCGCGCTCGACAGCGCGATCTTGGCGGTGTTTGTCGGCGAGCTTGCGATCCGCCTCCTTGCGCATGGCGGCCGGTTTTTTCGCGGCGGCTGGAACTGGTTCGATCTGATCGTGGTGGGGATTGCGCTGGTACCGGCGTCCGGGCCGCTGTCGGTGCTGCGCGCGCTTCGCGTCTTGCGCGTCTTGCGGCTCGTTTCCATCGTGCCGTCGATGCGCGTGGTGGTCGAAGCGTTGCTGCGCTCGCTGCCCGGCATGTCGGCCATCGTCGCGTTGCTGTCGTTGGTGTTCTACGTTTTTGCGGTGATGGGCACCAAACTGTTCGGACAAACCCACCCCGAGCAGTTCGGCGATCTGGGGGCAACCTTCATGACGCTGTTCCAGCTTATGACGCTGGACGGCTGGTCGGGCGAGATCGTCAAGCCGATCCTGGCCGAACATTCGGCGGCGATGCTCTATTTCCTGCCGTTCATCTTGATATCGACATTCGTGGTGCTGAACCTGTTCATCGCGCTGATCGTCGATTCGATGACGCGTTTGCATGCCGATGCTGCCGATGCCCCCAAATCCGATCCGCAAGCGGCCATGGCGGCCGAACTTGCCGCGCTTGCGCTGGAAATGCGCGCGCTGCGCGCGGCGTTGGCGCGCATCGAAACCGCCAAGAGGGATTGAAGGCGCGCGTATTTCTCAGGCGGGGCTGTCGGGACGCGGGGCGGCCGGGATCGGCGACTGGCGGATTGCGTTGCGGCGCAGCGTGTAGATCGCCGCACCCACGATCAGCGCCGAGCCGACGACCGTCGCAAGCCCCGGCGTTTCGTCGTAAAGCCAGTAGCCGACGCCCGCCATCATCAGCAAGCGCAGATACTGCAACGGCGCGATCGCCGACGCGTTGCCGCGCCGGAACGCGTTGGTAAACAGCAGCGTGCCCAGCGCCAGCATCACGGCCATGACCATCAAAATGCCGAGGCCGCGCGCGGTGATCGGGACCCAATACCACCACGCCAGCGGCGCCATGCACACGATCACGACGCAGCTTTGGAAAAAGATCACGGTCTCGGTCGTGTCCAGGCGCGACCCAAAGCGCAGCGTTATGACCGACATGGCGCCGAACATCGATCCAACCAGCGCGATCAGCGCGAAGGTTTCGATCGGCCCCGAGAACGGCTGCAGCATCACGCCCACGCCCGTAAAACCAACGAGCGTCGCCGTCCAGCGCCGCCAGCCGACTTTCTCGCCCAAAAACAGGGCGGCCAAGGCGGTGATGAACAGCACCTCCGACATTTGGATGGCCGTCACGTCGGCGAAGGGAATGTAGATGACGGCGGCGTTGCCGCAGCTCATGGCGCCGACCGCCGCGAAGCCGCGAAACAAATGCAGGCGCATGCCCTGCGGATGCAGAATCTGGTTCCGATGCCGCCAGAAAAGCGGCGACATCAGCGCAACCGTCAGGACTTGGCGCAAAAACAGAATCTGGAAAATCGGCATCGATTCGGCCGCCATCCGCACCAGCACGCCGGTCGCGGTGAAGACGAACATCGCCAGCAGCATCAGCAGCGATGCCGACAGGTCGGGCGGCAAAAGCCGGAAGTGGCGTTGCGCGCGATCGATCAGCGCGCTCGGCAGATTTTGCAACGGACGATCCTTCGGGGCGGCGCAAACCCGCCGCCAATGTCTAGGCCAGCATACATAGCCGCTCTATGCAGCAAATTTCCGCAAGCGCAGCGCGTTGGCGACCACGAATACGCTCGAAAGGCCCATGGCCGCCGCCGCCAGCATCGGCGAGAGCAGCACCCCGAACGCCGGATAGAGCGCGCCCGCCGCCACCGGGACAAGCGCCGTATTGTACGCAAACGCCCAGAATAGATTCTCTTCGATATTGCGCATCGTCGCCTTCGACAGCGCGATCGCGCGCACGACGCCGCCAAGATCGCCCGACATCAGAACCAGCGCAGCGCTTTCGACCGCAATGTCGGTGCCCGTGCCCACGGCGATGCCGACATCGGCCTCCGCCAGGGCGGGCGCATCGTTGATGCCGTCGCCGACAAACGCGACCGCGCCGAAGGTCGCGCGCAGCGCTTCGACCGCCTCGCGCTTGCCGCGCGGCAGCGTTTCGGCCGTGACATGGTCGATGCCGAGGCGCGCCGCGACCGCCGCTGCCGTCGCGGCATTGTCGCCCGTGACCATCGCGGTTTTGAGGCCAAGCGCTTGCAATGCGCGGATCGCCGCCGCCGCTTCCGCGCGGATCGGATCGGCGACGGCCAACAGGGCCGCAAGCTTGCCGTCGATGGCGGCATAAAGCGGCGTCTTGCCGGCCTTGCCGAACGCCGCCGCGTCGGCTGCAAAGCTGTCGACGGCGATCCCCAGCGACGCCATGTAGCGGTCGGCGCCGATCTCGACGCGCACGCCTTCGAACTGGCCGCCAAGCCCCATGCCGGGCACGGCGCGAAACGCCGTGGCTTGCGCCGGGGCGATCCCCTCGGCGCGCGCGGCGGCAACGATGGCGCTTGCCAGCGGATGTTCGGACGACGCTTCGACGGCCGCGACCGCCGCCAGCACCGATGCGCGCGCAAAACCGGGCGCGGGCACAAGATTTTCCAGCGCAGGCTTGCCGATGGTCAAAGTGCCGGTTTTGTCGAATGCGACGACGCGCACCGCGCGCAGCGTTTGCAGCGCCGTGCCGCGTTTGAACAGAATGCCGAGTTCGGCTGCGCGCCCGGTTCCGACCAGAATCGAGGTCGGCGTGGCAAGCCCCATGGCGCACGGGCACGCGACGATCAAAACCGCCACCGCGTTGGCCAGCGCAAAGCTCGACGCCGGTGCCGGTCCCAGCAGCGCCCACAGCAAAAACGTCGCTGCCGCAGCGGCAAAGATCGCGGGCACAAAATAGGCGGTCACGCGATCGACCAGCGCTTGGATCGGCAATTTGGCGGCTTGCGCGTCTTCGACCATGCGCAGGATCTGGGCCAGCAGCGTGTCGGCGCCGATCTTGGTCGCTTCGAAAACGAAACTTCCCGTCGTATTGAGCGTGCCGCCGACGACGCCGGCGCCCGTCTGTTTGAAGACCGGCATCGGCTCGCCGGTCAGCATCGATTCGTCGAGATGGCTTTCGCCCGCGCGCACGACGCCGTCCACCGGCACGCGCGCGCCGGGGCGCATCTGAATGCGGTCGCCCAAGCGCACCTCGCCCAGCGGCACGTCGCCAAAAACGCCGTCGCGTTCGACCGACGCCGTCTGCGGCTGCAACCCGACCAGGCGCTTGATGGCAAGGCTGGTGCGCCCGCGGCTGAGCGCTTCCAGATAGCGCCCGACCAGCACCAGCGCCACGATCACGCTGGCCGCTTCGAAATAGACATGCGCCGTGCCCGCGGGCAGCCAGTCGGGCGCAAAGGCGGCCACGCTCGAATAGCCGTAGGCCGACAGCGTGCCGACCGCGACAAGCGCGTTCATGTCGGGCGTGCCGCGCAGCAACATGGGCACGCCGACCGCAACGAAGCGCCAGCCCGGCCCGAACAGCACGACCGTCGTCAGCGCAAAAAACACCGCATCCAAAATGTCGCGCGCGATCCAGCCGCGCATCGCGGGCACCAGATGCGCGCCCATCTCCAGCACGAAGATCGGCAGCGCCAGCACGCACGCCGTCAACGCCCTGCGGCCCAGCGCTGCGGCTTCAAGCGCTTGCGTGTCGGGCACTTGCGGGTCGAGGCCGGTTGCGCTGTCCGTGCGCAAGCGCGCATCGTAGCCCGCTTTGGCAACCGCGCTTTCGACGGCGCCGTCGGCGGCAACCGCGCGATGGCGCGTGACGGATGCGCTGGCCGTGGCAAGATTGACGGCCGCATCGGCCACGCCCGGAACCGCGCGGATCGCCTTTTCGACATGCGCGACGCACGATGCGCAACTCATGCCCGCGATGTCGAACGACACCGTTTCGGTCGGCACCGCGTAGCCCGCTTTTTCGACGGCCTTTGCCAAGGTTGCGCGCGCTGCGGGGTCGCTCAACCGCACGCTGGCGCGCGCGGTCGCAAGATTGACCGCGACGGCCGCAACGCCCGGCACGGCGGCCAGCGCTTTTTCGACATGCGCGACGCACGAGGCGCAGTTCATGCCGTCGATCGGCAGGGTCAGTGTGGTGCTTTGTGCTTCCATAGCGGGCTCCTATTGGCCCGACTTTATGGCGCCTTGCCGCCGGGCAACGTCAAGCGGGCATAAGGGCGGGCCAGCCGCGCGATCGCCGCATGCCCGGCGTAAGACGATGCGGCGCCGCGCTTCCGGCACGCAAGCGAACCGGCCGCGACGCCCCAACAGGTCGCCAGATACGCATCGCCGTCCGCTGCAAAACGCGCGGCAAATGCGCCGACAAACGCATCGCCCGCACCTGTCGTATCGACGATTTCGGCGGGCGGCGCTGCGATGCGGATCGGCGCGTTCGTGCGGTCGGCCAACCACGCGCCCGCTGCGCCTGCCGTGACGATCGCGGTTCGCCTGGCGTAGTGGCGCAGGGCCGCCACCAGCGCTTGCAGCGGCGTTGCGGGCGGCAGGCCCGTCAGCGCGCAAGCCTCGATTTCGTTGGCGACCAAAATATCGATGCGATGCAGCAAGCGTTGCGGCAACGGCCCCATAGCCGGCGCGGCATTGAGCAAGGTCGTTGCCCCTGCTTGATGCGCCAGCGCAAACGCCGCAAGCGTTGCCGCCACCGGCACTTCAAGCTGGCCCACGACCACGCGCGCGCGTTTGAAAACCGATGCTGCCTTGCGCATATCGGCCGCCGACAAAAGCGCATTGGCGCCGGACGCCACGACGATGCGATTGGCACCGCCCGCTTCGACCAGAATCGCGGCCGATCCGGTCGGCGCCTTGGTTTTGCGCGCGATGCCGCGAACGTCGATTTTCAAGGGCCGCCAAAATGCCAGCGCGTCGCGCGCGGCGGCATCCGCGCCAAGTGCTGCCACCAGCGCGACAAGCGCCCCGGCTTTGGCGGCTTGAATGGCTTGGTTGCTGCCTTTGCCGCCCGGCCCCTCGGCCAGATCGGCGCCGATCACGGTTTCGCCCGCCACCGGCATGCGCTGCAGGGCAAAACTAAGATCGCGGTTGTAGCTGCCCACGACGGCAACGTGCGGCATGTCGGCCTGCTCCTGCGCTTGGCGGTCCCATCGGCAGTTGCGCGACGGCGCCGGGCGGCCCGACCGCACGGACGCAAGCGCGCTTGCGTCCGTGCGGGAAAGTTTTAGGCCAGATATTTCTTGAAATGCGCGATTGTGCGCTCCCATGCAAGCTTGGCGGCTGCCTCTTGGTAGCGCGGCGTGGAATTGTTGTGGAAGCCGTGCAGCGTGCCCGGATACGAATGCCCTTCGTGGGGCACTTGCGCCGCTTTGAGGGCGGCCTCGTAAGCCGGCCAGGATGCATTGATGCGCGCATCGTCGGCGGCGAAATGCGCCAAAATCGCCGCCTTGATCGACGGCACCGATGCCGGTGCGGGCGCCATTCCGTAGAACGGGACGCCCGCTTGCATGTCCGCCCCCAGCGTTACCGCCAGCTCGTTCGTCGCGCCGCCGCCCCAGCAAAAGCCCGTCACGCCCAGTTTGCGCGTCGACAGCGCATGGGCTTTGACGAAGCGCGCGCTGTTGAGCATGTCGGCCATCAGCTTGGCTTGATCCAGGCCCGATTGCAGCGTGCGGCCGTCGTCGTCGTTGCCGGGATAGCCGCCGACCGGGGCGAGCCCGTCGGGCGCGAGGGCCAGAAAACCCTCGGCCGCCGCGCGGCGCGCCACGTCTTCGATGTAGGGATTGAGGCCGCGATTTTCGTGGATCACCAGCACGGCCGGAAACGGTCCGGTTCCGGCGGGCTGCACCAGATAGCCGCGCATCGTACCCGAATTGCCGCCCGGCGACGGGTAGTTGACATAGCTTGCCTTGATGCGCGGATCGGTGAAGGAGATGACCTGCGCCTTGGCGTAACGCGGCAGCAGCGCTTGCGCCATCGCCAGTCCGCCGACCGTCAAGGCCGCGGCGCGCGCCAAGAAGTCGCGCCGATCCATGCTGCCGTGGCAATACTCGTCGTAGAGATCGTAGATCCGCCGGTCGATATGGATCGGGGTCGCTTCGCCGGTCGGCACCAGGACGGGTTCGATGTTTGCGGAGTCGGGCATCTCGGTTTCCTTCGTGCAGGTGAAGAATACATAAGTAGTTAGCGTAGATGATTCCGATCCGCCGTTCCAGCGCCGCGCGGACGGCGCCAGATTCGCAACCGCAAAAAATACTGATACCCAAGCTCAAGCAGCGGCGCGATCAGCGGCATGCGCGCCACGCAGCCAAGCCAGCGCCAGGCGGGCAGGACAAGCCACAAGGCGGCAAATGCCCTTGCGCCCGACACAAGCTTGCCGTCGGCATCGCGCACATGGAACCGCGCCAAGGCGTCGGCGCGCTTCAAGTCGGGTGCGGCTTGTTCGCCCATGTCGGCTGCGCCGACATCGACCCAAACGACGCGCTCAGCGCCTGCGCACGCGCGATAGACGCCGATCTCGCGCGCGCACACCGGGCACGCGCCGTCGTAATAGACCGTCACCGGTTTTTCGGTTTCCATCTTATTGATGTGGCGCGCGTGGGCACGAATTCCAGCGCCCCTTGACCATCCGCGCGCGCGGTTCTACGTCGGTAGCCATGTCCGACAGCAAACGCGGCTCGTTTGCCGCTTCGACGCGGCGCCTTTTTGCCGACCCGCGCATCGCGGGCATTGCGCGGCTGGTTGCGGCTGCCGCAGCGCCGCCCCCCGGTCGGGGACGCATCGCGCTGGCGCTCGTCATGGGCCTCGCGTGCCATATCGTTTTTGCGGCGGGCGTGCTGGCGATGGTGGTCGCGATGTTTTTTGGCTTGGGGGCCGGCCTTGGCACGGTGCCGTGGCCCTTTGCGGCCTTGGCCAATCTGGCGCTGGTGCTGCAATTTCCGTTGGCGCATTCGCTGTTGCTGACCCCGCGCGGCACGCGGTTGCTGGCGCAGATCGTGCCCGGCGCGCACGGCGAGACGCTGGCATCGACCACCTATGCCTTCATCGCCGCGCTGCAATTGCTGGCGCTGTTCGTTTTGTGGACGCCCTCGGGCATCGTGTGGTGGCGCGCCGAGGGCGTTGTGTTCTGGATCGTATGCGCGCTCTACGCCGGCGCGTGGCTGGTGCTGGCGAAAGCCAGTTTCGATGCGGGGCTGGAGGTGCAGTCCGGCGCGCTCGGCTGGATGTCGCTGGCCGCGCGCCTGCGGCCGGTCTTTCCGGACATGCCGACGCGCGGTCTTTTCCGCGTGGTGCGCCAGCCGATCTATGTCGCGTTTGCGCTGACGCTGTGGACCGTGCCGGTGTGGACGCCGGACCAGTTGGCGCTGGCGTTGAGCTTTACCGTCTACTGCGTTGCGGCGCCGAAGCTCAAAGAACGCCGTTTTGCCCGGCGCTACGGCGCGCGGTTCGCCGACTATAAACTGCGCGTACCCTATGCCGTCCCCGATTTTGGCCGCCGCGCCCTCCGCCCCGAAAATCCGCCAAGCGATGCCTAAAATGCGCAAAAAATCGGACTTGGCGTCGAAAATCTGCGTCGCGTGCGGGCGCCCGTTCGCATGGCGGCGCAAATGGGCGCAGAGCTGGGCGAGCGTCAAATACTGCTCCGATCGCTGTCGCGCGCAAAAAACGCCCAAGGCAGGCGCCCAGACGCCGACTTGAAGCCGCCGGTCGTTTCAACGATAGTGGGGATACAGCAACCGCAACCGGAGAGTCCCCCCTCATGAAACGTCGTCATCTTTTGGCGGGCGTCGCCGCCGCTTCGAGCGCCGGCTTGGCCGCCCCCGCTTTGTCGCAAAACCGCATCGAATGGCGCATGGTCACGCTGTGGCCGCGCAATTTGCCGGGCCCCGGCGTTGCCGCCCAAAAAGTCGCCGACCGCATCGGCCTCGTCTCGGGCGGGCGCATTTCGGTGCGCCTGTTTTCGGCCGGCGAAGTGGTGCCGGCACCCGGCGCATTCGATGCCGTTGCGGCGGGCACGGCCGATCTCTATCACGGCGTGCCGTCCTTCTGGATTTCGAAGTCGCTGGGCATCGGCTTCTTCGGCTCGTTTCCCTTCGGCATGACCGCCTTCGAACAGCAAGGCTGGATGATGCATGGCGGCGGGCAGGCGCTGTACGACGAAATCTACGGCCGCTTCGGCGTGAAGCCCTTCATCTGCGGCAATTCGGGTCCGCAGTGGCTGGGCTGGTTCCGGCGCGAGCTGCGCTCGATCGACGATTTCCGCGGCCTGCGGTTCCGCACGGCGGGCCTGGGCGGCGAAATGTTCCGGCGCGCGGGCGCTTCGGTCGTCTCGCTGCCGGGGGGCGAAATCTTCGCCGCCTTGCAGTCGGGCGCCATCGATGCGGCCGAATTCATCGGGCCGTTCTCCGACGGGCCGTTGGGCCTGCACCAGGTCGCCAAGAATTACTACTATCCGGGCGTCCAGGAACCCTCCTCGGCCGAGGAAATCGGCATCAACATGGCCAAGTGGAACGCGTTGCCCGCCGACCTCAAGCAGGCCGTGCAGTTCGCCTGCCAGTCGGTCGCCGAGGAAATCACCACCGAATACGACGTGCGCCATCCGATCGCGCTCGCGGGCTTGATCGCGAACAACCAGGTCGTGGCGCGCGAAGCGCCGCGCGACCTGCTGGTCGCTTTTGGCAATTCGGCGGGCGAAATGATGGCCGAGTTCCGCGCCCATACCGATCCGCTGGTCAAGCGCATCGCGGACAGCTATGCCGAGTTCCGCGTGCGCTCGCAAAACTACATGTTGCAATCGTATGCGGGCAATTTCAACGCCCGCGCCCTGCCGATCCGCTGGGGCTGAGCCGAACGGGCGGCGGCAGGGCCACGCAAGTGCGCCGTGCCGCCGCCGATTCGCCGCGATGAACGCGCTTCTCAAAATCGCCGATCTGATCGATGCCGCCAACGACCGGATCGGCCGCATTGTCATGTGGTGCGCGGGCCTGCTCGTGCTCGTGCAGTTTTCGGTCGTCGTGCTGCGCTATGCCTACGGCTCCAGCTTTATCTGGATGCAGGAAAGCGTCGTCTATCTGCATGCCGCCTTGTTCATGCTGGCGATCGGCTACGCCTATTTGCAGGACGGCCATGTGCGCGTCGACGTGCTCTATGCCGATTGGAGCCCGCGCGCCAAGGCGCTCGCCGACCTGCTGAGCATTTTGTTTGCCGTGCTGCCGTTTTGCGCGCTCGTGATCTGGGCGTGCTGGCCCTACGTGTCGCTGTCGTGGCGGCTCAAAGAAGGGGCCATGTCGGTCGGTGGCCTGCCCTTTGTCTACGTGCTGAAAGCGCTGATCCCGACCATGGCCGTGCTGCTGGCGTTGCAGGCGATCGCCATCGCGTTGCGCGCCGTGGCCGTGCTCACGGGCGATGCTGCAACCCATTTTCCGCGCAAAGCCGCCGGCGGTTAGGACACGACAAAATGGGTCTCGGCGGCATTCTCGATCTTTTTATGTTCCTGTCGCTCTGTCTGCTGATTTTGACGGGCGTGCCGGTCGTTTTCATTTTGACCGGCTGCGCCGTCGTGTTCGGCGCGCTCGGCTGGGCGCTTGGCACGTTCGATCCGTTCCTGCTGGGCGCGCTTGCCCAGCGCATCTTCGGCACCATGACCAGCGAAGTGCTGATCGCCATCCCGCTGTTCGTGTTCATGGGCATCATGCTGGAGAAATCCAAGATCGCCGAAGAACTGCTGGAGGCGATGGGCCGCCTGTTCGGCAGCGTGCGCGGCGGTCTTGCGATTTCGGTCAGCATCGTCGGCGCGCTGCTCGCGGCGTCGACCGGCATCGTCGGGGCCACGGTCGTCACGATGGGGCTGATGGCGCTGCCCGCCATGCTGCGGCGCGGCTACGATCCGGCGTTCGCCTGCGGCACGATCTGCGCTGCCGGCACGCTTGGCCAGATTATTCCGCCGTCGACCGTAATGGTCATTCTGGGCGAGGTGCTGTCGGCCGCCTACCAGCAGGCCCAGCTCGCCCAAGGCAAATTCATGTTGGAGACCGTCAGCGTCGGCCAGCTCTTCGCAGGCTCGATGATCCCGGGCTTGATGCTGGTCTTGCTTTATATCGCCTACCAGCTGACGCTCGCCTGGCTGAAGCCGGAAGTTGGGCCTGCCATTCCGCGCGAAGAAGTGGGCAGCGTGGGCGCACGGGATATCGGCCACGCGCTGGTGCCGCCGATCGTGCTGATTGTGGCGGTGCTGGGCTCGATCTTGGGCGGTATTGCGACGCCGACCGAAGCCGCCGCCGTGGGCGCGATCGGCGCGACGCTGCTTGCCGGGCTCAGGCTCGACGAGCGCAACGGCCTGCCGATCTATATCGGCTTTGCGTGCGCCGTCGGCCTGGTGGTGCTCGGCTCGAATTTCGACATGCGCTTGGGGCGCGCGGCGGCGCCGCTCGGCGACCGCATCGCGATTTGGGTGGCGGGCGCGCTGGCGCTCGGGCTTGCCTTCGGGATCGGCGCGGCGGCGCTGCGCTGTTTTGCGACCGGCGTGCTGGCGGGCGTGTCGCGCACCACCATGTCGATCACGGCGATGATCTTTGCGACCCTCATCGGGGCGACGCTGTTCGCGCTGGTCTTTCGCGGCCTCGGCGGCGACGAGATGGTGCGCGATTTCCTCGACGGCATGCCGGGCGGCAAATACGGCGCCATTGCGCTGGTGATGGGCGTCATATTCGCGATGGGATTTTTCCTCGATTTCGTCGAGATCACGATCATCGTCATCCCGATCGTCGGGCCGATCCTGCTGCAGATGGATATCGATCCAATCTGGCTTGGCGTGATGATCGCCGTCAATCTGCAGACCAGCTTCCTCACCCCGCCCTTCGGGTTTTCGCTGTTCTATCTGCGCGGCGTTGCGCCCGCCAGCGTGCGCACGCTCGACATCTATCGCGGCATTGTGCCGTTCGTGATTTTGCAGCTGATCGGGCTTGCGCTGGTGGTCGCGTTCCCGGCCCTGGCCACGTGGTTGCCCGACAAACTGTTCTGACGCTATTTCGATTTGACGTTCGCCACGATCGGCATCAAGTTGGCGGCGCCATGCTTGACGCCGCGCTCGCGCATCATCGCGTCGGCGAAACTGCGCACGTCCGCCGAAGGCCCGCGCAGCACGGCAACTTCCAGGCAATTGTCGTGGTCCAGATGGACATGCAGCGTGCCCACACCCAGCGCATGGTGGTCGTGCTGCGCTTCGAGCAGCCGGTTGCCGAGCCGGCGTTCGTGGTGGTCGTAGACGAACGAGACGACCGCCACGGCCGCGCGGCCGGGTGCCGCGCTCGCGGCATTCTGGCGCAGCCCCGACCGCATCAGATCGCGGATCGCTTCCGAGCGGTTGGTGTAGCCATGGGCCGCCATGAACGCGTCCAGCTCGGTTGCCGTCGTCGCGTCGATCGTGATGGTCAGCCGTTCGGTCATGGGTTTCTCCGTCCGCCGTTTCGACCTTCCTATCGGGTTTCTCGCAGGCGCGAAAGACAGTATGCGGATTTATCAAAATCAGCTTATTCTGCCGCCGCCTCGTTTTGGGGTTGGATTGGAGAAGTTCCGGCGATGCGTTTTGGCCGTCTGTTTTTTGCCGCGATGTCGGCGCTTTTGGTTGCGGCTTCGGCCGTAGCGCAAGGCGGCGGCGGGACGGCCGTCATTGCCGTGTCGGGCGATCCGGGCCATCTCAATCCCGC
Organism: Asaia bogorensis; assembly: GCA_945901855.1. Taxonomy (GTDB): domain Bacteria; phylum Pseudomonadota; class Alphaproteobacteria; order CACIAM-22H2; family CACIAM-22H2; genus Tagaea. The sequence goes on along the minus strand of CAMDLT010000021.1, from coordinate 19,517 downwards.
CATTTCCACCGCCGGGCCGCTGCATGCGGTGGCGGGCTCGCTGTTCAATGGCTTGGTGGCGCTCGACGAAGAAGGCAACCCGCAGCCGGATCTCGCCGCCGCGTGGGAGGTTTCGGACGACGGGCTCAGTGTCTTGTTCCGTCTGCGCCCCGACGTGCGTTGGCACGATGGCAGACCCTTCACGGCAACCGATGTGAAGGTCGGTTTCGAGCATGTGCTGCTGCGCTTCCACGCGCGCGCGCGTGCAGGCCTTGCCCCGGCCATTGCCGCGATCCAAATCGAGAGCGCGCATGCCGTGCGCTTTCGGTTGCGTCGCCCGCATCCGGCCTTGCTGCGCCAGCTCGATGTCGTCGAAGCGCCGATCGTGCCTGCCCATCTTTTTGCCGATACCGACCCCGCGACGAACTCGGCCAATCTGCGGCCCGTCGGCACGGGGCCGTTTGCGTTCGACAGCTATCGACGCGACGACCAGGTCGTTTTGACGCGCAACCCGGCCTATTTCAAAGCGGGGTTGCCGCATCTGGACCGGATCGTATTCCGCATCGTCCCCGACGCGAACACGCAGGTGAACGCGCTGCTGGCGGGCGAAGTGGACATGCTGGCGCGCGTGTCGGCTCCCGATGCCGCACGGCTGCGCGGCCGCGGCGTGGCGCTTGTCGATACGCGTGCGGCGGCGGGCGGGTCCAACTGCACGATGACGCTCGCGTTCAATCTCGATCGGCCGACGACCGGCAATCTTGCCTTGCGACAGGCGTTCGCCGCCGGGCTCGACCGCCAACGCATGCTCGATCAGGTGGCGTTCGGCCAAGGCCGCGTGGCGCAAGCGCCGATCGCATCGGGTATCGCGTGGGCGCATCGTCCGGCAACCTTTGCGTCGATGGGCGGCGATGGGCCCGAAGCCAACCGCTTGCTCGATGCGGGCGGCTTGCTGCGCGGGCCAAACGGCGTGCGCGCGACGCTCGATATCGCGCTATTTCCGTCCTTCGCGCGCTGGTCGGACATTCTGCGCCAGCAGCTGGCGCCGCTCGGCATTGGGTTGCGCGCGCGCTTGATGGACCCGGCCGCGCTCGCCCAGACCGTGTTCGCGCAACGCGATTTCGATCTGGCGCTCGTCTCGTACTGCAACGGCACCGACCCCGAAATCGGCGTCCGGCGGATGGTGCATTCGGCGGCCGTGGGCAACGTGCCGTTTTCCAATGCGGCCGGCTACCGCAATCGCGATCTCGATGCGCTGTTCGACCGCGCGGCAACCTTGCCCGGCGATGCCGCGCGTGGGCACATCTATCGCGAAGCGCAAACGATCCTTGCGCGCGACTTGCCCTATTGGTGGCTCGTCGAAACCGATTTCACGGCCGCGTGGCGCGACAATTTCGCCGATTTCGCACCGTGGACCGGGCAAGTTGCCGAACGCGCGCGGCGCCTTCGCTGACGCGGGCATGGTCGTTTTTCTGCTGCAACGGATCTTGTTCGGAACGCTGGCCGTGCTGGCCGCCGCAAGCGTCGCGTTTGTGCTGGTCTGGCATGCACCGGGGGGTCCCGCTGTCGGGCTTGCGGGCGAATACGGCGCGCCCGGCTATCTGGAGGAAGTCGCGGCCCGCTACGGGCTCGATCGGCCGGGCGTGGAAGTTTGGCGCGACTGGATCGTGCGCCTGACGCGCGGCGATTTGGGCGTTTCGTGGCGCGAACAGCGTCCGGTTGCAGCGTTGATCCTGGAACGGCTGCCGCTGACCGCCGTCTTGGTGGTGTCGGCGGCGCTGCTTGCAGTTATGTTTGGAACTGCAATTGGCGCCTGGGCCGCCGCTTCGCCCCGGCGATGGCCCGTCGCGTTGTTCGCGGGCTTCCACGCCGTGCCGTCTTTCATCTTGGCACAGGCGTTGGTGCTGCTGCTGGCGGTATGGGCCGGGCTGCTGCCCGTGCAAGGCATTGCCGATTCGCGTGCACCCGCAACGGACGGCTTGGCATTGCTGGTCGAACGCGCGCGACACCTTGTGTTGCCCGTACTTGCGATCGCCCTGCACCAGCTTTGTTTCACAGCTTTGCTGGTGCGTGCGGGCGTGATCGAGCAAATGCGGTTGCCCTACGCGACGGCGGCACGGGCGCGCGGCTTGTCGCAGGCCCAAACGTTGCGCCGCCACGCATTGCCAAACGCGCTGCTGCCGGTCGTCGCCTTGACGGGCGTGCGCGTCGGCAATTTGGTGGGCGGGGCGCTGGCGATCGGGGTCGCTTTTGGTTTGCCGGGCGTGGGGCGCCTGGCGGTCAGCGCAGCCTTGGCGCGCGACCATCCCGTGCTGGTCGGCACGGTCGTGACCGCCTGCGCCGTCGCGTGGCTTGCCAATCTGCTGGCCGATCTGCTCGCGCAATTTCTCGATCCGCGCATTCCAAGGCCCGCACCATGATCGCCGCAAAAATTGCGGCCGGATGCTTGGCGGCGCTCTTTTTTGCGTGCCTGCTGTGGGCGCCGTCGGGCATGCTTGCAAGCTTGCCAACATACGCGCCGCTGCTGGCGCCAAGTTTTTTGCATCCGCTTGGCACCGACGATCTGGGACGCGACATGCTGGCGGCGCTGCTGCAAGGCGGGCGCACGTCGCTGTCGGTTGCGGCCGCCGCGACGGCGCTCGCACTTTGCCTCGGGCTCTCGGTCGGGCTTGTGGCAGCTCTCGGCTCGCGGCTTGTCGACGAAGCGACGATGCGCGTCGCCGAAATCGTCGCAAGCTTGCCGACGCTTCTGTTGGCGGTGCTGGTCGGCGCGCTGTTCGGCGGTTCGCTTGCGAACCTCGCGCTGCTCTTGGGTTTGACGCGCTGGCCGCTTGTCGCGCGGATCGTGCGCGCGGAAACGCAAGCGCTGCTTGCCGCCGAACGTGTGCGCGCCGCCCGGGCGCTCGGTGCTACGCCCTTCTATATCGCGCGTCGGCATCTGGTTGGCCACTTGCTGCCGTCGTTGACGGCAACGCTCGGCATCGTGTTCGGCGGCGCCATTTTGGCCGAGGCCGCTTTGGCCTTTGTCGGACTTGGCGATCCGCAGTCGACCAGCTGGGGCCAGATGGCAGCCAGCGGATTCGCTTTGATCGGATTGGCGTGGTGGCTGTGGCTGTGGCCCGCGATCGCGTTGGTTGGCGCCAGCGCGCTCGCAGGGTTGGCAGCGACGTCCGGCGGGCAAATGGATCCGCGGAGATAGCGCTGTTTCGGTATCGCCGATTGCTGTATCATGATTTGTATTCAAACGATCGATCAAGCGTCCCGCAGGCGGGCCAGCTTTTTACAAGAAAGGCTAGTCAATGCGACTGATATTGGCGAGCAAACGCAACGCGCATGTCTATGCGCATTGGGTTTCGGCGTGCGGCAAGAAGGCCATGCCAAACAGGCGCGATATGCAGCCCGACGTAATTCCGGCCGAATTGCTGCCGGAACTGCCCTACATTTACATCGCCGAAGTCATGCGTGACGAACTCGGCACCTGGTTTAAATTTCGATTGGTGGGAACGTCGATCAGCGAACGTCTCCAGCAGGACGGCACTGGGAAAATGCTGCTGGATTTGCAAATCGGCGGCTGGGAGGAGGAGTGGCGGCGGAATCTCGTCTACACCGTGCAGATGAAGCTGCCCGTCGTCGACGAATCCTCGATCACGACGCAGACCGGCATCAAGCTCGCCGTCGAGCATGTCGCCCTGCCTTTGTCCGAGGACGGCACGACGGTGGATCGGATCTTCGGTTCGATCGATTTTTTCAGCCATTCCGAAAACGAATTGCGCGCGATGTTGCCGCAGCTCGACTGGAAGAAGATCAGCTCGATCGAACTCGGCAAGCGAATCATCATTTCGAACCTGCGCTTTCAGATCTGAGGCAGGCGCCGCAAGCGCAAGTGCGATCTCGGCACGCATCGCGGGGGTATTTTCCGACGCTTGCACCGGTGCCGGGCGTTCTCGTCCCGCTGCACCTTGCCGCGCGTCCGCGCCAGGGGCGCGTTGCCACACCTGCCAATCCAACTTCCGATTTACCCGATTAGGTCGAATCCGGCGATTTAACGGGCAAGGTGCCCCGCGTCCGCCGTCGGCAAATGCCGCAGCGCAACCCTATGGCTGGAAGTCGCCGAAGTCGCACCGACGATCGCGCGTTGCAGCGCTCGCTGTGCGAGAGCGTTTCCTATATCGACGGGCTCACGGCGTAATAGGCTTCGACGCGGCAAATTATTGCATCGCCCCCGGTGTCGCGTTTCAGCGTCGCGGCACTTGGCCCAGGCGCAGGAACTGCGTTTCGCCGGAGGTCCCCTGCACGCCGTCATTGTCGGTCACGGCGTACATCGCGCCGGTCCGGTCGATGGCGAAACCTTCGAGCTTTTCCTGCACCGTGCCGCGCGGCTTTGCAAGCTCCGGCACCATGTCGCGCAGCAGCGTCTTGGCGACGACCGGCACGGCTGCCGCCCCGGGTGCGGCCGGCACCAGGCCTGCGACCGAGAACCGGTACAGCCGCTTTACCGCCTGATCGCCCCACTGGTTGTTGCGCTCGATAACGATGAAGGCGTCGGCGCCGTCGGCCGCAATTTCCGACAGCCCCATCCAGCCTGCGGGCGTCTCGCCAAGCGGATAGTGCAGTACGCCCCATTCCTGCGTGGTCGGCCGAAAGCGAAGAATCTTGGCGTGGCCCTTCGGGTCGTCCTTCCATTCGCGCTGGACGGCGATCCAGACGGTTTCGTCGGTTCCGCTGCCGGTCGCCGTTACGCCCTCGAAGCCGAAACGCAGCGCGTGGCGCGACAACGCTTCGGGAAGCACGTACTCCGCCTCGATGCTGCCGTCGGCTGCAACACGCAGCAGCCGGTCGGCGAGCGCGCCCTGCTGGCGCTCGGGATTGCCTTCCGAGGCGAGCCAGAAGCCCCCGCCTGCACGCGCAGCGATGCCCTCGATATCGAGGTCGGCCGCGGGCTTGCCGTCGCGCGAAACCGTCACGGCCGATACGATCCGCGCGGGCATGCGCGTCGCATCGACGGTCAGGATGCGCGCCTCTGCGTAGAACGAGTCCGTGACGGCATAAAGGCGTCCGGCGACCTGCGGGTCGGCGGCAAGGCCGGACAATGCCCCCCACGCGAGCGGCACGCCATCGGTGCCGTTTTCCGAGCGGATCGTCGGATACGACGATGTGCCGGTGCCGCGACGATAGATGGTCAGCGTCGACCGCAAACCGGTTTCCGGATTGTCGACCTCGGCAGCCGCCACGAACAGACCGCGCGTCGGGATCGCAAGCAATCCTTCGGGGCCGGCCCCGGCAGGCAGCGCCTGCAGGAAGGTCGGTGCGCGGCCCGCACCCTCGTCGCGCCAAACCGTCACGAGCGATGCGCGTTCGGATCCAACGAAGATCAACCGCTCGCCGTCGAAGGTCGCAACTTCCATGCCTTCGGGTTCGTTGCCGCGATTGCCCGAGCGCAGTTCGGGATAGTGGCCCAGCGAAATCGCAAGATGTTCGAGGAAATTCCCGGAATCCCATTCGACGGTCCCGTCGCGACGAAAGATCGTGAATCCGCGCGAACCGTTGCGGTAATCGCCCTCGTTGGCCGTCACGAAACGCTCGTCGTCGAGCCACTTCACGGCATCGGGCTCGCGCACGACATTTTCGAGACGCTGGACCGGCCGGATGACGCCGTCGCGCGTCGCATCGACTTGCTCGAGCGTAACCGTGCCGGCTGTGAAATGCGCGGTGACGCGGGCGCTCGCAAGGTCGACGATCGCGATATGGTTGTTCTCCTGGAACGTGACGACCGCTTCGCCGCGCGAATTGACGTCGACGAATTCGGGTTCCGGATCCTCGGGCGCGACCGCCGCAAGCCCCGTGAGGTCGACGCGGCGCAGACCCGCGCAGTCGAGCCCGGCATTCGACAGCGGCAGGATCGTGAGGTTCCCGCCCGGAAGCTGCGGCAGGGCGCCGCGGTCCAAGCGCTCGTCGCGCTCGTTTTCGATGACGACCACAAGGAACCGGCCGTCGCGGCTGACGAGCGTGGAGTCGGGCTGGCCGCCAAGGTCGCAGCGCATCAGTTCGCGGCGCGACGCGATGTCGACAACGGCAACATAGCCCGCGACTTCGCGCTTGTTGGGCGACGTGTCGACGACCGCATAGGCGCGCGGACCGCGCACGGCAACCGACGTGGCTTCGCCTGCGAGCGGCAGGAAACCCGCCGGGCGCGGCGCGGCTGGATCCGCGATATCGACAAATCCGAGCCCGTTTTGCTCGCCGTCGACATAGACGAGCATGTTGCCGTCTTCGGTTGCCGCGACGATTTCCGCGATCGAGCGCTTTGTGCGATCGCGATCGGGCGGCAGCATGCGCACCGCCTCGATGGTCGCAATACGATCGAACACCCGTGGCTCTTGGGCGTGCACGGCGGCTGGCAGCAGAAGGGCGACGGCAAAGACGGGCGCAAGGCGCATGGCAGGTCCAGATGCTGGGGTGCGCGACAAAAACATCGCGTCTTTGGACGATATTCGCCGACGGTGACGGCAAAATTGCCGATTTATGACGGAAAGATGACCGATCGGCGACCAACCATCGCCGTCCCTGCATTGACCGAAAATGGCTTTGCGCCGACGGCAGCAAAGGGCATGCGGGTCACGCGGCTGACACAATCGGGCGCTATCGTTTGGGTGTTCTTCGCTTCGCTTCCGTGATCTCGAACTATCGGCTTTTTTGAATGGCCACATCGTCGCAACGCAAGTTTTCGCCGCGCGCCCTTGTTGAGCGCAACGGGTCCACATTGGCCTGCGGCCTGTTCGTGGTGATCGTCGGCCTGGGTGCCGTCGCCGAGCGGCGGTCCGAATTGGCGGTCTATCTCTTGAGTTTTTGGCAATACTATCTTTACTGGCTCGCGTTTGCCTTTGGCGCGGTCCGGTTTGCGGTTTTCAAGCGCGATGCGGTGGCGATGAAGAGCGTCTCGGTCGCGATCCTGGCGACGGCCTATTTCGCGGTCCCGCTCGACCTCGTTTCGCTTGCGGTCGTTGCGGGCGGCGCGCTGCTGAACATCCGGGCCGCGAGGGTGCTGGGGTTCGAGCGAACCTACTACGGTCACGAGGTTGCGGGCATGCCGCCGCTGCGGGTCACGGCGTTTCCCTATTCGCTGATCGCGCATCCGATGATTGCAGGAAATATCGCAGCTTTCGGCGGCACGCTTCTCAATCCGGAATTTGCCCGCCAGTGGTGGCCGCTTGCGTGCACCCATGTCGCGCTCAATGTCGGATTGCTCGCGATGGAACTGGCCGATGCGCCGCGCGCGCGCCTCGTGCGATTTGGCAGCTTCGTCTTCGCGGGTGTGCTTTTTGCTGCGGCATTCGTGCTACCCGGCCTCGTTTCGCAAACGCCGATGTCGATGTCGCCGGTCACTTGGCTGCAGATCGCGGCAGCCGTCGCCTGTGCAGGCGTGCTGTATCGCAGCTATGCGCGCGTATCCGAGCCCGAGGAAATTTCAAGGAGAGCACGATGAGCGGTACGCTGAATCTGACCGACCCAAGCGCCGACGCCGGGCCCAAAGCCCGCGCCGCGCGGCTTTTTCCAGCGACTCTCGGCCGGTTCGACGATCCAGTCGACCGGGCGACGGTCGACGGTCTGGTCCAATGGGCGGAGACGCAGTATCGCGAGGAGATGCTTCAGCGGCCGTCGAAGCATGTCTATGTTCGCACCCTGCCGGAAGCGACGATCGAACGGATCGACCGCCTGCGCGACGGCGCGCCGATCCGCACCCTGATCGAGCGCCACGTTCCCGACGGCTGCGAAATCGTGGCGATGAAGCACACCGACGAGCTGTATCTGTCGCACTACAACATGGATCGCGGCGGCGACCAGGGTCTTTTCGACCGGCACTACGACGGCAATCTGCGCTTCCTGTCGGGAAGCGTCGTCGTGCGCGCGCTGATCTATCTGCAGTCGGACGCGACCTACAAGGTCGTGTTCCACGACAGCGGCGTCGAAAAAGCGTTCGCCACATACGATTTTGGCTTGCTCGATTTCCATCGCGAGCTGCATTGGGTCGAAGGACAGTACAATCCTGCAGATCGCCAGCGCATCCTGCTCAAGTGCAACTATCTGATCGTGCCGCGCGGCGCCACGTTCCTGCGGCACGCGGCGTTCGCCGCCAATACCGGGGTGTTCTACGTCGTGAAAGCGGCCATGGAATACGCCAAGAGCCCGCGTACGCCGCCGCAAGTCGCCGTTGGTTTCCTGTGCAATCTGTTCCGCAGGCTCAACAACATCCACCCGCTTGTTCCGCTGGCACTCGTCGCCGCAACTGTTGCCGCGCTCGGCTTCGCGATCGGAAGTCTTGCCGTGTAACGCGCTTGTCGTCCCTTTGCAGCGCTGCCGCAACCGCGTTCAGTTCATTCCGCCCGCAAAGCCGCGCGACAAGGCGCGATGCACGAAGCCGACCATCGCCAGGATCGGCAGCGATGCCAAAACGCCGATCGCCGAAAGCTGGCCCCACAGCGTCTCGTCTTCGTTGATGCGCGTGGCAACGTAAGTCGGCAGGGTGAAATTCGAAGGCGACTGCACGAACAGGAACGCAAACAGAAACTCGTTCCACGCCGCGATCGCGACCAGTACGCCCGTTGCCGCCAACCCAGGCCCCAACACGGGGACGACGATCTGGACGATCCGGCGCGCGAGGCCGGCGCCGTCGATGGCGGCTGCCTCCTCGTAGGCGACGGGCACGTCGCGAACGAAACCCAGAAGCATCCAGATCGCAAACGGCAACGCATAAATCTGATTGACCAGCACGAGCCCTGCCAACGTATCCAGCAGCCTCAACGTGCGCAGCACCTGATAGAGGGGTACCGCCAGCACAATCGGCGGGGTTAGCTTCACAATCAGCACGAGAGCGAGGAAAGCCGTATCGAGACGGCGCGGAAACGCAAGGCGTGCGAGCGCATAGGCCGCGGGCAGCGCCGCTGCCAATGCAAGCGCCGTCGTGCCGAGCGTCACGATCGCGCTGTTGAGCACCAAACGCCAGATGCGCGAACTGGCCAGCGCCTCGTAATGCATGAGCGTGAATTCGCGCGGCAGCAACGTTGCCGACGACGAAACATATTCGCCCGGCGGCTTGAGGGAGGTTGCAAGGGCCCACACCAAAGGCAGCGCGAACAGCGCCGCCGCGGCCAGCGCCAGCGCGATGCGCAGCGGTCCGGCTTTGGGGTCGCTTCCCATCAGCGCGTCTCCGGTTGCAGCAACCGCGCCGCGTAGACCGCCCCCAAAGCGCCCGCAACCAAGATCATCACGATGGCCGCCGCGCTCGCGAGCCCGATGTCGAAAAATCGAAACGCGAGGCGGTGCACGAACATCGACAGGGTTTCCGTTGCGTTGCCGGGCCCGCCGCCGGTCATCGCGTAAACCTTGTCGAACAATTTGAAAGAATCGAGCGTGCGCATCAAAGCCGCCACGAACAGATAGGGCGACAGCAACGGCAGGGTCACGTCGCGAAAGCGCCGCCACGCACCTGCCCCGTCGATGCGCGCGGCTTCGTAGAGTTCGGGCGGAATGGAGCGCAGACCCGCATACAGAATCAGGAAACAAAAGGGCGCGTTCTGCCAGACATCGGCGAGCGCGATCGACAGCAAGGCGATATTCGGGTCGAACAGCCACGGCACGCCGTCGAGTCCGACGGAACGCAGCGCGTTGTTGAGAAAGCCGATGTCGTAGTGGAACCAGGCGCGCCAGATCGCCGCGACGACGACCGTCGACAGCACGTAAGGGGCGAGCACCACCAGCGTCAGGGCGCGCCGGAATGCGAATTGCCGGTCCAGCAGCAACGCCAACCCCAATCCGACCAAAACTTCGGCGACCGTGGCAACCAGCGCGAACGTCGCCGTGTTCAAGGCCGCGCGGCGGAACGACCGCCCGTCCAACAATTCCGTATAGTTTTCGAAGCCGACGAAGGTCGCCCCTTCGAAACCATGATCGGTTGCGGCAAACGACAGCAAAAGAAGCCGCACCAACGGATAGAACGTCAGCAATGCGAACAACGCCAAAGCCGGGGCAAGCAATGCGAACAGCAGCCAGGAGCGATTCCGTGCGCGCATCGAAATGGCCAGGTGCGACGAAGGGAAATCCGGGCGGCGAGCGGATCTGCCGCCGCCCGGTTCGCCTTCAGCGCGCCAACGCGCGTTCGATCTGCCGGTTGGCCTCGACGAGCGCTTCGCGCGGCGCCATCTGGCCGACAAGCGCCATCTGCAGATGTTCGCCCAAGATCGCCTCGACGCGGTTCCATTGCGCGATACGCGGCCGCGCGACGGCGTTCTCCAGCGCTTGGAGCTGCGCCGGATACCAGCGGAATTGGCGCACCAGATCGGGATCGGCATAGAGCGCCGCCAAGGTGGGCGGATTGCCAGTCTCAATCGCGATACGTTTCTGGTTTTCGGCCGAGACGACGAAGCGGATGAAGTCCAATGCGCGCGCCGCATTCGGGCTGTCGGCCGCAACGCCGAGCATCCAGGCGCCGAGCATGGGCGAGGGCCCGCGCGTTTGGCCGGGGGCGGAGACCAGATTGACGTTGCCGACGACGCGCGAGCGCGCGACGTCGTCCAGCGTGCCCGCCCAACCGGGCCAGAACTCGATCGACATGGCGATGCGGCCTTGTTCCATGGCTTCGCGCACTTCCGTCGCGTTCCATGTTTCCACGCCGCGCGGCGCAAACGCGCGCAACGCGAGGAACTGCTCGAGCGCTGCCAGCGCTGCGGGCTGGTCGAGCGCGGCGCGCCCTTGCGCATTCACGACTTCGCCGCCGAACGCGCCCAGCAGGGGCAAAAAGCCCGTGACGATCGGGTTGCCGCGAATGCCGCGGAAGGCAACGCCCGCGACGCCGGGCTCGCGCTCCTGGATTGTGCGCGCGATTGCGGCGACTTCCGTCCAGTTACGCGGCGGCTGCAAACCGTGTTTGGCCAGCAGATCGCCGCGATACGCGAACATCGCAACGTTGCCGACCATCGGTGCGGCGAAGCGCGGACCCGTGCCGAACGGATTGCGCGAAACGGCATCGGCCGACTTGACGAAGGCGCCCGGCACGCCGCCCAGCGCATCGAGATTGGCGAGCCAGTTGTTGGCCATGAATTCGGGCGCCCAAATGTCGTCCAGCATCAGCACGTCGAGGGCGCGCGCACGTTCGCGCGCATTGAGCGCGATGCGCTCGTAAAGCGGACCGCCGGGCAATTCCAGCCGCTCGATGCGGACCGTCGGATTGCGCTGCTGATAGGCTTCGACCATCCGGGCGAGGGCGGTACCGAAGGCGGCATCGCGCCCGGCGATGACCAGACGATCTTGGGCAACGGCACCGGTGCCGCTGCCGACCAGAACAGCCGCAAGTGCCAGCGATGCAAGTGATCTGCGCATGAGTATTTCTCCGATTCGACGTGCCCAACGCGGGCGCGTATCCAACGGAGGTACCAAGCATGCGTTCGAAGCATGTTGCGGTTTCGTGAACTTTTTGAGAGCCGACGCCGCGTCGCAGCGGTCGGCTCCCCGTCGCGGCGCCGCCAGCGCTCGACAATTCACCAAGAAAGTCCGACCGCTTTCCAGACGAAGATAGGCCTTGTTCGACGGTGCGCTAACGGAACGGACTGCAGCCCAAGTCGCGATCCAAGGGATATGCATACGTTGCAGGATGTGGGAGATGCCGCGCAATACTGACGCGCGATCGGGCACATTTGGCTGGAGGAGCGCGACTGAAAACCCGCAAACGCCGTGTGGCCCCGGCTCGAAACGCCTAACCTTTGACGGCGCCTGCAGTGATGGCACTTACCAAATGCCGTTCAAGGAATGCGAACAGCACGATCACCGGCAGCGCTGCGATTACGGCCGCGGCCATCAACTCGTTCCATTGGACCCGATATTCGCCGACCATGTTGGCGATCCCAACCGATAGCACGAACATCGACGGATCCGTCGTTAGCACCAGGGCCCACACATAAGCGTTCCAGGAAATCAGGAAGGTGAACAGGGCAACCGCAACCAACCCCGGGCGCGCGAGAGGCAAGATCACGCGCCAGAAAACCACAAGCCGCGTTGCGCCATCCATAATCGCGGCTTCGTCGATCTCGCGGGGGATGGATCGAAAGAACCCGATCAGCATCCAGACGCTGAATGGCAGGGCGAACGACGAATAGGCCAGGATCAGGGCAAAGTAGGAATTGATGAGCCCAAGTTCCGACATCAACCGGAAGTACGGGATGATCAGCAATGTCTCGGGAAGCATCTTCGTAAAAAGCAGGAAGACGATCAGCGCCGAAGCGCCGCGGATGTGGAACCGCGTGAACCCGTACGCCGCAAGCGCCGCGAGCGTCACCGAAAGCAGCGTCGATCCTGCCGAGACCACCAGGCTGTTCAGGAAATAGCGCGCGAAGGGCCGCTCGACCAGCAGCGTCGAAAAGGCCGCAAGCGACCAGTTCGCGGAAGCGAAGGTCGGCGGCGACAGAAAAACTTCGCTGTGCGGCTTCAGCGCCGTGTTCAGCATCCAGTAGAACGGGAAGATGGTCACGCAGGCGGCGACGAGAATCGTCGCCCAGAGCGCGGCGGAGGCTGCAACCGACCGGCGATTCATGCGTCGCTGCCCGAACGCCCGATTCGCGTCGCTCGCAGATACAGGATCGAAAACACGAGGACCATGGCAAGCAACAGCACGCCGATCGCCGCTGCCTCGCCGAAGCGGTTGGCGCGAAATGCCGTGTTGTAAAGCAGTGCTGGCAGAACCTCGGTCGCACCGGCCGGTCCGCCGGCCGTCATGATGCCGATGATATCGTAGTGGCGGACGACGTTGATGATGTCGAGGGTCGATGCGACGACGAGGAGATATTTGAGGTTGGGCAGCGTGATCCATCTGAAACGCTGCCAGGCGGACGCGCCGTCGATATCGGCCGCCTCGTACTGTTCGACCGGGATGGTCTGCAGGCCGGCCAACATCAGGAGCATCACGAACGGCACGCCGCGCCACACCTCGACGGCCGTCACTGCCGCAAAAGCGGGTCCGGGCTCCCCGAGCCAAGCGACGGGTCGCTCGATGATGTCCGCCGCGCGAAGAAGATAGTTCACGACGCCGAATTGCGGCTCCAGCAACCAGAGCCAAATCGTCGCGCCGACGGCCGCCGAAACCATCCACGGCGTCAGGAAGACAACGCGAAGCGCCGTCCGGGCAAACCGAATTTCGTTCAAGGCCAAGGCAAGCGCGAGGCCCAAGAGCATATGCAATGTCACGGATACCGAGACGAAACCCAACGAAACCTTCAAGGCATGCCAGAACGCGTCGTCTTCGAGGACACGAACGTAGTTCGCGAGCCCGACAAAGGTCGAACGCAGACCGCGAATCCGATGGAGGCTCGTCCAGAACGCGTGCGCCAAAGGAAGGACGATGACGGCCGCCAGAAACAGCAGGACCGGCAAGAGGAACAGGTAGCCATGCCAGCGCTCGCGCGCGAGACCGTAGCCGGTCCACGCGCGCGCTCGCTTCCGTACCGTTGCCGTCATTGGTCTTTCAGCTTGCGGCTAAGCCGCACATCGAGGTCCTGGAAGATCTGTTCCGTGCGCGCCGGGTCGAGCAGTGCGCGTTGGACCGCATCGACGATGTCGTTGGTGGCGATGTCGGCCCATGCGGGATGCGGCAACGGATAGCTCCTGGCATTGGTTCCGATCCGCACGAACTCGGAAAGCATGGGATCTGCTTTGATTTCGGGTTCGTCGGCCAGATCGCGGCGCAGGGGCATCCAGTTGGCCTTCACGGCGCGCTGGACGGCCCATTTCTTGTCCATGTCGAATTTGATGAAGCGCCACGCTTCTTCGGGATGGCGGCAGCTTTCCGAGATCGAATGCGCGGTCACGGTCGCCAGAGTCGGCGCATTTGGGATCTGTGCCGGCAAAGGGGCTGCGAACATCTTGCCTTCGATTTGCGGATTGTCGCCGATCACCTTTGCGACCGACCAATAGGCGTTTCGCATCGTGGCGATCTTGCCTTGCGAGAACAGCACGGTCTGCTCGAGATAGTTGGTGGTCGTCGGTGCGGGCGAGGCGACCTTATGGTCGGAAAAAAGACCGAGATAGAATTTGATCGCTTCGAGAGATTTTGGGTCCTTGGCGAACCGCGATTCGGTCATGTCGGCATTGAACGGTTCGCCGCCATTCCCGTAGATCCAGGTCAGCAGTACGCGCGTGGTGGTGTCGGTCTTTCCGCCGAGGACGGAGGTCGCCCAATGGTCGGTGCCGGTCAGCGCCTTCGCCCATTGCAAATACTCGGCCCAGTTCCGGGGCGGGCTCTTTGGATCGAGCCCTGCCTTCGCCACGAGCTCGCGATTGTAGATTTCGGCGTAGACGCCGCCCCAGTTCGGCAGGCCGTAGAGCTTGCCTTTCCAACGCGCCGATTTGAGCATGTCGTCGCTCCACGCATTGCGGAAGGCGGCCGGCTCTTTGTCCCAAAGGTCGTCGATCGGCCGCAGATAGCCTTCGGCGGCTGCCGTCGTAAGGTCGACGGCCACGATGCACGGCGCCTGGCGGGCCTGCGCTGCGGCGACGAACTTCGTCCAATGGTCGCGGCGCGCCACGAGAATGGGCTCGATTTTGACGTTCGGGTTCGCCGCCTCGAACGCGGCGATTGTCTGTTTCCAGATCGGCTCGTATTGCGCCTCGGTGAGGTTGGGCGTCTGCCATTGCAGGACAACCCGCTGCTGCGCCGCTGCCGGTCCGATCGTACTGCTCAGCAAGGCGGCGACGGCGGTAAGGGTCGCGAACTTTGTCATGGTTTCTCTCCCTTTTTTGTTCTTTACGTCCATAGGGCCCCGCCACGTTCGCTGCGCGGCTGGGGCCGGAAGGGCATCGTTGCGAGAAGTTCGAGATCGGGCTCGATGCCGAAGCCGGGCGCATCGGGCAGAACGAAGTGCCCGGCGTCGAACTGCACCGCTGGCCGCGATGCCCGGTCGCGGAACGCGCGCTGCGGCTCCATCTGTTCGAGTACGTAGAAATTCGGAATCGCGGCTGCGAGATGCATCGACGCCATCGTGCAGATCGGTCCGCCCGGATTGTGGGGTGCGACGGGCACGTAATAGGTGTCGGCAAAACTCGCGATCCGCCGCACTTCGGTAAGCCCGCCGGCATGCATCAGGTCGGGCTGGACGATCTTGCAGCCGCCGCCCTCGAGAAGTTCGCGGAACTCGTAGCGCGACAAGAGCCGCTCGCCCGTTGCGATCGGCGTTGAAATCTCCTTTTGCAATCGCACCATCGCTGCGGCGTTTTCGAATGGGAGCGGTTCTTCGAACCAGCCCGGTCGATAGGGCGCGAAGGCGCGGTCGAGCATCACGGCAGTTCGCGGCGTCAGAAGTTCGCTGCACTCGATGAAGATGTCGACGTCGGGCCCAGCGCCTTCGCGCGCCGCCGCCATCATCTCGCTCGCGCGACGAATGGCGCCGCTCTCGTCGGCTTTAAGGGCCTCGCGGGTCAGCGGGGAATATTTGAACGCCGTAAAACCGAGCTCCACTGCCTCTTTTGCGCGCGCGTAGCCCTCCTCGGGACGCGTCGCGGCGCGCAGCCAATGGCTGGCATAGACCCGCAGGCGCGTGCGATGGGCGCCGCCGAGCAGACGATGGACAGGTACGCCAAGGCGCTTGCCCTCGAGGTCCCAGAGGGCGAGATCGATGCCGGCGAGGGCCGACATGAAAACGGCACCGCCGCGCCAACGCCACGCGTTGTACAGCCGATGCCAGTGACGCTCGGGGCCGGCCGGATCCTCGCCAATCAGGTGCGGCGCAAATTCCGCGATCGCGGTCGCAACCGATTCGAGCGCCCCATGCAAAGACGCTTCGCCCCAGCCAACAAGACCATCGTCGGTCTCGATGCGCACGAACATCCAATTGCACCAATCTACCCAATATTTGAACGTTTCAATTTTGGTTATCTTCATTGATCGCCTGCGTGCCTCCCACCGTCGGAGCAATTTTTGCTCTCGATTGAAACGTTCAAATAAATATAAAATGGAACCATGACAAAGGCAAGCCGCTTCAGGGAAAGACCCAAAGCAACGATCAGCGACGTCGCGCGCCTTGCTGGCGTGTCGATCGGCACAGTCTCGAACGTTCTCAATCCAAAAATTCCGGTCAGCGATGCCCGACGTGCCGCCGTCGTCGCCGCAATCGACAGTCTTGGCTTTCTGCCAAATCGGGTCGCCCAAAGTCTGCGTCGGCGCCATTCGCGGGTCGTCGGGCTGATCGCCCACGACACGGCCAGTGCCTATTTCGCGGCGCTGCTGGACAATTTCGAACGCATCGGCGCGCAGCAAGGCTACGAAGTCATGCAGGTTCTGAGTCGCGGCGATCCCGAGACGGAAGTGCGACGCGCGCGTGCATTGCTCGAACGCCAGGTCGACGGGATCCTTTTGGTGCCGACGGCCGCGCCGGGTGCGGCTTTCGACCAGATCGCGGCAGCCGGCGTGCCGGCCGTCGTCATCGACCGCGTCAGCGACGATCCGCGCTTCGACTATGTCTCGATGGACAACAGCGGCGTTATGGCGGATGCGGTTGCGGCCCTTGCCGCGGCCGGGCGCAAGCGTCTGACGTTCGTGGTGCGCTGGCCCGAACTGATCACGACGCAGCATCGCATGGCCGCACTCGCCGCCACGGGAAAGAAAATTGGCGTCCAGACGCAAACGTTCGTCCGCGCTGCCGACGACGGCGAATTTGGGGCACAAATCGACGCGATGCTACGCCGCCGCGCGCGCCCGGATGCGATCATCGCGTCGAACAGCATCCTGGCGTTGCCGCTGATCGCTGCAATCGAACGGTCCAAAGTGCGAATTCCAGACGATATTTCTCTGCTCGTTTTCGACGAACCGAATTGGGCGTTGATTGTCGATCCGCCGCTTTCCATCGTCCGTCACCCCATCGAAGACATGGCGCGCAGCGCTTGGAACGCTTTGATCGAAAGGATCGACGGCTATTCCGGTCCCAGCCGTCGCATTGTCCATCCGGCCGAGCTCGTGATCCGCGCGTCGATATGACCGCAGGGGCCATCTTCAGCAACCAGGCGCCGGCAGCCTAGGCTGCGGCAAGTGCGTTCGGGATGCGCCGGGGCAACAGACTGTGTCAACTGCGGGGCCGGGCGCGGGCCCGATCAGAAAACGCCCGGCGTTACGGTCGGCGCTTCGCCGCCCTTCAGGGCATATAGGTGCCTCCGTTCACATGCAGGGTCTGCCCGGTGACGAAAGCCGCACTCGGCCCGCAAAGATAGCGCACAGCCCCAGCCACCTCCTCCGGGAGGCCGCGACGTCCCAGCAGGATTTTGCGGTCTGCATGGTGCGCGGCCTTGTCCGGGTTCGAGCCGCCGCGCACGGTATCGATCATCCCCGGCACCACGCAGTTCGAGGTGATGGCGTGAGGGGCGAGATCGTGCGCCAGCGCCTTGGTAAATCCGACAATGCCCGCTTTGGCCGTTACCACATGGACGCGCTCCGGCGCACCGCTATGCCCGGTCATTCCGCCGATATTGACGATGCGTCCAAAGCCCTTGTCGACGCGGGCGATGATGTGCGGCATCGCGGCGCGCGTGGCGAGGAACGCGCCATCCAGAGTCGCTCCCATGATCTCGCGCCAGGCGGCATAATCGATCGTTTCGATCTTGCCTTCGCGACGCAGGGCGGCGTTGTTGACGACGATATCGAGCCCGCCCAATGCCTCGACAGCCTGTGCCACGGCGGCATCGGCCTGTGCTGGATCCGCAAGATCGCCCGTCACCACGACGGCACGGCGGCCCAGCGCCCGCACCTGACGCGCCGTCTCCTCTGCCTGATCGCGCGCTGCACGGGTATGGACGGCGACATCCGCACCGCCCTGTGCCAGTGCCACAGCGATGGCCCTGCCGATATTGCGGGCCGCACCCGTCACCAGCGCGATACGGCCGGACAGTTCGGCGGATTCAGGCGTCGTCATGGGCAACCTCTTTCAGGAAGGTGAGATCGGAACGATTGGGAAGGTCGAGAAGAGCGGCGAGCAGGCGCTCGGCGGCCTGTTGCCCGAGGCCGGCGAAGCCCGTGTTGGCGCGGTATTTGGCCTTGAGCTCGTCGAGCGCCATGGGCTCTCGCACCCCGCCGCGCAGGCAACCTTGGCGTGCCTCAAGAACGCGTCCGTCGATGCACGTGACGCGCACATGGCCCGTATAGTTTGCCGGATATTCGTTGTCGGGGTCGATCACGTAAGTGACCTTGCCTGCCATCGCCTGGACGCGCGCGTCGGCGATACGCGCATCGCTGAACTGGGCGAGACCCGCATCGCCATCGACCAGCGCTACGGCGAGGCAATAGGGCGTGCTGAATTTGGCGCCATAGGGCGAGGGCGGCAACTGCTTCAGCGCCAACGGCTCCCATAGCCGGTGCACCGTGCCCTCGCCAACTTCGCAAACGACGCTCGCGACGTCCTCGGGCTTGAGCCCTTGCCGGCGCAGGCTCAGCATGCAGTCGATATAGGGCTGGGTCATCGTCCCGCAGGCATAGGGCTTGAAAGCGACATCGCCGGCGATCCAGCGGCTACCCAGCTCGTCGGTCAGGTGATGGAATTCGGGTACCTTGAGCGACGGCGCAAACGCTTTGAACAGTCCGTGCGTCCCCTCGAATACGGTTGCCGGACCGTCGAAGCCTGCGCGCGCCAGCATCGCCGCACGAATGCCCGCCTGTGCTGCCCACCCCGCATGCATACGCTTCGTCGACGAACCATCGGCCAGATATTCGATGATGCCCGAGGCAGCGCTGCCGGCAATGCCGTAGGCATGGGCGGTCTGTTCGGCAGAGAGCCCCATGGCCTTGGCGGATGCCCCGGCGCAGGCCAGCGTGCCGAGCACGGAGGTCGGGTGGAAGCCTGCGCTATGAACGCCTTTCTTCGCCACAAGTCCAAGCCGGCACATCACCTCGATGCCAACCGCGATTGCGGTCGTCACGCTTTTGCCGTCCAAGCCGTCGCGCTCGCCCAGCGCCAAAATTGCCGGCACGATGACGGCGCCCGAATGGACCGGACAACCCTCGAACGTGTTGTCGAAATCCTCGCCATGCGCTGCAACCCCATTGACGAACGCGGCCCCGCCCGCGTCCAGCCCCCGGCTGCGGCCCATGACCGAGCACTGGCCGTCGGCATCGAGACTGTCGACGACAGCTCTGGCATAGGGCTCGTGACGCGCCGACAGGCTCAAGCCGACCGTATCGACCACGGTCGCGACGGTCGCCTTGCGCGCGGCCTCGTGGAGGCCGTCATAGGTCAAAGCGTGCGCCCAGGCGGCGAGGCGCGCAGAGATCGTGTCGCTGGGGGCGGTCTGTGTCTTGCTCATTGAAAAGATCCTCGTCAGACGACGCGCAGCGCCGACAAGCGTGAAAGATCGGGAAGCGCGGCGATACCAAGGCAGGTCGCAAGCAGTTCGTCGCCGAAGCTGCCGGACAGGCCGCCGTGGGCGACATTGCCGCGGAACTTGGCGATCAGTTCGTCGCGCGTCAGCGGCGCATGCCGTCCGCCGCGCATATGCGCGCGCCGGATCTCGCGAACCGTGCC
>CAMDLT010000020.1 GCA_945901855.1 Asaia bogorensis | reverse complement strand
GCAACCGCCGCCACAACACGAGACCGCAAATCCTGAGAAAGTGATCGCGCCATCCGTACTGGCCTCCACTCCAGTACAAAGCTTGAATCACAATTCGCGGCAGTTGGGAATCCCCTGCGATTCCTTCAGCTCGGAATTTGCTCTAGCGGGCGTTCCGCTTGCGATAGCGCTCGCGCGCTTGCATCCGGGTTGGGTCATTGCTCTGTCGGTCGGACTTTGGATGTTCGTCGAAGCAACCAATTTCAATCTCGAATCCTATGCGCCTGAAGGACGCGGCTGGGGTTTCAATCCGCTCGCTTGGCAATTGCTGTTTTTTACGGGTTTTGCCGCCGCACGCGGCTGGTTGCCGAACGTGCGGCGCAGTCCCGTACTCGTCGGCGCATCGGCGTTATGGTTGGTATTGGGGCTTGGCGCCGTATCGCCCGCAGTCTACGGCTTGGATCCAAGCCTGATCGTGCTGCACGACTGGTTTTACGCCCACGCCGACAAACCCAATCTCGACATTCGCCAATACACGCATTTCCTGGCGCTCGCGATCGTGACGCTACGCATTGTCGATAGTTGGCCGAGCCTTCTCGAAGCCGATTTGGCCAAGCCCTTCGTTGCGATGGGCCGCCAGGCTTTGACGGTGTTTTTCGCCGGCATGGTACTGGCCCATGCCGGCGGGATCGCGTTCGCATTGATCGGCGCGGATGCGATCCAGCAATTTCTGGTCAATGCCGTCGGTCTTGGCGGAATCTACGCGGCGGCGCGCATTGCCGCGACGCTCAAACACGGCAAAGTGCGTGCGCGGACGCCGGCTGCCGCAACCGCCTAAAGCGACCAACCCCCGTCGATTTTGAACTCGGCGCCGGTGATGAAGCTTGACGCGTCGCTGGCCAAAAACAGCGCCAGTTCGGCAATCTCCTCGGCCGTTCCCAAACGCCCCATTGGCTGGCGCGCAATGAAGTCTTTGCGCGCCTGTACGGGGTCCGTGAACGCGTCGATACGACCCTTCAGGGACGGCGTATCGACCGTGCCCGGGCAGATCGAATTGGCGCGAATGCCCTGCCGCACATGGTCGGCCGCCAGAGCTTTGGTGAGCCCGATAACGGCAGCTTTTGTGGTGCCGTAGACGAACCGGTTCGGAGCGCCTTTGATCGACGACGCGCCCGACGACATGTTCACGATGGACCCCTTGCCCTTGGCGATCATGGCGGGCAGCAAGGCTTTGGTCATCCAGAACATCGAACGCACGTTCAGATTCATCGAAAAATCCCAGGCTGCATCGTCGCAATCTAGGATCGACCCGTGATGGACAAAGCCCGCGCAGTTGAACAGCACATCCACGGCCCCCGCATCGGCAGCTGCCGCCTGGACCGCCGCGCGGTCCATTACGTCGAGCTTGCGCACCGAAACATTGGGCGTGCCCGCAAGCGCTTGCAACTTGGTTTCGTCGATATCGGTTGCGATCACGCGGCAGCCTTCGGCCGCAAACAATTTTACCGTCGCGGCACCGATTCCTTGCGCTGCGGCCGTGACAAAAGCCGTCTTGCCTGCCAATCTCGAACTCATCGCGTTGTCCCTCCCTGTCGGCGACTCTTGACCGATCCGCCTGCCGTTGGATCATCGCGGAGAGCGCAGATCGATGCAAGGAATTGACGTGACGTGGGGATAACAATGCCCGACCTTTGGCAGACCGAACCTTTTTCGACGCAAGATTGGAATCCGCGTCTTGTCCGCCTCTATGACTATTGGCGCGTCCTGCCGCGCCAGGGCAGGACGCTGCCGCCGCGCGCCGCGTTCGACGCGTTCGATATTCCCGCGATGCTGGGTTCGCTCTGGCTGCTCGACATCGAGCGCGAGCCCGTTCGGCTGCGCTACCGGCTGTTCGGGACCCATATCGTGCTGGCGATCGGGTCGGATGTTACGGGCGCGTATCTCGACGAAATGCCCATGTCCGAGGCGGGCCGTGCAACGCTTTTCGCGCGCATGGCGGTTTCGATCGAACGGGGACTGGCAACGCACGCGCGGGCGCGCCCGATCCTGAACCACGGCGAGAATTGGGCCGAAATCGAAACGCTCATTCTCCCCTTGGCCAGCGACGGCGAAACGCCCGACATCCTGCTTTGCGGATCGATTTTTTATCGCCTCGACGGGCGCGAGTTTTAGCCCTTAGGCGCGTCGTCGCTGCGGTAGTTTTCGATGATTTCGTCGATCGATGCGTCGGCGGCAAAGCCCATCGCGATCGCGCGCTTGGCCGCCATGCGTGCGGGCCAACCGGCAACAATTTTGGCGATCGCCGCATCCGGCTTCCAGTCGATCAGCGCGTAGGCCGCGTCGCCCGCCGCGCGCTTGAGACCGTCGGCCATTTCGCGCACGGTAAGATCGAGCGACGGCAGCAGCAAGGTTCGGTTCCAACCCCACTGCGCATCGTCCAAATCGTGCGCGCGAATGAACGCGTCGATGCAGCGGCGCGGGCTCAGCAGCGGCATCCACGTTTCCGGATCGACAGGGCACGACGCGCGCGCGCCCGCCAAAGGCTCGCGCAAAATCGACGAGGCGAAGGTCGATGCGGCCAAGTTGGGCTTGCCCGGCCGCACAACGATCGTCGGCAAACGCAGGCTGCGCCCGTCGACAAAGCCTTTGCGGGCATAGTCGGCCACCAGCAATTCGCCGATCGCTTTTTGTGTGCCGTAGGAGGTTTGTGGCGTGATGCGAAAATCGTCCGGGATAATGGCCGGAAGATCGCCGCCGTAGCATGCGAGCGACGATGCGAACACAAGTTTGATCGGTTGCGGCAGTCGCCGCGCGGCTTCGAGCACTTCGCGCGTGCCGTCGAGATTGACGCGGTAGCCCAAATCGAAATCGCGTTCGGCGCCCGAACTCACCACGCCGGCCAGATGGAAGACGGCGCCCGTGTCGGGCGCAATCAGCGCGTCGATCTGTTTGCGGTCGTCCACCGCGCCGAGGACGACCTCGATACGCTTGTCGACCGGAATGCCCGGCGCCTCGGCCACGTCGAACAAGACGATCTTCGAAATGTCGCGCGGTTGCCCGGCGCGATCGATCAGCGTGCCGCGCTTCAAAAGCGCCGCCGCAAGCTTTTTGCCGAGCATTCCTGTTCCGCCCGTAATCACGACTCGCATGAAGACTTCTCCCTCAGATCTCGGTTTCTGCTTCGTCCGGCAACGCGCCTTGCGCGAAAAAATGGCGGTTCACGCAATTTCGCAGCCGGTTTTCCTTGAGATATTCGCCCAATGTCCTCGCCGCCTTGAAACGCAGATCGCGCCAGCTTTCGGGACTGTAGAACGCCGCATGCGGGCTCAGCAGCAGCCGCCCCGCAAGCCACGACGGCGCCAACCGATAGGCGGCGATCAAGGGATCGTCGGGGTCGGGCGGCTCTTGCGGCAGCACATCGAGCCCCGCCCCGCCGACCTGGCCCGCTTCGATGGCCGCAAGCAACGCGGACGTATCGACAATGGGTCCGCGCGCCGTGTTGATCAGGATCGCACCTTTTTTGATGCGCGCGAAAGCGCCCTGCCCGAATAGACCGTGCGTGTCGGCGGTCAGCGGGCAGTGGATCGATACGATGTCGGCCTCGCCCAGCATGTCGAACAGCGCCTCGACCCGGCGATAGGGAATCTTGGCGGCTGCGTCCGCGCGCAGCAGCGGATCGACATAGACGACCTTGAAGCCGAATGCGGCGGCCCGCGCGGCACAGGCCCGTCCGATGCGCCCCATGCCGACGATGCCGAAGGTTTGCCCCGACAGCCGACGCATCAAAGGCGGCGCGTCCCACCGCCAGCCCGCTTGCGGATCGAGGCCGAGCATCTCGCCATACGTTGCAAGGCCACGGCGCAGCGCAAGCGCGAATGCCATTGCGTGGTTGGCCACTTCTTCGGTCCCGTAGTCGGGCGTGTTGCACACGACAATGCCGCGATCCGCGCACGCGGCCAGATCGACGCGATCGAAACCCACGCCGTGGCGCACGACGATGCGCGCGCGCGCGAGCTTCTCCACGACCGCGCGGTCGATCGGCATGTCCTGCCACAGCAGCACGCCGTCGGCGCGCGACCAAACGCTGTCGGGTATCTGCAAGGGATCGCGCGCGCGATGCACGACGAACTCCGCATCCGGCAGCGCTTCGGCTTCGATATCCGGCAAGCCCGGATACTGCGCGTCGGGGATCAGGACCCGCACGACACCAGTCCGGCTTCGCGCGCAATAATGTAGAGGCCGCGCGCGGCGGCGTCGTCGCCCGACACCGCATGCGCCGCAATGCCCGCGATATTGAGAGCGATCGTGTAATGCTGCGCCAGCGGGTGGCTGCCGACAACCGTCACGCTGGCCGGAGCAAACTGCGCCTTGGCAGCCTCGATTTCCTGGCCCACGAGCACGCCCGACAGAAAACTGGCGCCCGCATCGCGATCAAGACCTTCCAACAGCCCGGCCGTGCGCACCGTAAAAAGCTGGTGCAGCAGCCCGCCGGGTGTCTGCGCGCGCACAAGTCCGCCCGCAAAGGCTGCCGCATCGTGCGGCGCGTCGTTCATCAAACGGCCCAAAATCGAATTGCGGCGCATGACGCCGAACACTTCGCCGGTCATGAACGTGGCGAAGCGCACGATGCGCCCCCCCTCGATCACGGCCCATTTCGAATGGGTGCCGGGCAGACACACGATGCCGTCCGCAATGCCGCTGCCCAGGATCTGGGTTTCCTCGCCCCGCATCACATCCGGCCCGGCCGGGCCGCGCCCGTGCAAACCCGGCACGATTAGGATGCGGCGCCGCGGGTCGGCAACTGCCGCAAGTTTTGACGCGATGTCTTTAGCGGTCGTCGGCACCGGCAAATACGGCGCCTCGACCCAGCCTTGCGCGGACCCGATCATGCCGCACATCAGAATGGCAGCATCGCCGGCTGCCTCGATCCAGTCGCCCGCAATGCGCGTGAGGGCGGCCGAAAAATCGCTGTTCCGCACGGTCAGGATGCCGGCGCCGTCGGTGCGCCGCTCCAGCACGAAGCCGGCCTGGTCCAACCGGTAGGCACGGCAGTTGGTCGTGCCCCAATCGATTCCGACAAACGCCGTCATGGCCATTCCCTCAACGCAGCATCGGTTCGATTCGATCGAGGGCTTCGCTGAGCTTGCCCGGATCGGTTGCAAAACACAGACGGATATAGCCCTCGCCCTCGGCACCAAAGGCACGGCCGGGCGCCAAGCCAACATTTGCTTCATGCACGAAGCGTTTGCACATCGCGACCGAGTCGGTCATGCCGTCGACCGAGAAGAACGCATAGAATGCGGCCTTCGGGCGCGTCAACCGCACGCGGCCCATCGCCGACAAACGCTGGAACGCGATATCGCGGGCTTGCGCATATTCGGCTCTGATGGTCTTCACGAAGTCTTCTTGTTCGAGCGCGACGAGCCCTGCGCGCTGCACGAAGGTCGTCGCACCCGACGTATTGAATTCGACGATCTTGCCGAGCGTATCGACGACCGATGCCGGCGCGACGAGCCAGCCCAAACGCCAGCCGGTCATGCACCAGCCCTTCGAAAACGAATTGACGATCATCACCGGGTCTTCGGGGCCGGCAAAATCGAGCAACGAGGGCGATTTTTCGCCATCATAAACGATGCGCTCGTAAACGTCGTCGCCGATCGCCCAAATGCCGCGCTTGCGGCAGAATTCGACCACGGCCTTGAGTTCGTCTGCCGTCGCGAGCCAACCGGTCGGGTTGCCGGGCGAGTTGAGGAAGATAGCTTTCGTGCGCGCGTCGCAAGCGGCAAACAGTCGGTCAAGATCGAGCGACCATCCGCGATCGTCGTGCGCCAACGCCACGCGCCGAACCTCGCCGTTCAAATGCTGGACCATGTCGGCAGCATTGGGCCACAGCGGCACGGCAAACACGACGTTGTCGCCCGGATCGACGATCAGCTGCATCGCCATTTGGATCGCCGAATTGCCCGATGCGGTCACGCAGATGCGATCGGCATCGACGGCAACCCCACGCAAGCGCGAGACGTATTTTGCGATCGCCACGCGCAGTTCCTGGCGGCCCAGGCTGGAGGCGTAATGCTGGTAGCCCGCGTCGATCGCCTGGTGGGCCGCCGCCACGACGGCCGCAGGAGCCGTGCGGATGCCTTCGCCGAACCATAGCGGGATCAGCCCCGGTTTTTCCATCGCGTCTTTGGAGACTTCGCGGATCAAAGAACCCAGCAGATTTTTCGAGTTTTCGCGCAACGCAAGCGGCAAGGCCATGGTCACTCCAAGAGGCAAAATTCGACACCGTTATAGGGGCAAATACGCCCGCCCGCCAGACGCCAGCTAGACCGGCGTATCGCGCGGCACGCCTTCGGCGGACTCGCTGCCGGGCCGGTATTTGTAGACGCCCGTGCCTGTCGCGATAAGTTGCCCCGTATCGTCGATCATCTCGATCGTCGCGAAGAAAATCGATTTGCCGCCGCGGTTGGCCGAGCCCTTGGCGATCAAGCGCCGACCCATGCGCGCAACCGACACGAAATGCGTGGTCAGCGACAAAGTCGACGCGCGCCGGATGCGCCCGGGATGCGGGCACCAACAGCCTGCAAACCCGCCCGCCGCATCGGCCAAGGTCGCGATGACGCCCCCATGCGCCACGCCCGAGCGATTGCGATGCCGCTCGTCCAATGTCAGCGCCAATTCGACGTAAAACTCGCGCCATGCGATGGGTCCGTAACCGACCAAATCGCGAAAGGCGCTGTGATCGTCGTTCCACATCCAGTCCGGGACATCGCTCATGCCCGAAGAATAGCCCTTGGCGCGGGCTTCGTCCATTGACGCAAACGCCGTACCGCCGTTAACTGCGCACGAGGAAACGTCCAAGGCGGTAGGGATACAAAAATGAAATTGGTTGCGCGCTCCGGCGGCCGGATTTTGGTCGACCAACTGCTTTTGCACGGCACAGACATGGCGTTTTGCGTGCCCGGCGAAAGCTACCTCGATGTTCTCGACGCGCTGCACGACAGCCGCCAAGTCAAACTCGTCAATGCGCGCCACGAGGCAGGCGCGGCCAACATGGCCGACGCCTACGGCAAGCTTACGGGCCGCCCCGGCATCGCGATGGTGACGCGCGGTCCCGGTGCCTGCCACGCCGCCGTTGGCGTCCACACGGCCTTCCAAGATTCGACGCCGATGATCTTGCTGGTCGGCCAAGTTGGGCGCGATGCAACCGACCGCGAGGCCTTCCAGGAAATCGACTACCGCCAGATGTTCGGCCCCGTCGCAAAATGGGCGGCCCAGATCGACCGCACCGACCGCATCCCCGAATACATGGCGCGCGCCTTCCATGTCGCGACCTCGGGCAGGCCGGGCCCCGTCGTGCTGGCCTTGCCCGAAGACATGCTGACGGAAATCGCGAGCGTGCCCGATGCCGCACGCTACCGCCCGCTGCAAGCCGCGCCGACGACATTGGCCGTGCAAGACGCGCTCAAGCTGCTGGCAACCGCCGAGCGGCCGATGATTATCGCGGGCGGCTCGTGCTGGAGCGACGAAGGGTGCCTTGCCTTGCAGAAATTCGCCGAGGCCAACGCCCTGCCCGTTGCCGTCAGCTTCCGGCGCATGGATGCGTGCGCCAACGACAGCGCCTCCTATGTCGGCGAATACGGCACCGTCACCTCGCCTGCGCTTGCCAAACGCGCGAAGGATGCCGATCTGCTGCTTGTCATCGGCGCGAGGCTCGGCGAAATGACGACGCAAGGCTATTCGATCGTCGATGCGCCCCGCACGCGCCAGAAGCTGATCCATATCCACCCATCGGCTGAAGAAACCGGTCGCGTCTACAATGCCGACATGGCGATCCAGGCCAGCGGCTCGGCGTTTGCGCTTGCCGCTGCCGCAGCCAAGCCGATCGCCAATCCGGTTTGGAGCGCATGGACCGCGCAGGCGCGTGCCGACTATGTCGCCACGCTCGAGCCCACGCCCTATAACGGCGCACTCGATATGGGGCGTGCCATGCGCGCCCTGGCGGGCGAATTGCCCGAGGCTTTCACGGTGACTGTCGATGCCGGCAACCACACGGGCTGGCCGCAGCGCTATTTGACGTTCAAACGCCCTGCGCGGCTCGTCGGCCCCACCTCGGGGGCGATGGGCTATTCGGTGCCTGCCGCCGTTGCAGCCTCGCTTGTGCATCCGGGGCGTATCGTCGTCGCATGCGTGGGCGACGGCGGCTTCATGATGGCGGGCCAGGAAATCGCGACCGCGCGTCAGCACGGCGGAACGCCCATCGTGCTGGTGTTCAACAACCGCACCTACGGCACCATCCGCATGCACCAGGAACGCGAACATCCGGGCCGCGTGGTGGGCACCGACCTCGTCAACCCGGACTTTGCCGCGTTCGCACGCGCGCTTGGATGCCACGGCGAAACGGTCGAGACGAGCGAAGCGTTTTTGCCCGCCTTTCGGCGCGCGCTCGCGTCCAACCTTCCCGCCGTCATCGAGCTCAAGACCGACCCCGAAATGATCACGACGCGTACGACCATCACCGCCATTCGCGAAGCCGCATTGAAGCGGCAGGCCGCCAAAGGAAGCTGACATGTCGGATATCGAGATTGCCCGCAAAGCCGCCCTCGCACCGCTCGCAACAGTCGCCGCCAAACTCGATATCCCCGAGGCGGCGCTCGAATTTTACGGCAAGACAAAAGCCAAAATCGATTTGGCGGCGCTTCCCGCCGCCAAAAAACGCGGCAAGCTGATCCTCGTCACCGCGATCAACCCCACCAAAGCCGGGGAAGGCAAAACGACGACGACCATCGGGCTTGGCGACGCGCTCAACCGGCTCGGCAAGCGCACCGCGATCTGTCTGCGCGAACCGTCGCTGGGCCCTTGCTTTGGCCAAAAAGGCGGAGCCACCGGCGGCGGCTACGCGCAGATCGTGCCGATGGCCGACATCAACTTGCATTTCACCGGCGACATCCACGCAATCGGCTCGGCGCACAATCTGCTCGCGGCGTTGATCGACAACCATGTCTACTGGGCGAAGGCGCCAGCTATCGATCCCAAGCGCGTGACGTGGCCGCGCGTGCTGGACATGAACGACCGCGCCTTGCGCGATATCGTCGCAGGGCTCGGGACCGGCAACGGGGCCGCGCGCCAAACGCGCTTCGACATCACGACGGCCTCCGAAGTGATGGCGATCTTGTGCTTGGCCAAAGACGCCGCGGACCTTGAAGCGCGTCTCGCCAGGATCGTCGTGGCCGACAACAAAGACGGCAGCTTCGTGACGGTCGCAGACCTCAAAGCTGCGGGCGCAATGGCTGCGTTGCTGAAAGACGCGATCAAACCCAATCTCGTCCAAACGCTCGAAAACAATCCCGTGTTCGTGCATGGCGGGCCGTTTGCGAACATCGCGCACGGCTGCAACTCCGCCATTGCAACGACAATGGCGCTCGGGCTCGCCGATTACACGGTCACCGAGGCGGGCTTCGGCGCCGATTTGGGCGCCGAGAAGTTCCTCGACATCAAATGCCGTCAGGCCGGGCTGTCGCCGGATCTGGCCGTCGTCGTGGCGACCGTGCGCGCGCTCAAGCTCCAGGGCGGCGCGGATTCAAAAGCGCTCGGCGTCGAAGATGTCGCGGCCGTCGAACGGGGCCTCGGCAATCTTTTGCGCCACGTCGAAAACTTGAAGAAATTCGGCTTGCCGGTTTTGGTCGCGATCAACGCCTTCACAAGCGATACCGATGCCGAATGGCGCGCCATCGAAGCCGCGTGCGCAACAGTCGGCACAAAAGCCATTCGCGCGCAGCATTGGGCGAAGGGCGGCGCGGGTGCGGAAGATCTCGCGCGCGCAGCCGTCGCCGCGATCGACGCAGGTGCAGGAAAATACGCGCCGCTCTATCCCGATGCGATGCCGCTGAAGGCAAAAATCGAGACGATCGCACGCGAGATCTATCGTGCCGGCACCGTCAGTTTTTCGGGTGCTGCGGCAAAGCGTCTGGCCGCGCTCGAAAAAGCGGGTTTCGGGCATCTGCCTATCTGCATGGCCAAGACCCAGTACTCGTTTGCCGCCGATCCCGAGTTGAAGGGCGCTCCCACCGGCCACGATTTGCCGGTACGCGAAATCCGTCTATCGGCCGGTGCGGGATTCATCGTGGCGCTTGCAGGCGATGTGATGACCATGCCGGGCCTGCCGCGCATCCCCGCCGCCGAAGCCATCGGCCTGACGCCAGCGGGCGAAATCGACGGAATTTTTTGACGTGGAGAAAATCGGGCTCAAGCCCATTTTGATGGCCGTCGCGTCCATGGCGCTGTTCGCATCGATGGACGCGATCAACAAGTCGCTCACGCAGATTTATCCGATCCCGCAAATCATGGCGATCCGCTTCGCGCTGTTCGTCGCGATCGGCTGCTGGCTTGCGGGTGCCGGTCCCTGGATCGTGCTCAAGACAAAGGCGCCGTGGTGGCAAGCCGCGCGGACGGCGATCTTGCTGCTCGAAATGCTGTGCTTTGTCACGGCGTTCCGCACATTGCCGTTGGCCGACGTGCATGCCGTCGCGGCGGCCGCGCCGTTGCTGGTGACGGCCCTATCGTTTTTCTTTTTGCGCGAAAAGGTCGATGCGCTCGGCTGGATGCTCGTCGCCGCCGGAATGGCCGGCGCGACGATGATCGTTGGCCCGTCCTTCGAGCAACTTGGCGCCGCCATGTGGATTGCGGTCGCGGCCACCCTGCTTTGGGCGCTCTACCAAGTGGTCACGCGCATCGTGTCGGCCAAAGACAGCACCGACATCACGACGCTGCACACGCCGCTGGTCGGCCTGATCGTGCTCGGGACGATCGCTTCGTTCGACTGGCATCCGCCGGATCCATCGGGCTGGTTCTGGCTGATTGTCGGCGGCATTAGCGGGGCGGGCGCGCATATTTTGATCGTCCGCGCCATCGCGCTCGCCCCTGCCAGCGCGCTACAGCCTTACAATTATACGCTGCTGCTGTTTGCGACCTTGTTCGGCATGATTTTCTTCGGCGATGTCCCCGGTCTATGGACGTGGCTGGGGGCCGCCGTGGTGGTGGCGTGCGGCATCGTTTCGATGCGTCGGGCCGCTAGATCGTAAAACCCGGATCGTGCTGCACGCGACTGTCGGCTGGCGCTTGCGTGCGCTCGAACATGCCGTAATCGCGGATCACGCCAACCACGCGCAGCCGGTAATCGGCAAAAACACCGCCCCGTCCGGCGCTTTGCGCGTCGCGATGGCAGGGACGGTTGCGCCAATTGAAGATCGACGCCTCGTCGCGCCAAAACGACAGCGACAGCATTTTGCCGTCGTCGGAAAGGCTCTGGAACCGTTCGACCGACACGAACCCGTCGACGGTCTCCAATTCGGCGCGCAAGGCCGCCGCATGTTCGAGATAGGCCGATTTGCGGCCCTCGGCCGGGCGAACCTCGAAAATCACGGCGATCATTCACGGTCTCCAGAAGGGTTTGGCGCATTCGCAGCGAATATCGGCTTGCGAAAGCCCCATGTCGGCAAGCAGATATGCGTCGAGTTCGGCCAGGTGCGCACGCGAACGCACGCGCGCGTGCCAAACATACAGCAACTGCATCAAACCTCGCAAAACCGCTTTCATCGCGCCAATCCTCCGAACCGGGAAAGGCAAGACGGTAGCTCTGCGAAGGTGCGCTATGTTTCGTTGACGGCCGAAAGCTGGCCAGACAACGCGGCATGAACCGGCGTCCGGCCCAAAAATGCCTCGAACGCTTTGCGTCCGTCCGGCGAAAACAAAAGCGCGCGGCTGCCCGGATCGCGGCGCAGCCATTTGCGCGCCAAAAACATTGAAAGCAACGCCGCGCCGAGCGATCCGGCAAGATGCGGGCGCCGCTCCGACCAATCGAGGCAGGCCCGACAAAGCGGACGGCTGCGCTTGTCCATCGCGGCAAGGTCGATGCCTGCGACGCAAAAACGCGCGCGGCCCGCAACGCTGAGGGCAAGCCCATCGGGGCCGACCGTCAGCACCGCTTGTTCGAGCAGCGCGTCGAAGAGTTCGACGCCCGCCGCCCCGGCAAGATGGTCGTAGCAGCGTCGGGCGGCACGCAGCGACGGATCGCGCGGCCCCGGCCGCGTGCGCAGATGGCCGGTGCGCGCAGCCAATACCTCCAGCGTCTCGATCGCTTCGGCAACCTCCGCCCCGGCGATACGAAAATAGCGATGGCGCCCCTGCACCTCGACCAAAAGCAGCCCTGCATCGACCAGCCGGGCCAGATGGCCGCTTGCGGTCTGCGGCGTCACGCGGGCTTCCTGCGCCAGTTCGCCTGCCGTAAGCGCTTTGCCTGCCATCAGCGCCGCCATCATGTTGGCGCGCGCAGGATCGCCCAGCAACGACGCCACGCCCGCGATCGTCGGACCGTTTTTCATGTCCGAGATTATAGCCGAGAAGACGTGCCGATACTTCGGTCCGTACCGAACTGTCCCGCCAGCAGCCGCTCGGCTTCCACAGCGCGGATGTCCCAGCGGCACGTTGCGGTAACGTGCGCGACCTGCATCTGCAACCGCGCTTCCAGCGCCGAATTGCCTGCGGCAAAGGCCTCCGCTATGGCGGCGGCGGACGAAACATAGGCTTGCGGATCGATATTGCCCCCAACAACCGGGGCAAGAATACCAAAATCGCCGACTGTTTCGGGCAACGCTCCCAGTGCCGTCGTCACCACGACGCACCCCGCCGCCATCGCCTCCATGACCGCGATCGACGAGGTTTCCGCCGCGACGTTCGGATAGAACAGCAGCACGGCCCGCTTGAGGGCCTCGGCCAACGCCGGTTGCGCCACGTTGCCGTGATAGGCGACTCCGGCCGCTGACTTGGCCTCCGCCGCCAGCAACAGCCAACTCGGCTGGCGGCGAAAGAGATTGTTGGCCGGATAAAAATCGAAACTGGAGAACACGTCGAGCGTCAGTTCGGGCCGCAACGCATGCAGATCCTTGAAAAAGGCCAGCGCCTGTTTGAGGCCCTTGTACGGCACGGACGTGAATGCCGCACGCGGCGCTTTGGCGGCAAGGATGGATTCGCCGGCTGCGAACAACGTTTCGAAACGCGGGCCGATCGCGTTGCGCAAAACATCGATGCGCGCCGCAGCAACGCCGTTGGCGGCGTAGTTCGCCTTGTGCCAGTCGCTCACGCACAAGATGCGGTCGCGCGGGTGCGTAAGTTCTGCCAGCAATGCGGCTTCTTCGGTGCCCGGGACGATGACATTGTGCTGCCAGGCATAGATCGGTCCCGCAAAACCTTGCGCGCGCAGCGGCGCCAAAAGATCGACGGCCGAGGTTACGAATACCGCGTCGAACTCGCCCTCGAGCGCGCCGGACCAGCGCGCTTGGGCCACGCCGCGCAGGCGGCCTGCCGTGCGCGTCGTGCCCGTGAAGAGCCCAACTTCGTGCCCGCGCCGCGCCATTGCCAGCGCCAGATAAACTTGCGCGGATTCCGATCCCGGCAAAGGGGCGGCAAACGGCGTCTCGACGTTGTAGTCGTGCGCCAAGTTCGGATTGACGAAGGCGAGCTTCATGGGATGTTGCACAAAATGGCCATGGCAATTGAAATAGCTCGATTGTAAGGTTTTGTCCAAATCGAGGAAAAAGAAGCGATGGCCAACAAAAAGAAGCGCCATTTCAAAAAGGGCGAACTGCGTTCCAAGCAGTGGTTCGGACGCCAGGACCGCGACGGTCTGGTGCACCGCTCGTGGATGAAAAATCAAGGCACGCCCGCCCATATGTTCGACGGCCGCCCCGTCGTCGGCATTTGCAATACTTGGTCGGAACTGACCCCCTGCAACGGCCATTTTCGCGAGTTGGCCGAGATGGTCAAAAAAGGCGTGATCGAAATGGGCGGATTCCCGCTCGAATTTCCGGTCATGAGCCTTGGCGAATCCTTGATGCGGCCGACCACCATGCTTTTCCGCAATTTGGCCAGCATGGATGTCGAAGAATCGATCCGCGCCAATCCGATGGACGGCGTCGTCCTGCTGGTGGGCTGCGACAAGACCACGCCCGCCTTGCTGATGGGCGCTGCCAGCTGCGACTTGCCGACCATCGCCGTGTCGGGCGGCCCGATGCTCAACGGACGCTGGCGCGATCAGGAAATCGGCTCGGGCACGCATGTGTGGAAATTCACGGAAATGCTCAAGACCGGCGAGCTTACGCAAGCCGACGTCAACGAGGCCGAAGCTTGCATGTCGCGCTCGATCGGCCATTGCATGACCATGGGTACTGCCTCCACGATGGCATCGATGGTGGAAGCGCTTGGCATGGGGCTGCCGACCAACGCTGCCATCCCCGCCGCCGACAGCCGCCGCAAGACCCTCGCCTACATGGCCGGCAAGCGCGCGGTCGAGATGGTGCGCGAAAATCTTAAAATGTCGAAGATCCTCACAAAGCAGGCTTTCAAGAACGCGATCGTCGCCAACGGCGCCATCGGCGGCTCGACCAATGCGGTCGTGCATCTGCTCGCGATCGCCGGGCGCATGGGCGTGGAACTCACGCTCGACGACTGGGACCGCTTGGGACGCAAGGTCCCTTGCCTCGTCAATCTGATGCCGTCGGGCAAGTATCTGATGGAAGATTTCTACTACGCGGGCGGGTTGCCGACGGTGCTGAAGGAAGTCGGCAGCATGCTGCACAAGAATGCGTTGACCGTGAACGGCCGGACGATCTGGGACAACGTCAAGGACGCCAAAAACTGGAACCAGGCGGTCATCACGCCGCTCGCCAAACCGTTCAAGAAACAAGGCGGCATCGCTGTCTTGCGCGGCAATCTGGCGCCCGACGGCGCCGTGCTGAAGCCTTCGGCCGCAACGCCGTCCTTGATGAAACACAAAGGACGCGCGGTCGCATTCGAGGATATCGACGACTACAACAAACGCGTCGACGATCCAAAGCTCGATGTCGACGCGAACTGCATCTTGGTACTCAAGAATTGCGGGCCCAAAGGCTATCCGGGATTCCCCGAGGTCGGCAATTTCGCGCTGCCCGCCAAGCTGCTGAAAAAAGGCATCAAGGACATGGTGCGCATTTCCGACGCACGCATGTCCGGTACCGCCTATGGCACAGTCGTGCTGCACACAGCGCCTGAAGCTGCGGCCGGCGGGCCTTTGGCGCTCGTGCAAACCGGCGACGTGATCGAACTCGATGTATCCAAGCGCAAGCTGCACCTCGATGTCAGCGATGCCGTGTTAGCCGAGCGCCGCAAGAAGTGGAAAGGCCCGCCGCAGCACGAAACGCGCGGCTATGCCAAACTCTATGTCGAAACGGTCAACCAAGCCGACAAGGGCGTGGATCTGGACTTCTTGGTCGGCAATTCGGGCGCGCCCGTGGGCCGCGAAAGCCACTGATGGCGCTGCATTTCGAACGAAGCGAGTTTGAAGCCCGTCGCAGCGCTGCGGTCGCCGCAATGGCGTCGCGCGGCCTCGACGGGATTCTGATTTTCCGTCAAGAAAGCATGTACTACCTGACCGGCTACGACACGTTCGGGTACGTGTTCTTCCAATGCCTGTATCTGGGCGCGGACGGGCGCACGATGCTGCTCACGCGCGCGCCCGATTTGCGCCAAGCGCGGCATACATCGATTCTCGACGATATCCGCGTTTGGACCGATCGCGACGGCGCCGACCCGGCCTTGGAACTGCGCCAAATCCTGGCCGAGTTCGGTCTTGCAGGAAAAACCTTCGGGGCGGAGTTTGATGCCTACGGCCTGACCCACGCCAACGGGCGCAAGCTTGAGGCTGCGCTGGACGGCTTTGCTACGCTCGTTGAGGCCTCGGATTTGGTCACGCGCTTGCGCGTCGTCAAAAGCCCGGCCGAGCTTGTTTACGTTCGCAAGGCTGGCGAACTGGCCGATGCCGCACTCGACGCGGCGCATGCGACAATAGCCCCCGGCGCGTTCGAAGGCGACGTTCTGGCAGCGATGCACAGCGCCATCTATCGCGGCGGCGGCGACGATCCGGCCAACGAATTCATCATCGGATCGGGAAAAGACGCGCTGCTCTGCCGCTATTTCAGCGGCCGCAAAAGCCTGGGACCGCAGGACCAGATCACGCTGGAATTTGCAGGCGCGTATCGGCACTACCATGCGTGCTTGATGCGCACGATCCCGGTCGGGAAGGCCAGCGATCTCCATCGACGCATGCACGCGATATGCGTGGACGCCCTTGCGGCCTGCCGGGAAGCGCTGCGGCCAGGCGAGCCCGTCGGTGCGGTGTTCGACGCGTATGCGCGCGTGTGCGACAAAGCGGGCATGTCGGCCCATCGTTTGAATGCGTGCGGATATTCGCTCGGCACCACATTCGCGCCAAACTGGATGGACTGGCCGATGTTCTATGCGGGCAATCCGGCGATCGTGGCTCCGAACATGGTGTTTTTCCTGCACATGATCTTGATGGACAGCGAGACCGGCACGGCGATGTGCCCCGGCGAGTCGGTGATTGTCACGCAAACCGGAAACGAGCGGATTTCGTCGCGCCCGATCGATCTGGTCGTGCGCTAACCCACCGCACCGCTCGCGCGCAAGTCCTCGATTTCCGCGTTGGAATAGCCAAGCTCCACCAGCACGTCGTTTGTATGCTGGCCCAGCACGGGGGCGGCGCGCGTTATCGCACTGGGCGTATCCGAAAACTTGACGGGTGCGCCCAGCGTTTTGACAGGGCCGAGCGTTGCATGGTCGGTTTCCACGACCATCGCACGCGCGAGGGTCTGCGGATCGGCCAGCATCTCGCCGATCGACAGCACCGGACCGGCCGGCATGTTGACGGCGTCGAAGATATCCAGCCACGCGGATGTCGTCCGCCCTTTGAATAGCGGCGCTAGAATTTCGACAAGGGCCGGCAGATTGGCCATGCGCGCGGCATTGCTCGCAAAGCGCGGATCGTCGTCCAACGCGGGAGCCTCGAGCGCTGCGACCAATTTCAACCACGTCGCTTGGTTCGAGGCGCCCACATTGATCCACCCGTCGGCCGTTTCGAAGGCTTGGTAGGGCGCGTTCAACGGATGCGCGGAACCAAGGGGTCCGGGCGACGTGCCCGTCGCAAGGGCGATAGCCGACTGCCAATATGTCTGCACGATCCCCGCTTCAAACAGCGAGGTTTCGACAAGCTGCCCCTGCCCCGTCCGCGCGCGCGCCTGCAGGGCCCCAAGGATTCCCATCGCGGCGAGAATCCCGGATGTGATGTCGGTGACCGGCGCGCCAACTTTAACGGGCGCGCGTCCCGGCCCCTCGCCGGTAACGCTCATCAAGCCCGACATTCCCTGCGCGACCAAATCGAACCCGCCGCGTCCAGCGTACGGTCCCGTGCGCCCGAAGCCGGACAGCGAACAATAAACAAGCCGCGGAGCCCATGCGCGCACCTGCGCATAGCCGAACCCGAGTTTTTCGAGCGTGCCCGCACGGTAGTTTTCGATCAGCACGTCGGCGCGCTCGATCAGACGGCGCAACGCCGCTTTGCCGCCCGGCGTTTTGAGATCGAGAGCAATACCGCGCTTGTTGCGATTCATCATCAGATAGGCGGCGCTTTCCGCGCCGACGCGCGGCGGCACCATGCGGCGCGTGTCGTCGCCGCCCGGCAGCTTTTCAACCTTGACGATTTCGGCCCCCATGTCGGCCAGCATCAAGCCTGCGACGGGTCCGGCCATGATATGCGCAAGCTCGACGATGCGCAGACCTGCAAGCGCGCCCGGCACCCTAGCGGCCCTCGAACTTCGGGCGCCGCTTCTCAAGGAACGCGCGGTAGCCTTCGAGATAGTCCTTGGTATCGCAGTTCGCGAATCCTTCGAGATACTCGGCGCGCGTCAGGGGTTTGGGCGAGCGCAGCCGACGCGCAAATTTTTTGTGCCAGCGGTTCGACAGCGGCGCGCCCGCAGCGATCCGCCCGGCCGCCAGATACGCTTCTTCCTCGACATTCGCATCCGCGACCACGCGCGTGACCAGGCCCTTGTCTTTGGCTTCCGCAGCGCCGAATACGCGCGCCTCGAGCAGGATTTCTTTGGCGACCGCCTCGCCCACCAAACCGACCAGGGCGGAAAGTTCGGGATAGGCCATGATCACGCCGATGCGGTTGATCGGCACGCCGAAGCGCGCGCTTTCGCCCGCAATGCGCAGATCGCACATGCTCGCAATTTCGAGCGACCCGCCGACGCAAAGCCCCTTGATCAGCGCCACGACAGGGTGACGGCATTCGCCGACCGCCGCGAGCGTCGCGTGCATCGTGCGTCCGTACGCGATCGCAAGCTTGGTCGTTTTGCGCGTCTTCTCGAATTCGGAGATGTCCGCTCCGGGGCCGAAAGCCTTGTCGCCCGCACCGCGCAGCACGATGCAGCCGATGTCCGGCTCGGCATTCAGGGCCCGCATCGTTTCGCCCAACTTCGCCCACATCGCCGAGGAAATCGCGTTGAGCTTTTCCGGGCGATTCAAAATTACGGTCACAATGCGCGGATCCCCAGCGACCGCCCGGTCGACCAAAACTGGATCGTTCGCGGCGGATTGGTAAAGTTTCGAGCGTTTGGCAGCCATCGCGTTCCCTCCTCGTGGGATCAGGAGCTTAGGCGATGCGGGCCAAGTCTTGCAAAGCCCCAAAATGGACCGTTTTCGCGGCGTTCCCCTTGCGGGCAGTGCGCAGGCAGGCCTAAAAAAGACGCTCTCCCGCATCGGCAAAGGACCCGACATGACGCCAGACGAGATCGCCCAGACGACCGCCCGCATTCTGATCGAGACCAAGGCGATCCACTTCAACCCGGCAACGCCCTACATCTTCACGTCGGGCTGGGCGAGCCCGACCTATTGCGATTGCCGCAAGCTGATCGGCTTTCCGCGCGCGCGCAACAAGCTGATGGACATGGCCGTAACGGTCATCGAAAACAAAATCGGGTTTGCGGGAATCGATGCGGTCGCGGGCGGCGAGACGGCCGGCATTCCCTATGCCGCATGGATTGCCGAGCGACTGGAACTGCCCATGCTGTACGTGCGCAAAAAGCCCAAAGGGTTCGGGCGAAACGCCCTGATCGAAGGCGATTTGCGCGAAGGCCAGCGCGTGCTGCTGGTCGAGGATCTTGCGACCGACGGCAAATCCAAAATGCATTTCGTCAACGGCCTGCGCGAAGCGGGCGCCAAAGTCGCGCACAGCTTCGTCGTCTTCCACTACGGCATTTTTCCCGAAAGCGTCGCAACGCTCAAAGCCGAGGGCGTCGATCTGCACGCGCTCGCCACGTGGTGGGACGTTCTCAAAGAAGCCCAAGCCCAACAGGCCTACAGCGATGCCGACTTGGCCGAGGTCCGCAAGTTCCTCGAAGCGCCTGCCGTGTGGTCCTATGCCCATGGCGGCATCGGTCCCGACGGCACCAAGAAAGACAGTTAACGCCATGCGGGGACTCCTGCTGGGAGCCGTTTTGGCGCTGGCGGCGATGGGCCAAGTTGGCGCCCAGCCGCGCGACACGCTCAATATTGGCATCACGCAGTTCCCCTCCACGCTGCATCCGATGTTCGATTCGATGGCCGCCAAATCCTATGTGCTGAACATGGCGAGGCGGCCCTTGACGACCTACGACAAGGATTGGCGGCTCGTCTGCGTTTTGTGCGAGACGCTGCCGACATTCGAAAATGGCGGAGCCAAACGCGTGCCGCTGCCCGACGGCAAAGAAGGCGTCGAGATCGCGTTTCGGCTTGTCGAAGGCGTCAAATGGGGCGACGGCATGCCCGTCACGCCGCGCGACGCGATCCTGGCGTGGGATGTGGGCAAACATCCGCGCTCGGGTGCCGCGTCGGGTGAAGCCTATCGGCGCATCTTGAAGGTCGAAGCGCGCGACGAACGCACGGCCGTGTTTACCCAGGACCGCGTCGCCTTCAACTACAACGAATTCAACCAGTTCGAATTCCTGCCCGACCATCTCGAACGCGCGCTCTTCGACAGCGATCCCGAAACCTACCGGCGCCGCACGCTGTTCGATACGGAGCCGACCAACCCCGCCTTGTTCAATGGCCCCTACCGCATTGCCGAGGTGCAGCAAGGGGCTGCGGTCATGCTGGTGCCCAACGGGCAGTGGCATGGCAAGGCGCCGCACTTCAAACGTATCGTCGTCCGCACGATCGAAAATACGGCCGCTCTCGAAGCGAATCTCCTGTCGGGCAGCGTCGACTATGTCGCTGGCGAACTCGGCTTCACGCTCGACCAGGCGCTAGCGCTCGAAAAACGCCATGCGGCGCGCTACGATTTTCAGTATCTGCCGAGCCTGATCTACGAGCATATCGATCTCAATCTCGATCTGCCGCCCTTCAAAGACCGGCGCGTCCGTCGCGCCCTCATTCTTGCAAGCGACCGCGAAACGCTGGTGCGCCAGCTTTTCGAGGGGAAGCAGCCGGTTGCCGCCTCCTTCCTCAACCCCAAAGACGCGGGCTATGCCGCAAGCATCGCCGCCTACCCGTTCGATCTTGCCCAAGCGCAAGCGCTGCTGGCGGCGGCAGGCTACGACCGCATCGTCAACGGCGTGCGCCAAAATGCGGCGGGCGAGCGCCTGTCGTTCGAATTCGGCACGACTTCGGGCAACCGAATCCGCGAGACCGTCCAGCAAGTGCTGCAGGCGCAATGGCGTCGCGCGGGCATCGAAGTGCGCATCAAAAACGAGCCGGCGCGCGTATTCTTCGGCGAAACGATTCGCCAGCGGAAGTTCCAGCTGGCGATGTATGCTTGGATATCCGCCCCCCAATCGGTGCCGCGCACCACACTGCACTCGGAAAGCATTCCGACAGCCGCAAACAATTGGGCCGGGCAGAATCAGCCCGGCATTCGCAGCGACGAGATGGACCGGCTGATCGACGCGATCGAGCGCGAGCTCGATCCGGCAAAACGCGTCGGCATGTGGGCGCGCATGCAAGAGATTTATGCGGCCGAAGCCTGGGTCATGCCGCTGTTCTTCCGCGCCGACGCGTTCGTGATTCCCAAATGGCTTGGCGGTATCGAGCCGACCGGGCACCAGTACCAGTCCAGCATGCGCGTCGAGCACTGGCATTCGAAATGATGCGTTTTGCGCTCGCGCGCGCACTGCAAGGACTGCTCGTGCTGGTTGCCGCGAGTTTTGCAATCTATGTTTTGTTGGGTCTGATGCCGGGCGATCCGATCGATCTGATGGCGTCCGGCAATCCGCAGATCACGCCGGACGACATCAAGCGCCTGCGCGAACTCTACGGCATCGACCGGCCGATCCTGTCGCGCTATGCCGATTGGGCGCTGGCGGCAATGCAGGGCGATTTTGGCTACAGCCGCCTTTACTCGAAGCCCGTTTTGGCGGCACTTGCGTCGGCATTTGCAAACACGGCCTTGCTGATGCTCGTCGCATTCGCATTCGCCTTGCTGCTCGGCATTCCATTGGGTCTCGCGGCGGCGGCCCGCCGCGGCACCGCAATCGACAGCGCCATCAACAGCTTTGCGTTCGTATCGGCTGCAACCCCGTCTTTTTGGCTCGGACTGATGCTGATTATCGTGTTTGCCGTAGTGCTTGGCTGGCTGCCGGCGAGCGCGCTTCCGCCGCCCGGCGAATCCGGGTTTGCGGCACGCGCGCTCGGACTGATTTTGCCGGTCGCGACCTTGGCCCTGGTGGAAGTCGGCGAATATGCGCGCCATATGCGCGCAGCGGCCAGCGAGGCGCTTGCCCAGGATTGGGTGCGCACCGCACGGGCAAAAGGCGCTTCGCCCGCCCGCGTGCTGTGGGGGCATGTGTTTCGCAACGCCACGATTCCAGTCGCAACCGTTGCGGCCCTCGGCTTTGGCGGGCTGTTTTCGGGCGCTCTGGTGACGGAGACGATCTTTGCGTATCCCGGCATGGGCAAGCTGATCTACGACGCCATTCTAGGCAGCGATTTCAACCTCGCGCTCGTCTGCTTGTTGATGGCCGCCGCCCTTGTCGTGGTCGCGAATTTTGCGGCCGATCTTGTCTGTGCGCTCCTCGATCCGCGCGTCAGTCTGCGATGAAGGTCCAAACGGCCGTCGCTGCAATCCTGCTGGCGATGCTGGTCGCCGCAGCCGCCTTGGTGCCGCTCGCCGATGCCGACCCGGATGCGATCGATCTTGCCAAACGCTATGCGGCACCGAGCCTCCTGCATCCGCTTGGCACCGACGAGCTTGGCCGCGACGTGGCGCTGCGGCTGGTCTATGGCGCGCGGGTCTCGCTGCTGGTCGGCATTGCGGCAGCCCTCGCGGCGGCGGCCGTTGGCACGCTGGTCGGGCTGGTCGCAGGCACGTTGGGCGGCGCGGTCGACGACGTCTTGATGCGCGCAACCGACGCGGTACTGTCGTTGCCTGTTTTGCCGGTGCTGATTGTGCTCGCGGCCATCGATCTTGGCAAACTCGGCATCGTATCGGCGGGCGAAGGCGGTATATGGCGAATTGTCGCGATCGTGGCCCTATTTGGCTGGCCAAAGGTCGCGCGCCTTGTGCGCGCAACGGCGCTGGCACTCGTCAATCGCGATTTTGTGCGCGCCGCCACGGCACTTGGCGCACGGCCTACGCGTATCATGGTGCTTCATATTTTGCCCAGTTGTGCCGGGCCGCTGCTGGTTGCAACGGCCCTGTCGGCAGGCGGCACCATCCTGTACGAGAGCGTGCTATCGTTCCTCGGACTCGGAACTCAGCCGCCCGCGGCCAGTTGGGGCAATATGCTGACCAATGCCCAGGAGACGATCTGGCAGGCGCCTTGGCTGGCGCTATGGCCGGGCTTGGCCATCTTGATTACGGTTTCGGCAATAAACTTGCTCGCCGACGCCTTGCAGACACGGTTGGCACGGCGCCCCTAGCCCGCGCCGCCCAAATGCGCTAGCTAGGCAATCTTGCAGCAAGAGGTTTTATCGATGTTCCAACCGATCGTTCCCATTATCCTTTCGGGCGGTGCCGGAACGCGCCTGTGGCCTTTGTCGCGCGAACTTTACCCCAAGCAGCTACTGCCGCTGACTGGCACCAAGACGATGATCCAGGAAACGGCCCTGCGCGCCAGCGGGGGTCCATTCGGCGCGCCCATCGTGGTGTGCAACGAAGAGCATCGATTTATCATCGCCGAACAGCTGCGCGAGATTGGCATCGTGCCGCGCGCGATCGTCCTCGAACCTGTCGGCCGCAACACGGCACCGGCGGCAGCCGCGGCGGCCGCCTTGCTGCAGCCGGACGAGACGATGATGCTGCTGCCCTCGGACCACGTTGTCGGCGATGTCGCGGCGTTCGCGGCGGCCGTAGCGACCGCGCAGCAGGCTGTCGCTGCGGGCCGCTTGGTGACCTTCGGGATCGATCCGTCCGCTCCCGAAACAGGGTATGGCTACATCAAACGGGGCGCTGCAATGGCCGCACCGGTCGGCGCATACGCCGTCGCGCGCTTCGTTGAAAAGCCCGACCTGGCAACGGCCAAAGCCTATCTCGCGGAAGGCGGATGGAGCTGGAATTCGGGCATGTTTCTGTTTTCGGCGCGCACGTTCCTTACCGAACTTGCCCAGTTCGAACCCGCCATCGCCGCCGCCGCCGCAAAGTCGGTGGAACAAGCCGCGCGCGATTTGGATTTCGTGCGGCTGGACAAGGAGATTTTTGCGGCCGCTCCGTCCAAGTCGATCGACTATGCCGTCATGGAACGCACGCGCCTGTCGGCGGTCGTTCCGGCAGCGCTGGGCTGGTCGGACGTGGGCGCTTGGAATGCGCTGTGGGATTTGGGCCCGCGCGATTCCGACGGCAACGTGCTGGTCGGCGACGTCGTTGCCAACGACACGCGCAATTCCTATCTGCGCAGCGAATACAAACTGCTGACGGCCGTCGGGGTCGAGGATCTGGTCGTGATCGCGACGCGCGACGTCGTCATGGTCGCCAACCGCGACCGCGCCCAAGACGTCAAAAAGATCGTCGATCGGCTGAAGGCCGACCAGCGCAGCGAAGCGACATCGCATGTCGTGGTCCACCGCCCCTGGGGCAGCTACCAAAGCATCGACATGGGACCGCGCTTCCAGGTCAAGCGCCTGACCGTAAAACCGGGCGCCAAAATTTCGCTGCAGAAGCATGCCCAGCGCGCGGAACACTGGGTGGTGGTAAGCGGCGTTGCGCGCGTCACGCGCGACGACGATACGCTTGTCCTGCGCGAGAACATGTCCACCTACATTCCGGTCGGCTGCGTGCACCGGCTGGAGAACCCGGGTACCGAAATACTGCATATCATCGAAGTGCAGTCGGGCGGCTATTTGGGCGAGGACGATATCGTGCGCCTTGAAGACAGCTACGGGCGCAAATAGCCATGTCCGTGAGCGCTGCCGACATTCGTACAGCTGCGGCCCGCATCGAAGGCCAAGTGCTGCGCACGCCCACGATCTATAGCGGCACGCTGTCGAAGATCGCGGGTTGCGAGCTCTGGATCAAATTCGAAAATCTGCAGTTCATTTCGTCCTTCAAAGAACGGGGTGCGCTCAACAAACTGCTGCAGCTCGATGCGGGCGAACGCGAGCGCGGCGTTATCGCCATGTCGGCAGGAAACCACGCGCAAGCGGTCGCGTACCATGCCAAGCGTCTCGGCATTGCGGCCACGATCGTGATGCCCAAGATAACGCCCAACGCGAAGATCGCCGCAACGCGCCATCACGGCGCCAAAGTCGTGCTCGAGGGCGAGACATTAGCCGAAGCCGCCGCCTTTGCCCGCGACCTCGCCAAACGCGAAGGGCTCGTCTTTGTCCATCCGTACGACGATGCAGCCATCATCGCGGGCCAAGGAACGCTCGCTTTGGAAATGCTCGCCGACTGGCCCGATCTCGACGCTTTGGTGATCCCGGTCGGCGGCGGCGGCATGATCGCGGGCTGTACCATTGCCGCCAAGTCGATCAAGCCGAGCATCGATATCTACGGCGTCGAGGTCGCGTCATTTGCGGCGGCGGCCCAGCGCAAAGCGGGCCAACCCGCGCGCACCGGCGGGACAACCATTGCCGAAGGGATTGCGGTTGCCGAAATCGGCGCCGAATGCTGGCCCACGATCGAACGCGACGTTCGCGAAGTGCTCGTCGTCGACGAACTTGAGGTCGAGCGCGCGATCGTGCTGCTGATTGAAATCGAAAAAACCGTTGCCGAAGGGGCGGGCGCCGCCGGCTTGGCGGCAATTTTGGCGCATCGCGACCGCTTCAAGGGCCGACGCATCGGCATGGTGCTCTGCGGCGGCAATATCGACACGCGCGTGCTCTCAAGCGTACTGCTGCGCGGCCTTGCGCGCGACGGGCGTTTGCTGCGCCTGGAAGTCGACATTGCCGACCGTCCTGGCGCTTTGGCGGAAGTGGCACGCCGGATCGGCGACGGCGGGGGCAACATCATCGAAATCGAGCATCAGCGGATCTTCAACGAAAAATCCGCCAAAAGCGTCGTGATCGAAACGA
The DNA here is from genome assembly GCA_945901855.1 of Asaia bogorensis. Lineage (GTDB taxonomy): Bacteria > Pseudomonadota > Alphaproteobacteria > CACIAM-22H2 > CACIAM-22H2 > Tagaea. Next base: position 43,442 of record CAMDLT010000020.1, on the reverse strand, counting down.
CGGTCGAAGTCATCGAGCGCACGCACGGCACGCGGCTGATCGAAGCGCTCAACGGAGCAGGCTTTCCGACCCGCCCCGTCTGAGCGTCGCCGCTGCGCAGCAACTGCAAAACGCGACAGCTTTATTGCAGCGGGTTTGGCGGCGCTGCGGCGCTGCGCACGACGTCCGGCAAACGCCCTTCTTCGGCCGCGTGGCACGCCACAACCGCACCGGTCATGACGCGTTTGGCAACCGGCGCTTCCGCGCGGCAACGGTCGTTTGCGTGCGGACAGCGCGGATGGAACGTGCAACCCGATGGCGGATTGATCGGGTTGGGCACTTCGCCTGCCACCGGCGTGCGCGGCCGCCCCGACATGTCGAGATCGGGAATCGCGTCCAGCAGCATGCGCGTGTAGGGATGTACCGGGCGCGAGAACAGCGTCTTGACGTCTGCGATCTCGACAAGCTTGCCAAGATACATGACGCCCACGCGGTCGGAGATGTAATAGACGACCGCCAGATTGTGGCTGATGAACAAGTAGGTCAGGCCCAACTCGCGCTGCAGATCCTTCATCAAATTCAGAATCTGCGCCTGTACCGACACGTCGAGCGCCGAGGTCGGCTCATCGCAGACCAAGAATTCGGGGTTCGACGACAAAGCGCGCGCGATGGAAATGCGTTGGCGCTGGCCGCCGGAAAATTCGTGCGGAAATTTCTCCTGGTCGGCCGGCGCCAGACCGACCTGACGCAACAGCTCGTCCACACGCTTGCGGATCTCCGTCCGATCGCGCATCAGCCCGTGCACGACGATGGGTTCGGCGATAATTTTTCCGACGCGCCAGCGCGGATTGAGGCTGGCATAGGGGTCCTGAAAGATCATCTGGAAGCGCTTGCGGATGAGGCCAGCATCCGCCGCCGAACCGAGCTTCGCCATGTCCGTGCCGTCGAACTCCATCGTGCCGCGCGACGGCGGATAAAGCCCGACGACAAGGCGCGCCAGCGTGGATTTCCCGCAGCCAGACTCGCCCACGAAAGACAGCGTTTCGCCTTTGTCGATCGTGAAATCCACACCGTCGACCGCGCGCAGCGTCTGGCGCGGCAATTTTTCAAGCAGGCGATTCAATAACGGCTTCGAGACGTCGAAATAGCGCGCCAGCCCCTTGGCGACGACCAACGTCTGCGACGACTTTGCGGATTGGTCGTTCATTCGGCAGCCGCCTTTTTGGTCCGGTCGTAAAGCCAGCACGCAACATCGGTGCCCTCGACCGAGATCGGATCAGGGCGCAGTTGCGTGCAGGGTTCGAATTTTTTCGCGCAGCGCGGATTGAACGCGCAGCCTTTGGGGATCGCCGTCAAACGCGGCATGGCGCCGTCAATCTGCGCGAGGCGCGCAGGCGCATTGCCAAGCTTCGGGATGGAGCCCATAAGCCCGTCGGTATAGGGATGCTTGGCGCGCTGGATCACGTCGCGCACCGGGCCAATTTCGGCGATACGGCCCGCATACATGACTGCCACGCGGTCCGCCGTTTCGGCAATTACACCCATGTCGTGCGTGACCAGCATCACCGCCGTGCCGTTTTCGCGGCACAGCCGCTTGATCAGCGTGATGATCTGCGCCTGGATGGACACGTCGAGCGCCGTGGTGGGCTCGTCGGCGACGATCAAGCGCGGATTGGCGCACAACGCCAGCGCAATCACCACGCGCTGGCGCATGCCGCCCGAAAACTGATGCGGATAGTGGTCGATGCGGCGATCGGGGGCCGGAATGCCGACGTCTTGCAACAGGCCGATCGCGCGATCGCGCGCCTGAGATTCCGACATATCGAGATGCGTCATGATCGTTTCGACGATCTGGCGGCCGACCGTGTAAAGCGGATTGAGCGATGTCAGCGGGTCCTGGAACACCGCACCGATCTCTTTTCCGCGAATGCGGCGCATCTTCTCGTACGGCAGATTGTCGATACGCTGGCCGTCGAGCAGAATTTCTCCGCCCGCAATCCGGCCCGGCGGCTCGAGCAAGCCGATGATTGCGGCACCGGTCAGCGACTTGCCGGCACCCGATTCGCCGACAACGCCGAGCACTTCGCCGGGCGCGATCGAAAACGAGATATCGTCGACTGCCACGAGCGTGCCGCGGCGCGTCGGGAACTCGACGCGCAGATTTTTGACTTCCAGCAGCGGCCTATCGGAACGCGTTTGCATGCCCACCTCTAGCGCAGTTTCGGGTTGAGAGCGTCGCGCAGCCAGTCGCCCAGCAGATTCACCGCAAGAACCATAATCACGAGGGCAAGACCCGGAAAAACGGTGATCCACCATTCGCCCGAAAACAGATAGTTGTTACCGATGCGGATCAGCGTTCCGAGCGACGGCTCCGTCGGCGGCACGCCCACGCCCAGGAACGAGAGCGTTGCTTCCGTGATGATCGCAAGCGCCAGATGGATCGTGGCAATGACCAGCACGGGCCCCAGCACGTTGGGCAGCACGTGTTTGAGCATGATCGCCACCGGATGGCGGCCGATCACGCGCGCGGCTTGCACGTATTCCTTGCTTTTCTCGACCATGCAGGAACCGCGCACCGTGCGCGCGTACTGAACCCAGCCCGAAAATCCGATCGCCAAAATCAGCACGTAGATTGCTATCTCGTGGTGCATCTCGCGCGGGATAACCACGCGCGCCACGCCGTCGATCAACAACGCGATCAGAATGGCGGGAAACGAGAGTTGCACGTCGGCCACCCGCATGATCAGGGCATCAACCGTGCCGCCCATGTAGCCCGCGAGCAGTCCAAGCGCGATGCCAAGCACCATCGCAAATACGACCGACAGAATGCCAACCAGCAAAGATATGCGGCTGCCGAACAGGATGGTGGAGAAAACATCGCGCCCTTGGGTGTCGGTGCCGAGCGGATATTTGGCGACACCCTCGGCGGTCCACGCGGGCGGCAGCGAGGAGTCCATCAAATTGAGCTGACGCAGATCGAAAGGGTTTTGAGGCGCCAAAAAGGGCGCAAACACGGCGCCTGCAAAAAAGACGACCGTCACGATCGCCGCCACGATGATGACAGGCGATTTGCTGAAGCTGTAGAAGATGTCGCTGTCGACCAAGCGGCGAATGGCGTCCATTGCAGGTTCCTTCCCGATCAATGGCCGCCCGCCGTTCCGCGATCGATGCGCAAGCGCGGATCGACGGCGTAGTACAGCAGATCGACAATCAGGTTGATAAGAACGAAGAAGAACGCGATCAGAATCAGATAGGCAGCCATCACAGGCACGTCGGCGGCCGACACCGACTGGATGAACAAGAAGCCCATGCCGGGCCACTGGAACACGGTTTCGGTCACGATCGCGAAGGCGATGATGCCGCCGAGCTGCAAGCCCGTGATCGTGATGACAGGCACCAGCGTGTTCTTGAGCGCGTGGCCGAAATTGATGGCGCGGTTCGATAGCCCGCGCGCCCGCGCGAATTTGATGTAATCCGTTCGCAGCACCTCGAGCATCTCCGAGCGCACCAGCCGCATGATCAGCGTCATCTGGAACAAGGCGAGCGTAATCGACGGCAGGATCAGGGCGCGGATCCCGGTGGGCGTCAGGAAGCCCGTTGTCCACCAGCCGAGTGCCACGGTCGTCCCGCGCCCGAACGACGGCAGCCACCCGAGCAGCACCGAGAAGACCAGAATCAGCAAAATACCGATCAGAAAGGTGGGCAACGACACGCCCACCAGGCTCACCGTCAGCATCAGCCGCGACAACCAAGTGTCGCGGTTGAGGCCGGTATAGACGCCCATCGGCACGCCGACCGCCAAGGCCAGAACCGCAGCGCAAAGCGACAGTTCGAGCGTGGCCGGCAGGCGTTCCATCAGCAAATCCGAGACCGGGCGCGCCAAGCGGTACGAAATGCCGAATTCGCCCTGCACCGCCTTGCCGAGAAAATTGAAATACTGGACGAAAAACGGCTGATCGAGGCCAAGATCGCGCACGAGGCGGATGCGCGCCTCTTCGGTGAAATCCTGGCCCAACATGATTGACACGGGATCGCCGACATAGGCGAACAACGAAAAAGCTACGAAGCCGACCGCCATCATGACCAGTACGGCCTGCAGCAAACGTTGGATGATGAATGCGATCATGTCGAAGATGCCGTTTTGCGTTCGAGGGCGACGACGCCTCGAGCGCCGCGCTTGGCGCCCGAGGCGGGTCGGATCATCCTAGTTGACCTTGACCCACTTGACTTCGAGCTGGTTGAGCGGGCTGTGCACGAGATCGACGTTCGAGCGCATCGCCCACGGAATCACCTGGTGATGCAGCGGCAGATGCGGCACGCGCTCGTGGTAGAGTTTGTTGAACTCGTCGATAAGCTTGTTGCGCGCGGCGACGTTCGTTTCGAGCTTCACCGCGTCGATGACGCGGTCGAAATCCGGATCCGAGAAGCGGCCATGGTTCCAGATGCCGTTGCCCGGCTGGCCGTCGCGCGTGCGGATCAGCGACTGCAGCGAATAGAGCGCATCGAGCGTGGGCACGCCCCAGCCCAGCAGATAGAGCGACGTGTCGTCGCGCTGGACCTTGGGGAAGTAGGTGGCAAGCGGCATCGCGTTCAGGTTCGCCTTGACGCCGATCTGCACCCACATCGCGACGAGCGCTTGGCAGATCGCCTCGTCGTTGATGTAGCGGTTGTTCGGGCAGTCGAAGGTGATTTCGAAACCGTCCGGATATCCCGCCTGGCGCATCAGATTGCGCGCTTCGGCGACGTTGAACGGATAGCGCTTGTCCCAAGTCTTGGTGTAGCCGGTGACCGTATCGGGATAGAGGGCACCCGTATTGACCGACTGGCCGCGCATCACGCGCGTGTGGATCGCGTCGATGTTCATCGCGTGGTACATGGCCAGGCGCACGCGCACGTCCTTGAACGGATTGCGGCCCTTGACCGACGAATAGAGCAGCTCGTCGCGGCTGGTGTCGAACGCGATGAAGATGGTGCGCACTTCGGGCCCCGAGACGATCTTGAGGCCGGGCGCGGCGCCAAGCTGGGCGATGTCCTGCACCGGCGGGTCGAGCACGAAGTCGATCTCGCCCGAACGCAGTGCGGCCGTGCGCGTCGCAGCCGACGCGATCGGCTGGAACACGAGTTCGGTCACGTTGCCTTCGCGCGCTGCGTTGTTCCACCAGGTCGGGTTCTGCACCATCACCGTGCGAACGTCGGGCTCGCGGCTGCGCTGCACGAACGGACCCGTGCCCATCGTGTTGCGGCCGGTGAAGCTGTCTTCGCGTCCGCGCACGTTCTGCGGTCGCGTGGCGTTGTTGGCTTCGCTCCACTCCTTGTCCATCATGTAGACTTGGGTGAGCTTGTCGATCAGCACCGGATCGGGAACCTTCGTGATGATGTCGACCGTCAGCGCATCGATCTTGCGCGCCTCGGCGATCGTGTCGGTGAAGATGCCGTAGTTCGAGAATTCGTGCAGCGACCGCTGGATCGAGAAGACGACGTCGTCCGCATCGAAGGCGTTGCCGTTCGAGAATTTGACGTCCGGGCGCAAATTGAAGCGCCAGCGCGTGGGCTCCATCAAGGTCCAGCGCACGGCCAAGGATGGCTGGAGTTCCATCGTCTTGCCGCGCTGCACGAGCGGTTCGTAGATTTGGCGCAGCACCAGCGTGACGTTGCCGGCATTCTGCGAATGCGGGTCCATCGTGTTGGCGTCGCCCGAAACCGACATGCGGAAGGTTTTTGCGTCGGCCGCAGCGGGCAGCAGGCCCAAGGCGACGGCGCCGGTCGCAGCGGCAGCGAACGCTACCTGCGCGAGACGAGATTTGGTTTTCATTTTTCCTCCAGTGAACACCCGCGAATGCGGGAGGGGGTCTGTCCAAAGGCTCTCCGGCCGAAAACCGGAGAACACCGGTCTTTGACCACGCACCTTTCGTGCCAAGTCGGAGCGCCGGATTACGTCCTACGTAGCGTGTTCGGCCGGCAAATCAAACGATATTTGCCGATCAAATAGGCAATAGATAGAACAATATCAGAACATTGTTACGCGCGACAGCTTCGTATTCGCTGCGCTAGAGTTGGTATCCAAGGGGGATCAAACCGATGAACGACTTACGCCCACGCGGCAACTCGCTGGCAGCGCGCGACATTGCAGCGCTCGTGCATCCCTACACGAATCTCCGCGCCCACGAGAGCGATGGGCCAGTCATCATGGCGAAGGGCCATGGCATCTATGTCGTCGACGACAATGGCAAGACCTATATCGAGGGCTTGGCGGGCCTGTGGTGCGCTTCTCTTGGCTTCGACGAGGCGCGCCTGGCGGATGCTGCGCACAAGCAAATGCGGCAATTGCCGTTTTACCATATCTTCGCCGGCAAGTCGCACGAGCCGGGCATCGCACTTGCCGAAAAGCTCAAAGAACTTGCGCCCGTGCCCATGTCGAAGGTCTTCTTCGCCAACTCGGGATCGGAAGCCAACGACACGGCAATCAAGATTCTTTGGTACATCGCGAACGCGGCGGGCACGCCCAGGCGCAAAAAAATCTTGAGCCGAGAGAAGGCATATCACGGCGTGACGATCGCGGCCGCATCGCTCACCAAACTTCCGGCAAATCAAAAAGACTTTGACCTACCAATCTTCCCGGTCGCTTACGCGGAAACGCCGGATTTCTATCGCGGCGGATTGCCGGGCGAAACCGAGGAACAGTATTCGACGCGGCTCGCCGAAAATCTCGAAAAACTGATTTTGGCCGAAGATCCCGAAACCATCATTGCGATGTTTGCCGAGCCCGTCATGGGGGCCGGCGGCGTCATCGTGCCGCCCGCGGGCTATTTCCCGAAGATCCAAGCCGTACTCAAAAAATACGGCATCTTGCTGGTCGCCGACGAGGTCATTTGCGGCTTCGGGCGCACTGGCAACATGTGGGGCAGCCAGACTTACGGCATCGTGCCCGATATTTTGACCTGCGCCAAAGCGCTGTCGTCGGCGTACTTGCCGATCTCGGCCGTGCTGATTTCAGAGCCGATCTATGCGGCCATGCAGGCCAACAGCGCGAAGATCGGTACTTTCGGGCACGGTTACACCTATACGGCTCACCCTGTGCCTGCCGCTGTCGCGCTCGAAACGCTGGCCATCTACGAAGAGCGCGACATCGTCGGCCATGTCCGGCGCGTAGCGCCGCGCTTCCAAGCCGCGCTCCAAAAACTCGCCGACCATCCGATCGTCGGTCATGCCACGGGTGTGGGGCTGATTGGCAGCCTGCAGCTTGCCAAAGACAAAACGACCAAGACGATGTTCGAGCCAAGCCAAGCCGTCGCCCCCTTGATCGCCAAAGCCTGCGAAGCCAACGGGCTGATGGTGCGCGGCCTCTTCGACAATCGCGTGGCGGTGTGCCCGCCATTGATTATCGACGAGGCGGGGATAGATGAATTGTTCGCGCGCTTTGCCAAGGGCCTTGCCGAGGGTGCAGAAGTTGCGCGCGCCAAAGGTTTTTTTGACTGACATTTCGGGGGACTGGGGCGATGCGACGCGACTATGAACGCTATTTTTCCGACACCATCGGCGCTTTGAAGGCCGAAGGCCGCTACCGCGTGTTTGCGGATCTCGAGCGCAAATGCGGCGCCTTTCCGCATGCGACTTGGCATTCGCCGGAGGGACCGCGCGACATCGTCGTATGGTGCTCGAACGACTATCTGGGCATGGGCCAGCATCCCGACACGCTTGCCGCCATGCAGGCGGCGCTCGTCGCGAACGGGGCCGGTGCGGGCGGAACGCGCAACATCTCCGGTACCAACCACCAGCATGTTTTGCTCGAGCGCGAACTGGCCGATCTGCATGCCAAGCCGGCGGCCTTGGTGTTCAGTTCCGGCTACAACGCCAACGAGGCGGCTTTGTCGGCGATCGGGCGGCTGCTGCCAGGCGTCGTGATCTTGTCCGATGCGCTCAACCACGCCTCGATGATCGAAGGCATTCGCCATTCGGGCGCGGACAAACTCGTCTTTCGCCACAACGATGCGGCCGATCTCGAAGCCCAGCTCCAATCGATCGAACCGTCGCGCCCAAAGCTGATCGCGTTCGAGAGCGTCTATTCGATGGACGGCGACGTTTCGCCGATCCACGCGTTTTGCGACCTCGCCGAAAAATACGATGCGATGACGTATCTCGACGAAGTGCATGCGGTCGGTCTTTACGGCGCGCGCGGCGCCGGCATTGCCGAACGCGATGGCGCGCAAGCGCGCCTCGACATTGTGCAAGGCACGCTCGCCAAGGGCTTTGGCGTGGTCGGCGGCTATATCGCGGCTTCGACGGCTTTGTGCGATGCTGTCCGCAGCACGGCCCCCGGCTTCATTTTCTCGAGCTCGATGCCGCCGGTCGTGGCAGCCGGTGCGCGTGCCGCCATCCGCCATCTCAAAAGCGACCAAGCCGCGCGCGCCAAACTGGCCGAACGCGCCGAACGCCTCAAGCGGTTGCTGGTCCAAGCAGGACTGCCGGTGATGCCGTCGGCCACGCACATCGTGCCGTTGCTCGTCGGCGACGCGCGCCTCGCCAAACAGGCGAGCGACGAACTGCTGATGCGAAAATCGATCTATGTCCAGCCGATCAATTTCCCGACCGTGCCGCGCGGCACGCAACGGCTGCGTTTGACCGCCACCCCCTTCCACGACGATGGGCTGATGGATCAGCTTGTCGAGGCGCTGGTTGATGTCTGGAGCCGACTGGATCTGCGCCGTGCCGCCTGATCTGGCCGGCGACCGGGAGCCCGCAACCGGACCCCGCGACGTCAAAACTGCCGAACAAGCCGCCGCCCTGCTGGACGCGCGCAAAATCGACAATGTGAAAGTCGGTCTGTTCGATATCGACGGAGTCATGCGCGGCAAATATCTGTCGCGCGAGAAATTCCGCTCCGTGCTGCAGACCGGATTCGGATTTTGCGACGTTGTGCTTGGCTGGGATTCGAACGACCAGCTTTACGATTGCGCGACATACACGGGCTGGCACACCGCCTATCCCGACGCGCCGGTTCGCGTGCTGCCCGAGACTTGCCGCGCGGTCCCGTTCGAGCCGTCAACCTTGCTTTTTCTGGCCGAATTTGCGGGTCGGGCTGAAACCGTTTGTCCGCGCGGCACGTTGCGGCGCGTCGTCCAGCGCGCGGCCGACATGGGGCTTGCTGCCAAAGCAGCCGCGGAATTCGAATTCTTTGTGTTCGAGGAAACGCCCGTATCGGTGCGCGAGAAAAACTATCGCGGCCTGAAGACTCTTACGCCCGGGTCTTTTGGCTATTCGATGCTGCGCAGTTCCGTGCATGCGGAATTCTATCACGCGCTGCTCGACACGATGCGCGCGATGGACGTGCCGATCGAAGGCCTGCACACCGAGACGGGCGCGGGCGTGCTCGAGGCGGCGCTGCTCTACGACGATATCGTCGCCGCCGCAGACAAAGCCGCTTTGTTCAAAACCTTCGCCAAGGTTTTCGCCCAACGCCAAAATCGTATGGCAACATTCATGGCGAAATGGTCGCACGACTGGCCGGGCCAGTCGGGCCATCTGCATTTGTCGCTGCAGAACGCGGCCGGTGGGCCCGTCTTTCACGACGAAACCAAGCCGCATGGCATTTCAGATACGATGCGCCACTTCATCGGCGGCCAGCAAAAGCTGATGCCCGAGTTGCTCGCCATGGTGGCCTGCACGGTAAATTCCTACACGCGACTTGTCCCCGGTTTCTGGGCCCCGACAGCGGCGCTGTGGGGCATCGACAATCGCACCACGGCGCTACGCGCAATCCCCGGCGCGCCGAAGTCGCAGCGCGTCGAATACCGGGTCGCCGCGGCCGATATCAATCCCTACATCGCACTTGCTGCGGCCCTTGGGTCCGGACTGTGGGGTATCGAGCACAAGATCGAACCGACGGCCCCGGTCGTCGGCAACGCCTACGATCTGGTTCCGCCGCCCGAATTGCAGTTGCCGCGCACGTTGGGCGAAGCTGCGACGCGATTGGCCGCCTCGTCGGTCGCCAAAGACCTGTTCGGCGAACCATTCGTCGCGCATTATGCCGCCAGCCGCGACTGGGAACAGCGTGAGGCGAATAAAGCGATCAGCGACTGGCAGCTGCAGCGCTATTTCGAAATCATCTGAGGCGGGCGGCTGCGATGGTAAAGGGCAATTGGAACTACCCCACGACAATCTGGTCGGGGCCAGGTCGGTTGGACGAATTGCCCGCAGCGCTCAAGCGCCTGCACATTGCCAATGCGCTGCTGGTCACGGATGCAGGACTTGCATCGACGCCGATGGTAGCAAAAGCGCTGGCCCTCTCGGGCGCGACGCTTTTTGCCAAAGTCCGCGGCAACCCGACGGGTACCAACGTTGCCGACGGCGTCGCGGCCTTGCGCGCGGGCGCGCATGACGGCGTTATCGCGTTTGGCGGCGGATCGGGCCTCGATGCGGCGAAGGCCATCGCGCTGATGGCCCGCCAGACGCGGCCGCTCTGGGACTTCGAGGATGTCGGCGATAATTTCAAGCGCGTCGATCCGGCCGCGATGGTGCCGGTCGTCGCGGTGCCGACAACCGCCGGCACGGGCTCCGAAGTCGGACGTGCTTCGGTCATTACCGACGAGGCGGCGCACGTCAAAAAAATCATTTTTCACCCACAAATGATGCCCGGCATCGTGATCGCCGATCCGGAACTGAGCATTGGCCTGCCTGCGCATATGACGGCCGCGACGGGCGTCGACGCGTTCGTGCATTGCTTCGAGGCCTATTGCGCGCCCGGATTCCATCCCATGGCCGATGGCATCGCGCTCGAAGGCATGCGCCTGGTGAAAGAGTTTCTGCCACGCGCTGTCGCCAACGGCGCCGACATCGAAGCGCGCGCGCAGATGCTGGCCGCCGCCAGCATGGGTGCCGTCGCCTTCCAAAAGGGGCTTGGCGCCGTCCACGCGCTTGCCCATCCGATCGGTGCCGTCTACGACACGCATCACGGTCTGACCAACGCTATTTTGCTGCCTTATGTCATGCGCCACAATCGCGCTGCGATCGCCGCGCGTATGCCGAACTTGTCGCGTTCCCTCGATTTGCCGCGCGCCGATTTCGATACGGTCTTTGCTTGGGTCTTGCAGTTTCGCGACCTGTTGAAAATTCCCCCCACGCTCGCCATGCTGGGGATCGATACGTCGCGGGCGGCCGAAATCGGGGCGATGGCGGCGGCCGATCCGTCGGCAGGCGGCAATCCCTGCAAAGTCGAGCATGGCGACCTTGAGCGAATTTTCAGAGCCGCCATCGAGGGCAAACTTTAACCCGTTCTTAGCCAATTCCGACTAGCTTGCGCGTCACGCCACATCTTTTATCTGCAGGTTGCCAATGACGAAGATCGAACTTTCGGACGAAGAATATTTCGCCATCGAGGACGCGCTGTTGAACAGCACGCGCGGCCGCGCCTTCTTGCGCGCCCGCGACGTGCGCTCGCGCGTAGTGGCGCTCGACGAAGCGCGGCGCATCGCCGCCTCGTTCCGCGAGTGGACGATCAAGCAAATGTCGAGTGCCAAGGAAACCCAGAGCATCGATGTGCTGCGTGCCGAATTGCAAAGCATGGCCGCCCATATCCAGGCCGCAAAATCCGAAATCGCTTCGATCTACAACAAGGACCCGAAACTCGCCGTTACCGACAACCGCATCAACAGCGCGACCAGCGAGCTCGACATGATCGTGGCTTCGACCGAGCGCGCGACCTCGGATATTCTCAATGCAGCCGAGCGCATTATGGAAGTTGCCGGAAATCTTCCGACCGAATGCGCCGAAGCAGGCCAGGTGCTGAGCGACCAAGCAACCGAGATTTTTACGGCCTGCTCGTTCCAAGATATTACCGGCCAGCGCATCTCCAAAGTCGTCAGCACGCTTCGCTATATCGACCAGCGCGTCAACGCGATGGTCGAAATTTGGGGCGCCGAGAATCTGCCGGGCGGCGTTGCAAAACGCGATGCAAATGCCGACACCCGCGGCGATGCGCATCTGTTGAATGGACCGGCTATGCCCGGCCAAGGCCGCACGCAAGATGAGATCGACGCGCTGTTGGCCGGTGCAGGGTTTGACGCACCCGCACCCATAGCACCGCCGACACCCGCCCCAGCGCCCGCCCCGCCCCCGGCAGCTGCCAAACAAGCTACGCCGCCGCCAGCGCCGCCCTCTCCCGCGCCCGCCACTGCTGGCGCGACGGCGTCGCAGGCGGATATTGACAAGCTTTTCGACTGATGCGCGGACGCGCCAACAACCGCAGACCAAGATCGGGGCTGGTATTGACGGCTCTTACGGCGTAAAAAGCGCTCAACATGGAACAAAGCACCAAGATCGATGGTCCGACGCCTGCTTCAGGCGAAGCTGCCAATGCCGAATACGATGCGGAGGGTCAAGATGCGCTTCATATCTTGCCCCTCAGCATTATCCCGCTCGAAACGCCGGGGTTGCGCAGGCTGCGTCTCATAAAGAACGTGCGGCTCGATTCGGTTGTCGAACTCTACAAATACCAAGGCCACAAATCGGCGCAAGTTCCCCTCGACGCATTGCACAGCGTTTTCCAAAGCTGTGCGACCGAACTGCGCAAGGACATGCCGCTGCTGCAAAATCTGAGCGCCATTCCGTCTTTCGACGTCTACACGCTGCGCGTTGCGCTGCGTTCGCTCTCTCTCAATATCGACGTCAACAAGGAATTGCAGCTTTCGGAAGGCAAACGCCAAGAACTTACGCAACACATGAAGGTGTTTACCCATCCGTTGATACAGCAGATCTACGGCACGGCGGATTTCGAGGTGAACGACGTTTCGGACATCATGAAGCTGCTCACCGCGCCCAATCGCGACGATGCGCTCAAGAATCTGCGCATGATGTCCCAAAAGCTGAACGTGCCGCTGACCGAAATTCCGCGCTTCCTCGAAGATTACGGCGATACGTTTTTGTCGCTGGCCTATTTCCGCTCGTGCCTCGACAAGGTCGTGCCCCAGGTCCAAAGTTTTCTCGACTGGGTCAAGCCGCTCGACGACAACCAGATGATCAAGGGCGATCGCATGTCCAAGCAGATGCTGGACAAGACCCGAGATTCGATGTCGGGCGTGATCATCTCGTTGACGGGCCGGTTCGAAGCTTTTAACCGCAAGAGCGCCGATTTCTGGAAAGATATCAACGCCGACAGCTTCAGCCGCATGAAGGATATGGTGTTCTCGAACCACCGCTCGATCGGCGGCGTGCTCTGCGGGCTGTCGGTCAAAATGCAGCTATGGCGCGACCGGTTTCCAACCGCCAGCGGCGGCCCCAACAAGCGCCTCGAGTTCGTGCGCTCGGAGGTCGTCCCGGGCATGCAGATGATCGACGAACTCGAAGAAGCCGCGCGCAAATCCGGGATCTAGAACCCGCGCTAAAACCCGCTGGCCAGGCACACCAGCGCCGCGTCGTGACCGCGAAACCGTATACGTTTTGCAGTCGCAACGACCGGCGTCATGATGCCGGACAGCGTCTTTAGGGGCGTTGGGACAGGCGTGGAGGGCGCAATCGCGTCTGTTGCCGACATCAGCGTTGCAAATACGCCGGGCAGCACAAAATGGTCGGCCAACGACGTTCCCAGAAGATCGAACTCGCTGCCGTCCAGCAACTCCCGAAAATTTTCGTTGAGCCACAAAATCGTCCCGTCGCTCGTTTTGATCATGCTCGCGGCGACCGGCACGGCGTCGAGCGTTTCGGCCAGACGCGCATCGGCCGTGTGGCCCAGCATCTGCGGGGCGGTTGCCAGCGCCAGCAGCACACGCTTGCCGCCCAGCCCGACAATGCCGATGGCGCTTTCCAGACGATGCCCAAACAGCGTGCCCGTCGGCGCATCGAAACGTGCCACAGCCCCCTGCTTCAACCCCTCCAAGGCCGCCGTCACTTGCGGGTCAGCGTCCGCACCGAACGGGGCGGCGCCGACGGTCGCGCCTTCGAACGCCTCGCAGAAATTGTCGTCGGCCCAAATAAGAGTCGCTTGGCCCGCTTTGTCGCCGCCGACATCCAGAACAGCGATTCCACCCGACGTTTCGACTGGTTTGATTTCCAACATTTTTTGATCCTCGTCCGAGATAACCTTATGTTAGCCAAGAAATCCGTCCGATAGAAGCCTCGCAGCATTTCCCCCCGAGGCGCCAAGTGGTCTAGACTTGTCCGAATGTTTTCAAAAGGCCCCCAACTGATCCGACATGCGGCAACCACGATGCTCGACGCATTCGTGAAGACCGCCCAGGAAACCGCCGCAAAAAACGGCGGTACTGTCGGCCACGACGAGCTCGCGCGTATCGGCGATGCGATGAAAAACGCCGGCGAAGTCGAAAATTTCTACCGCGCCGTCTTCGTCCAAATCGTTGCGGCAATTGCCCAGTCGCAGAACCAGCATCGTCGCGTCAATGCGTTCGGCCGTTTGATCGTGCATCCGCTTGACGATTTTTTTGCGTCCGCGCAGCTCGACCGCAGTCTGCTCCACAATTTCTTTTTCTTCGTCCAGGCATTGGTCGGCGAGAGAGAAGGCGAATGGAACGCCGCCTGTGCGCAAGTGCTGGAGGAAACGCGCGACAAAGGCGGCGACGATTTTGGTTGGGACGCGTTTTATTCGGATCCGCGCGCCCAGACGATTTTCTGGTTGACGCTCGTGCGGATTGCGCAATCGTTCCAGCGCTTCGACACGCGCCGCGAATGGTTCTTTCGCATCATGCAGCACAAGCAGACATCGATCGGCCTTGCCCCCAACAAATATGTCCAAATCGGCGATGGTCTCGATGTTGCTCAGTTCGCCAAAAGCGATTTCTTGGCGATCTTCGATACGCTTTTTGCCCCCGTGAAGCGGCTTACGCTCCAAGAAGTTGTGCGCTTCGAGGCTGCTACCGGTGTGACACCGGCATCGGCTTTTTCCAGATTCTTCAGAGATTTGGATGATTATCGACGGGAATCTTGAAATCTCAAGCGTATGTTCATCATTCATTAATATATTTGGGATAAATTTTAGAAATGTTGAAGATAAATCGCTCCATTCGGATCGTTTGTTTAGTCGCTGGCGCTGCCCTATTCGCGGCGGCTTGCACCAAACTGCCTTCGGTTCACGGCAGCCCTCCGCTATCGAAGGTACCTGACAAAGTCAGCACGTTTGCTGCCCCTTACGTGCAAAGCATCGTGACGCCGGGCGTGGTTGGCGCCGCGATTTTAGTCGGACCGAATTTTTTGCCGGGACGCTGCGACGGTATGTTCTTAACCGGCGACCGACGTCTGATCTGCGAACAAATGGCGCGCTTCAACGAACCCGAGTTTCCGGTCGCCAAAATCGATCCCAATGCGCGCTATCGATGCATCCGCACGCTGGGCGGCGTGACCGAGTGCTCCGAGGCGCCTGCATTCAGCGCCGTACCGGTTAAATCTTCGCCGTAAGCCTATTATTTGGCGTCAGCCGCGGGTTTCTTGGGTATGCTTGACGGCGCAACCCATACTCCACCTGCCATTGGCTTTCCGGGACCCGCATGAAACACGCGCGGATTGCGGGTATTGAGCTCTTCGGCCTCTTTATTGACCTTTGGCGGCGCATTGTTGGAGCGCGGATCGTCGGCCGCCAGTGCGGGCGGCGCACCTATTCCGATACCCAAGCCAAGCGCCACTATTGCAACAAAAACCGAATAACCGTTCATCGCAAATCTCCGAAAATCGCGTTCGTGCATCTTTTTTCGAGACCGGAACATGATAGCGTCATAGCCCATTTGTAGCATAAAAACGACCGACAATCTCGATGTAAGGACAGTCGCTTGGAACCCTCGACCGATGTTCAAAGCCTCGTTGCACAATACGGCGTCCTGATTTACGCGGTAATTTTTGTTTGGACGTTTTTGGAAGGCGAAACCTTCGTCATTTTTGCCGGTGCGGCTGCCGCCCAAGATACGCTGAATATTTGGGTTTTGCTGCTCACGGCTTGGTTCGGAAGTTTCTCCGGCGACCAAATGTGGTTCTGGATCGGTCGGCGATACGGCAGCGCTCTGCTCGAAAAGCGTCCCAAATGGCGCGCGGGCGTTGACGGCGCACTCGACCTGCTCAAGCGCTACGATACGTGGTTCATCCTGTCGTTCCGGTTCATTTATGGCGTACGGAACCTTGCGTCATTTGCGATGGGCGTCGCGCGCATCAACCCGCTGCGATTTGCCGCCCTCAATTTCGTCGCGGCATTCGTCTGGGCATCCACGTTTGCGGGTTTCGGTTATCTGTTTGGACGCGCGCTCGACGCCATGATCGGCGATATCGTCCATTCCTTCCTCTATGTCATGTTGGGCGTCTTCGTGGTTTCAACGGGCTTGGTTTTCCTCGTGCATCGGCACCAAACCCGGAAAGCCGCCCGCAAAGCTGCCGTGGTCGCCGACTAAGGTCAGAACTGCAGCAACGCCAAAGCAAGGGCTGCAACGACGCACACAAGCGCCATCATTTCCGACCAGCCGACCGTCTCCCCCAGCAACAGCGCCGACGCCAGAACGCCGACGACCGGGACCGCCAGCGTGCCGATCGAGGCCAGAGACGCCGGCAAAATCTCCAGTGCCCGGAACCATGCCCAATTGCAGAAAACCATGGGCACAGTCGCGGCATAGATCAAACCAACCAAGCCCGCCAGCGACGGAGAGTCGTTTTTAAGCACGGTTCCGCCGCCGATACCCGCAACCTCGAGCGCCAGCATGCCAACGATGACCGGTACGCCGCCGAGGGCCAGTTGCCAGGCAGTCAGCGTCACGGCCGACATTTCAAAGCGCGAGGCCTTGAGCCACACGGTTCCCGCGCCCCAGCCGACCGCAGCCGCCAGCATCAGCCCCAGTCCGGCAGGCGAACTGCCCAGCGTATCGCTTGCGGGCAGCGCCAAAAAACCTAACCCCACGAGCCCCAAGCTCAAGGCCACGACCTTGCGCTGTGTAAACTTGTCGCCGAAGAACAACGCGCCGAACAAGGCGGCCCAAAGCGGCATTGTGAATGCCACCAAAACAGCGCGCCCTGCCGCGAGCAACGTAAGGCCATAAGCCGATGTCACATGCCACACCGTCACGTTCAAAAACGACGTCGCGGCAAAAACCGCGATACGCCCCCGCGGCAATCCCATGGGAATGCGTCGGACAAGCGCCACGGCAAATAGGCCGCCAGCGCCGACATAAAGACAAATTGTACGAAAGGTCCACGGGCCGATCTCGCCAACGGCAAGTTTCATCGCAGGCCAATTGGCGCCCCAAAGGAGCGCCAACGCAGCGAGCAACCAGATGCCTTCGTTGTGCGATTTCCTGTCGATCAATCCACGAACCGGTTTCAGGCGCTCTTTTGAATATCGAACACGTAGACGCCGTCCTGTTCAGCGACATTCGAAAGTTTAGCACCGATCGTCAGGCACAGGGCTTCAAAATCCTTGACGGCGCCAGGGTCTGTTGCCAGCACTTGCAGCGCCGCGCCCGCAGGCAGGCTCGCCATCGCTTTTTTCGTCCGCAAAACCGGCAGCGGACAATTGAGACCCTTGAGATCGAGAACGGTAACCGACATATGTGATGCATCCTTGTTGAAGGAGCAGACCCTACGAGTTGAGCCCTCGACCAAGCAAGCGCTACATTTTCAGGATACCCCTGAGCTTTTCTAAAGACCCGTCGAACCCAAGCTGGAAAACCCCAAATGTCCGACCTTCCTGTCCACCAAATTGTTGCGATGTGGGGCTTCGGGCTCGGGATCGGGTTTGGCGTTCTTGCCCATCGGACAAACTTCTGCACCATGGGCGCAATTTCCGACATCGCCCTCTTGGGAGATTTCAGGCGCTTTCGTGCCTGGCTGCTGGCGATCGCCGTCGCCGTCGCAGGCACGCAAACGTTCGGCGCCCTTGGCCTTGTCGATCTTGGCAAGACGATCTATGCCACGCCGAATTTCGGCTGGCTTGGCGCCATTGTCGGCGGCCTCATGTTCGGCTTCGGCATGACGCTGGCAGGCGGTTGCGGCAGCAAGACGCTCGTCCGATTGGGGGCGGGGAATCTCAAAAGTCTGCTGGTGATGATCGTGCTCGGGCTCTTCGCCTACATGACCTTACGCGGTTTGATCGCGGCGGGCCGAATTGCGACGATCGAGCCGACCAATCTCGATCTCCGAACGCTGGGTGCCCAGACCCAACTCTTGCCCGCGCTGATCGTAACCGCGACCGGCCTGGAAACTCAATTTGCACAACGCACGGCAAGCGTTCTTGTCATCGCCTTCCTCGCTTGGGTTTGCTTCAAGGATTCAAGTTTTTGCAAGAGCCCGCGCAACATTGCGGCCGGAATCGGCATCGGTCTGCTGACTGTCGCGGGCTGGTACGCGACCGGCATTGCGGGCAACGACGATTTCGAACCGTCACCCCTTGCCTCGTTCACCTTTGTCGCGCCGATCGGCGATACGCTAATCTATCTGATGACCTGGACCGGGGCCAAAATCGGGTTTGGCGTGGCTAGCGTATTTGGTGTCGTGTTCGGCGCATTTGTCGCCGCCAAGACGGCACGCGAATTTCGGATCGAGAGTTTTGCCGGTACCGACGATATGCTGCGCCATCTGGCGGGTGCAGCCTTGATGGGAACGGGCGGCGTACTGGCCCTTGGCTGCACGATTGGCCAAGGCGTCACCGGCCTCTCCACGCTGGCGCTGGGCTCGCTGCTGGCGTTTGGATCGATCGTCTGCGGCGGCTTGTTCGGGATGAAGTATCTCGAACACGGCGCATTCGTTCCCGCCTTCAAGGCACTTGCCGCACGCACGTGAAATATGCGGCAGCTATCTACGGCGGCGGCGACTGGTCCGCTCGAACCCTGCGACATCGCCGCACTTGCGACGCCGCAGGGTTACAACAGTTCGATCCGGCAGTATCTTGGGGAACCGCCCAACCGATCAGGGTGAGATGCGACGTTCGGGCGCCGACGGCAAGAAACGCTCGGTATAGACCTCTTCCGGCTTGACGCGGCCCGCGACGTTGTAGGCTTCCGCGACCGTGGCCACCGACGCCGCCAAGCGCGCGGCCGGCACGGCCGACAGACCATTGCGCTTCACGTTGTCGGTCAGCATCGTCAGATCGCGCACCATTTCGAAGCGCTCGAGTTCAATGGCTTCATTGAACAGCGGGTCGCGCTGCTTCAACTGCGCCATGCCGCCTTTTGGGTCGGCCAACGCGTCGCGGACACCCGCAAGCGACGCGCGCACAAAACGGCGAACCGTCTCGGGATTGCGCTCGGCGAAGGATTGGCTGACGATCAGCGCCGAGCCCAGCAGATCGACGCCAAAATCGTTGTAGCGATAGACCATCAGATCCGACGGCTGCACGCCCGCCATCTTGATGTTGAACACGCTGGTGGAGATGAACCCGGTCACGCCATCGACCTGGCGCTGGACGAGCAGCGTTTCGCGCAATTGCGGCGTAACGGTCTGCCAATTGATGCGCGCGGGATCGATGCCCTGCGCGCGCGCAAATGCCGGAAACAGCATGCGCCCGGCATCGGCTTCGGGTGCCGCAAGCTTCAGCCCCTCGAGCCCTTTGGGATTGGCAACCGTGCCTTTGCGCAGAATGACGGCGGCCAGCGACTGGTCCATCACCAACAGCACGCCTGTAATCTTGTTCGTATTGGCGGGATTGGCATTGAACGGAATGACGGTGTTGAGGTCGGCATAACCGATATCGTAGGCCCCGGACGCGACCTTGGTAACCGTATCGCCCGAACCGAAGCCGCGATCCATCGTAACGGCGAGCCCTTCGCGGCTATAGTGGCCTTTGTCGAGCGCCATCGTGAAAACCGCATGGTTGCCCTGAAGAGCCCAATCGAGCGCAAATTTGACGGGTGTCGGCGCTTGTGCAACCGCACTCGACGCGAACATCGCAAACGAAGCCGCGGCCACGGCCAAATGTGCAACTCTAATCATTTCAAGACTCCCTTCGTGAGCAAAAAACTGACGTTGCGACACTGGCATTGCGCAGGCAACCCGTCAACGCGCGGAACCGGTCTTGCGCCCTGCGCTGGCACCGGCTAGTGCTTGTCGATGCATTTCGGCATAATCTCGTTGCCACTTGTTCCGCTCTTTTTTTTGATCTTGCAGGCGCTTGATCCGCAAGGCAGCCGACGATTGGCCGTTACTGCAGGGACACTTGCCTTTGGCTTCGGCGCAGCCTTTGTCGTTCTCGATACTGTCGGCGCGCACTGGCCGCGAGCGTCCGGCTGGATCACGCTGGCAGCGGGAATGTGCTTGGCCGGTGCAGGGCTGCTCGCAACTGGCGCATTCGGGCCACGGCGCCTGCGGCCGCTATGGGTTGCCCTGGTCCTCGGATTTTGCGCTGCATTCGGCGCAGCGCCAATTCCAAACGGCGTTGCGATGGCGCTTGCGACGCCGGCAGCCTTGGCGCTTGCCCTGGTCGTGTATTTCGTCCGGTTAAGTTTTTCTAAACACCCTGTCGATGGAATTTTGCTTTTGATCGCAGGCGCGCTCGTGGCAAACGGAAGCTATGCAGGTTTGGGTTTTTGGCTGGTCGAATGGTTCAGTTAAGGCGTACTTGCCCTGCAATGTCGGCATAGTGTACCCTTTTACCCAATAACAAAACCAATGCGATAGGGTCCCCCCATGAAACACGCGCTCAAAATTGCAACGCTTTTTGTCGCTTTGACTGGCTCGAACCTCGCGCTCCCGGCCGCTGCTCAAACCGCATCGTCCGTTGCGCCCGATGTGTTGATTGCCACTTGTTCGGGCTGCCATGGCCAAAATGGCCGGTCAACAGGCGCCATCCCTGCCCTCGCGGGTCAGGACGAAGCGACGTTGCGCCAAGCGATGCTCGATTTCAAAAATGACCGGCGCATGGGCACAATCATGAATCGCCATGCCAAGGGTTTTGGCGACGACGAAATTGCAGCCATGGCGCGCGAAATCGCCGCAAAGTGGCGCTGAGGGGAGACAATCAAATGGCCAAATTAATGCTCTCGCGTCGCGCCTTTGCAGGTTCCGTACTCGCCACGACGGCTCTGTCGGCCTGCGCCATCCAATCGGAGCCGGCAGGCAAAGCGCGCGTTGTTGTCGTCGGCGGCGGCTTTGGCGGAGCCACGACCGCTAAATTTTTGCGCCTCGAAGACCCAAGCCTCTCCGTTACCTTGATCGAGCCCAAATCAGAGTTCCAGACCTGCCCATTTTCCAACTATGTGCTATCGGGCTTCAAACAGATGACCGATATCACGCACAATTATGCGGCCCTGACGGGCAAACATGGCGTGCGCCATATCCGCGAAAGCGCGGTCGCTATCGATACGAGCGCGAAAACCGTCCGTACCAGCGGCGGCAATGTCGTGCGCTACGACCGGCTCGTACTTTCGCCGGGCATCGATATCCGCTTCGGTGCCCTCGAAGGGTACACGCAATCCGCAGTTGAGCGCATGCCACACGCCTGGCAGGCAGGTACCCAAACCGTGCTGCTGCGTCGCCAGTTGGAAGCGATGCCCGACGGCGGCACATTCGTGATGTCGATTCCCAACAACCCGTTCAGGTGCCCGCCCGGCCCTTACGAGCGCATCGCGATGGTGGCGCACTATCTGAAACAAAATAAACCGCGCTCCAAGATCCTGGCGCTCGACTCCAAGGACGCGTTCTCCAAACAGGGCCTGTTCCAGGACGGCTGGCAAAGCCAATACGGCGCCATGATCGAATGGGTTCCGCTTGGCAAAGACGGCAAGGTCGTGCGCGTCGATCCCGCCGAACTCACGCTAACCTCCGAGTTCGGCGAGGTTCACAAGGCGTCGGTCGCCAATATCGTACCGCCGCAATATGCGGGCAGCATCGCGCGCGATGCTGGGCTCGCTGCCACCGAGGGCGCAATGGCCGGCTGGTGCCCGGTCGATCCTTTCACGTTCGAATCGACACGCGCCAAAGACGTGTACGTCATCGGCGATGCGGCGATCGCAGGCGCGATGCCCAAATCCGGTTTTGCCGCCTCCAGCCAAGGCAAGTTCGTCGCCAAAGCGATCGCCGCCGCTCTCAACGGCCAGCCGACGCCGGGAGCTGTTTTTGCCAATACCTGCTACTCGCTGATCGCGCCGGACTATGGAATTTCGGTTGCAGACGTATATCGTCCAACAATCCAAGGCATCGTCGCTGTGCAAGGGGCCGGCGGCGTGAGCCCGCGTGCGCCCGCCAATGCCGTACAGTTCCGCTTGCAGGAAGCCCACTATGCCGAAGGCTGGTACGCCTCGACGACCGCCGAGACTTGGGGCAGCTAACCCAACCCTCAGATCCCGATTATCCCGAGATAAAGGGCACGGTCGCAGCGAGCGTCGTGCCCTTTTTTATTGAAAAATGATATAATAAATCGCGTAATTTGACTATCTAAAAAAAGTATGTTTTTATTTATTTATGGTTTCGAAATTATGCTTAGCCCTGGTTCTTTTCTGGGCGGTGTCGGCTGGCCAAGCCCAGACGCGGGTGTTCAAACCAGCCGAAGCCGATCAAAAAGCGGGCGTGCGTGACTGCAATACAGCGGACCCCGAAAGCCATAATCCAAAACTTGTGGCGCCCTACGACATCCAAATCTGTTTTGACTCGTTTGTCGTCAGCCTCAAAAGCGCGCCGCCTGCGGGAGAGCCGTGGCGTATCCCAACCTTTGTTGCCCACCGTATCGTCGCCTCGAACGAGAACCACGTCCTGGGCAATCAGCGCCCGCGCAATTGGTACACCGTCGAAACGCTCTACCGCGAGGGCTTGGCAGCGACGCATGGCAGCTATCGCACCGACAAGGACGAAGCCGCGCACGCGCGCGCGGATTGGTACGAACGCGGCCATCTGGCGGCCAAGAATCTAATCGAACGGACCGGCGCCGAACCGGCCGAATTCACGCATAATACGGTGAATGCGGTTCCGCAACGTCGCCGGTTCAATCGTATCGGCTGGCTCGATCTCGAGTGCCGGACGGGAGCTTGGGCCAACCAGTCGGGCGATCTCTGGGTGATCGCAGGACCAATTTTTTCGAACCGGGCTCCACGCGAACGACTTGCTGCGCCGATCGATCGGGCGGACAACGGCACCGCCGCCGAAGGACGCGCGCGCCAGCCACTTGTCGCCATCCCCGACTATCTGTTCAAGGTCGTCGTGCGGTACGACGGCAATAGCCACCAAGCGCTCGCCTTTGTATTTCCGCAAAAAGACAATAGCTATCTCGATCCCAAACGCGCGCAGAACCCCGAGCGGTTCCTGGAAAGCGTTGCCTGGATCGAGGCGCAGACAGGTTTGGTTTTTTTCGACGGTCTCGACCGCCCACCGCAGAAACACAAACCTAGCGACCGGATCTGGCCGCATAAGGCGAATGACTTTGATCCCGGCTGCAAGGACTTTGCGAAGGACACATAGAGCCCCACACCTCAATCGCCGCATACCATCGCGCTGGGCGGCGCCGTAACGCACTTTAGCGACAACGCACGAACCCTGCTTCAAACTGCACGTGCCGAACCTCAAGGGTCCTTACAAGCTCTTCTCGACCGTCGACCACCCGCCTTCGCGGGGGCAAGCCCGCGGATCCTAGCAACCGATATCCAAGCCGCCAAAACAGATCGTTGTGCTTTTTCGCTTGGCGCCAATGCCCTCGCCTGCTTCAGTGGGGCACCACATATAACAAGCGGGAGGGGCGGGCCATGAACAAGATCGATCTTGAGGGAAAACGTGCCGTCATTACGGGCGCGGCACGCGGCATCGGTCTTGCCGTCGCCGAACGATTTTTGGCCTCGGGCGCCGAAGTCTCCCTCTGGGACCGCGATCCAGGCGCGATCGATGCGGCCACCAAACGCCTTGCAGCGGGCAAGCGCGTCCACGGCGTCGCCGTCGATGTGACCGACGAAAACAATGTCGCGACCGGCGTTTCGGCAACGCTGGGGACGATGGGCGGCATCGATATTTTGGTCAACAACGCGGGCATCACCGGGCCCAATGCGACGACGTGGGAGTACCCGGTTGCGGACTGGAAGCGCGTTATCGATGTCGATCTCAACGGACCGTTTTTGTGCAGCCGCGCCGTCGTGCCCACGATGCTCAAAGGCGGCTACGGGCGCATCGTCAATGTCGCGTCCGTGGCTGGCAAAGAGGGTAACCCCAACGCGCCCGCCTATTCGGCTGCCAAAGCGGGTCTGATTGCGCTGACCAAGTCGTTGGGCAAGGAGCTCGCAAAATCGAACGTGCTGGTCAATTGCGTGACGCCTGCCGTTGCCGACACCGACATTCTGAAGCAAATGAGCGAGGCCCACGTCGCCTTCATGCTCGGCAAAATACCGATGGGCCGCTTCGTTAAAATCGACGAGATCGCGGCCCTCGTCGCGTGGCTCGCCTCGGCCGACTGCTCGTTCACGACCGGGGGCGTATTCGACATCACCGGCGGACGCAGCACTTACTGAGCCGATTGGGCTATTTGGACGCCAAGCTGCGCCCCAAAAATGCAAGCACGTCTGGCAGCGCCGCCGCCCAGGTGCCCCAGTCGTGGTCGCCTTCGGTTGTCTCGGTGGCAACCTTGATCCCGTGGTTGCGCAGCAAGGCCGCCATCGTATCCTGCTCTTCGTTGAGACGAAATCGGTCGCCGCGGCTCGCGGTCAGGTAAAGCGCGGGATGCGGCGCGTCCGGCGGCTTCTTTCGTGCCATTTCTTCGGGCGACTGCGACACGAAGAAGTTCGGATCGAAGGGCTGGCCGAACGATTCCGAAAACACGCGCGTCAAGCGCCCCGCCATCGCCTCGTCGATCGCCATTTCGCGCGTGATTCGGATCCAGAAGGCGCCGCTCATCGATGCGGCAGCCGCATAGCGCTCGGGATAACCAAGGGCGATGCGCACGGCCCCGAACCCGCCCATCGAATTGCCAGCGATCGCGCGTCCAGCGCGGTCCGCTCGCACACGGTAGCGATGCTCGACGTCGGCGACCAGATCGCGCACAACGGCCGTCTCCATCGCCATCGCAGGGCCGTCGACATACCAACCATTGCCCGCATCGGGCAGCACCACCATCAGCGGGGGAATGCGGCGCTCGGCAATCAGCCGGTCCAACGTGGCGGCAACATTGCCCAATCGCAGCCACTCGGCAGCGGAACTGTCGCGTCCGTGCAGAAGATAGACGACCGGCAGCGGGTCGCTCGAGCTGTCCGGCCGTACCACCGAATACTGTGCCGTGCGCTTGAGCGCCGCGCTTTCGTATTGGACATCGACCGTGATCTCGCTTGCGTGCGCCCCCGCCGCAAGCATGCACATGGCCGCCCCTACTAGCAGACGCTCAATCGTCGAAAGGCAAACCGACATAATTTTCAGCCAAACTGGTCAAAGCTGCTTTCGATGCCACCAGATAGTCGAGATCGGCAAACTGACGGCGTTCGTCGAACGGGGTCTCGTCGCCGAATTTGTGCAAGAGCGACGTCATCCACCACGAAAAACGCTGCGCTTTCCAGATACGCCGCAACGCCGTCTGCGAATAGGCTTCGAGGCGTTGCGCATCGCCCCGTTTGGCATGCGTTTCGATCGCGCGTGCCAACAAGCGCACGTCGGAAATCGCCAGATTCATGCCTTTGGCACCGGTCGGCGGCACGATATGGGCCGCATCGCCGGCCAGGAACAGACGCCCGCTTTGCATCGGTTCGGTCACGAAGCTTCGCATCGCCGTAATGCCTTTTTGCAGCGTCGGCCCCTCCGCCAATGCGTGCTCGCCCGCATTTCCCAAGCGCCGGTGCAACTCGCTCCAGATACGCGCTTCGGGCCAGTTGGCAATTTCGTCGTCGGGTTCGCACTGCAGATAGAGCCGACTGATCTCGCTCGATCGCATCGAGAGCAGCGCAAAGCCGTCTTCGTGGCGGGCATAAACCAGTTCCTCGGACGCAGGCCGCACTTTGGCCAGAATCCCCAGCCATCCGAACGGATATTGCCGATCGAAGAATTGCAACTCGCCCGCAGGCACGGCCGGACGGCACAGCCCATGAAAACCGTCGCAGCCCGCGACATAGTCGCAAAGCAGCGTTTGGGCGGTACCGTTTTCGACATAGTCGATCTGCGGCGCGTCGGTTTTAAATTCCCGCACGGCCGTCACCTTGGCCTCGAAGCGGATTTCGCCGCCGACTGCGAGGCGCGCCGCAATCAGGTCTTTGACGACTTCGTGCTGGCCATAGACCGTAACCGCCTTGCCGCCCGTCAGATCGGCCAGATCGATGCGGTGGCTTGCACCCTTGAAGTGAAGTTTGACGCCAGTATGGCGCAGCCCCTCGCGCTGCAGGCGCGCACCGATGCCCGCATCGACCAGTAGATCGGCAACACCCTGTTCGATCACGCCCGCGCGGATGCGTTCTTCGGCATATTTACGCGACCGGTCTTCGAGCACGACCGAAGCGATCCCGTTCAAATGCAGCAGATGCGACAGCAGCAAGCCGGCAGGCCCGGCACCGACAATGCCGACCTGGGTGCGTTGGACGCTCATACGAGATCGCCCAATTCTTCGCGCACGGCCGCAAACGCACCGTTGACGGCCGGCACGCCCGCATAGACGGCCGCATGCATCATCAAGGCGCGCAATTCCGCAGGCGTTACGCCATTTTTGAGCGCCGGGCGCAGATGCAGCTTGAACTCGGCCTCGCGGCCGAGCGCGATCATCATCGCCAGCGTGACGAGCGAGCGCGTTTTGAACGGTAACGTCGCATCGCCCCAAGTTTCGCCCCATGCAAGACGCGTGATGAATTCCTGCCAGGGCTGGCCAAATGCGCCCGCTTTTTGGAGCGAGCGTTGCACGTGATCGACGCCCAGCACGGCCTTGCGATTGGCAAGGCCTTCGGCGTAATCGGAATCTTCCGCGCGCGATGCGGCGGGCAGAAATTCGCGCAATACTGCAGCCGTCTCGTCTGGCCGCTCGATCGCAAAAAGATGCGCGGCATTGTCGATTTCGGCAAATCGTGCACTGGAAATCGAAGCTGCCATCTCCCGGCCCATCGCGACGGTCGTGACGGGATCGGACGACGCTGCCACAACAAGCGTCGGCGCCTTGATGGCCGGCAAATTGGCATGCAGATCGAGGCGCGCAATCGCCTCGCAAGCGATCGCGTACCCCTCGCCGTCGATTTTTGAGAATTGTGCGGCCGATATCGCAACAAGTGCCGGGTCCGCATCTGGCGAAAACCAGCGCAGCATCGTGGCGTCGACAATGGCGCCAATACCCTGCGCCCGTACCGTCTGCGCGCGGGCGAACCAATTCTCCGGTGGCGGCAACGAAGGCGCAGTCGCCAGCAACGCTACATGATCGACGCGCGCAGGATAACGCCCGGCAAGCGATTGCGCGATCATGCCGCCCATCGACAGCCCGACGACATGCGCCCGGTCGATTCCAAGCGCATCCAGCAGTTCTATGACATCGTCGGCAAGATCGGCGATGGTCGCAGCCCCCGGCTGCACAGGCGAGCGCCCGTGACCGCGCGTGTCGTAACGCAGGCAGCGATAAAATGGCGCCAGGAGGCGAACCACCCCATCCCACATTTCGACGGTAGCGCCCAAAGAGTTGGAAAACAAAATGACAGGCGCTTGAGCGGGACCTGTCAGGTCGTAAAACATTTCACGCGCGACGATTTTCAAGATCGGCATGGCTTGCACTATGCCCGCACGCACAGCCGGGCTGCAAGCGCATCAGCGCGTCGTGCGACTGGCTCGACCCAACGGGCAGCAGCAGCTACCGCTGCCGACGGATCGAAAATCGCGGCAAGTTCCGCGGACGAAAGCACCGTCTGGGAGGCTGCCAATGCGTGCTGCAGCGTCGTGCCCGTCCGCCGAACGCTGTCTGCCGCTGCTTCGACGCAAGCATGTGCGGCGCTGCGACCGAGCGTCGGCGCCAGCGCCGCGGCTGCCGCGTCGGCATAAACGAGCCCGCGCGTCAGATCCACATTGCGGGCCATCGCTGCTGGATCGATGGCAAGCCCTTCGGCCAGCGCGCGCGCATGCGCAAGCGCACCCGCAGCGCACCCGAAAAGCGATGCGATCGCATGCCACTCAGCATGCCACGCGCCTGCCGGACGCTCGTGCGCCGCGACCAAGCTGCCGCTCAATCCCGCAGCCAGTCCAGCGGCCGCCTGCGCATTCGCCAAAATAGCAACGGCAGCGATCGGGTTGCGCTTGTGCGGCATCGCCGACGATCCGCCACGCCCAGGCACATGCGGTTCACTTGCCTCGCCGACCTCGCTCGAGGCGAGCGCCACGACATCGCCCGCCATTTTGGCGCATGTGCCCGCGAGAACTGCAAGCCACTGGGCGGTCCCGACCAAATTGACGCGGCTGGCGTGCCACGCGATCGTCGGCACGCCAAGTCCAAGCTCGGCCGCGAAGTCGGCCAACAGCGCAGGACCTTTGTCGCCAAAAGCCGCAAGCGTGCCGACCGGCCCGCCGAGCTGAGCTCGGCACGTGATCTCGCGGCGATGCGCAAGCTCGGCGGCTGCATCGCAAATGCCGTCGAGCCACACGGCAACCTTGAAGCCGAACGAGATCGGCGCGGCGTGTTGGCCGTAGGTGCGCGCGATGCACGGCATATCCGCATGGCGGCGCGCGCGGCGCACGAGTGCCGCAAGCAAATCCGCCAGATCGGCCGCCAGCAGATCGAACGCAACCGTCATCTGCAGCGCAAGGCCGGTATCGAGAATGTCCTGCGAAGTTGCGCCAAGATGAAGATGGGGTTCGAGGTCGGCAGGCAGCAGTTTTTGCAGCGCCTTCACGAAGGGGATTGTCGGCACACCCGCCAGCGCCGTCGCGGCCCCCAGCGCCGCCTTGTCAAAGGCGGCGGGCGCGATTGCCTCGATCGCGGTTGCCAAACTTGGCGGGACAAGTCCCAAACGCGCCTGGCATTTTGCCAGCGCGGCTTCGGCGCGCAGCATCGCTGCCAGCAAAGCGTCGTCGCCGAAAACGGCAACCATCGCATCGGGCACAAAAAGCGGGCCAAAGATCTGGGAATCGAGCGGCGAGAACGGCATGACTGCAGAAAGATTATCCCGTTCCTGTGCGCGCGGGAAGTTGCCTTCCGCCCGCGCGCGGTGCAAAATCGATTTATGAAAATTCAACGCCTCAGGGCCTTCATGACACGCGACAAGGATCGGCCGCGCGTACTGGTTGCGATCGACACCGACGAGGGCATCACCGGATGGGGGGAGTGCTACAATCACGGCCCCGATCGCGCCTTGATCCCGCTGCTTGAGTATCTGGCGCTCTTTTTGGCGGGCCAAGACCCGCGACGTATCGAGTATCTGAACCTCTATTTGTTGCAACAGAGCCGGTTTCCGCCCGGCGCCTTGGGCCTGGCGGCGATTTCGGCGATCGATCATTGCTTGTGGGATGTTTCGGCCAAGGCGCTGGGTGTGCCCGTCTACCAGCTGCTGGGCGGCCATGTCCGCGACCGCGTACGCGTCTATGCGGGGGTCTATACCGCCCCGGACCCGCTGATCGCGCGCGACACGTTCGACCAGCTTGCCGGCGATTGGGGGCTCACCGCATTCAAGCTCAGCCCCTATCGCGGCGACATTCACCGCCAGCGCTGGGGCGATGTCGTGCGCGAAAGCGCGGCTTATTTCTCGAAACTGCGCGAGACCGTTCGCGCCGACTACGAAATAGCGTTCGACGCGCACGCCAAAATCTTCGAACCGATCCAGGCCGTGCAGCTTGGCAACGCGCTCGCTCCCTACGATCCGCTGTTTTTCGAGGAACCGATCCGGCCGGAAAACATCGACGCATGGGGTGCTCTGAAAGCGCGGCTCGATTGCCCGCTTGCCACGGGCGAATGCCTCTATAATCGCTTCGAGTTTCTGCGCCTGCTGCAGGTGCGCGGCGCCGACATCGTGCAGCCCGATATCTGCGTGGTCGGCGGCTTGTCGGAGATGCGCAAGATCGCAGCCCTGGCCGAAGCGCACTACGTGACGGTAGCCCCCCACAATCCGATGGGTCCGCTTGCCACTGCGGTCAACCTGCATTTCTGCGCGGCTTTGCCGAATTTCAAAATTCTGGAATACCGCCTGCCGCATGGCTCGAACTACGACAAAGTCGCCGATCCTTCCGCGGGCGCGCCCTATGTTCGCGATCCGTATCTGCCCAAAGACGGTCACCTGGAATTGCGGCCCGCGCGGCCGGGCTGGGGCGTCGAAATCGACGAAGATGTGCTGAAGAGCGACGGATATGTCCACTGGGAGCGCAAGGTACCGACCAAACCCGACGGCAGCACGGGCTACGTCTAGCGGTTCTTGGCGATGCGCCAGGCCGCAAAATCGGTTTTCGAAATGTCGTCGGTCGGCGGATAGAGACCGATAATCGAGCGGCCTTCGAGAATCTTTTCGAACACAAAATCCTCGAACGCCGTCATCTCGACAGCCTCGGCGGCGATCTCCGCTGCGAGGTGCGCGGGGATCACGATCACGCCCTCGCGATCGCCGACAATTATGTCGCCTGGCCACACGGCCGCATCGCCGCAGGCGATCGGCAGGCCGATATCGACGGCCTGGTGCAGCGTCAGGTTCGTCGGCGCGGACGGACGATGGTGGTAGGCAGGAAAAGGCAGCGCCGCGATCTCGGGCGAATCGCGAAAGCCGCCATCGGTCACGACGCCGGCAACGCCGCGCTTCATCAAGCGCGAGACCAGAATTCCGCCCGCCGACGCTGCGCGCGCATCCTTGCGACTGTCGATAACCAGCACGGAACCGGGCGGACATTCTTCGACCGCCTTGCGCTGCGGGTGCGCGCGATCCTGGAACACGGCGATGGTGTTCAAGTCTTCGCGCGCGGGGATGTAGCGCAGCGTGTAGGCAGGCCCGACCATATTGGGCAAATCGGATGCGAGCGGGCGCACATCCTGGACAAACTGGTTGCGCAGACCGCGCTTGAACAAGGCCGTGCACAAGGTCGCGGTGCTTACGCCCAACAGCTGTTCGCGCACCGCGTCCGAATATGTGGATGCCATGGCCTAGCCTTTCGGAAAATAGACGCCGCGTTTGAGACGCGTCTGGACATAGACGCTCTCGTCATAAGTGCCCTCGGCATAGGCGCCGCTTTTCATTGCGCCCGGAATCGACACGTTGCATTCGCTGGGGAAGCGCTTGACGAATTCCTCGTTGATGTCCACGCCCAGACCGGGCGCGTCCGGCACTTTGAGGAAGCCGTTTTCCTGCACCGGATGGGGAACCACGGTTTGCGCACGCCCCGCCCAATCGTCTTCGATACGTTCCAAAATCAACGCGTTGGGAATGGCCGCCATCACATGGAGGGCCGCATATTCCGCGACGGGCCCGAGCGATCCCGAATGCGGGGCCATCATGATGTGATGCGCTTCGGCCATTGCGGCGATCTTTTTCATCTGCGTGATGCCGCCCGCCCGGCCCGTATCGGGCTGCACGATATCGACCAGATCTTTTTCGATCAGATCGCGCAGCCCGTAGACGGTTGCCATACGCTCTCCCGCTGCCAGAGTCACGTTGGCGGCATCGCGTATGCGCCGGAAGCCGTCGAGATTTTCGGGCGCGATCGGATCTTCAACGAACATCAGACGGTAGGGTTCCAGCGCCCGCGCCACTTGCGCTGCGTCGGCAGGCGTCAACCACGGCGGCCCATGCAGATCGATCATCAAATCCATCTCGTCCCCGATGGCTTCGCGCAGCGCAGCAACTTTGCGCACGGGATCCGATACGCCGCCGCATTTGATCGCGCTGATGCCGCGCCGTTTGAGATCGAGTGCGACCTCAGGCGCGTTGGCGTGCGCATAGATGCGGATCTTGTCGCGAATTTTTCCGCCAAGAAGATTCCATACAGGCGTGTTCAGCGCCTTGCCCTTGATGTCCCACAGCGCCATGTCGATGCCGGTCATGGCCCCCGCGCCGACGGTACCGGTCATGCCGTGACCCATGATGGCGCTCATCATCTTCTGCCACAGCCGTTCGATATGCGTCGGGTCTTCGCCCACCAAAATCGATTTCAGGTCCTGCACGGCCGTCTGGATTACGCGCGGCCAGCCGCTGCATTCGCCGATGCCCGTGATGCCTTCGTCGGTGTGGATTTTGACGAACAGCCAATTGCGCGTGCCGACCAGGCCCGCCTTCATTTTGCCCGTGCCGAAAGACCCGTCGGATGCCCAGCCGCGCAGATTGGGCGCGTCGACTTGCATCAAAAACGTCTCGATATCGACAATGCGCACGTCTCGTTCTCCCGGTTCAGCCCACGTAGCGAAAGCGCGTATGGATGCTGCGCGCGCGCGGATCGGGCCGCGGAATCGCAGACAGCAGCGCCTTGGTGTAGTCGTGTGCGGGCGCGTCGCACACTTGTTCGGTCGCCCCCGTTTCGACGACGCGGCCCCGATACATCACCGCAACGCGGTCGCACATGTAGCGAATTACGCCGATATCATGGCTGATGAACACGTAGGAAAGGCCAAGCTCGTCCTGCAAATTCATCATCAGGTCCAGCATCTGCGAGCGGATCGAAACATCGAGCGCCGACGTCGCTTCGTCGGCCACGATCACGCGCGGGCGCAAGGAGATGGCGCGCGCGATCCCGATGCGCTGGCGTTGGCCACCCGAGAAAGCGTGCGGATAGCGTTCGCGCCACGCGGGATCCAAACCGACCTGCTTGAGCAACGCAGCGACGCGATCGTCGAGATCCCTGCCTTTGGCGATGCCGTTGACCAGCAGCGGCTCGCCGACGATCTGCGCGACCGTCATGCGCGGATTGAGCGAACCAACGGGATCTTGAAAAATCATACGAATTTCGCGGCGCGCCGATTTAAGCGCCTCGCCTTCGGCCGTGACCAGATCGACGACTTGCCCGTCGGCCCGTCGATACGCCATCGAACCGCCGTTGGGGTTGTAGACGCGCAGCAAACAGCGCCCCATCGTCGTTTTGCCCGATCCGGATTCGCCGACGATTCCCAGCGTTTCGCCGGGCTTTACCGTCAGCGACACGTCGTCCACGGCCTTGAGCGGCGCCGCCGGGTTGCCGAAATACATTTTGAGGCCGCGCACTTCGATCACCGGCAATGCGGCTTCGGGGATCGGCGCGCGCCGAAGACGAATCTCTGCCTTCTGCTCGAGCCGCACGACCGACCCGATCAACATGCGCGTATAGTCGTCTTGGGGCGCATGGAAAATCGCATCCACCGTGCCCGTCTCGGCAACCTTGCCGTGATACATCACGAGTACGTCGTCGGCGATTTCGGCCACCACGCCCATGTCGTGCGTAATGAAAATCACAGCCATGCCGAGACTGATCTGCAGGCGCCGGATCAGATCGAGAATCTCGGCCTGCGTCGTTACATCGAGCGCCGTGGTCGGCTCGTCCGCGATCAGCAGCAACGGATTGCAGGCCAGCGCCATCGCGATCATCACGCGCTGGCGCATGCCGCCCGAAAATTCGAACGTGTAGCGGTCGATCGCCTTCTCGGGTGACGGAATTTCGACCTGCTTGAGCAGTTCGATCGTACGGGCGCGCGCCGCCTTTTTATCCATACGCAGATGCAGGCGCAGAACCTCCATGATCTGGTCGCCGACCGTGTGCACGGGCGAAAGCGACGACATGGGCTCCTGGAAAATCATCGCGATGTCCGCTCCGCGTACGTCGCGGATGGCGCGGCTGCGCGGATGCAAAGCCGCAAGATCGGTGATGCTGCCGTCGCGGCGGCGCAATTTCATGCTACCCGCAACGATGCGCCCCGGATGATCGACGATCTGCAGGATCGAGCGCGCGGTAACGCTTTTGCCGCTGCCGCTTTCGCCCACGATGCACAGCGTTTTGCCGCGCGCGACGCGGAACGACACGCCGTCCACCGCCTTCACCATTCCGGTGCGCGTGGCGAAGTGCGTGACAAGACCCTCGACTTCGAGAACCGTTTCGTTTCCGGACATGGCGCTCATTTGTTGTAAGGATCCGCCGCATCGCGCAAGCCGTCGCCCAGAAAATTGAGCGCCATTACCGCGACGACGACGGCAAAGCCCGGCGCAAACAGCCACGGCGCCGTCGCGATCGAACGGATATTCTGCGCCTCGCGCAGTAGCACGCCCCACGAAATTGTCGGCGGCTGCAGCCCCAGACCCAAAAACGAGAGCGAAGTTTCGGCCAGGATCATGGCAGGAACCGCGAGCGTAATGCTCGCGATGATGTGGCTCATGAAACTTGGCAGCATGTGCCGGAAGATCACGCGACCTTCCGAAGCGCCGTCCAGGCGTGCCGCGACCACGAACTCTTCGGTGCGCAGGCTCAAGAAGCGTCCGCGCACGACGCGCGCGAGTTGCGCCCAGCTCGTCAACGACAGGATCAGCGTGATCATGAAATACTGCGTCGTCGCGGGCCAGTCCTGCGGCAGCGCTGCGGCAAGGGCAAGCCAGATCGGAATCGTGGGCAGCGAAAGAATGAATTCGATGACCCGCTGGATCACGAAATCCGATCTGCCGCCGAAATAGCCCGAAATTCCGCCCAGCACCACGCCGATCACGAGCGACAGAAATACGCCGACAAGACCCAGCGACAGCGATATCTGCGCGCCCTGCATGATACGACTGAACACGCACCGTCCAAGCCGGTCTGCGCCGAGCAGAAACAAAGGCTGGCGAGGATCGCTCGACGCAAACAGATGCCGGTCGGCCGTGAACAGACCAAACAATTTGTATTCGTAGCCTCTGCCGAAAAACTCCAGATAGATTTTGCGTTCGCGGTCTTCGATATAGTTCGCCGCCAAGGTCGTTGGGTCGCGGCGCAGCGTGTAGGGATGGATATAGGGTCGAATCGCGAAACTGCCGTCCGCACTTGTATCGAAGAAGTGAATCGACTGCGGCGGATGGAAAGCGGCGCGCGCGTTTTGGAGCGCCGGATCGTTCGTCGTAAAAAACCCCGGGATAGCGGCAATCAGATACAGGAAGGCAACCACCACCAGCCCAATCATCGCCAGATGGTGACGACGGAACGCCCACCACAAAAGCTGCCATTGCGAGGCGACCGCAAGCTGCTTGGTATCGACCGAACCTTCTGCAAGCGCTGCCATTGGCTACTCCAACCGAATGCGCGGATCGACGAGGGCCAACAAAATGTCGCTGACAAGCGAACCCATCAGCGTCAACGCGCAAATCAGCAGCACGAACGCGCCCGCCAGATACATGTCCTGGCTCATCAGCGATTGCAGCAGCATCGGCCCCGCCGTTGGCAGGCTGAGGACGATCGCCACGATGATCGACCCCGACACGAGGTTGGGCAGTAGCCATGCGATCGTCGAGATGAAAGGGTTGAGCGCGACGCGCAGCGGGTATTTGACCAACAAAGCAAACTCCGAAAGCCCTTTGGCCCGCGCGGTCGTCACATAGGGCTTGTTGAGTTCGTCGAGCATATTTGCCCGCATCACGCGGATGAGGCTCGCGGTGCCCGACACCGCCAGGATCACGACCGGCACCCACAAATGCGCCGCCAAATCGACAACTTTGCCGAAGCTCCAAGGGGCGGTCTTGTACGGCTCCGAGAACAGCCCGCCGACTTCCTGGCCGAATTGGACGGCCGCTACGTACATCAGCACGAGCGCGAGCAGGAAGCTCGGAACGGCAAGGCCCAGAAAACTGAAAAAAGTGGCGACGTAGTCGCCGATCGAATATTTTTTGACGGCTGAAAACACGCCGATCGGCAGTGCAATTCCCCAGGTCAAAATCAGCGTCGAGACGGTCAGCAACAGCGTGAGCGTCATGCGCTCCCAAATAAGCTCCGACACCGGCTGCTGCCACTCGAAGCTCAGGCCGAAAT
Organism: Asaia bogorensis; assembly: GCA_945901855.1. Taxonomy (GTDB): domain Bacteria; phylum Pseudomonadota; class Alphaproteobacteria; order CACIAM-22H2; family CACIAM-22H2; genus Tagaea. The sequence goes on along the minus strand of CAMDLT010000020.1, from coordinate 7,721 downwards.
TTCCTTCCGTGACAATTCCGTAGATCCATTTCCAGTACTGGACATAGATCGGCTGGTCGAGCCCGAAGCGCGAGCGCAAATCGGCTGCCGTGTTCTGGTCGACGACTTCGTTCGACGCGGCGAGCGTGGCGATATAGGTCGTCACGTAATCGCCCGGCGGCAGTTGGATGAGAACGAACGATAGAAAGCTCAACGCCACAAGCGACGGGATCATCCACAAAAGGCGCGACACGATGAAACGCAGCATGGGCGCGTCTGTTTCCTTTTCCTGGGGAAAGGCGGCCGACCCTCGCACACGAGAGTCGGCCGCGATCGTCGGCGCTAGCTCGAGAAGAAGAACTGCTGCGGCAAGGCCGGGCCGGGATTGGGCCAGCTCCAGGATTGCGGCATCTTCAGCGGCACGTTGCGCAAGTTGTTTTTGGCGATGCCGAACGAATTCACAGCCAGGCACACGCCGATCGTCTCGAACGCATCGGCAGTAAGGTCCAGCAGTTCCTTGACGACGGCGCCGCGCTTGGCGATGTCGGGTGTTGCGCGCGCATCGTCAAACAGCTTCATGCGACGCTTCTGGCTTTCGGGAGGTTCGATGCCCTCTTTGCCGCCCGAAACGTACCACTGGGTCCACGGAATGGCGTAGCGCGAGCCTTGCGGATGCTGGGCCAAATAGTCGCGCGCGTCGAGGATCGGATCGAGACCGCCCGGACCGGGCCACGTTGCGGCGTCGTGGTCGTTGTTGTCGCCGCGCGTGTAGTAGAGCGCCCGTTCGATCGTGTTGACCTTGATATCGACGCCAAGAACGTTCCAGTGACGCTTGACGAGTTCGAGCGTATCGACCGCGTCGGGATAGAGCGTCGGGATCACGTCGATGCCGAAAAATACTTTTTGTCCGTCGGGACGCACGCGCATGCCGTCGGGTCCGCGCCGATAGCCGAGCCGGTCGAGGATTGCGTTGGCCTGGGCCGGATCGTGGGCCGTGAACTGGCGCGCGAGCTTTTCATGGTACCAGGGATGGCCCGGACGCGGCCCAGTCTGATAGGGCTCCGACTGGCCCAGATAGACCAGCTCGATGATTTCCTTGCGGTCGATGCCGAGCGACAGCGCCTGCCGGAATTCCTTGTTGGCGAACATGGCGCGCATCGCGGGATCTTTGTGCGTCATGTTCAGATAGATCATGCATTGCTGCGCGCCGGAGGCGACCAGTTCGACGAGCCGGTAAGCGCCGCGCTGCATGTTCTGCGACAGCGTCGGCTTGTTCTGCAGCGAGTCGATGTGGCGGTCCTGGATGTCGATACGGCCCGAAATCGTATCGAGCATCAGCGACTCGACGTCCTGGGAGATGTTCATCGTCAGCTGGTCAACATAGGGCAACTGCGCGCCCGAAGTATCGACCTGCCAGAAATAAGGATTGCGGCGCATCGTCACGCGGGTGGCGCCGCCCGTGTAGGCCTCTGCGATCGTCCACGGGTCGAGCGTGGGCTTTTCGGCGTTGCTCCAGCGCGAAGGAATTTCGATGTCCCCGCAGCGCGCGCGGAACAGCGTCGGCCAGTCCGACATGTTGGCGGCGCGCACTTGCGCGTCGAGCCCGGTGTTGTACTTAGGATGGAACTGGCTGCAATAATGCTTAGCGAACAGCGTGGGATGCTGGCCAAGCGGCGTCGCGAGGTTCTCAAGGAACATCGCATAGGGCGCTTCAAACGTGAATTTGACGGCCGTGTCGCTGACCTTCGAAGCCACGACGGGCTTGCCGCCAATCGTCAGCACCGAGGGCACCGAGCGATAAAGCTCGGAGTTTTTGGTGCAGTCTTCGATGGCGAAAACGATGTCGTCGGCGGTGAAAGGCTTGCCGTCCGACCATTTCATGCCCGCGCGCAGATGGAAGACGAATTCGGTCGCGGCCGCATTGACTTCCCAGCGTTCGGCAACGTTCGGCATCACTTGCGTGAATTCCAAGTTCCAGCGCACCAGGCCCTGGTTGCCGACCATGCGCAGAATGCCATTATGGTCTGCCGAACCGCGCAGACCGCGGCGAAGCGTGCCGCCGTAGCGGCCGACGGTTTCGTGCGGCGTGATCACGAGCGGACTTTGCGGCAGGCGCTGGGCGAGCGGCGGCAGGCGTCCCTCGGCAACCATGCGCGCGAGTTCAGGCGCTTCCTTGGGCGCAGCCTGTGCCGCGACGAGCGTCGGCGCGGCCGCCAGTACCGCGACGCTTGCCGCACCTTGCAGCAAATGGCGGCGTGAAACGGCGCTTTCGAAAGAGGTGTCTTCGATATCGGCCATGGTTTCCTCCCGTTGCTCGAGCGCCTTTCCGACGCTTCGAATGAACTGTATTTAGGCTGTAATATATCAGTGTGTCAATCGGGCGTTTTGCGGATGTACTCGGGAAAGCGCGCGCTCAGGCTTTCGATCTTGGCAAGCGTGCCCGAAAGATGCTTTCGCAAGAATGCCTGCGCTACTTCGGGCTGGCGTTCGGCGATCGCGTCGACGATCGCCTGGTGGTCGTCGAGAATGATCTGCACCTTGCCAAGGGCCGGCAAATGCAAGCGCCGCAGTCGGTCGATCTGGCCGCTTTGGCGGCGTGCCAAATGCCACAAGTCTAAAACTTGGCGCGCTTCGTACATGCGGCGATGGAATGCCTGGTCTTCGTGCGCGAAAGCGCCGAGCTCGCCGGCCTTTGCGATGCGCCGCTGGCGATCAAGCGACGCGCGCAGTTCGGCAACGACCTTGGAATCGGGCGACATCGCAAGTTCGCGAACGATTTCGAGCTCGATCGCGCGGCGCAGAAAATGGGCCGCACGCGCCGCCGTCAGGTCGATGAGACTGACGACCGTGGCATGCTGGGGATACACCTCCACAAGCCCTTCGGCAGCAAGCCGCATCAGCGCGTCGCGGACGGGCGTCTGGCTCACGCCGAGCTGGCGCGCGAGCTTTGTCCGCGACAGTACCGTGCCCGGCGCCAAAGTCAGCGATACGATCGCTTCGCGCAATTGCTCGAACGCGCGCGGTACTGCGGCTTTTCGGAGCGAACGCAATCTGGCGCTGCGCGGGCGGACGAGGGCTTCGGCCATGACGCGCACTCTAGCAGATCGGGCCGTATCGTCGAGCGCTAATATATTAGCGCTTCCGCCCCGCTCGGATCCCGGCTAAAGTTTCGCGCAAACACGGGGAGGAACGGCATGAAGGTATTGATGACCGGCGCAGCGGGCCATATCGGCGGACGATTGCGCCGCGAGTTTGCAGGACGGTTCGAAACCCTCCGCTTGAGCGACCTCAATCCGATCGGCGATCTTGCGCCCGGCGAAGAGAGCATGCCGTGCGATCTTTCCGATATGGCTGCGGTCGAAAAAGCGATGACGGGTATGGATAGGGTCATCCACTTGGGCGCGCTGTCGGTCGAATACGATTTCGACAAAATTCTTCAGGCAAACATCGTCGGCACCTACAATGTTTACGAAGCCGCGCGTCGCCAGGGCACCAAGCGGATCGTCTTTGGCAGCTCGAACCACGCGGTCGGGTTCCATGCGCGCAGCGAAAAGATCGACCATCGCGCCGACATCCGCCCCGACTCGCGCTACGGACTCAGCAAATGCTGGGGCGAGGCGCTTTCGGCGCTCTACGCCGACAAATTCGGCGTCGAGACGCTGAATGTCCGTATCGGCAATGCCGCGTTTGTTCCCGAAACGAGGCGTGCCTTGTCGCTGTGGATCAGCGGCCGCGATTTGGCCCAGCTGATCGCGATCGGCCTCGAACATCCCGAGATTCGCTGCGAAATCGTCTACGGAATTTCAAACAACGCACGCGCCTGGTACGACAATTCGAACGCGTTTCGCCTAGGCTACAAGCCCCAAGACACGTCTGACGACCACGTCGCAGCCGCCGAAGAAGGCGAGAAGAAGGCGAATCAAGACGAGGTTTCGCTGCTTTACCAGGGCGGCCCCTTCTGCTCGGCCGAATATGCCACCCCCTTGCGTCCGGCGCGCGCCCGATGAGCCCGCGCATCGCAGCATTCCGCATCACGCCGATCGCGTTCCGCGATCCGCCGCTTTTAAACGTCGTCGGCGTGCACGAGCCTTGGGCGCTGCGCAGCATCCTTGAGATCGAAACGGACGACGGCCGTATCGGTCTTGGCGAGAGCTACGGCGATCTCGAAACTTTGGCGAATCTCGCCAAGATCGGGCCGCGATTGATCGGGCTCAGTCCGTTCGATCTGAATGGGCTTGCCGCGCGCGGCTACGAGGCGCTGACCGGCGCTTCCTTCGAAGGCCAGACTTACCCTTCTGCGGGAGACAAGGCGCTGGCGAGTGCCGTCGGCGCCTTCGAAGTCGCGTTTTTGGATTTGCAGGGCCAGATCGCGGGCCTGCCCCTCTGGCAGATCCTGGGCGGCAAAGTGCGCGAGCGCGTGCCCTACAGCGCCTATCTGTTCTACAAGTTCGAGCGCCACAAAGACGATCCCGGCTATCCCGCCGACGATTGGGGCGAGGCAATCGACCACAAGCAGATCGTCGCGCAGACCCAGCGCATGGTGCGGGAATGCGGCTTCGGATCGATCAAGCTGAAGGCCGGCGTGTTCGAGCCCGATTTTGAAATCGAAACGCTGCGCCATCTGCGCGCCGCGTTCCCCGACCATCCGCTGCGGATCGATCCCAACGGCGGCTGGTCGGTCGAAACAACGCGTCGATTGATGCCCGCACTCGACGGGCTGCTCGAATATCTGGAAGATCCGGTCGGCAGCCTCGACGAGATGGGCGAAGTTGCAAAATTCGCAACGATGCCGCTGGCCACCAACATGGTGACGATCGCGTTCGGCCATATCCCCAAGACGGTGCGGCTCGACGCCGTGCAAGTTGTCCTCAGCGACCACCATTATTGGGGCGGGTTGCGGGCGACCCAGCATTTGGCCCAGATCGGGCGCGTGTTCGGGCTCGGCATTTCGATGCATTCGAATTCGCATATGGGCATCAGCCTTGCCGCTATGACGCATGTCGGCGTGACGATCCCCAATCTCGCCTACGCCTGCGATACGCACTATCCTTGGCAGGTCGAAGAGGTGATCGCGGGCGGCAAGCTGGAATTCGAGGGCGGCAGCCTCGCGCCGCCGCCGGGGCCTGGACTCGGCGTCACGCTCGACCGCGCGGCGCTGGCAACGCTGCACCGGCAATATCTGGATTGCGGCATTCGCATCCGGGACGATGCGAAGGAGATGCGCAAATACCGACCCGACTGGAGCTCCAAACGGCCGCGCTTCTAGTCTAGACTTGGAAGAACACGGTTTCGGCAGCGCCTTGCAGACGGATATCGAAGCGATATTTTCCCGGCGCTTCGAGTGCGGCGAGCAGCGTGCCGCGCCGTTCGACCGGCACCAACGCGAGCACCGCGTCCCGTTCGTTGGCGACTTGTCCCGCGAAATAGACCCGCGTGTGGAGCCGATTGAGCAGCCCGCGCCCCAGCACGCTCAAGCTCAGATGCGGCGCCTGATCTGCGAGCGCGCCGGGCAGCACTGTGCGCAATTTATACACACCATCTGCGGACGTCGCGACGCGCGCAAATCCCTGGAGCGGCGCGCTCGACGCCTGCATGCGCCCGGCCGAATCCGCCTGCCAGAATTCGAGCAGCGCGTCGCCAACCGCAACGCCATCGCCGTCGAAAACGGTTCCCGAAATCTCGATCGCCGTCCCCGCTCCTTCGATGGCGCTCGGAACGAGGCCTGGATAGGGATAGTCCTGCGGCGTCAAGCAGTAATGAAAAAATGGGCCGACCGTTTGCGACGGCGTGAGACCGAGCTTAGACATGGTCGGATCCCTCCACCGGCGTCGCGTTGCGGCCGCGCAGCACGATATCCCACACGTAGCCGAGCGCCCATTCGGGCTCGGTCGTGGCGATGTCGAAGCGGGCGACCAGACGACTGCGCGCGGCTGGATCCGGCACCGATCCAAGGATCGGATCGAGTTCGTGCAGCGGATCGCCCGGAAAATACATCTGCGTCACGAGGCGCGACAGAAACGACGTGCCGAACAGCGAAAAATGGATATGCGCCGGCCGCCAGGCGTTGGCGTGGTTGCGCCAGGGATAGGCCCCCGGCTTGATCGTGACGAACCGGTAGCGCCCCTCGGCATCGGTCACCGCGCGTCCGGCCCCGAAGAAGTTCGGATCGAGCGGGGCAGGATGCTTGTCGGCCGCATGCACATAGCGACCGGCCGCATTGGCCTGCCAAATTTCGACGAGCGTATCGGGAATCGGCCGACCGTCTTCGTCGAGCACGCGGCCCGCGACGACAATGCGCTCGCCCTGCGCTTCGCCGTCTTTACCGCGCGTAAGATCGCAATCCTCCGGCGCAGCGGTGTCGCGCCCGTAAAGCGGTCCGCTAGTCTCGGACGGACCGGCCGGGATAGCGATCGGCGGCAGCAGCGGCGCGCGCTTTTTTGTGCTGCCGTAGCCCGGCAACAGCGAGGGCGCGTGCGCTGCAAGACTTTCTACGGGATAGATCGTCGTCATTTTTGCCTCGGCGAAATTTCCGAACCGCTGCATGCTGATCGAAACTTGGGCACGCGGCAATAGGTCACATCGCGCGGCGATGCGCGTCGCCAATTTTCAAGCGTTTGCTTTGGCCTGCCCCCCGATTTAGGGTCACTTGGGCGACCGTCGCCGTCGGATCTTTCGACATGACGACGAATGAAAAAAACCCAGCACGAATTGCCCCTTTTCACTATCCCCGCTCGCGCGCCTTTGCGGGCAGCGGGATGGCGCGTTCGCTCTTGACCTCTTCCATCACGAGATAGCTGCGCGTCTCGCGGATCGAGGCGACTTCGAGCAAGGCACGGCCCAAAAAGTCGCGGTAGGCCGCCATGTCGCGCACGCGCGCTTGGAGCAGATAGTCGAAACCGCCCGCCACCATGTAGCACTCGGTCACTTCGGGCAGTTTTTTGACCTTGGCGGCGAACTGCTCGAACGCTTCCTTGGTCGTGCGATCAATCGAAACTTCGACGAACACGCGCAAGCCCGCATCGAGGCGGGCAGCGTCCAGTTCGGCCGCGTAGCCTTTGATGAAGCCGTCGCGCTCCAAACGACGAACGCGCTCGATGCACGGCGTGGGACTGAGATTGACGCGCCGCGCCAGTTCAACGTTCGTAAGCCGCCCGTCGCGCTGCAGCTCGGCCATGATTTTCAGATCCGTCCGGTCGATTCGGGGGTCCACGATCTGCTCCAGTTGTTTCAACTATTTTAAGGCATCAATATAGTATGTTCCGCTACTTATGTCGAATTCGACAATATGTTATCGTGCCCGTATTGGTCGAACCTCGGAGCCGCTGCATGCCGCCGATCGTCCTTGCCGGAAAACTCGCAAACGAAGAAACCTGCATCGCGCAATTGCGCGTCGCCGCAAGCTTGCCCGACACGATGGCGCGCGGCATCGAGCGCGATGCCCTGGCCCTCGCCCGGCAAATGCGCGACGCGGGCAGCAAAGGGGTCGGCGTCGAGACCTTTCTTGCCGAGTTCGATCTGTCGACCGACGAGGGCGTGGCGCTGATGTGCCTCGCCGAAGCGCTGCTGCGAATCCCCGATGCCGCGACCATCGATGCGCTGATCGGCGACAAACTGGGCGCCGCCGACTGGGACCGCCATTTGGGCCAGGCCGATTCCGTGCTCGTCAACGCGTCGGCCTGGGGCTTGGCGCTGACCGGGCGTTTTGTCGACTGGTCGGGACGCAACGAAGGCGGTGCAGGCGA
>CAMDLT010000019.1 GCA_945901855.1 Asaia bogorensis | reverse complement strand
ACCCAAAGGCGGCGAGCACGCCGACACCTCGCCCGAAATCGTGCAGGCGCTCGCGACGCGCATGGGCGCCGACAATATCGAACTGCACCGCGGCATCTTCCCGGACGACACGGCCGCCGGGCTCGCGCATCGGCGCTTCGCGCTCGTGCATATCGACGTGGACGTTTACGAAAGCGCGCGCCAGACATTCGAGTGGGCGTGGCCGCGCCTGCTGCCGGGCGGGGCGGTGGTGTTCGACGATTACGGCTTCATGAAAACCGGCGGCATCACCCAGATCGCCAACGAGGTCGCCAACGGCCCCGACCGGCGCATGCTCCACAATCTCAACGGCCATGCGGTGATCTTGAAACTCGCGTGAGCGTGCGGCTCGCGCCTATGATGGCGCAAAGGGGTCGATTCGCGTGCTCAAGACCACAAAACGTCCGCTGGCCTTCGTTCTAGCCGCCGCCAACCACGGCACGATGATCGTCAACCGCAACGATTCGTTCGACGCGCCCGGCATGACGATCGGCGTCGGCCACAATATTTTCAAGCATTCGTCGTGCGGGCAGGAAGAGATCGACTCGGCCTTGCAACTGCTCGACTCGCGGCGCAAAAGTTTCGGCGACGGCGTGGTCGCGATCGATTGCGGCGCAAATATCGGCGTGCATACGGTCGAATGGGCGCGCCACACCTATGGCTGGGGCGAAACCATCGCCTTCGAAGCGCAGGAGCGCATCTACTACGCGCTGGTCGGCAACCTTGCGATCAACAATTGCTTCAACGCGCGCGCGATATGGGCGGCGGTGGGCGCCAAAGCCGGGCGTATTCGCGTGCCCGTGCCCGATTATCTGGTCGCCTCCAGCTTCGGCAGCCTCGAAATCCGGCCCGGCGACAATGCCGAATTCATCGGCCAGAAGATCGACTACAGCGACGCCAAAACGCTCGACACGCGCATGATCGCGATCGACGATCTGCAACTGGCGCGGCTCGATCTGATCAAGATCGACATCGAGGGCATGGAGCTCGAAGCGCTCGAAGGCGCGCGCCAGTCGATCCTGCGCCACAAGCCGCATATGCTGATCGAGCGCATCAAAGCGGATCAGGCGGCGCTCAACGCGTTCCTGGTGGCGCACGGCTACAAGCTGTTCGCCTTCGGCGTGAACTTGCTGGCGATCCACGCAACCGATCCCTACGCAGCCCAGGTCGTCGTCAACTACTGAATCTTCCGGAGACTGCCATGCTCAAGACGACCAAACGCCCCATCGCCTTCGTGCTGGCCGCCGCCAACCACGGCACGATGATCGTCAACCGCAACGACAGCTACACGGGCGCCGGCGGTTCGTTCGGCGTGGGCTACGAGATTTTCGGCCAGTCCTCGTGCGGGCAGGAAGAAATCGACGTGGCGTTGCAGCTGCTCGACGCGCGCAAGGAAAATTTCGGCGCGGGCGTCGTGGCGCTCGATTGCGGCGCCAATATCGGCGTCCACACGATCGAATGGTCCAAGCACATGCATGGCTGGGGCGAGGTCTTCGCCTTCGAAGCGCAGGAGCGCATCTATTACGCGCTGGCGGGCAACATCGCGCTCAACAACTGCTTCAATGCGCGCGCCTTCTGGACCGCGATCGGGGCGGCAGGCGGCACGATTCGCGTGCCGGTGCCGAACTATTTGGTTCCGTCGAGCTTCGGCAGCCTTGAAATTCGCAAGACGGCGGCAACCGAATTCATCGGCCAGGAGGTCGACTACAGCGACGCCAAAACCAACGAGACGGTTCTGCGCTCGATCGACAGCTTGCGTTTGAACCGGGTCGATTTCATCAAGATCGACATCGAAGGCATGGAAATGGAAGCGCTGGCGGGCGCGCGTGGCGCGATCCAAGCGCACAAGCCGATCATGCTGATCGAAGGCATCAAGACCAATCTTGGCGACCTCACGCGCTTTTTGCAGGAACACGGCTACCGCTATTTCACGTTCGGCATCAACGTGATCGCGATCCACAATTCGGACCCGTTTTCGGCGCGCGTGATTTCGAAATAAGGCGCCCGCCGCCGCCTGGGCGTTGGCGTCAAAGCGGCAAGAACGGATAGCCTTTGGCGGCTTGCAGGAAGGTTGCCGCGACGCCGAGCGTACCAAGCGCCGCACCGGCAAACACGATGCCGCGCGCGGACGCGGGACGCAGCTTGTCCGCCAGCAATCCCAGGACCGGCAACGCCTGCATCAGATGCGTCGCAAAGAAATGCGCGACACGCAAATCGCCGCCGGTCGTTGACCAACCCAGCAGCGGAATGCCGCTTGCGTCGCTGCGGTCCCCGCCGATCCAGTGGCCGATCTCGGGTGCGAACGCGCTGGCGGACAGCGCGGCCGCCGTGACCAAAGTCAGTGCCGCCCCCAGCATCAGGCCGACGGCAGAACCGAGGCGAAGACCTTGGCGTGTTTGTCCGTGCGAGGAACGAAGAATCGCGAACCCGACGACGAAGGCCGCCACGACCAGCGTTACGGCACCAAGACCCATCAGGCGGTACATCGTCACTTCGATCGGATCTTCGACGAAGTAGTGCGAGCCGCGCCCGCGCGCCGACTGCACCGTGATGTAGGCGATTTCGAACGTGCTCGCGAACGCCGTCGCCGTCGCGCTCCAGCGAACCGCGCGCGAGGCACGCCATGCGCGCGTGAGCAGCGGCAGCAGGACAAGCAGTGTCGCCATCAGCAGCACGAGCGAAAGCTGGAATTTGATCGGTTTGGTCCAAATGTTTATGTCGTTGAGCGTACGATCATCGAGAAAAGCGGCAAGCGCGCTCGGCACCAGCAAGGCGAGTTGGATGGCGATGCCAAAGCTGAGCGCGCGCGCAGCTTTGTCTTCGATCGGTATCGAGAGCGCCGCATTGGCGGCCGTTTGTTCGATTGTCGGCATCATGTCAATTCCTCAAGGCCGGAACGGGGACCCGGAGCATGCCCTGCGCCAGATAGAACACGACGAGGCCGACCGGTCCGAACAGGAAGGTGAGCAGCAGAATGGGCGCTTGCAGAAGACGCGAGACTTGTGCCGCATCGGCTCTTGCCGCGATCCACAAGCCGACGAAAAGATCGAAAGCTAGATAGTGGACCCAACCAAGCAGCAGCACCGGATCGGATTCGAAAAGTTTGCGCAACTCGACCATCGAACCGAAGCCGCCGCCGTCGACACGAAAAAAATAGACGAACGCCAGCACGGCATAGAGCAGGCAGAGCGCGCCGACGAGGCCATAGCGCAAGAACCCGACCAGAATCGGCCATCGCGGAAGAAAAATCAGCATGGCCCAGCCGACGGCTGCTGCCGTGCTGGCTGCGGAAAAGATTTGGTCGAAATCCAAATTTTCGCTCCTTTTCGGCGATGACGCGGCAATCTTGGCGGCGACAAGATAAAGTCGCGCATAATCTTGTCGCCGTCAAGATTATGTTCAAATCTTCCCAATTTCGCTTAAGCTGCCAGCCATGGCAGGCAAGACGAAATACCACCATGGCAATTTGCGTGAAGCGCTGCTCGCGGCGGCGCTCGAGATACTGGAAGCCGAGGGGCTGGCACAGCTGTCGCTACGAAAAGTTTCGGGCAAGGTCGGCGTGTCGCATGCAGCGCCTGCCCACCATTTTCCGACGTTCGGGCATTTGCTGACGGGGCTTGCGAGCGTCGGCTATCAACGCTTCGACGCGGCGATGAAAAAGGCACGCATGCGTGCGGCGCGCGATCCGGCCGCGCAGATGCGCGCGGGCGGGAAGGGCTATCTGGATTTCGCCGTGGCCAATCCCGCTTTGTTCAGGCTGATGTTCAACGCAACCCTGCTCGACTGGACCGATGCCGGCCTGATGGCGGCATCCCGCCCCGCGCGCGACCAATTGCGCGAGATCTGCGCGCCCGCCGCTGCCAGGCATGGACTGAAGAACGAAAGCCAGCGGCTCGAACTGGAGAATCTGGTCTGGTCCCAGATCCACGGCAGAGCGCATCTGCTGATCGACCGCAAATTCGCCGCGACGGATCGCGATTCGGAGCTTGGTAGGCGCGGCGAGTCGCTCGATCTTGCCGACTTGCTGTTTCGTTGATCCGGGCTCGCGGCTAACGCTATTTCATGTTCGGCATCGACGCGATCGCGATCCACAATCCGGACCCGTTTTCGACGTGCGTGATTTCGAAACAAGGCGGGCGCCGCCGCTATATTCAGCCAGGCGGCGCTTCGGGAAAACGGGTGAGCGCGTAGGCGCACAAGGTCCGGTAAAGGGCGCGCAAAAACGGCGTGCCGGGATCGATCGCGCCGGACTGGCTGCCCGCGCGCACCGCTTCGGAGACGGCGAGCAAGTCGGCGGTCGGAATCGACGGGCACACGCCGCCGGGCCACGCCGCGCGCGCGGGAACGGCGCGCACGAACGCCAGCAAAATGCGCAGCCGCTTGGCGAGTTCGGGCGTGGCGTCCTGCAGATGCACGTCGAGCTGGGCAGGCGAGATGCCGATGCAGACCGTGCGGTGCAAGGCCGTCGCCGAGGCCGTGCGCGCCAGCCCGTCGATCAGCGCCAGTTCCCCGAACATGACGCCCGCACCGATCTTGGCGATTTCCACGTCGCCCGAACCGTCCGTGCGATGCTGGGCGATCGATACCGTGCCGCTTTCGACCACGAAGGCGATGTCGCCCGGATCGTCTTGCGCGAAGATGCGGGTTCCGGCGGGGAAGGCAAAACGCTGCAGTTTGGGGCCTTGCGTGATGACCGTATCGTGCAGCTGCCCGTCGACGCCTTTGAGGGCGAGCACTTGCTTGCGTTCGAATTTGAGTTCGTCGCTCACAGCGCGTTTTCGAGGCCCGCGGTGCCGCGCGTGTCGGCGCCGGCAAGGATGGCGCCGCGCAAATCGGCGCCCGAAAAATCGCAGTCGAGCAGAATCGCGTCGGTGAGGTTCGCCTCGCGCAGATCGGCGCGCCGCAGGATCGAGCCCGCAAGGTCCGCTTTGGCAAGATTGGCGCCGCGCAAATCGGCCCCCGTCAGGTTCGCTTCCTTGATCTTCGTGTTCCACACGCGCTGATTGAGCGTGTCGACCGGCATGGGCGACATGTCCGCGTCGCGCAACTTGGCGCCCGTCAGCGTCGCTTTGTCGAGCTTGGCTCCTTGCAGCTTGGCGCCGACCAGATCGCACCCGGCCATGAAGGCGGAAGAAAAATCCGCGACCTGGAAATAGCCGCCCGCAAGCTTCGCGTTGCGCAGGATGCACAAAGCCAACCGCCCCGCCGAAAGATTGACCCCCGGCGCTTCGATGTCGGCCAGGTTCACGCGCTCGAAATCCGCCTGGTGCCCGGTGCGCCCTTCGGTCTTGAGCCAGTCGAGATGGTCGATGAAAATCTGCTGGATCGATTTTTCCAGATTGGCGATCGACACCGGCAGCACGGCCTTGGAGGTGTCGGCGCGCGCCAGATCCTGCGTGCCGAAATTGGACGCGGTCAGATCGGCGCCGTCCAAGTTGGTATGGTCGAGCAGTGCGCCCGCAAGCGTGGCGCCGTGCAGAATGCAGTTGGAAAGATTGGCGTTGGTAAGGTCGGCGCCCGTGAGCACGACGCCGCTCAAATCCGAGTTCGAGAGGTCCGCATCCGACAAATCGCAGCCCGTCAGGTCGGCGCCAAACAGATTGCAGCGCGACATTTTGGCGTGGCTGAAGAGGGATTCGCACAAAAACGCGCCCACCAGTTCGGCTTCCGACAGGTCGCGATTGCGGAAATCCATGCGCTCGGCCACCTTGAACGACAGCACGAGCCGCGCGCCGCCGGTCTTGCCCTTGGCCATTTTCTCGTGGAGGGCGACGGCGGTGTTGACGTCCTGCTGGCTTACTTTTGTCGTCGGCGCCATCGTGGGCTTGCTCGCTTTCTTGGTCCGGCGCAATAATGCGCGCAAATGGCGGCCTCGAACAAGTCCGGGATCGAAGATGGAGCCGCAGGAAGCGGAACACGCCGTGCGTCATTTAAAGGTCTTCGGCATTGCGGCTTTTTTCGGGCTTGGCGCCTATGCGGTCGTGCGTGGGCTGATTTACGTCAGCCGCGAGATCGGGTTGCTCGCGTGGCTTGCGGCCTGATGCAAACAGGACACAGACGATGAATTTGGCGGCACATTTGCACCGAAATGCCGCGATCCGCGGCGATGCGTCGGCGCTGGCCAGCGGCACGCGGGTCGTCGCGACATGGCGCCAGCTCGCCGATGCCGCAGCGCGCCTTGGCGGCGGCTTGCGGGCGTTTGGCCTTGCGCCGGGCGACAGGGTGGCGATCGTCGCCGAAAATTCGCCCGACTATGTTCGCGCCCTCTATGCGATCTGGCATGCGGGGCTTGCGGCGGTCCCCCTCAATGCGCGCCTTCACGCGCGCGAACTCGCCTATTGTTTCGAGCATTCGCAAGCGCGCCTCGTGCTGCACTCGGCCGCGCTCGAACCCCATGCGTGCGCCGCGCGCACGCTCGAAATCGGCGGCGCGCAGTGGCGCGAACTGGCAGCGCACGCGCCCGTCGACATGGCCGATGCGGCGCCCGACGACCTTGCCTGGCTGTTCTACACGAGCGGGACGACCGGCAAGCCCAAGGGCGCCATGCTCACGCACCGCAATCTGCTGGCGATGAGCCTGTCCTATTTCGTCGATATCGATCCGCCGAGCCCGGGCGGCGCCATCGTGCATGCCGCGCCTTTGTCGCACGGCTCCGGTCTTTACATGCTGCCGATGGCGGCGATCGGCAATACGCAAGTGATTCCCGCGAGCGGGCATTTCGATCCGCCCGAAATCGCGGCGCTGTTCAAGCACTGGCCGAGCGTCACGATGTTCGCGGCGCCGACAATGGTGAAGCGCCTGGTGGCGCATCCCGATGCGCGCGATCCGGGCAATCTGCGCGTCATCGTGTGGGGCGGCGCACCGATGTATGTGGCCGATCTGGAGGCGGCGATCGCGTGCTACGGCTACCGGTTCGCGCAGCTTTATGGCCAGGGCGAGTCGCCGATGTGCATCTCGGGCCTGACGCGCGCTGCGATCGAAGCGGCGCACCGCGCGGGCGACGGCCGGGTGCTGGCGTCGGCGGGTACGGCGCAGTCGGTCGTGGAGATCAAGATCGCGGCCGACGGCGAGATTTTGGTGCGCGGCGACAGCGTGATGAAGGGCTATTGGCGCGATCCGGCTGCGAGCGCGCGCGCCCTGCAAGACGGCTGGCTGCACACGGGCGATGTCGGCACGCTCGACGAAAACGGCCTGCTGACGCTCAAGGACCGCTCCAAGGATCTGATTATCTCGGGCGGCTCCAACATCTATCCGCGCGAGGTCGAGGAGGCGCTGCAAGCGCATCCCGACGTGCTCGAAGTCTCGGTCGTCGGCATGCCCGATGCCGAGTGGGGCGAGCGCGTGGTCGCATTCGCGGTACTGCGCGCCGGGGCCGCTCCGGACGAATCCGCCCTCGATGCGCTGTGCCTGTCGCAGATCGCGCGCTTCAAGCGCCCCAAGGAATACCGGTTCGTCGCGGCCTTGCCCAAAAACGCCTACGGCAAAATCCTCAAGACGGAGCTGCGCCTGCAATCCAGCGCCGATAGACATACGGCGCCAGGCTGACCACCAGCACGATCCGGTAGAGATGGTGCGAAGAGACGATCGCCGGATCGATGCCGAGCGCCAGTGCCACAAGGCTCATTTCCGCAAAGCCGCCCGGCGAAAACGACAGCACCAGACCCGGCAAACTCTGGCCGAGCGCCGCCGCCAGCGCCATCGCGAACGCGACCGCCAGCCCCAGCATCAGCAGCGTGGTGGCGGCGGCGTGCAGGATCGTGACGCCGATCGTGCGCAGCTTCATGCCGGCAAAACGCTGGCCGATCGCGGCCCCCAGCACGACTTGCGCTGCGGCCGTCAGCACGTAAGGCGGCTGGGTGTCGGTAATGCCCGCCAGATGCACGGCGATCGAGCAGATCATCGGCCCCAGCATCGGGGCCGCAGGCAGATGCAGGCGCTTGCCGACGATGGCGCCGACCACAGCGCAAGCCGCCAGCACCGCATAGTCTTGCGCCGAAATGTCGAACAGGCCGACCAAAGCCTTCCCCGGCAGCGTGCCGACCATGCCCTCGAACCGGAACCAGATCGGCACGATCAGCACGACAAGCATCACGCGAAGCGAGTGGATCAGCGCCAGCGTTTGCAGATTGCCACCCATCTGCGCGCCGACTGCCGTCATTTCGGCAAGCCCGCCCGGTGTCGCCGAGAAAAATGCGGTGGCGCGATCGAACCCAGCAACGCGGCGCAGATAGGCATAGCTGATCGTGCCCGCAACGGCGGCCCACGCGGTCAAGGCGGCCATGGTGACGATCCATTCGTGCATGCGCGATATAATCGCCGGCGTAAAGCCCGCGCCCAGCAGCACGCCCAGGATCGTCAGAAACGAATCGCGCACCCGGCGCGGCATTGCCACGCCGAGCCCCGACATCGCGGCGGCGGTGGTGAACACCATCGAGCCCAGCAGCCACGGCAAAGGAATCGTCAGATACTTGAAGATGGCCCCGCCCAGCGTGCCGATGGCGACGGCAAAGGCGATCGCGCGCCAGTTGGAAAACACCGTCACGCGATGTAGCGGCCCAAGCGCACGGCCGTCTGCCCGCGTCCCAGTCGGCGCGACGGCATGATCAGGACGCAATTGTCGTAAGGGGCGACGAGCGGAACGCCGCCGTCGTTGCCGATCAGATCGCCTTTGCGCCCGATCGTCTCGAGCCCCTTGAAGGGGCCTGCGAAGACGAAATTGTCGCTGGCGATCGTGATCGCGTCCGTGATCTCGATCAGTTTTTGCGGCGGCGGCGGGGCAGGTGGCAAATGCGCCGCCGCCCAATCGCGCGTGGCGGCGCCCGTTGCGGCCAAAAATCGCACGAGACATTCGAGCGCCACGTCGCCCGACGCTTTTTCCCAATGCTGGCCGCATTCCACGAGCAGCGCGTTTTTGGCGCTGGCAGGATCGCCGAAGGCGGCGTAGTCGCGCATGCGCTTGCCCGCGGCATGGCCTTCGTCGCTGACGATGTGCGCCGGCACGCCGACGCTGCGCGCGAAATCGCGGCCCTTCTGCAGCGGTCCGCACAGCATCAAGGGCGCGGTCGGGTGCTGCATCGAATGGATGTCGAGCAGATAGTCGGCTTCGTCGACCAGCGGGCGGATCCGGCGCGCGCGCGCAAGTTCGCGCGATTGGCGCGGACCGTCGAGCACGCTTTGCGCCCAGACGCGGTTGAAATCTTCGTCCAAAAAGCGCGAGGCTTGCGGGTTTTTGGGATCGAAACTGTCGAACGCGCCGACATTGCAGAACATCAGCGTGAGCTTGCCGGTCGCGGGCCGGAAATTTTGCTTGAACAGCCAGTCGAGCGCGATGGCGCCGCAAATCTCGTTGCCGTGCACGAGCGCAGTCACCATCGTATGCGGGCCCGCGATCTTGGAATCGAACGTTGTCGCGTAGTCGATGCCCGTGTTGCCCGCCCGGTAGGGCGAAATATCGGGTGCGGCGAGTTCGATCGGGTAGGTTTCGTCGTCCATGGCGTGGCCTCGAACAAAAAATATGCGTCAGTCTAGGCCGGGGCTAGAGAAAACCCAAGCGTTCGAGATCGCGGCCCAAGGCGTTCGGTTCCGCGAAATGGTGCGTGTGGAATCCAAGCGCCGCCGCGCCGGCGACGTTCTTGTCGCTGTCGTCGATGAAAAAACACGCTTGGGCCGGTTTGCCGACGATGTCTAGCAAATGCCGGAAGATCGCGGCATCGGGTTTGACCAGCTTGAGTTTTCCCGAGACCACGATATGGCGAAAAAGTTCGAGAAACGGGAACATCGGACGCGCGATCTCGAACGTCTCGGCCGACCAGTTGGTGAGCGCATAAAGCGGCGTCGCCTTGGCATGCAGGCGTTCGAGCAACGCGACGCTGCCTTGGATCGGGCGGCCCAGCGCTTCCTGGAAGCGACCGTAATAGGCACGGATCAAATCCGCCTTGTCGGGGAAGCGCGCGATCAGTTCGGCCTCGGCCTCGGCGATCGGACGGCCCGCATCCTGGCGCAGATTCCATTCGTTCGTGCAGACGGTCGCGAGAAAGTCTTCCATCTCGGCCGCGTCCGGAATGAGCTTGCGGTAGATGCTGCGCGGATCCCACGGGATCAGCACGTTGCCAAGATCGAAGACGACCGTATCGGGTTTCATGGCGTCGCCTCGAGGCGCTCAACCAGGCGGCGCAAAAACGTCTCGCACTGCGCGATCTGTTCGAGGGCGACGAACTCGTCGGGTTTGTGCGCCTGGTCGATGTCGCCGGGACCGCAGATGACGGTCGGAATGCCGCGCGCTTCGAACAGGCCCGCTTCGGTGCCGAAGGCGACCTTGCCCGTGCTTGTTGGAACCCGACGCCGCTTTGGCCGCCTGGATCACGGCCGAGTTTTCGTCGCCGGCAAGCCCCGGAAAGCTCGAAATTTCGGCGAACGAGAATCCCGTGTCGGCATGCACGGCTTTCATCTGCGGCTCCAGATGCGCGCGTACATGGGCCTCGAAGGCGGCGAACAGGGCGCGCGGATCGTGGACCGGCAGATGGCGGAATTCAAAATCGAACGTGCAGTCCTTGGGCACGATATTCAGCGCCGTGCCGCCCGCGACCGTGCCGACATGCACGGTCGTGAAGGGAATGTCGAAGGCGGGGTCGAAGGGGCCTTCGTTCGCGAGCTTCTCGCCCATCGCCGCAAGATGGGCGATGGCGCGGGCGGCGTACTGCACGGCATTGACGCCGCGCGGCGCCAGCGAGGAATGGCACTCGAAGCCGCGCACGCGCGCGCGGACCGAGATTTTGCCCTTGTGCGCGCGGATCACTTTCATGCTGGTGGGCTCGCCCACCACGCAGCCCATCGGCTTGATGCCGCGCGCGGCCAGATCGTCGAGCAGGCGGCGCACGCCCAGGCACCCGACTTCCTCGTCGTAGGAAAATGCGAAATGGATCGGCGTCTTCAGCGCCGCGCGTTTGAAATGCGGCGCCAGCGCCAGACAGACGCCGACAAAGCTTTTCATGTCGGTGGTACCGCGCCCGAAAAGCTTGCCGTCTTTGATGCTGGGCTCGAAGGGGGCGACCGACCATTCCTGGCCGTCGATGGGGACGACGTCGGTATGACCCGACAGCACCAAGCCCGGCCGGTCGGCAGGCCCGATCGTCGCCCACAAGTTGGCCTTCTTGCCGGTTTCGTCGAACACCAGGTGGCTGTCGATGCCGTGCCCGGCCAGATAGTTGCGCACCCACTCGATCAGGGCAAGATTGCTGTCGCGGCTGGTGGTGTCGAAGGCAACCAGACGCTGGATCAGTTCAAGGGCGGTCATGCGGTCTCGGTCGGGCTGGAGGGAGCGGCGCGCCATGAGGTGCCACAGCGCCCGCTTTTCGGCCAGTCGAAAAATGCGCTGCCGATGCCGCGTGTGGATATCGTAGCGAGAAATCAATTGTCCGAGACTTGCAACAACCGGCGCGATCTGCAAACTTAGGGTCCGTCAAAAATCCCCAAGGGAGCCGGGTGCAGGTGGCAAATTCTCGAACTTTTCTCCGTTTTGCCGCGTCCGCGCTTGTGGCTGTCGCGGCGCTGGCGGCATCGCCCACGACCCGCGCGCAGGATCTGATTGTCGGCGTTGGCGGGTCGGTCAGCTCGATCGATCCGCATTTCCACAATCTGGCGCCCAACAACAGCGTGGCGACCCATATTTTCGACCGGCTGATCCACCAGGATGCGCAGCAGCGTCTGGTGCCGGGCCTGGCGAGCGAATGGGCGGCCATCGACGACACGACATGGGAATTCAAATTGCGGCGCGAGGTGCGCTTCCATGACGGCACGCCGTTCGACGCCGAAGATGTCGTCGCCTCGCTGAAGCGTGTTGCGTGGGTTCCAAACTCGCCGTCCGCCTTCACAATTTATACGCGCGCGATCGCCGAAACCGTCGTCGTCGACAGCCATACGATCCGGTTTCGCACGGCGCGCCCGGCGCCGTTGCTGCCGACCGATCTTGCGGCCATCAACATCGTGTCGCGCCGCCACGTCGAATCGCCGACGGGCGACTTTAATCTGGGCCGCGCGGCGATCGGCACAGGCCCGTTTCGTTTCGTCGAATTTGCGCCCGGCGACCGGCTGGTGCTGGCGCGCAACGACAATTACTGGGGCGCGAAGCCGCATTGGGCGCGCGCGACCTTGCGCATCATCGCCAACCCGTCGGCGCGCACGGCCGCCCTGCTGGCGGGCGACGTTCATCTGATCGACCAAGTGCAGTCGGCCGATCTGCCGCGCCTGCGCGCGCACGCGCAAACGTCGCTGGCAAGGGTCACCTCGAACCGGCTCATCTACCTTGCGCTCGACCAGCACCGCGACCAATCGCCCTTCATCACCGACAAGCAGGGCGCGTTGCTGCCGAACAACCCGCTCAAAAACCGGCGCGTGCGCCAGGCTTTGTCGCGCGCGATCAACCGGGCGGGCATCGTGCAGCGCGTGTTCGACGGCGAAGCGATCGCGGCAGGCGGGCTACTGCCGGACGGTTTTTTCGGCGTGTCGGACAAGCTCAAGCCCGATCCGTTCGATCCCGAGGCTGCGCGCAAGCTGCTGGCCGAAGCGGGCTACCCCAACGGTTTCGCGCTGACCATCCACGGCCCCAACGACCGCTATCCAGAAGACGAAAAAGTGCTGCAAGCGATCGGGCCCATGTTCACACGCGTGGGCGTGGATACGCGCGTGGTCACGCAGCCGTGGGCGACGTTCGCGAGCGCGTCGAGCGCGCCCAACTACGCCTACAGCCTGATGCTGGTTGGGTGGGGGGCTGCGACCGGCGAGATTTCGTCCCCGCTGCGCTCGTTGCTTGCGACCGTCAATCGCGATTTGGGCATGGGGGCATCCAACCGCGGCCGCTATTCGAACCCGCAAATGGACGAAATTCTGGCAAAAGCCCTGGCGACGGTCGCCGATCCCGCGCGCGCAAAACTGCTCGCCGAGGCGACGGAAGTCGCCATCGCCGATCAGGGCGTGATCCCGCTCTATTACCAGATCAATATCTGGGGTCTTCGCAAAGGTCTCGCCTTCGAGCCGCGCGCCGACGAGTATACGCTGGCCCATTCCGTGCGGCCCGCTCCGTGAGACGCGCGAGTTGAATCTCCGCGCTCTGCGCGTGCTGCGCGCGGTTGCGGCCAGCGGCAGCCAGGCCGCAGCCAGCCGCACGCTCAATATCGCCCCCTCGGCGATCAGCCGCACCATCGTCGAGCTCGAAGCCGAACTCGGCTTCGCTCTGTTTCGACGCGACAAAGGGCGCCTGGTTCCAACCCAACCCGGCCGCGCCTTCGCGCTTGAGGTCGAGCGCGTGTTCCGCGAAGTCGACATGCTGGACGAGACGGCGCGCGCGCTGCGCGCGGCCGGCGGCGAACGCTTGCGCGCGATCGTGCCGCCCAGCCTGTCGAACCGGTTTTTGCCCGAAACCCTCAGGCGCTTTGTGGCCCAGCACCCCGACACGCGCATCGATCTCGATTACGGACCGGCCTTGTCGGGCATGGCGGCGCTTGCGCAAGGGCGCGCCGACGTGGCGGTCTTGTCGATGCCGATCGACGCAGCCTGGCTCGAGATCGTGCCGCTGATCGAAGTGGAAACCATCTGTCTGATTCCGGTGGGCCATCGACTGGCGGCCAAAACGTCGATCGCGCCTGCCGATCTCGACCGCGAGAAAGTGGTGCTGATCGACCGGCGCTTTGCGCTGCGCGAAAAGCTCGACGCCTTGTTCAAGCGGGCGGGGGTCGTGCCCGACGTGCGGGTCGAGACTTCGTCCGGCACGGCGGCGGTCGGGTGCGCGCAAGTCGGCATCGGCATTGCGGTCGTCAGCCGCCTGATCGCGACGCATGCCGACGGCGACGCCAATCTGGTGGTGCGCCCGTTCCGCCCGACCGTCTGGCAAGAATTCGCCGCCGCCATCGGTCCCGGCGTGCAGGGCCCCGCCATCGACGGGTTCGTCAAGGCGCTCAAAGCCACGGCGGCCGAATTCAAGCGCCGCGGCGGGGCGCGCTCCAAGATCGAACGCCGGTAACCGCAAGAGCCGGTAACCGCAAGAGACCGCCCCGTCGCGAAATTCGAAGCGACAAAGCGCCTGCACTCGTCCTATGTTACGCGCTCGCGGCAACCGTCCGAAACAGGGCGGGCCGATTTTCGATCGGACTGGGAGACTTCACATGAAAAAAGCAACCTTCAAGGCGTTGGCCTTGGCAGCCTGCTTGGGCTTGGCGGCCCCCGTTGCTGCAACCGCGCAAACGGCTGGCCAAGCGCTGGTCGTGGGCGTGGGCGGCAACATCACATCGATGGATCCGCACTTCCACAATCTGGGTCCGAACAACAATATTGCGCAATATTTCTTCGACCGTCTGGTCCATTTCGATGCGCAGCAAAAGCCCATTCCGGGGCTCGCCGAAAGCTGGCGCTCGATCGACGACAATACATGGGAATTCAAATTGCGCCGCGGCGTGAAGTTCCACGACGGCAGCGATTTCGACGCCGAAGACGTGCTCGCCACCTTCAAGCGCGTGCCGTGGGTTCCGAACTCGCCGTCGTCTTTCTCGGCCTTCGTGCTCGGCCTCGAAACGACGGTCGTCGACTCGCACACGCTGCGCTTCCGCACGGCGGCGGCGCGCCCGATGATGCCGATCGACTTTGCGGTCGTGAACATCGTCAATCGCAAGAATGTCGAAGCGCCGACCGCCGATTTCAACGCAGGCACGGCGATGAACGGCACGGGACCGTTTCGTTTGACGCAATTTGCGCCCGGCGACCGCGTGACGATGGTGCGCAACGACGCCTATTGGGGCGAAAAATCGCCGTGGGCGAACGTCACCACGCGCATCATCACCAACTCGTCGGCGCGTTCGGCGGCCTTGCTGGCGGGCGATGTGCACATCATCGACCAGGTGCCCACGGCCGATCTGCCGCGCATGAAGCAGAACGCCAACATCCGCCTGGAAAAGGTGACGGGCAACCGTCTCATCTATCTGCATCTCGATCACAACCGCGACCAGACGACGTTCGCTTTCGACAAAGCGGGCCAGCCTTTGCCGACGAACCCGCTCAAGGATCTGCGCGTGCGCCAAGCGCTGTCGAAATCGATCAATCGCCAGGCGATCGTCGATCGGATTTTCGACGGCGAAGCGCTCCCGGCCGGCGGCTTGCTGCCCGACGGTTTCTTCGGCGCATCGCCCAAATTGAAGCCCGACGCGCTCGATCTTGCCGGCGCCCAGCGTCTGCTGCGCGAAGCAGGCTTCCCCAACGGCTTCAAGATGACGCTGCACGGGCCCAACGACCGCTATCCCGAAGACGACAAGGTGCTGCAGGCGCTTGGCCCCATGCTGACGCGCGCTGGCATCGAAACGACGGTCGTGCCGATGCCGTGGGCAACTTACGCCACGCAATCGAGCGCGCCGGGCTTCGCCTTCTCGCTGATGCTGGTGGGTTGGGGCTCGGATACGGGCGAAACCTCGTCGCCGTTGCGCGCTCTGCTCGCGACGCGTGCGCCAGGGTTCGGCGCGTCGAACCGCGGCCGCTATTCGAATCCGGCCATGGACGCGCTGCTCGTCAAGGCGTTGCAGACGGTCGATCCGGCGGCGCGCGAGAAGATTCTGTTCGAAGCTTCGGAACTTGCCCTTGCCGACCTCGGCATCATCCCGCTCTACTACCAGGTCAATTTGTGGGGCATGCGCGCGAACGTGAGCTACACGGCGCGCAGCGACGAATACACCTTGGCGCATTTCGTAAAGCCGCGCTGAGGAACTTCCGCAGCATCGGGCGTGCCGGGTATCCGGCGCGCCCGGTCGCGGATTTTCGACGACCATGACCGTCTTCATCATCCGTCGGCTGTCGCAAAGCGCCTTCGTGCTGTTGCTGATGTCGTTGCTCGTGTTTTTCGGCGTGTTCGCGATCGGCGATCCGATCGAAATTTTCATCGCTGCCGACGCCGACCAGGCCGAACGCGAACGCGCCATCGCCGCCCTTGGTTTGGACAAGCCGATTTGGCTGCAATATTTCTATTTCCTGTCGAACGCGCTGGCCGGCGATCTTGGCCGCTCGTTCGTCTTCAACATTCCGGCCATCGATCTCATTCTGCTGCGCCTGCCGGCCACGCTCGAACTCGCGCTGTGCGCGGTGTTCGTTTCGGTGGCGCTCGGAATTCCGCTTGGCATGTACGCGGGCTACAAGCCCGAATCGCGGTTCTCCAAAACGGTCATGGCGACCTCGATCGCGGGTTTCAGCCTGCCCACCTTCTGGGTCGGGCTCATGCTGATCATGATTTTTGCGGTCGAACTCGGTTGGCTGCCCGCCAGCGGGCGCGGCGAGCTCGGCACGTTCATGGGTATCCAGTCGAGCCTGTTCAGCCTCGACGGTCTTGCGCATCTGGCGCTGCCAGCGCTCAACTTGGCGCTGTTCAACATCTCGCTGGTGATCCGCCTGACGCGCGCGGGCATGCGCGAAAACATGCCGATGGACTATGTCCGTTTCGCGCGCGCCAAGGGCCTTACGCAACGCCGCGTGGTGCTGGTGCATGTGATGAAAAACATCATGATCCCGGTCGTTACCGTGATCGGGCTCGAAATCGGCCAGGTCATCGCCTTTGCCGTGGTGACCGAAACGATCTTCGCTTGGCCCGGTATGGGCAAGCTCATCATCGACAGCATCAACAATCTCGACCGGCCGGTCGTCGTCGCCTATCTGATGATCACGGTCCTGATGTTCATCGCGCTCAATCTGATCGTCGACATTCTCTATTCGGTTCTCGACCCGCGCGTGCGGCTTGCGGACACGGGCAAATAGATGGCCGAAATCGAAACCCCGTTCCGGCGCTTCGTCGCCGATTTTCGCGAAAGCCCGGTCGCCGTGGGCGCGGCCGTCGTGTTTCTCGTCATATTCGTCGCGGCGATGGCGTGCGCCTATATCAGCCCGCAGAACCCCTACGATCTGCGCCAGCTCGACATCATGGACGGCAAAATGTCGCCGGGCAAAGTTTCGGCCGATGGGCTCGTATTTTGGCTCGGCTCCGACGGCCAGGGCCGCGACATGGTGTCGGCCATTCTCTACGGGCTTCGCACCTCGTTCCTGGTCGCGGTCACGTCGGGCTTTATCGCGGCGTTCTTGGGCACGGCCATCGGCCTGTTGGCCGCCTATTACGGCGGCTGGATCGATACCGTGCTGATGCGCGCGGTCGACATCAAACTGTCGTTCCCGGCGATTTTGATCGCGCTCATTCTGCTGGCCGTGTTCGGCCAAGGCACCGGCAAAATCGTGCTCGCGCTTGTGGTCATCCAGTGGGCGTACTATGCGCGCACGGTGCGGGCATCCGCGCTGGTCGAGCGGCGCAAGGAATATGTCGAAGCCGCCCAATGCCTTGCTTTGCCGCAGCGGCGCGTCCTGTTTCGCCATATTTTGCCGAACTGCCTGCCGCCGCTGATCGTGGTTGGCACGATCCAGATCGCCAATTCGATCGCGCTCGAAGCGACTTTGTCGTTTCTGGGCGTCGGTCTGCCGATCACCGAGCCGTCGCTTGGCCTGCTCATTGCCAACGGGTTCGAGTATATTTTGTCGGGCGTGTACTGGATCAGCTTCTTTCCGGGCATCGCCTTGCTGGTGACGATCGTCTCGATCAATCTGGTCGGCGACCGTTTGCGCGACGTCCTCAATCCGCGTTTGCAGAAGTGACGTCGGGAAAAACCATGCCAGCTACGCTCAGCGTCGAGAACTTGCAGACCCATTTCGACACCAAGGCCGGCACCGTGCGCGCGGTTGACGGCGTGTCGTTCGACGTGTCGCAAGGGCGCATCCTGGGGCTCGTGGGCGAGTCCGGCTCGGGCAAGTCGGTGACGGGTTTTTCGATCATGGGGCTTGTCGATCCGCCGGGGCGCATCGCTGGCGGGCGCGTGCTGTTCCAGGGCCGCGACATCGCCAAGATGGGCGAAGAGGAACTGCGCCAGTTGCGCGGCAACCGCATCGCGATGATTTTCCAAGACCCGATGATGACCCTCAATCCGGTCCTGAAGGTCGAAACGCAGATGGTCGAAGCCGTGCAGGCGCACGGCAAGGTGGACCGCAAAACCGCCTGGACGCGCGCGCGCGACGCGCTCGGCCAAGTCGGCATCCCGAGCCCGGAGGAACGCCTTGCCTCCTACCCGCACCAGTTTTCCGGCGGCATGCGCCAGCGCGTGGCGATCGCCATCGCGCTTTTGAACAAGCCCGATCTGATCGTCGCCGACGAGCCGACGACCGCACTCGACGTGACGATCCAGGGCCAAATTCTGTACGAGGTGCAGAAGCTCGCGCGCGAGACGCGCACGGCGCTGATCTGGATCACGCACGATCTGTCGGTCGTGGCTTCGCTCGCGGACGAAATTTGCGTGATGTATGCGGGTCGCATCGTCGAGCGCGGCTCGGTCGAAGACGTGCTCGACCGCCCGGCGCACCCCTACACGGCCGGCCTCATCGGCTCGGTGCCGAGCCGCAATGTGAAGGGCCAGAAGCTCACGCAGATTCCAGGCGTGATGCCCTCGATGCTCAATCTGCCGTCGGGCTGTGCGTTTCGATTGCGCTGCGCCCATGCCGACGACGCGTGCGCCAATTCGGCGCCCGACACGGCCGGGAGCGCGCATCAGGTGCGTTGCTTCCATCCCTTGACGCAGGTGGCATGACCATGGCGGCCCCGATCGTCGAACTCAAAAACGTCTCCAAGCGCTTCGTCAAATCGCTGGACATGGCGGGGAAACTCGCGGCCAAGCTCGGCGCCGACATTCGCGAAGAGACCGTGCATGCGGTGGACAGCGTCGATCTGGCGGTCGCGGAGGGCGAGGTCGTCGGGCTGGTCGGCGAAAGCGGCTGCGGAAAATCCACGCTCGGGCGCATCGTCGCGGGCATCTTGCCGCAGACCGAGGGCGAGGTGCTGTATCGCGGCCAGGCGCTGTCGGCGCTGTCGGGGCAGGCGCGCGTCAAGGCAGCCCTTGCCATCCAAATGATTTTTCAGGACCCGTACGCCTCGCTCAATCCGCGCATGCGCGTGGCCGACATCATCGGCGAAGCGCCGCTCTATCACGGCCTTACTGACAAGGCGGGGGAGGCTGCGTATCTCGACGACACGATGCGCCGCGTGGGGCTCGACCCCGGCTACAAGCGGCGCTATCCGCACCAGTTTTCGGGCGGCCAGCGCCAGCGCATCGGCATTGCGCGTGCACTGGCCGTGAAGCCCGAATTTGTCGTGTGCGACGAGTCGGTCGCGGCGCTCGACGTCTCGATCCAAGCGCAGATCCTGAATTTGTTCATGGAACTGCGCCGCGAGTTGAACTTGACGTATCTGTTCATCAGCCACGATTTGGGCGTGGTGCGCCATCTCTCCGACCGCGTGGTGATCATGTATCTGGGCCGCGTGGTGGAGGAGGGGACGAGCGACGAATTGTTCGAAAAGCCCAACCACCCTTATACGGTCGCGCTGCTCGGCGAAATTCCGCGCCTCGACACGCGCAAGCGCGTGTTCGTGCCCGTGAAGGGCGAAATCCCGTCGCCCCTGCATCCGCCAAGCGGCTGCCATTTCCATCCGCGCTGCCCGCACGCCATGGCGCGTTGCCGCGCGGAAGTTCCGACCTTGCGCGAAATCGCGCCCGGCCGACGTTCGGCCTGCCATCTCAACGACGGGGCCTAGGCGATGTCGGATCTGCTTGCGAAGCTGAAGCCGGGCAAGCGCTTTGCCGATCGCGACGAATACGAGGCCGAACTCGACAAGCTGCAGAAAAAGATGCTGGCGCTGCAGCAGACCTACTTCCACGAAAAGCGCCGCGCGCTGATCGTGTTCGAAGGCTGGGATGCGGCAGGCAAGGGCGGGGCGATCCGCCGTATGGTGCAGATGCTCGATCCGCGCGGCGTGCATGTGTGGCCCATCGCAGCCCCGCGCGCCGACGAGCAGGCGCGCCACTATCTCTACCGGTTCTGGCGCCGTTTGCCGATGCCGGGATCGTTCGCGGTCTTCGACCGCTCGTGGTACGGGCGCGTGCTGGTCGAGCGCGTGGACGGGCTGTGCGCGCCCGCCGACTGGAAGCGCGCCTACCGCGAAATCGTGGAATTCGAACGCCAACTGACCGACGACGGCGTGCGCATCGCCAAGGTCTTTTTGCACATCTCGCCCAAGGTGCAGTTGAAGCGTTTTGCCGACCGGCTGGAAGACCCGACCAAACGTTGGAAACTGACCCAAGCCGATCTCGACGCGTATCTGAAGCGCGACGAGTACCAAGCGGCGGCCGAAGACATGTTCGCCAAGACCGACCATGCGAGCGCGCGCTGGCGCCCGGTCCAGGCCGACAGCAAATGGCGCGCGCGCATCGACGCGATCTCCCATGTGATCGACACGCTCGGCAAAGGCATCGACACGCGCCCGCCGCCGGTCGACAAAAAACTCGTCAAAGCCGCGAAGGCGCTGCTCAAGCGAGACGCGCGGTAAAACTCAGCAGCGCGTTTTTGCCCGCGTGTTTGGCGAGTTTTGGGATCTTTTCGACGCAATCGTCGGCGCGCCAGTCTTGGAAGGTTGCGGGCGCGAAACCGCCGGCAGCGAGCGCTGCGGCTAATTCTGCTTGCGAATGGCCGTGGCTTGGCAGCACGTGGCGCTTGCCGTCCTTTTCGAAATGCGCGCCGACGCCCTTGGCCGCAAGATCGGCATGCATTTCGGCGACGAACAAGACGCCGCCCCGGTCGAGGCGCGCCGCGATCTTGGCAAAAACGGGCGCGACGCCGGCGAAATGTTCGAGCACGAGCGATACGCACGCCACGTCGAACGGGCCCGGCAAGGCGGGCCATGCGGCGGCGAGATCGGTCTCGACGAGGCGAACGGCTTGGCCGAGTTTCTCGCGCGCACGCGCGAGCATGCCGGGCGATGCGTCGAGGCCGACGAGCGTTCTGGCGCCGGCCGCGGCGGCGAGGGCAAGATTGCGCCCCGTCCCGCAGCCGACATCGAGAAAAGCCGACCCAGCGAGCGGCAGACGCGCCCCCGCAAACGCCATCGACGCAAGCGCCACCATCGGATTGTCGAACGCGTCGTAGGCCGATGCCCAGTTGTCGTAGCCCTCGACGGCCGCGATCACGGCGCGAACTGTTCCTTGAGCACGCGTTCTTCGAACGTGTGCTCGGGGTCGAACAGCAGCGTCAGGCGCTTGGTGCGGTCTTCGGCGACCTCGACGCGCAGCACGTCGCGGATTTCCGTGTGGTCGGCGGTGGCGCTCACCGGACGCTTGTCGCTTTCGAGCACGTCGAAATCCACGCGCGCGCGCGCGGGCAGCAGCGCGCCGCGCCAGCGCCGCGGCCGGAACGCCGTGATCGGGGTGAGGGCCAGCAGTTCGGCGCCCATCGGCACAATGGGCCCGTGCGCCGAGAGGTTGTAGGCGGTCGAGCCTGCCGGCGTCGAAATCAGCACGCCGTCGGCGATCAGTTCTTCGAGCCGCACCACGCCATCGACCGAAACGCGGATCTTGGCCGCCTGGCGCAATTGGCGCAGCAGGCTGACTTCGTTGATCGCCGTCGCGGACTCCGTGCGGCCGTTTTTGCAGCGTGCGGTCATGCGCAGCGGATGCAGCGTCACGCGGTGCGCGGCCTTCAAGCGTGCCATCAGCCCGCCCGTGCGGAAATCGTTGGTAAGGAACCCGACGGAGCCGCGATTCATGCCGTAAACCGGCACGCCGCTATCGATCGACGCGTGCAGCGCCTGCAAGACCGAACCGTCGCCGCCAAGGGCCACGACGATGTCGGCTTTTTCGATGCCGACATGCACGTAGCGTTTTTCGAACTTGGCGGCTGCGTCCTGGGCAAGCTGCGTATCGGCGGCCACAAACGCGATTTTCGGCTGAGGGTCCGCCATCGACGCGTGCCTCAGCCGCCCGTAACCGACATGTGGCGGGCGACGGCCGGCCCCGTGTTGCGCCGGTCGATCACAAAATCGTGGCCCTTGGGCTTGCGCGCGATCGCCTCGCGGATGGCGGCGCCAAGGTGCGCATCGTCGGGCGACGCGCGCAAGGGCGCGCGCAGATCGGCCGCATCGTCTTGGCCCAGGCACATAAACAGCGTGCCCGTGCAGGTGAGCCGCACGCGATTGCAGCTTTCGCAGAAATTATGCGTGAGCGGCGTGATGAAACCCAGACGCTGCCCGGTTTCGCGCACGTCGAAATAGCGCGCCGGGCCGCCCGTGCGGTAGCCGGTTTCCGCAAGCGTCCAGTGTTTCGAAAGCTGGCTTCGCACCGTCGACAGCGGCAGATACTGGTCGAGGCGCGCTTCGCCGCCGATATCGCCCATCGGCATCACTTCGATGAAGACGAGATCGAACCCTTCCTTGCCGCACCATTCGACGAGGCGGTCGAACTCGTCGTCGTTGCCGTCTTTGAGGGCGACGGCGTTGATCTTCACTTTCAGCCCGGCGGCTTTGGCGGCGGCCAAGCCGTCCAGCACCTGGTCGAGCTTGCCCCAGCGCGTCAGCGCCGTGAATTTCTCGGCGTTCAGCGTGTCGAGCGACACGTTGATGCGCCGCACGCCCGCGGCATAAAGCTCGTCCGCGTACTTGGCGAGCTGGGAGCCGTTGGTCGTGAGCGTGAGTTCGTCGAGCGCGCCGGTTTGCAGATGGCGGCCGAGATTGCGGAACAGGCTCATCACGTTGCGGCGCACGAGCGGCTCGCCGCCGGTCAGGCGCAGTTTGCGCACGCCCATGCCCACGAAGGCCGAGCACAGCCGGTCGAGCTCTTCGAGCGACAGGATGTCGGCCTTGGGCAGAAAGGTCATATCTTCCGACATGCAATAGACGCAGCGAAAATCGCAGCGGTCCGTTACCGACACGCGCAAGTACGAGATCGCGCGCGCGAACGGGTCGACGAGTTTTTCGGGCGAGAGGAGGTCCATGGGGGGCGGGTCCTGCGTTATGTCCGGCAGAATATAGCCCTCCGGCGGCCGTTTGTCGCGCTACGGCTTGGGCGGGGATTGCGCCGCTTTGCGCGCGCGTTCGGCGTCGCGCAATTCGTCTTCGGTCGTGCGCGTCAGCGGGCGCGGCGGGCCTGCAAACGGATCGACCGCAACCTCGGCCTGGCGGATCATGCGGCAATCCTCGCACATGCGAATGCGCTCGACCGCTTCGGCGCTGCGGAACATCGAATGTTTGCCCGCGAGCTTTTCGGTGATGGTTTCGATCGCCGACAGCGTGCCAAACGGCTTGCCGCAGCGAATGCAGCAAGCGGGCTCCTCTTCTTTGACGAGGACGGGCGATTTGGCGGCCGAGGTGAAGTCGAATTGCGGTTTGAGCTGGATGACTTTTTCCGGACAAGTCGCCTTGCACAAGCCGCATTGCACGCACGCTTCCTGCACGAAGCGCAGCTGCGGCATGTCGGGATTGTCGAGCAGCGCGCCGGTCGGGCACGTGCCCACGCAAGCAAGGCACAAGGTGCAGCCGCTGGTATCGATCGCCAGCGCGCCGAACGGCGAGCCCGCCCCCAGCGGCAGGATGTCGACAGGGGCGGGCGCCACCTCGTGCAGATGGCGCAAGGCCAGCAGCGTCACTTCGCGCTTGCCGCCGACGGGCAGGAAGCCGCCAGCTTTGGCGCTGGCGCCCACTTTGGTGCCGTAGAGCAGCGCTTCGACGGCTTCGGGATCGGCCGCATCGACGATCGCAACGCGCCCCTCGCCAAAGCCAAGGCCGCTCATGGCGGTTTCGGCCAAGCCGATCTGGCCCGCGAGGCCCGCAAGTTCGTCGCGCTTGGCCGGATCGACCAGCAGGCGCACCTGGGCCGCGCCGAACGCAAGCGCGCAGACCAGCATGTCGAAGCCGATCTGCGTGACCTCGTTGACGGCAAACGGCAGCACGTGCGCGGGCAGGCCGCGACCGTGGCGCGCGATCATGCCGATCGTTTCTTCGCCGTGCTTGCCGTCATGCACGAGCAGCACCGCGCGCTCGCCGCCCGCCCGGCCATAGCCGATCAGCAGCGTGCGCAGCCGGTCGAACACGGTGTCCTTCTCGGGCAGCGCGTAGGTGGCGGCACCCGTCGGGCACACGGCCGCACAGCTGCCGCAGCCCGCGCACACGTAAGGATCGATCGCCACATGGTCGCCCGCCGACGCGATGGCGCCCGTCGGGCACACATCCAAGCAGCGGTTGCAGCCTTTTTTGGCGTTGCGGCTGTGCGTGCAGATGTCGGCTTTGTAGTCGATGTAGCGCGGCTTCTCGAACTCGCCGACCATGTCGGCGGCTTCGTAGATCGCGCGCTCGACGGCGGCCGGGTCCTTGGGGTCGGCGCGGAAATAGCCGTCGCGCTTTTCGTGCGCCTGGAACAGCGGCGTGCCGCCGGAGAGGTCGACGATGATGTCGCATTTGGAAGCGGCGCCGTCGCGCGCGCGCTCGAACCCCAGCTGGCCGCGCGAGGCGGGGAGGGCCGGCGCGTAGTCGTCAACCGTGATTTCGAAGGCGCCAAGATAGCCCTTGGCCCTGGCGATGGTGCCGCGAAAAATCGGCACGTCCGTCAGGCGCGGCGGCGCGACCGAGGCGGGCTTGTTGAGCAATACCGTGCAGTCGACCCGCTGGCCCAACC
This sequence comes from Asaia bogorensis, assembly GCA_945901855.1. Taxonomy (GTDB): domain Bacteria; phylum Pseudomonadota; class Alphaproteobacteria; order CACIAM-22H2; family CACIAM-22H2; genus Tagaea. Next base: position 44,977 of record CAMDLT010000019.1, on the reverse strand, counting down.
GCTTGGCGGCGTCGATCGCGGTTTTGTCGCGCCCGTAGACGAGCGCCACGCCTTGCGAGCGCATGGTGACGACCGCCGTCGGCGGCACGTCGATCGCGGCTTCGGCCAGCAAGGCCGCGATCTTGGGCATGGCTTTGCCCGCTTCGTCCGACCAGCCGGCGCGCTCGCGGATATTGACGAAGCGGATATTGTTGTCGAGCCCCAGCTCGGCGCGCGTCTCGGCAAAAAAGGGCGCTTCTTGCGTGCAGGCGACGACAAGCTCTTTGCCCGACTTCAATGCCGCTTCGAAATTGCCGATCTGGGCGCGGCACAGCAGCGTGTCGGGCGCAACGTCGCCCACATCTTTGCCGGTCGCGGCCGTGCAGGCTTTGCGCAGCGCCTTGCCGTCGAGCGGCATCGTGCCCGTGCAGTCGCAGACCAAAACCGTTTTGCCGTCGATTTCCATCACTGTTATGTCGCAAAGCCCGGCCGCGCTGACAAGGCCAATCTCGCTTGGCCTTGAAACCGTGCGCACAAGCCCCCATTCTGCACGAATGGAAAACGATTTCTTGCTGATGCCGAACCCTGGCGATTCGCGGCTTGTCGCGCGCGTTCGGGGCATCGACCAGACCGGGTCCGCCATCGAGACGTCCGTCGTTGCGGAAAAGCCGCTCACGCTCTATCTCAACGCGCGCGAGATCGTCACGATGATGACGATCGGCGACTATCCCGAATATCTGGCGCTCGGCTATCTGCTGAACCAAAACATGATCGCCGCCGGCGTCAATGTAACCGGCGTCGAATTCGATGCCGAGCTCGATGTGGTCGTGGTTCGCACGGATCGCGAGACCGACTTCGAAGACAAGCTGCGCAAGAAGACGCTGACCTCGGGCTGCGCGCAGGGCACGGCGTTCGGCGATCTCATGGAAAAGTTCGACCAGGTGGCGCTCGACAAAAATCTTCGCCTCAAGACCTCGTCGCTTTATCGATTGATGCGCACGATCAACACGGCCCCCTCGCTATATCTGGAGGCGGGCGCAATCCATGGCTGTGTCTTGTGCCAAGACGACCGCGCCCTCGTCTATATGGAAGATGTCGGCCGCCACAACGCGGTCGACAAGATTGCGGGTTACATGTACCGCCACGGTCTTGCGGCGCACGACAAGATTTTTTATACGACCGGACGCCTGACCTCGGAGATGGTCATCAAGACCGTCCAGATGGGGATTCCCATTCTGGTATCGCGCTCGGGCTTCACGGCGTGGGGCGTGGAGCTTGCGCGCAAAGCCGGGCTCACCTTGATTGGGCGTGCGCGCGGCAGCCGCTTTGTTGTGCTCGCAGGTGCCGAGCGGCTGGTGTTCGACGCCGATGCGCGGCAGGTTGCCGAGGAAGATCGCGGCGCGCGCCGAAAAGGGGCGCAGGATGAATAACATTGCGGGCGTCGTTCTTGCGGGCGGCCAATCGACGCGCATGGGCGGTGGCGACAAATGCTTGCGCGATCTGGGCGGCCAGCCGATCCTTGCGCACATTCTGGCGCGTGCGGCGCCGCAAGTGTCCCGGCTGGTGCTCAATGCCAACGGCGATGCGACGCGCTTTGCGGCATTTGGCCTGCCTGTGGCACCCGACAGCGTTGCGGGTTTTGCGGGGCCCTTGGCGGGCGTGCTGGCCGGGCTCGATTGGGCTGCAGAACACGCGCCCGAGGCAACGCACATGGCAAGCTTTGCCGCCGATGCGCCGTTTGCGCCGCGCGATCTGGTGGCGCGGTTTGTCGGCGCCGTTGCGAACGAGGATGCCGATTTGGCCTGCGCGGTTTCGGACGGGCAGGCGCATCCGGTTTTCGGGCTCTGGCGCGTCGATCTGCGCGCGGCATTGCGCCATGCACTGACGGCCGAAAAAATCTTCAAGGTCGATCGCTGGACGGCGCGCTATAAGGTCGCCATGGTTTCGTTCGAAACAAACCCCATCGACCCGTTTTTTAATGCCAACCGTCCCGACGATCTGGCAGCAGCCGAAGCGTTGTTAACGAGGGCGGGGCTATGAGCAACGAAACCCCGCCCGCCAAAGATTCGCGCCTGACGCTGGGCGTGTTGGTCGCGCAGTCGGCGCCCAAGACCGCATGGGGCGAGGCGCAATGGCGGCCGCACTCGGTCGTGCTTGGCGGCGTGCCGCTCGCCCCGTGGACGCAGGTGCGCCGCGAAGGCGAGGCGACGATCTGGTATGTGGGCGAATTTGAAGTGGCGCTGTTCGTCGCCGAAACCGTTACCTACCGCATGAATTTGGCCGAGCCGTCGCCCGCAATCTATGTCGTGCTGCGCCGCGACCCCGCCTTGCCGGAGCCCGGCATTGTCGTGCGCCACGTGACCGCGAGCCCCGGCGAGGCCGAGGCATTTTCGGTCGATGGCGAGCATGTCGTCGAAAAAGTGCAGATGCCCGATGCGGTTGTGGAATGGCTCTGCGACTATGTGCGCGCGTACCATGTCGAAGAGACGTTCAAAAAGCGCAAACGCACGCGCATCGATCCCAACAAGGGTTTTGCCAAGGGCGCGGAAGGCAACGAATACGGCGCCTCCTTCGCGCAGAAGGAAAACAATGGCCCCGGTTGAACCGCAAGCGCGCGAAGGGTTTGCCGGGCGCTGGTCGCGGTTGAAGGCCGAAGCGCGCGCACCCGAGCCGACGCCTGTCCCCGTGGCCGCACCGGAACCGACGCTGGCACCGCGCGACGCGCAGCTATTGGACGCGCAAACGCCCGATGCCGACGCGCCGGACGAAAAAGCGGCGCCGGAAAAGACCGAACTGCCGCCGCTCGAAACCCTCACCAAAGATTCCGATTTTTCGCTCTTTATGCGCAGCGACGTCGCCGACGACGCGCGCAAGCAAGCGTTGCGCAAGCTTTGGACGCTCGATCCGCATTTCGCAACGATCGACATTTCCGAATGCCACTCGATCGATTTCAATGCCGTGCCGACCTTCCCCAACGGACTGCTGAATACGATTTATCGCGTTGGGTCGGGCATGGTCGAAGCGGTCGAAGAAATCGAGCGCGCCGAAGCGGCCAAAGCCGAGGCTGCAGCCAAGGAATCGGGCGCGTCGTCCGATTCGAAGCCAAAAGATCCGCCAGCGACGGCTTGAACGTTTTTGCTGCGCTGCAGCATCGAGCGGCCAAAGCAACGGTATTTGGCTGCTCTACAAAGACGTTTGTATGCTGCGCCGCACACACTGCAAATCGACGCTGCGGCGTCTTGACAAGAGGCTTTGCGCTGTCGCATGACTTCGCCTAGCAAAACGCGGAAACTACAAAACAAACAAGGGTTTTCCGAGGTTTGCAAAGCAGTTCGAAGCGACCAAAGCAAAAGAAGAAACCGCGTCCGTTCGATGAATTCCAACGCCAAGCCGCCAGCAACGACCAACCGCTTTGTGGGGTATACCCGATGAGCGAAGCCGTTTCCGTTCAACGCAGCCTTGCAGCGCTCGAGCGCGCGATCGCGCTTGCGGGCGGGCAATCGGCGTTGGCGCGCGCGATCGGCAAATCGCAAGGGCATGTCTGGCACTGGGTGAAGGTGGCCAAGCGCGTGCCGGCCGAAGCGGTGCTGGCGGTCGAGCAGGCGACTGGCGTGTCGCGTACCGAATTGCGCGCCGACGTCTATCCGGCAGCCGATGCCGTCGCAACGGCCGTGCGCGACGAATCCCCGCAGATCGACGAAGACGAAATTTTGCGCGCCCAATGGTACGCGCTGCTGGGCGAATTGCTGGCCGACGCGCCAAGCGCCGATTTGCTGGCGCGCCTTGGCGCCCTCGAAGGCGGGTCAAGCGAAGGCGATTCGAGCGAAGGCGGGGCAAGCGAGCTTGGCGGACATGTCGCGGCACTGGCCACGATCGCGCGCAAAAGCGACGTCGAACAAGTGCGCGAAGAATATCACGCGCTGTTTGTCGGTTTGGCGCAGGGCGAACTGCTGCCTTATGCGTCCTATTACATGACGGGCTTTTTGCACGAAAAGCCGCTCGCCAACATTCGCGGCGCCATGGCCGGCTTTGGCATCGCGCGCGCGGCCGACCGGCCCGAGCCCGAGGACCATATCGCATCGTTGTGCGAAACGATGGCCGGGCTCATCGTCGGCGCGTTTGGCGAACCGGCTTCGCTCGACGATCAGCGCCGGTTTTTTGCCGCGCACATCGCGCCGTGGGCGGAAAAGTTTTTTGCCGATTTGGCGGCTGCCAAGTCGGCGCGGCTGTACATGCCGGTGGGCCAAATCGGCCGCATCTTCGTCGAGATCGAACAAACGGCCTTTGCGATGGCCGAAACACCCGAACACGCGAATTAACGGAAGGGCAGGCACATCATGAGCCAAGATCAGGACAAGAAGGCGGCGAGCCGCCGCCAATTCTTCAAGGCAGCGGGCCTTGGCGCCGTTGCGGCAGGGGCGGGCACGCTTGGTGCCCCGGCGCCTGCCGTCGCGGCCGAAGCATCGCCGGAGATCAATCCCGGCTATTCGGAAACCGCGCACGTAAAAACCTATTACGCGCTCGCGAAGTAAGGAGGCCGTTTCGATGCTGACCAAAAAATCTTCCGGCAAAGCCGTCGGTGCGCGTCTGACCGCAGCCCTTGCGGGGGCCGCTGGCGGGGCGATGGATCGTCGCGCATTCATGCGCCGTTCGGGTCTCGTGGCGGGCGGCATCGCCGCAGCCGCGTCGCTCAAGCTCAAGACTGTCGAAGCTGCCGGTGCGGCTGCAGGCGCGCCCAAGCCCGGCGTCGCGACCAAGCTCGTCAAGAATATGTGCACGCACTGCTCGGTCGGCTGCACGGTAACGGCCGAAGTGCAGAACGGCGTTTGGACCGGCCAGGAGCCGACGTTCGAATCGCCGATCAACCTGGGCGCGCACTGCGCCAAGGGCGCTGCTTTGCGCGAACTGGTGCACGGCGACCGTCGTTTGAAGTACCCGATGAAGCTCGTCGCCGGCAAATGGCAGCGCATGACGTGGGACCAGGCGGTCAACGAAGTGGGCGACCGTTTGCTCAAAATCCGCCAGGAGGCGGGGCCTGACTCGGTCTACTGGCTGGGTTCCGCCAAGTTCACCAACGAAGCCGCCTATCTCAACCGCAAGTTCGCGGCGTTCTGGGGCACCAACAATATCGACCACCAGGCGCGCATTTGCCACTCGACGACCGTGGCGGGCGTGGCGCAGTCCTGGGGCTACGGCGCGCAGACCAACAGCTACAACGACATCCAGAACTCGCGCTCGATCTTCCTGATCGGCGGCAATCCGGCCGAAGCGCATCCGGTGTCGCTGCTGCACGTGCTGCGCGGCAAGGAAAACAACCAGGCGCCGTTCATCGTGTGCGACCCGCGCTTCACGCGCACGGCCGCGCACTCCACCGAACATGTGCGCCTGCGCCCCGGCACGGACATCCCGCTGATCTGGGGCATTCTGTGGCACGCGTTCGAAAACGGCTGGACGGACGAAGAGTTCGTCAAGCGCCGCGTCTACGGCTGGGCCGACGTCAAGAAAGAAGTTGCCAAGTACGATCCGGCCGAAGTCGAGCGCATCACGGGCGTGCCCGGCGCGCAGCTGCGTCGCGTGGCGCAGACGCTGTGGAACAACCGTCCCTTCACGGTCATCTGGTGCATGGGCGGCACGCAGCACACGGTGGGTTCCGCCAACGTGCGCGCCTACTGCATCTTGAACATGAACTACGGCACGATCGGCGTGTCGGGCGGCGGCACCAACATTTTCCGCGGCCACTGCAACGTCCAGGGCGCGACGGATCTCGGCCTCGACGTGCTGAACTTGCCCAACTACTACGGCTTGACCGAACAGGCGTGGCGCCACTTCGCGCGCGGCTGGGGCGTTTCGTACGAGTACATGCTCGGGCGGTTCCGCTCGAAAGCGCTCATGGAAATGCCTGGCACGCCGCAATCGCGCTGGCACGATCTTGCGCTCGAAGCCAAGGCGAACCTCACGGGCCAGCCCGACAACATCAAGGCGATGGTGTTCTGGGGCCACGGCGCCAACACCCAGACGCGCGGCCCCGACGGCAAAAAGGCGATGGAGAAGGTCGACACGCTCGTCGTGATCGATCCGCATCCCGTGCAGATCCCGGTCATGGCGGCCGAGCGCAAGGACGGCGTCTATCTGCTGCCGGCCTGCACCTCGCTCGAGATGGACGGCAGCCGCACGGCTTCCAACCGCTCGTTGCAGTGGGGCAGCAAGATCGTCGAGCCGATCTTCGAATCGAAGAACGACTACGAGATCATGTATCTGCTGGCCAAGAAGTTCGGCTACGCGGACGAGATGTTCAAAAACATCAAGGTCGAGGGCAACAAGCCCGAAGCCGAGAGCATCCTGCGCGAGATCAACCGCACCTGCTTCACGGCCGGCTATTCGGGACAGAGCCCCGAGCGCCTCAAGGCGCACATGGTCAACCAGGACGTGTTCGACCGCGTCAACCTCAAGGCCCTCAAAGACGTGCCGGCCAAGGACGGCATGGCCGAAATCAAGAAGGGCGAATTCTACGGTCTGCCCTGGCCGTGCTGGGGCAAGCCCGAGCATCGCCACACGGGCACGCACATCCTGTACGACCAGTCGGTGCCGGTGGCCGAAGGCGGCGGTAACTTCCGCGTGCTGTTCGGCGCCGAGCGCGAGGGCGTGAGCCTGCTGGCCGACGGCCTCTATTCGAAGGGGTCGGAAATCAAGGACGGCTATCCCGCGTTCAGCTACGGCATGCTGAAGCGTCTGGGTTGGGAAGGCGACCTCACCGACGCCGAACGCGCCGAGATCGTCGAGATCGGCACGATGGTGTTTGGCGGCAACGCCGACAACGTTGCCTGGAACTTCGACACGTCCGGCGGCATCATGCGCGTCGCGATCGCCCGCGGGTGCGACCCCAAGGGCAACGCGCGCGCGCGCGCCAACGTGTGGAACTTCCCCGATCCGGTGCCGACGCATCGCGAGCCGCTCTATTCGGCGGACCGCGAAATGGTGCGCAAGTATCCGACCTACACCGACCGCGTGCTGCATCGCTTGCCGACGCTGTTCAAGACCATCCAGGACCGCGACGTCTCCAAGCAGTTCCCGACGGTGCTCACGTCCGGCCGACTGGTCGAGTACGAAGGCGGCGGGGACGAGACGCGCTCGAACAAGTGGCTGGCAGAGTTGCAGCAGCAGATGTTCGTGGAAATCCATCCCACGGACGCACGCCGCATCGGCGCCAAAAACAACGACGATGTGTGGGTGTTCGGCCCCGAAAACAACGCCCGCATCAAGGTCAAGGCGCTCGTCACCGAGCGCGTGGGCCGCGGCGTTGCCTGGATGCCGTTCCACTTCGCGGGCCACTGGATGGGCAAGGACATGCGTTCGTCCTACCCGCAAGGGACCGACCCCATCGTGCTGGGCGAGGCCGTGAACACCATCACGACCTACGGCTACGACCCCGTCACCCAGATGCAAGAAACCAAAACCACCTTGTGCCGCATCGAGAAGGCCTAAGGCTAGGGAGCGAACGACATGGCCCGCATGAAATTTCTGCTCGACGCCGAACGTTGCATCGAATGCAACGCCTGCGTCACCGCCTGCAAGAACGAACACGAAGTGCCGTGGGGGATCAACCGCCGCCGCGTCGTGACCCTCAACGACGGCAAGCCCGGCGAGCGCTCGATCTCGATGGCCTGCATGCACTGCACGGACGCGCCGTGCATGGCCGTCTGCCCGGTCGACTGCTTCTACAAGACCGCGGAAGGCGTGGTGCTGCACTCGAAGGATCTGTGCATCGGCTGCGGCTACTGCTTCTACGCGTGCCCGTTCGGCGCGCCCCAGTATCCGCAGGCCGGCAATTTCGGCACGCGCGGCAAGATGGACAAGTGCACCTTCTGCGCCGCCGGTCCGGAACCTTCCAACACGGAAGCCAGCTTCGCCAAATACGGACGCAATCGTCTGGCCGAAGGCAAGCTGCCGTTGTGCGCGGAAATGTGCTCGACCAAAGCGCTTCTGGCGGGCGACGGCGACGTGATCGCGGGCATCTACCGCGAACGCGTGGCCACGCGCGGCTACGGGTCGGGCGCCTGGGGTTGGGCCACGGCCTACGGCGAAGCGTCGCGTACCTGATCGAAGCTGAATGCCCGCGCGCCGCACCACGCGGCGCGCGGGAGCTTTTCTTGCAAGGAACAGCATGACCATGACTTCCGGACAACGCACGACCATGTGGGTCGTATTTGCCGTGCTGCTGATTGTTGCGGCCGCCTTCAGCGCACGCGATCCCGGCATTCGCGAAGGGGCCCAGGGCAGCTATCTGGGCCGTGCCGTCAATACCGCCCAGCCCGTGCCGCAAAATGTCCGCGACACGCTCGAAAATCGCGCCAATTCCGGCCAGCGCTACTAGCAGCGTCCGGGGGAGAAGCACCATGAAGATTTCCAACCTCGTCCGATCGTTTGCCGTCGGGGCCGCTTTGCTCGTTGCAGGCGCCGCCTTTGCGCAAGCGCCGGCGCCGGCACCCGCAGCGCCCGCCGCCCCGGCACCTGTGGTTTCGACGTCGGCGCCGCCGGTCAGCCGTCTTGACAATGTGGCCGTGCCGCCGAATTTGACCGGCACCTACCAAAGCCCGACCCAGCGCCCCGAAGCGGGCTTGATGTCGAACGACACGGAATTGCTGCGCGCGCTGTCGCCCACGCGCGGCTCGGTCACGATCCCGGACCAGAAGCTCGCGACGCTGATCCAGCCGGCCGGGCGCGACTGGCGCGCCACGGTCAAGGGCCCCATTCGCGTCTGGGGTTCGTGGCTCATCTTGGGCATGTGCTGCTTGCTGATCGCGTTCTATCTGCTGCGCGGCAAGATCATGATCGACAGCGGAATCTCGGGCCGCACGGTCGAACGCTTCAATTCGTTCGAACGCTTCGTTCATTGGATGACGGCGGGCGCCTTCGTGGTGCTGGCGATCTCGGGTCTTAACATCACGTACGGGCGCTATCTGCTGCTGCCGTTGCTCGGCCCCGAGACGTTTACGGACCTCTCGGTCGTGATGAAGTATCTGCACAACTATCTGGCGTTCGGCTTCATGATCGGCATCGTTGCGATGTTCGTTCTGTGGGTGCGCCACAACATCCCGTCGAAGCTCGACCTGCAATGGATGGCGGTCGGCGGCGGGCTGTTCTCGAAGGGCGTGCATCCGCCGGCCGACAAGTTCAATGCCGGCCAGAAAGTGATTTTCTGGTCCGTCGTTTTGGGCGGCTTGGCGCTCAGCGTGTCGGGCGTGTGGCTGATGTTCCCGTTCGTTTTCGGCGACGTCGCGTCGATGCAGCTCATGCAGGTGATCCATGCCGTGGTCAGTCTGGTGCTGACCGCGATCGTGATCGCGCACATCTATATCGGATCGCTTGGCATGGAGCAGGCGTTCGACGCGATGGGCACGGGCCAAGTCGACGAGAACTGGGCCAAGGAACACCATGGCATTTGGCTGGCCAAGCTCAAGGGCCAGGCCGTGCCGCAATACAAGATGGGCCACGACTGAAGGGCCCGCGACGGCGACCTGACGGGCCTGCGCCGAGCGATCGGCGCAGGCCTTTTTCTTTGGAGCTTGCCATGCGCGTTTTGGCGGTCTTTGTCGTTCTTCTATGCGCGAACGCGGATGCGCGGGCCGAACTTGCGGGCCATGGTGCCATGGTCAATGCGGTCGCGGTGTCGGCCGACGGCACGCAGGTGCTGACGGGATCATGGGACTATTCCGTGCGGCTGTGGGATTTGAGCCGCCAGCGCGAACTCAAAGTCTTCGATGAGCATGTCGCGTCGGTGAACGGCGTGGCGTTCGTGCCGGGCTCGCGCATGGCGCTATCGGGCAGCTGGGATTCCACGCTCAAGCTGTGGGACCTCGTGTCGGGAAAGCTCGTGCGCAGCTTCGAAGGCCACAAGGCCAATGTCGCCTCCGTCGCGGTCAGCGCGGACGGCAAGCGTGCGGCATCGGCCAGTTGGGATCGCAGTGCTGCGATCTGGGACGTGGCGTCGGGCCGCATGCTGCACAGCCTGCAGGGCCACACGGCCAACGTGATGGCGGTGGCGTTTTTGCCCGACGGGCGCACGCTGCTGACCGGCAGCTACGATTTGACGCTGCGATTGTGGGACGTCGAGACGGGCCGCAGTCTTGGCACGCTCGAAGGCCATACCAACAGCGTCAACGGCGTTGCGGTCGCGGGCGACGGCAAGCTTGCCGCGTCGGCCTCGACCGACGGCACGGTGCGATTGTGGGATCTGCCGACGCGCACGGAAAAGCGCGTGCTCGAAGGCCATCGCGGTTTCGTAACGTCGGTCGCGCTGTCGGCAGACGGCCAGCAGCTTCTGTCGGGAGGCGGGGATCGTACGATGCGCTTGTGGCGCACGGCCGACGGGCGCGAGCAGCGCCAATTTTTGGGCCATAAACGCCCGGTCTGGGCGGTGGCGCTGGTGCCCGGCGGCACGATCGGCGTTTCAGCCGGCTACGACGAGGTCGCCAAGGTGTGGAACCTCGCGACGGGCGCGGAGATCGAGGCGCCCTAGTTCCGGCTCCATAAAAAAACGGCCCGCCGAAAAGCGAGCCGTTTTCCGCAGCGAAAATTTTTGCGGCGCTTAGAGGCGCACGCTGGTTGGCGCCGAATAGCGGTCGGCGGTCGAGGTCTGCACGCTGTCGAGTACAAAATGCGCGCCGACCGCGATGACGATGGCAACGGCGAAACCGGCAAACATGGCTTTCATGGCGACTCTCCGAACGGGATTTTTCTTGGGTTCGAATTTACCACAAAGCGCGGGCTTCGCAAGCGTTTCGGGAATGCGGGTTGCTGGCGCAAGCGCCGCCGGATAATGTCTTCGTCCCAAAAATGAAACAAGGAGCGCGCGCCATGCACGACCGGCCCGGCCATCTCGTCGTCAGCGGACGGTGGGACAACAATGTTGCGATCGTCGATGTCGCAAAGGCCCTGCTGCCCGAGAACGACGCGAGCGATGCCGCCATTGTCTCGCGCCCGCGCGTGACGCCCGACGTCGATACCGATGGCGACGGCAAGCCCGACGCGCCCGCGAGCGGCCAGCCGGTCTCCGTCGTTGTCGATGCGGACGGTCGCTTTGCCTACATCGTCAACCACTCGGGATCGGCAACCCCAAGTGGTGCCGATGCCTACCAGCACGGCCATCCGGGATTGGTCACCGTGCTCGATTTGCGCAAAGCATGCGACCCCGCGTCGAACGGCAATCTTGCGGCGGTCGCTGCGTTTGTCTCGACGGGTCGTACGGGGCCGGTGGGCTGTGCGTTGACGCCCGACGGCGCGGCGTTGCTGGTCAATTGCGGCGAGGCGGCGGGCAGCGAAGACGGCGGCGACGAAATCACGGTCGTCGACGTTGCGACGCGCAAGCCCACAGGGCGCGTGCCGCTCAAGGAAAATCCCGCGCACGGCGCGCCGGGTCCCAGCAAACACGACAGTCCGCACCCGAGCTTCGGACGCTATCCGAACCCGACGGGTCTGGCGATTTCGCCGTTGAACGGCGGCACGGTGTTCGTCGCCAACGGCGGATTTTCCGACGTTTCGGTTTTTGATCTTCGCGCGGCATTGGCGGGCGAGGCGGGGGCGGAGGTCGCGCGCGTAGCCGTGGAGACGGGGCCGTTTGGCATCGCCTGCAGCCCCGACGGCACGCTTGTCGCCGTGACCGCGCGCGAAAGCATGGCCGAGCCGCGCGAAGGCAGCACGGTTTCGATCATCGACGTGGCGCGCGCGGCGGCCGGCGGCAAGGATGCGGAAGTGGCGCGCGTGCGCGTCGGCACCGACGATGCGAACCAGCCGTCGCGCGCGTTCGGCGTGGCCTTCGCGCCCGACGGCAGGCATATCGTGGTTTCGTGTTTTCGCACCAACAGCATTTCGATCGTCAACGTCGCCGACGCGATCGCGGGCAGGCCCGCCGAACTGCAGCGGCTTTATCCGACGACGCCGAGCGGCACGCTTGCCCGTCCGCGCGGCATCGCGATGGCGGGGGCGCGCCATGCCTGCGTGATCGGCGGCGCCAAGAACGGCCCAGGCAGCAGTCTCGTGTGGTTTCTCGATCTCGAAAAGGGTGCCATCGTCGCGACCGCGACGGGCGTGGGCAACGAAAGCTACGGGCTCGCGGCGTTCTGAGGCGTTCGCGGTTGACTTCGGACGGCTTCGCTCTCTACTGTTCTATCAAAAATACAAAATCAAAAATCGAGGAGGACACGCCATGAAAATATCGCGACGCGACCTTATGCTTGCCAGTGCCGCTTTGCCGATCGCGGCGGCTGCGCGGCCAGCTTTCGCCCAGACGCCGTGGGTTCCCACGCGCGAGGTCGAATTCGTGGTGCCGTTCGCCGTGGGCGGGGGCGCCGATTTGCTGGCCCGCATCATCCACAAAATCATTGTCGACGACAAACTCGTGCCCGTGCCGATCGCGCTCAACAACCGTCCCGGCGGCGGCGGCGCCGTGGGCCTGGGGTATGTGAGCGCGCGCAAAGCGGCCGACCCGCATACGATCATTCTGGTCAATGGCACGACGCAGATCACGCCGATCCTCAATCCGGCCGCCAAGACGCTGTCGGAAGTCCGTCCCGTGATGAACGTCATGCTCGACGATTTTCTGCTGTTCGTGCGCGCCGACTCGCCGTGGAAAGACGCGCGCGAGTTCGTCGCGACCGCCAAATCGCGTCCGCCAAAGTCGCTTGCCTTCGCGACCGGCGGCACCACCGACGTGATGGCGATCGCGGTGTTCGCCAAGGCTTCGGGCGCCGAATACAACGCGCTCACCTTCAACAGCGGCGGCGAAGCGCTGACCCAGCTGCTGGGCGGCCATGTGCAGGCGTGCATGGGCAACCCGCTCGAGTTCATGGGCCACTTGCAGTCGCGCGCGGTGCGCGCCCTTGGCGTGTTCCGCGACACCCGTTTTGCGATTTTGCCCGACGTGCCGACGATCAAGGAACAGGGGTTCAACGCGCCGAACTTCCAGATGTGGCGCGGCATGGCGGTGCCCAAGGGCGTGGCCGACGCGCCTGCCGCCTATTGGGAAGGCGTGTTCGCCAAAGTCGTCGCCTCGCCCGTGTTCAAGGCCTACATCGCGGAAAACATCGCATCCGAAGCGCCGATCCCGGGCGTTGCGTTCGAGCGCTTCTTGGCGGACCAGGAAAAGCTCTACCGCGACCTTCTCGACAAGCCGGCCTAAACGATGGCGTCGGGTATTCGGCGGGGCGAGGCCGCGCTCGCAGCGGTCTTTGCGGCTGCGGGCATCTTCTGGGTTGCGGTCGCGTCCGGCATGCAGATGTGGGACGGGTTCGCCCCCGCCAGCGGTTTCCTGCCGTTCGTCTTCGGCGTTTTGCTGATTGTACTCTCGGTTGCAGCGGGCCTTTCGGCGGCGTTTGCGCCCGCCGATGCCCAAGCGCCAGCAGCGGGCGGCGTGCGCCGTCCGTTGCTGGTGCTGCTGACGCTGGCGGTCGCCACGACGGGCATCGAAACGGTCGGATTTTGCGCGTCGGTGTTCGTCGCGACGCTGTTTTTGTTTCGTGTGGCCGAGAAGCTCCCGATCCTTGCCTCGCTTTTGACGGCGGCAGGAACTGCGATCGGACTTACGCTCGTGTTCCGCACATGGCTTGGCGTTCCGTTGCCCGCCGGTCCTTGGGGATTCTAAAAGTATGTCGGTGATCAACGATCTGGCGATGGGATTTGCGGGCGCCGTTACGCCGTGGAATCTGCTGATGTGTTTGGCGGGCGTGTTCGCGGGCCAGATTGTGGGCGCCTTGCCCGGGATCGGCCCGTCGTCGGCGATCGCCTTGCTGCTGCCGCTGACCTTCGGGGCAGATCCCACATCGGCGATCATTCTGTTCGCGGGCATCTATTACGGCGCGCAATATGGCGGCACGCTGACGTCGGTTTTGATCAGCGTGCCGGGCGAACCGTCCAGCGTGATGACCAGTATCGACGGCTATCAGATGGCCTTGCAGGGCAAGGCGGGCGTGGCGCTCGGCATTGCCGCGATCGGCTCGTTCATCGCCGGAACGATCTCGACGATCGGGCTGATGCTGTTGGCGCCGCCCTTGGCCAAAATGGCGCTGGCCTTCGGACCGCCCGAATATTTTGCGCTGGTCGTGCTGGGTCTGACGGCGCTTGCGGCCGTCGGCGGATCGGTCTTGAAGGGGCTTGCGACCGGCGTGCTGGGTCTTGCCATCAGCACGATCGGCATCGACCAGCAGACGGGCATCGCGCGTTTTGCCTTCGGGCAGATTTGGCTGCTCGATGGCATCGGCTTTATCGTGCTGACGGTGGCGCTGTTTGGCGTTGGCGAAGTTCTGTCGAGCGTGGGCATGGCAACGCCGCGTCCGATCACCGACGTCAAAAATGTCCTGCCTTCGCGTGCGGAGTGGAAATCGAGCCGCATGCCGATTCTGCGCGGCAGTTTTATCGGGTTTTTTGTCGGCGTGCTTCCCGCGACCGGCGCGACGATCGCTTCGTTTTTGGCCTACATCGTCGAAAAGAAAGTCGCAAAGGATCCCTCGCGCTTCGGCAAGGGCGCGATCGAAGGTGTCGCAGGCCCGGAATCGTCGAACAATGCGGCTGCCGCGGGCGCCATGGTGCCGATGCTGGCGCTGGGCGTGCCGGGGTCGGGAACGACCGCCATCATCTTGGGCGCGCTCATCATGTTCGGCGTTCGGCCGGGGCCGGAACTGTTCGAGAAAAATTCGGCGCTGGTTTGGACCGTAATCGCCAGCATGTATATCGGCAACGTGATGTTGCTGATCATGAACCTGCCGCTGGCCGGGCTGTTCGCGAAGCTGCTGAAGGTTCCGTATGCGTGGCTCTATCCGCCGATTTTGGCGCTGTGCGTGGCGGGCGTCTATTCGCAGTCGAATTCGATCGAAGACGTGTGGATGTTGCTCGGGTTCGGCGCGCTTGGCTGGGCGATGATGCGCTACGACTGGCCGGCCGCGCCGCTGATTCTGGGATTGGTGCTCGGCGCGATTTTCGAGAACTCGCTGCGCCAGTCGCTGACGCTTTCGCACGGCAATCTGGATATCTTTGTCACGCGTCCGATTTCGGCGATGCTGCTGGCGTTTGCGGCGATCGCGGTGATCGCACCTTTGGCCTTGCGTCTGTTCAAGCCGCGCGCGTTGACGGTTTAACGCATCGTCGCGCGGCGCAAGAACGCGATCAGATCGGCGCGGTCCTGGTCGATCGCAAGGCCGCCGTACATTTTGGTGCCCGGAACGAACGCTTCGGAATCCTTCAGATACGCATCGAGCGTCGTCTCCTCCCATACCAGGCCCGAATTTTTCAGCGCCTCGGTATAGCGATAGTCGGCAACGCTGCCTGCTTGGCGCCCGAAAAGTCCGTGCAAGCGCGGCCCCACGCGGTTGCGCGCGCCCGCCTCCAGCGTGTGGCAGCTCGCGCATTTGCGGAACACTTCTTCGCCGCGCGCCGCATCGCCTGCCGCATGGGCAGGTGCAACCGCCAGGAAAATGAACAATCCTGCCAGAACGCGCATCGTCAGCCCGTTTCGCCAGGATTGGCAGGTTCGAGTGCCACGCGGTCGGCATCGATCAAAAGCTTGCCGACATGCTCGAAATTGACTGTTATGCGCGCGCCGATCGCGGACTGGACTTGGCCCAGTCCCCAGTCGGGGCGGTCGGGATGGCGGACATAGGCGCCGGGGGACAATCGCGTCATTGTTAACCGAATATAGACGGATTCTGCGGCAAGAAGAACGGCGACGATATTCGATATTGCCGAGGGGACTATTTCGCGTGGGGAACGATGTCGACCAATTTTGAACTTCGACTGGCCGAACTTGTTGCGGCGCGCATCAGCCACGATCTGGTCGGCCCGGTGGGCGCGGCTGTCAACGGCGTCGAGTTGCTGGCCGAAGACGGTACGCCCGACGCCGACGTGGTCGCGCTGATCGGCCAATCGGCGCGCCAGGCCAGCCGTCGTCTGCAAGTGTTTCGCGTGATCTACGGCACGTCGGGCGCTTTGCCTGCGGGTGCGCCGTTTGCGGCTGCCGGCAAATTGTTCGAAGCGCTGCTGGAAGGCGACAAGGTGGTCCTGGCCGATTGGCGGTTCGCACCCGCACTTGAGGCCGAAGCGGGGCGGGCAGGGGCGCGGCTCGCGCTCTTGGCGGGTTTTTTGCTTGCCGAAGGCTTGCCGCGCGGCGGCGAGTTGCGCCTTGCGGCAAATTTGGTGGGCGGCAACGCCAGCTTGGAATGGCAGGCCAAAGGAACGTCGGCGCGGCTCTTCGAGGAGGTCGAAGCGACCCTGTCGGGCAAGGTCGCAACGCACGAATTGACGCCAAAATCGGCGCCTGCAGCCGTTTTGCGGCGTCTGACGGTCGAATTGGGCGGCCAGATCGCGTATTCGGCAACCAAGGACATGCTGTTTTTGGGGTTGTCGTTCGCCGCGCGTGGCGAAGTTTGATACGCGATCTAAATTCGCTCGCCATAAGAAGCATTGTTGGCGCGGGCGTGCCGCTCGGCTATATGTGGGGCTGCAAGCTCGCGTGTCGGCAATCCGGTTCGACAAAGCGCCGGGGTGGGTTCGGATCGCCCGGGAACGGAGGGTTTCGATGAAGTCGTTTTTGGTCGTTGACGATTCCAGGGTGATCCGGAACGTCGCGCGCCGCATATTGGAAGCGTTTGGCTTCAAGATCGAAGAAGCTGCCGACGGGCAACTGGCTCTGGATGCCTGCAAGCGCGCGATGCCCGATGGAATCCTGCTGGATTGGAACATGCCGGTCATGGACGGGCTCCAGTTTCTGCGCGCTTTGCGTGCCACGCCGGGCGGCAATGCGCCCATTGTGCTGTTCTGCACGACCGAAACCGAAATGACCAAAATTCAGCAGGCAATCGAAGCTGGCGCGAACGAGTACATCATGAAACCGTTCGACAGCGAGATCGTGGAATCGAAGCTGCTTCAGGTTGGCCTGCTTTAGAATGGCCGAAGTTTCGCTTTCGCCAGGCCAGTCCTCGCAGGTGCGCGTCATGGTGGTCGACGATTCGGCCGTCATTCGCGGCCTGATCACGCGTGCGCTCGAGGCGGATACCGCTATTCAGGTCGTGGCAACGGTCGGCAACGGACAGCTTGCCGTGGGCCAGCTTGGCCGCACGGATGTCGATGTGATCGTGCTCGACATTGAAATGCCGGTCATGGACGGGCTGACCGCGATCCCAAAATTGCTTGAGGTCGCCCCCGACGTCAAAATCATCATGGCGTCGACGCTGACGCAGCGCCACGCGCACTCGAGCATCGAGGCGATGAACAAAGGGGCGTCCGACTACATCCCCAAGCCGTCCTCGACGGGCGAAATCCACGGGTCGGCGGACTTCAAGCGCGAGCTGATCGAAAAGGTCAAAGCGCTGGGCCGGGCGCGCCGCGACAAGCGCGACCGCAACCGCGCGGCAGGCCAGCCCGAGACGCGTCCCCAACCCACCGCGACCACGCGGGCCGCAACCGCCGCCGGTGCCGCTGCCGGTGCGGTCACGCAAGCCGCGCGCAGCTCGCTGCTGTCGCCGCAAACGCCGATCGCCTTGCGCGCGCCCGGCCGCACGCCGCCGCAAATCGTCGCGATCGGCAGTTCGACGGGCGGCCCGCAGGCTTTGTTTGCGGTGCTTGGCGCCTTGCCCGCCGCGATGAAGCTGCCCATCGTCATTACCCAGCATATGCCCGCCACGTTCACGACGATTCTGGCCGAGCATATCCAGCGTACCGCCAAGCGCCCCTGCGCCGAGGGGGTCGACGGCGAAACGGTGGAAGCGGGGCGTATCTATCTGGCGCCGGGCGACAACCACATGAAAATCGAAAGCAAGGGCCCGCAGAAGATCGTGCGCATCACCAAGGAACCGCCCGAAAATTTCTGTCGGCCGGCCGTCGATCCGATGTTTCGCAGCGTGGCAACCGCTTACGGCGCAGCGGTGTTGGGCGTGGTGCTGACGGGCATGGGGGCGGACGGCGCCAAGGGCGGCAAAGTTATGGTCGATGCGGGCGGCACCGTCATCGCGCAGGACGAAGCGACCAGCGTTGTCTGGGGAATGCCGGGGGCGACGGCCATGTCGGGCGTCTGTGCGGCCGTTTTGCCGCTCGACCGGATCGCTGGCGAAATCGCGAAGCTGACAGGGGTGCGCCTGTGAAACCCGACGATTTTGCCTATTTCATCAAGCACATCTACGACCAGACGGGCCTCGTGCTGGGGCCCGACAAGATGTATCTGATCGAAAGCCGTCTGGCACCCTTGGCGCGCAAATGGAACGTTGCAACGATCGATCTGCTGGTCGGCCAGCTGCGCAGCACCCGCGATCCCAATTTGCAGCGCGATGTCGTCGACGCGATGATGACCAACGAGTCGTTTTTCTTTCGCGACGGCAAACCGTTCGACCAGTTTCGCCAGTTGATTCTGCCAAACCTGCTGCAGTCGCGCGCCGCCAAAAAAAGTTTCCGCATCTGGTGCGCCGCCGCATCGACCGGGCAGGAACCCTACACGCTTGCGATGATCCTCAAAGAGGAGGCCGCCAAGCTTGCGGGCTGGCGCGTGGAAATCGTCGGTACCGATATCAGCCACGAAGCGCTCGAGCGCGCCAAGTCGGGCATGTACACCCAGTTCGAAGTGCAGCGCGGCCTGCCGATCCAACTGCTGGTGAAGTATTTCAAGCAGCAGGGCGACCGATGGGCGATCGCGCCCGAGTTGCGCCAGAGCGTGCAATATCGCAGCTTCAATCTGCTGAGCGAATTCGCGTCGCTGGGCAGTTTCGACGTGGTTTTCTGCCGCAACGTGCTGATCTATTTCGACCAGAAAACCAAGGGCAACATTCTGGATCGCATGGCAAAGCAAATGCCTGCCGACGGCGTGCTCTATCTTGGCGGTGCCGAAACAGTCCTGGGCGTGACCGACCGCTTCCAGCCCATGCCGGGCCAGCGCGGCATCTACCAGATCGTGCCGCCCGCAGGTGCAGCCAAGTTCGGCTGATCAGGCGGCTTTGCCGGCAGCGCGCCCGACTGCGGGACCCGGCGCCGGGCCGATCGCCGGATCCGGGCCTTGCGGATCGCGCAGCACGTAGCCGCGCCCCCATACGGTTTCGATATAGTTTTCGCCGGCGCAAGCCCCCGACAGTTTCTTGCGTAGCTTGCAAACGAACACGTCGATGATCTTGAGCTCGGGCTCGTCGATCCCGCCGTAAAGATGGTTCAAGAACATTTCTTTGGTCAGCGTCGTGCCTTTGCGCAGGCTCAGCAATTCCAAAATCGCGTATTCCTTGCCCGTCAAATGCAGCGGGGTGGCGCCCGCATCGACCGTTCGCGTTTCCAGATTGACGACCAGCCGCCCCGTTTTGATGATCGACTGCGAATGGCCCTTGGCGCGGCGCACGATCGCGTGGATGCGCGCGACCAATTCGCGCTTGTCGAAGGGTTTGGTCAGATAGTCGTCGGCGCCAAACCCCAATCCCTTGATTTTGGCGTCGAGCTCGGTCAGGCCCGAGAGAATCAAAATGGGCGTCTTGATGCGCCCGGCCCGGAAGCGGCGCAACACCTCGTAGCCGTCCATATCGGGCAGCATAAGGTCCAGAATGATGATGTCGTAATCGTAAAGCTTGCCGACTTCGAGCCCGTCTTCGCCAAGTTCGCTCGTGTCGCACACGAAGCCTTCTTGCTTCAGCATCAGCTCGATCGACCGCGCCGTTGCCTGATCGTCTTCAACCAGCAAAACCCGCATAGGCAAGTCCTCCGCTCAATAGTTAAGAAAGTAACATGCTGGCCAAAGCATTAACAATGTGAATTAACCATTCGAGCGCGGCGATCGGGCCTGACGACCACCTTAGAATCATGTAAAATCAGGTGGTTGTCAGGAAGTTCACCGAAAATTAATCACGAATCGGTATGTTGCAAATCGAGCCGAATTTATCTCTAATTTTCAAAGACACCGAACGGTATTCACCATGTCCGCCCATGAACTGGTCGCCGCGATCGAGCGCATTCCGACATATCGCTATTACGGGCGGGTGTCGGCCGTGCAGGGCATGCTCGTGGAAATTGGCGGCGTCGAGGATCTGCTGGCGGTCGGATCGCGCGTTTTTGTCGGTACGCGCGATCGGCGCCGGGTGCCGTGCGAGGTGGTGGGCTTCCGCCACGGGCGCGCGTTGCTGATGGCGTTCGGCACGGTCGACGGCATCGGCGTCGGCAGCCGGGCGGAAATTGCGGATTCCGATCCCGTCATCTATCCGCATAAAGCGTGGCTCGGTCGCGTGGTCAATGCGCTGGGCGAACCGCTCGACGGCAAGGGCCCGTTGCCGATGGGCCCGGCTCCCTACACGATCAAGGCATCGCCGCCCGCCGCCCACAAGCGCCAGCGCGTGCGCGGCAAGATCGATCTGGGAATTCGCGCGATCAACACGTTTTTGACGTGCTGCCGCGGCCAGCGCATGGGGATTTTCGCGGGCTCGGGCGTCGGCAAATCGTCGGTCATGTCGATGATGACGCGCTATACCGCCGCCGACGTGGTGGTGATCGGGCTGATCGGCGAGCGCGGGCGCGAGGTGCAGGAGTTCATCCAGGACGATCTGGGCGCCGAGGGGTTGGCGCGTTCGGTCGTCGTCGTCGCCACGGGCGACGAAAGCCCGCTGATGCGGCGCCAAGCGGCCTATCTGACGTTGGCGATCGCCGAGTATTTCCGCGATCTGGACCGCGACGTTTTGTGCTTGATGGATTCGGTCACGCGCTTTGCCATGGCACAGCGCGAAATCGGTCTGTCGGCCGGCGAGCCGCCCGCGTCCAAAGGCTACACGCCGTCGGTCTTTGCCGAGTTGCCGCGGCTGCTCGAGCGCGCGGGACCGGGCATCGGGCAGGGCAGCGTTACGGGTCTTTTCACGGTGCTGGTCGAAGGCGACGATACCAACGAGCCCATTTCCGACGCCGTGCGCGGCATCGTCGACGGGCATATCGTGCTCGACCGCGCGATCGGCGAACGCGGACGCTATCCTGCGATCAATATTTTGCGCTCGGTTTCGCGAACGATGCCGGGCTGCAATACGCAAAGCGAAAACGCGCTCGTCGCGCGTGCGCGCCAGTTGATGGCGCAGTACGAAGACATGGCCGAGATGATCCGGCTTGGCGCTTATCGGCGCGGCTCCGATCCGCTCGTCGACGAAGCGATCCACTACCAGCCCGAGATCGAGGCCTTTCTCAAGCAGGGCAAGCGCGAACAGGCGCTGCTGGCGCAAGGCTATGCGGGCCTTGCCGCGATTTTGGGCGTGGACGATCCCGCCATGGCGGCCGAAGCGCCCGAAGAACCGGCGTTGGCCCGGTAAGCCTGCGAGATGGCCGCTAAAACCAAAGGTTTGCGCTCGCTGATCCGTCTTGCCGAGGCGGCCCTCAACGAGAAGCGGCGCGTGCTTGTCGAACTTGAAAATCAGGAAGCCGAGTTGCGCGACCGCGCGCAAGCGCTCGAAGCCGAAAAGGACCACGAGCAGCGCCAAGCGCGCTTGCTCGAAGCCGGCGCGTTTGCCTATGCGGGATACGCGCGCGGCTTGATCGAACGGCGCGCGCGCCTAGCGGCGCAGATCGCAGGCATGCAGGCGCCGCTCGAAGAAGCGCGCCAAGCGGTCGCCGAGGCGTTCCAGGAACTCAAGCGCTACGAGATTGCGCTCGACGCCCGCCTCAAGGCCGACAAAGCGCGCGAAGAGAGCAAGGCCGTCGTCGCGATGGACGAGATCAGCCTCAATGTCCACCGTCGCCGCCAGGCCGAAGACGCGCGGTGACGCGTGTATGGCGACAATCGCGCGCTTGCGGTCGCTGGATTTGCGCGCGACACTTGCCGCGTTGTCAAAGGGGTTCCAAATGGACACGCGCAAAAGCAGCTATCTCACCATCCTGATCTGCGGATCGCTGGTGCTGACGGTGATGATGGGTCTGCGCCAGACGTTGGGTCTGTTTTTGAAGCCGATGACGATCGATCTTGGCGTCGGCCGCGAAGTATTTGCCTTCGGGCTGGCGCTGTCCAATCTGCTGTGGGGCGCGGTCGGGCCGTTTGCGGGCGCGGTTGCCGACAAGTTCGGCACGTCGCGTGCCGTGCTGATCGGCGGATTGCTCTATGCGGGCGGCTTCTGGGCGCTGTCGAACGCGCAGGACGGCACGCTCATTCTGGTCGGCAACACGCTGCAGGGTTTGGCGATGGCGGGGGCCGGCTTCTCGATCATTCTGGGAGCCGTCGGCCGCGCGGCACCGCCTGAAAAACGTTCGCTGGCGCTTGGCATCGTCGCGGCGGGCGGGTCGTTTGGCCAGTTCGCGTTCATGCCCTATGCCAACGTCATCCTCGATCTGCTCGGCTGGCGCGGCGCGTTGTTCGCGATCGCGCTGACGGCTCTCGCCATTTTGCCGCTGACGCTGGGCTTGCGGGGCCTCGCGGCACCCGCAAGCGCGCAGTCGCAGCAAACGCTGCGTGCCGCATTGAAGGAAGCGATGGGCCATTCGGGTTTTTGGCTGCTGACGATCGGCTTCTTCGTGTGCGGCTTCCAGGTCGTGTTTGTCGGCGTGCATCTGCCCGCTTACGTCGCCGACAAGGGGTTGCCGGGGTGGGTCGGCGCGTGGTCGCTCGCCTTGGTCGGGCTCTTCAATATCGTTGGCACCTACACGGCGGGCGTGCTGGGCCAGGTGTGGCGCAAAAAATATCTGCTGGCTGGGATCTATATCGGGCGCTCGCTCGTCTTCATTGTTTTCTTGCTGACGCCGATCAGCGAGGCGAGCGTGATGATCTTCGCATCCGCACTCGGGCTGTTCTGGCTCTCAACCGTGCCGCTGACCTCGGGGCTTGTGGCGCAAATCTTCGGCACGACCTACATGTCCACGCTTTACGGCATCGTGTTTTTCTCGCACCAAATCGGCAGCTTTATGGGCGCGTGGCTCGGTGGTAAAGTCTACGACATGTACGGGTCCTACGATGTCGTTTGGGGGTTGTGCGTGATAACGGGCTTTGTTGCCGCAGCCTTGCATTGGCCGATGCGCGATGCGCCGCAGCCGCGTCTGGCAGCGGCGTCGGGCGCTTGAGCGGCATGCACCTCCGCCCGTTCCATTTCGGACTGGCATCGGGGGCGGGCCTCGTGTTCGTTGGGGCCTTGTATCTGTGGGCGACGCGCGGCGCCGCGATTCTGCTCGATCTTGTTTTTATTGCGTGTCTTTGAGGGAGCGACGAAATGGCGAACTTGGCGTTTTTGGGTTTGGGCGTAATGGGATTTCCGATGGCGGGCCATTTGCAGAAGGCCGGCCATAGCGTAACTGTCTACAACCGCAGTGCCGCCAAGGCCGAGGCGTGGGTCGCCAAGCACGGCGGCAAGTCGGCGCCAACGCCCGCCGCAGCCGCCAAGGGCGCCGACATCGTGCTCGCATGCGTCGGCAACGACGACGATCTGCGCTCGGTCGTGTACGGCGATGCGGGCGCGTTTGCGGGCATGGCCAAAGGAAAGATTTTTGTCGATCACACGACTGCGTCGGCAAGCGTTGCGCGCGAACTCGCCAAGGAAGCTGCCGCCAAAGGGTTCGGTTTTCTCGACGCGCCCGTCTCGGGCGGGCAGGCGGGCGCCGAAAACGGCCAGCTTGGCATCATGGTCGGCGGCGACGAGGCGACGTTCGCAAGTGCCGAGCCCGTGCTCAAAATCTACGCCAAGGCGCTGACGCTGATGGGTCCGGCCGGTGCGGGGCAGCTCACCAAGATGGTCAACCAAATCTGCATCGCCGGGCTCGTCCAAGGATTGTCGGAAGGCATGAACTTCGCCGTCCAAGCCGGGCTCGATACCGACAAGGTTCTGTCGGTCATCACCAAGGGTGCTGCGGGTTCCTGGCAGATGGAAAACCGCGCCAAGACGATGGTGCAGGGCAAATTCGAATTCGGCTTTGCGGTCGATTGGATGCGCAAGGACCTCGCCATCTGCCTCGAAGAAGCCAAGACCAACAAAGCGCGCCTGCCGATGACGGCGGTGATCGACCAGTTCTACGCGGCCGTGCAAGCGCGCGGCGGCGGGCGCTGGGACACATCGTCGCTCATCCACCTGCTCGCAAAGCCGTAACAAGTTCGGCCATCCGGTCGATCACCATGGCACCGGTTGCGGCCAAATCGCCGCGATCGGTGTGGCCGGCCCCGGCATAGGCATAGGCCTTCATGCCGGCGGCCTTGGCGGCTGCGAGCCCTGCGAGCGAGTCTTCCACGACCGCGCAGTCGGCTGGCGCAAAACCCATCCTTGCGGCGGCAAACAAAAACAAATCCGGAGCGGGTTTGCCGTTCGCCACCTGCGTGGCGCTGAAGCAGCACCCTTCGAAATGCGCCGCGAGGCCGCACAATTCGAGGCTGCGTTCGATGCGCGGCGGATCGCTCGACGAGGCGAGGCAGAAGGGCAGGGCCAAGCCCGCGAGCAGTTCCGGCACGCCTGCCACGGCCTGCAATTCGCCCTCGTAGGCGGCCAGTACGCGCGCACGCTCGATTTCGGCGAAGTCCGGCGGCAGCACGATGCCGAAGCTTTTTTCCACGTCCGCGATTGCGAACGCCATGCTGCGGCCGACATAGCGGCGCGTGGCTTGGTCGAGCGCGATCGGCACGCCGTGTTCGGCGAGCATTGCGTGGAAGATGCGGTTGGCAATCCGCTCGGAATCGACGAGCACGCCGTCCATGTCGAAAATGACGAGACCGATCACGGCGCCGGCGTGGCGGGTTTGGCCCACGAAAACCGGACCACGCTGTAGCTCGCGCCGTCGGGCGCCAGATAGCCGAACGGGGCGCTTTCGACGCCGCCCATGCGGCGATAGAAACGCGCGGCAGGGGCGTTGTCGACGTAGCAGGTAAGGTGCATCGCCCGCCCCGGAAAAGTCGTGGCGACCCACTGCGCGCACGCCGTCAGCAACCGGCGGCCGACACCGCCGCCTTTGAGGTCGGGGCGAATATGCAGATTGTCGAGCAACGCGCCGTGGTCGGGTTCGGCATCCGCGAGAACGCAGCCGAAGCCGACAAGTTCGCTGCCCCGTTCGGCCACCGCCAGATGCATGCGGGCCGGATCCCATGCCGACATGCGGGCCTGCCACATGCGCAGGCGGTCGGCCGGCGCGTTCCGGCGGTAGGCTTCGCTGAGGATATGGGCGTAGGCCGTCTGCCAGCTTGCGGCATGCAGGGCGGCGATGGCCGGGCCGTCGGCGGGGCCGCCGGTGCGGATGCGAAGCCCGTCCATGTCAGCTGCCGCGTCGGCGCAGATCGCGCTCGATGTCGATGGGCGCCGCGTTCTGGGACGGCTGCAAGTTTCGGCGGTATACTTGAAGATTTTCCATTACGCGCTGCACATAGCCGCGGGTCTCCTCGAAGGGGATCATCTCGATCCAATCGACGACATCGACGTCCGGCTGCCGCGGGTCGCCGAAATTGCGCATCCATTCGCGCGACCGGCCGGGGCCGGCGTTGTAGCCCGCGATCGCCAGCACGTACGACCCGCCGAAATCGTCGACCAGCGAGGCCAGATACGAGCGGCCCAGACGGATATTGTAGGCTGGCTCGAACAGCTTGGCGTCGGTATGGCCGCCCAGGGTGTTTTCGGTCTTGGCGACGCCGCGCGCGGTCGCGGGCATCAGCTGCATGAGGCCGCGCGCGCCTGCCGAACTTACAACCTCCGGCTCAAACTGGCTTTCCTGGCGGATGATGGCGAGCGTCAAGGCCCGTTCGGGCTTTTCGCCCGCCAGCGGCAGCATCGGCCAGCCCAGATCGTGGAGCTGCACGCCCGCCGACTGGGCCGAACGCTTCGAGACGATCACGGCCAGATCGTTGCGCCCCAGCTGATGGGCGAATTCGGCGACCAGCGCGTGCTGGCCGGGCGTGCGCGCGACGCTCGCGAGCCGCACGAGGAAGGGGCGAACGCGTTCGGGTTTCTCGCGCGTCTCGAGCAGGATGCGCGCGGCGACGACGGCTTCGTTGCGTGCGAAGGCTTGGCGGTCTTCGGCCGTCGCCAGGATCGGCGCGGGGCGCAGCGGCACCTTGGCGCGCGCGGCCGCAAGCTGGCCGTAGTAGGTCGTGTGGTAGGCGGCGGCACGGCCGTACCACTCGGCGGACGGGGCGGCTTGGTTTTGCGCTTCCAAGGCCCGCCCGATCCAGTAGGCGCCGCGCGCCCGCGATACGGGGAAGCGGGCGGCCTCGTGGACCCGTTCGAAATGCGCTTGGGCCGACTTGAAATCGTTGAGCCTGCGAAGCGCAATCCAGCCGGCCAGGAACTCGCCTTCCAGATAGTTGGCCCCGTGCGTCGGGGCCATGCCGTGCGCGCGGGCGAGGCGATAGGCCTCCGCCGCGTCGCCTGCCAGGATCGAGCGGCGGGCGAGCACCGCCCGCTCGTTCCACCAGATCTCGGGCCGACCCAGGTCGCCGCGAAGACTGCGCATCGCGTCGCGCGCCGCAGCTTCGCGATTGGCGCGGCGGAAGGCGCGCACGCGGTCGTACAGCAGGCCCGGATCGTTGGCGAGGCTTTCGGGCACGCGCTTGGCCTGCGCCTCGACATTGCCGCCCGCCCGGATGCGCAGCCGCGCGTCGGCCAGCGTGCGGCGCTCGGGCGGGACCAGCGGAAATACGCGGCGGGCTTCTTCGGCCTTGCCGTCCCACACCAGCCGGTCGAGCTTGGCGATGTGGTGCTCGGGCCCCAGCACGCCGCGATAGCGCTCGAGCCACCGTTTGTGCTGGGCATCGTTGAACGTGCCCGACACCCAATGCTCGCGCACGACGCGCGATGCCCGATCGCGTTCGCCCGCCGCTGTCAGCGCTTCGGCAAAGCGCATGGCGCCGTCCGGCGTCAGCGGGTTGCGGGTCCCGAACCAGGCGAGGACCAGCGTGTTGTTGCTGGGTCGGTCGAGCAAGGCCTCCTCAGCCCGGCGCGAGATGGTTTCAAGGGAGGGCCAGTCCGGGTTTTGGTCGACGAACTGGACAATGTCTTCGAAGGCCACGCCCGAGCGCGGCAGCTGAAGTTCGAGCCAGCGGAACAATTTGTTGGCGACCGGATGGTCGCCGCGCGCGCGCAGGGTACGCGCAGCTTCCCAGCGCCCCGCCTCGACGGCCGCAAACGCCTGCGTATAAAGCTCGCGCTGGCGGGCATTGAGGATCGGCGCGCCCAAGGGTTGGATCGTGCGCGCCGCCGTAACGATAGGCCCGGCAGGCGGGCCCGCCGCAGCTTGGGCCACTTGCGCGCCGCCCGCAGCCAGCACCAGCAGCGCATCGGCCGAGGCCGCAGGCGGTGCGGCGCTCGGCGTCAGGGCGCCTTGCGGTGCGGCGGCTTCGCCTGCAAGCGGGGTCGAGGCCGCATCGCCGCGCGTGCAGGCGGACAGTGCAAGAAGGGCGATGCCGAGAGCCGTTCCGGCAAGGGCCGCCCGCGCGAATCGAGAACGAGATGTCATAGCCGAAATAGACACCGCCCGCACGGCCGCGCGCAAGCCAAAGGCGGCTGTTGCGCTGCGCCCTTGGCGGGTCTAATTTCGCGCTCCTTTGTCGATCCAAAAAAGCGGAGCAAGACCATGTTCAAGGGTTCGTTTGTCGCCCTCATCACGCCGTTCCAGAACGGCCAAGTCGACGAACCCGCGTTCCGCAAATTCGTTGCCTGGCAGGTGCGTGAAGGCACCGACGGTTTGGTGCCGTGCGGCACCACGGGCGAATCGCCGACCTTGAGCCACGACGAACACCAGGGCGTGATCGAAATGTGCGTCGCGGCGGCGAAGGGACGCGTGCCCGTGATGGCCGGCACGGGTTCCAATTCCACCGACGAAGCCATCAGCTTGACGCGCCATGCCGAGCGCGTGGGCTGCGATGCGGCGCTGGTCGTAACGCCCTACTACAACAAGCCGTCGCAAGAAGGGCTCTATCGGCACTACGCGGCGATCGCCAAGGCGGTCAAGCTGCCGATCTTCATCTACAACATTCCCGGCCGCTGCGCGGTCGACATGTCGGTCGAAACGATGGGCCGCCTGGCGCAGATCAAAAACATCGTCGGCGTCAAGGATGCGACGGCAGACCTGACGCGCCCCGGCCAGCAGCGCCTCGCCTGCGGGCCCGATTTCTGCCAGCTCGACGGCGACGACGGCACGGCGCTCGCGTTCAACGCCACGGGCGGGGTCGGCTGCATTTCGGTCACCGGCAACATCGCGCCCAAGCTGGTCGCGAAGATGCAAGCCGCCTCGCTGAAGGGCGACGGCAAAGCGGCGCTCAAGCTGCAAGACCGGTTGATGCCGCTGCACAAAGCGCTGTTCGCCGAAACCAGCCCGGGCCCTGTCAAATACGCGGCCTCGCTGCTGGGCCTGTGCGGCGACGAGGTGCGTCTGCCGCTGGCCCCGATCGCGGCCGAGACGAAAGCACGCGTCAAGGCGGCCCTTAAAGGGGCCGGACTGCTGGGTTAGATGCCCGCACCCGACCAAGGCCGCAAGGTTGCCGCGACCAACCGCAAGGCCCGGCACGATTTTGCCATCGAACGCACGCTGGAAGCGGGCATCGTTTTGACCGGCACGGAGGTCAAATCGCTGCGCGCGGCGGGCGGCATCGCGATCGGCGAGGCCCACGCGGTCGAGCGCGACGGCGAGCTGTGGCTGATCGACGCCCACATTCCCGAATATGCCGGCGGCAACCGGCAAAACCACGAGCCGCGCCGGGCGCGCAAGCTGCTGGTCAACCGCGTCGAGATGAACAAGCTGATCGGCGCCGTGACGCGCGAGGGCATGGCGCTGGTCCCGCTACAGCTTTATTTCAACGCGCGCGGCATCGTGAAACTGGAACTGGGCGTCGCCAAGGGCCGCAAGAAGGCCGACAAGCGCGAAGCGGTCGCGACGCGCGACTGGAAACGCAGCCAGGCGCGGCTGCTCTCCGCCCGCCGCTAGCCGCATGCGCGTGCCGGACCTGTTCGTCGCCAATCGGGCACGCCTCCAAACCGACCGGCTGACTTTGGAGCCCTTGCTGTCGGCCGACGCCCCGGCCTTCGCGGGCCTGCTTGCCCCCGACACGGCCGCCATCGCCATGCTCTCGCACATGCCCGATCCCTTGACGGTCGCGGCCGCCCGCGACTGGATCGAACTGCGCACCGGCCCCGGCGGCCATGTGTTTGCCGTGCGCCTGCACGACGGGCGGTTCATCGGCACCAGCGGCTTCGGCGGGCCGCGCGACGGCGTGCCGGGTTTTGGCTACTGGATCGGGGCGGCCTTTCGCGGCACGGGCTACGCGACCGAGGCGGGCCAAGCCTGCATTGCCCAGGTGCGCAAACTGGGCGTGCGCAAGATGGTCGCCGAGACATTTTTGGGCAATGCCGCCTCCGAGCGGGTGCTGGCCAAGCTCGGTTTTGTCGCCGAAGGACCGGTCGAACGGAACTACCCGCTGCGCGGCGGATGGCGCCGCTTGACGTTCCATTCGCTGACCTTGCCCGACCTGTTGGGCTAATGCGCCTGTGCGACACAGGCGCGACATGGGCGCGACATCTGCGCGACATAGACGCGACATAGACGCGACATCTGCGCGACGTTTTGCGCGAGGATTTTTGTGCAAGCCATTGTTTTTAAAACATTAACAAAATTCCTACGCGACATTTTCGACGGAAATTTCCGCCTGTCGCATTCGGGGCCACGGGGGCGGCCCTCATTCACAATGTCAAACAGCACAAGTTCCGTCTGAAGTCTTGGAACCCTAGACAGAAATATAGCCTATTTTTAAAAATGGCTCAATGTTCGTTTTAAATTCCGAGCCGAGAAAGCGACGGAGGCAAGCGCCACCCCGCAGACGGCGGCGAGCGGCAGGTTGGGCGCGGTGACAAGGTTGGTAACGCCCACCGCGACCAGCGCCCACATGAAGGCGCCGACGAACCAGCCATTTGCGCGGCCGGTCCGGATGGTGGCGAGCGCCAGCAGCGTGGCCGGCACGAGGGTGGCCAGCGCATAGACGTTTGCGTCGAGCCCGAAGGGTTCGGGCGCGCCCGCGCGCACGACCGACGTCGTATTGAGCACGATGGCGGCCGTGAGCCACCCGCCTTGCAACCCCAGCAAGGGCGGCAGAATGCGCCCGGCTAACTCCCCGCCAAGCCGCTTGCCCGCTGGCCGCGAGCGGATGCCCAGCCGCGCCGCCGCCAGCATGGTTGCGCCGTACATCGTGTAGATCATCGGCAGCAAGGCCCAGGACGATCCCATAATCTGCGTCCACAGCATCCAAACCGTCCCGGCCGCGAACATGGCGGCGGTCGCAGGCCCGATGCGCCGATAGAGCGGGTTGGCGGCCTGGCTCGGCAAAGCCTGGTGCACCGCATAGACTAGGGCCAGCGCAAAAATTGGAAACCAGATCGAAAACGCGTAGCCGGCGGGCTGCTCGGGCGTAACGAAGCTGCCGGGCGTGGCGCGCTGCCCGATCGGCCCGCCAATGCCGGTTGCGGCATGGAAAAACGGCGCCAAAAACTGCGCGAGGGCGAGGACAAGAACGAGCATCTGGCGGGACCGGTCGGTCATGCCAGCACTACGCGCGCAATGGCCCGGCAGATCAAGGGCGAGAAACCTCGTCCAACGCCATCGCGCGCTTGACCCGTTGAAACGCCGCAGCACCGTCGCGCGGTGGCGGCAAGGACGGCACAAAGGATTGAAGCAGGCTCCCGACTACACGGCAAGTTTCGCCGATGCCAATCGGTTGAGACTAACGCCTTGCTCGGCGGCCTCGGTCGCAAGATTGCGGTGTACGGCGGCGGGAACCCGGACCATGAACTTGCCGCTGTATTTTTTGTCCGCCAACGGGCCCGGAATCGGTTCGCGCGCAGCCTTCATGTCCGCGACAGCCTCTTTCACGACCCTTCGGATTCCAGCCAGCGCCTTCTCGGGCGTTGCGGCAAGCCAGGACAGCGACGGAAACTCGGCACAAAGCCCGACATGCTCGTTGTCCTCGGCAGACCATGTGACGCGATAGGTGTAATGATCGACATTCATATTTCAACTCCGAGTTTTTCGAGCGCGAGCAAAACTTGTCGAACTTGGTAGGTTTTTGCTCTGCCTTTGTCGTTTTGGATATTCACTCGAGGGTCTCCGGGCCACGGCGTTTTGTAAATGGCATGGCTGCCGCTGCGGTGCCTGGGTTTCCCAAAATAGAAATCGCAGATGCGGGCCAAGTCGGCAAAGCGCATATTCGCGGGCGCCGTTCGCATCTGATCGAGGATTTTTCCGACGGCAGACATTGGATAGCGATATCAATAGTGATACTAAAAATCAAGCTTTGACCGGCACAGAGATCGAAATCGACGCAAAAACCGGGTCGCTTGCGTGCGAACGCTCGGGCCGTCTGTTGTGGTCACCAACTTGGCAAAAAGGCGATGGCCTTCGAGATTGCGGAACCTTCTCCGGCATCGCTATTTTTCTTTGCGGGCTCTCGGTCGAGCCCTTGTGCACCGACGGGGCGATCCGCGAGGTCGAATTCGATTTAGACCGGCACGTCGAGATCAAGCGGACGTGTTTGATTTTCATCTTAGGTTACAGTAGGTCTGCGACGTCTCGGGCGGGAGGAGGCAGTCCCGCTGCAATCGCGCAGCCTGTCCGTCCTCCGTTGCGCGCGGGACATTTTCGGGGAGGTGGCGCCGGCCGGGTCCAATGCTGCCCCTTCGGGCCCCGGGGACTTCACGTCCGAAACGAAGGCCAGCGCCGCAAACGATGTAGCGGAACCGCGAATCCATATCGATTTTGCGCGCATCACCTTCCCTGACGATATGGCGCAGGCTTTCGCGCCGGACATTGACACGGCTAGGCGTGCGCGCCGATCGGCCCGCGAATGCCGGTCGCGGCATGGAAGAACAGCGCCATGAACTGCGCGAGGGCGAGGAGAAGAACAAGCATCTGGCGGGACCAGTCGGTCATTGTTTTACGTACGCGCGCGATCCGCTTGGATCAGGGGGCGGGCGCGCACGGCAGCGGCCCGTGCGGCACGAGAATCAGTTCGTCGACCGCAAAGCCGAGTTCGCGCGCCCGATCCACAAGGCGGTTGCGAATGTCGGGGGCAAGATCGGGCTGCCGCGCGAGGATCCACAGATAGCCGCGCGTCGGCCCCGAGACCAGCGCCCAGCGATACTCCTGCCGGTCGAGGGCGACCACGTGGTAGCCGCCCGCAAACGGCCAGAAGAACGTGACCGACAGGCTCGCGGTCTCGGGCGCCCCTTGGAACACCGCGCGGCCCGACGCCTCTTTCCAACGGCAGTTCTTGGCGTCGAACCCGCGATTGAGCACGCCGACCGTGCCGTCGGCGCGCAGTTCGTAGTTCGCCGTCACGTTCGTGAGCCCGCGCTCGAAACGATGGTCGAGCCGCATGATCTCGAACCATTCGCCCTTGTAGCGCTGCACGTCGAACCCGTCGACCGGCGCCAAGCCTTGCGGAATGCCCGTGCATCCGGCGGCTGCCAAAGCCAGCAGCAGCACGCCGACGAACGCCCGCGCAGGCGCGGGCGCGAAGTTCCGAAGACGGTGGAAGAGATGTGCCATGCCCCACCATACGCCGGTTCGCCGGGTATGTCGCAAGGGCGCAAAAGGGGAGGGTGGCTGGCTGAACGTCGGTGGCGCCGGGACAACCTGATGCAGATCGCGATGCTGGCACGAAGCCCGGTGCCCCCCGTCGAGCGTCCGAAACGCTTGCCAGCGCCGCAAGCGACGTCGCACAACCGCGCATCGAAATCAATTTTACGCGAATCGCCACCTCCCGCGCCGTGGGGTTGCCCGCCTCTTGCAAACGCGGCACCATCTGACAGTCGATTCGCTCTGCCAAAACGCGTTTCCAAAGGCTGCCCATGCCGTCGGTTTCTCCTGCCCGCCCTTCGACCGTTCGATCCGGCGCCGTCGTCGACAGGCGCATCGCGCGCGCGGCCGGGTGGGATGCGGGCAATCGTTCGATGCGCGACGGCGGTCGCACGGCGTGGAACGAAGAAGATTGGGATGCGGCGTGCGATGTCTATGACCGGCTGATGCGGTTGACGGAATCGCCCCAGCCCAAACAGGCCCAGGCGAACGCCCCGGCCAAGGCGCGCGCCCGGCGGGCGGCATGAACGCCAAGCCGGTTCCGTCCTCACCCGACAAGTCGCCGCCCAACAAGCTGCATTACGGCGACAATCTGGCGGTGCTGCGAAATGACATCGCCGATGCCTCGGTCGATCTTGTCTATCTCGATCCGCCGTTTAATTCGAACGCCGACTACAACGTGCTGTTCAAGTCGCCTGCGGGCGTCGAATCCGAAGCGCAGATCGAGGCTTTCAAAGACACCTGGCATTGGACGACCGACGGCGCCGAAAAAGCATACGACGAGGTGCTGGCGTCGTCGCACACCAATGCCGCCGCCATGCTGCGCGCGATGCGCCAAGCCTTGGGCGAAAACGACATGATGGCGTATCTGGCCATGATGGCCGTGCGCCTGATCGAGTTGCACCGCGTGTTGAAGCCGACCGGCTCGCTCTATCTGCATTGCGATCCGACCGCGAGCCATTATTTGAAGATACTGTTGGATGGAATATTCGGAGAAAAAAATTTCAGAAACGAAATCATTTGGAAGCGGACGAGCGCGCATAGCGGAGCAAAACGCTGGGCCGATGTTCATGATGTATTATTTTTCTATTCCGTTACTGACGACTATAAATGGAACTCAATACTTCAAGACCATGATGTTTCTCACGTCGAAGCAAAGTACGGCATGAGCGATGAATTCGGATCGTTTATGCCAGCCGATTTAACCGGTGCTGGTTTACGAAACGGGGATTCTGGGAAACCGTGGCGTGGGTTTGATCCCCAATCGATTGGTCGACATTGGGCCGCGCCACGGACAGCGCCCGCTGAGCGTGTCGATCTGCAAGACTGGAGTTCGTTGTCTTCTCAGCAAAAACTTGATCGGCTGGACGATGCTGGATTGATCTACTGGCCAAACAAAAAAGTGGCTTTCCAAGATACAAAAGGTACTTGGCCAAAGGAATTCCTATTCAAACGGTGATAACCGATATATCGCCTATAAATTCTCAAGCGCAAGAACGCCTTGGTTATCCAACACAAAAACCTATTTCTCTCTTGGATAGAATCGTCGGATCATCGTCCGATCCGTGCGACGTCGTGCTCGATCCCTTCTGCGGCTGCGGCACGGCGATTCATGCCGCCGAAAAACTCGGTCGCCGCTGGATCGGGATCGACGTCACGCATCTGTCGATCTCGCTGATCGAACGGCGCATGCGCGACGCGTTTCCGGGCATTGAGACGCGCTACGAAGTACTCGGCACGCCAAAGGACCTTGCCGGTGTGCGCGAACTTGCGGCGCGCGACAAATACCAGTTTCAATGGTGGGCGGTGGGGCAGGTGGGGGCGCGCCCCTACAAAGGCAAAAAGAAGGGCGCGGATGGCGGCATCGACGGCATCATGTATTTCAAGGCCGACAAGCGCACCGACCGGGCCGCCGTCGTGTCGGTCAAAGGCGGCGACAATATCGGCGTGGGTGCCGTGCGCGATCTGGTCGCGGTGCTCCAGCGCGAAAAGGACCACGCCGAAATCGGCATTTTGATCTGCGCGGCCCTGCCGACGCGCGCCATGGAAACCGAAGCCGCCGCCGCCGGGTTCTACAAATGCGAGGCCGGCACGTTCCCGCGTTTGCAGATCGTCACGCTCGCCGAATTGTTCCAGGGCAAGCGCCCCAAATTGCCGTTCGGCTTCACCGGCGGCACGTTCAAAGCTGCCGCACGCGAAGACCTGTCCGAGGGCCGCCAGGGCGATTTGATCTGAAGCTTGTTGCGCGTCACGCCCGTCTGGCGATCAGGTCGAGTTCGACCGGCGCCCGCAGGCTTGGGGCGGTCCGTCCGCATCTTCTGCAAAGCTCGTGTCATACAATTGCGCCGGGTTTCTCGACATTGCGGTGCCGACACGGCGCGCCGCTTTGGGCCGGGAGCTTATGCGAGGCGCACGCGGTCGGCGCGCAGCGGCACCTCGCGCAGCGCCTGTTTGAGCAACGCCCAGTCAACCGGTTTGGCCAAAACCTTGTCGAAGCCGTTGCGCAGATAGGCTTCGCGTCGCTCGCTGACGATGTCGGCGGTCAGCGCGAAGATCGCGACGCGTCCCAGCGGTGCGGGAAGCGCGCGGATCTTCTGCATAGCCGTCACCCCGTCCATGACCGGCATCTGGATGTCCATCAGCACCACATCGAACGACCGCGTCCGCGCCAGTTCCAGCGCTTGCGCGCCGTCGATGGCCTCGACGATGCGATGGCCCTGCTTTTCCAGGACGGTCTTGATGACCATGCGATTGACGTCGCTGTCGTCCGTCAGGAGCACGTCAAGGGCATGCATGTCGTCGGCGGGGGCGGTCTGCGTGGCGCCGGGCGTCGGCGCCGATGCAACCGTGCCCAACGGCAGCGAGAAGAAAAATTCCGACCCTTGGCCAGGTTCGCTGGTCACGGATATCTCGCCGCCCATCCGCTCGACCAGTCGCTTGCAGATCCACAGGCCCAAACCGGAACCGCCGAAGCGCTGGGCCACGCTGGCATCCGCTTGCTCGAAGGCGCGAAAGATGCGGTCCAGTTTTGTCGTCTCGATGCCGACGCCGGTATCGCGGATCCGCACGGATACCCGCGCAGCGCCGTCGCTGGCGAGCGCGCAATCGACCTCCAGCGCCACCGATCCGATCTTGGTGAATTTGAGCGCATTGCCGAGAATATTGTAGAGAATCTGCTGGAAACGCGCGGCATCGCCCAGCAGTTTCGGCAGTTCGCCCGCAGGCAGCCGCATGTCGAACGCCAGTCCCTTGTCCCGGAACATCGGCGTCAGAATGTCGGTGACGCCCGCGACGACGACGCCAAGATCGAACGGCCGTTCCTCGATCTCGATCCGTCCTTCCTCGATGCGCGAAAATTCGAGAACGTCGTTGATGATGCGCAGCAGCAGATTGCCCGAGGACTGCATCACTTCCACGTAGCGGCGCTGCTGCGGCGCAAGGTCGGTTGCCAGCAGCAGATCGGCGATGCCGAGCACGCCGGTCATCGGCGTGCGCAGCTCGTGGCTGACATTGGCCAGCAGCAGCGACTTTTCCCGGCTTGCCGTTTCCGCGCTCGCTTTGGCCGTCTCGATTTCGCGCCGGATCGCGCGCAGATGCGTCGTTTCCGTCTGCACCGAAACGAACTTGCGCAAAGCGCCGTCGGCGCCAAAGATCGGATTGATGTGCAGCATCGTCCAATAGGGCTCGTGCCCTTTTGTATAGTTCAGAATCTCGGTCGATACCGGCCGGCGTTCGCGCAGGCCCCGCGAAATCTCCGTGACTGCACGCGCATCGGTATCGGGCCCCTGCAACACGCGGCCGGGGATTTTCCCCGTCATTTCGTCGAGCCCGAAGCCGGTGCGCATCGTGAAGGCCGGGTTGACCCATTCGCAGCGCCCTTCGGCATCGGAGATGATCACGAAGTTGTCGGTGTTGTTGGCGACCAGCGACAACTGCTCGAGCTCTTTTTGATAGATCTGCTGGCGCGTGACATCGTGAAGCGTGCCAAGATACCCGGCCGGATCGAGGCGTTTGATCGAAATTTCGGCCCACACCCTTGCGCCATTGGCCCCGTTCAGGGCCACCAACTGCGCCGTCGGCGCCGCTTTTGGGTCGGCGCTTGCAACCGCGTCGATGGACCACCCGTGCGGATCGGCAAGAAACTCGGAAAGTTTTTTGCCCAAGGCGGCTTCGATCGTGCCGCCCACGACGACGGTCCATGCCCGGTTTGCGAACACGAGGCGTTCGTCGCGATCGAGTTCGAAGATGACCTCGCCGATCAGCTCGATGCGCTGGCGCATCGTCTGTTCGCTTGCCACCAGCGCTTCGATCAGGCGGTTGGTGGCCTGGACCTGCAGATCAAGGCGTTCGGAGTCCGCGCTGTCTGCGGGCGTGCTCAAGCCGCGATCTTCAGTTCCGAACCGACGATCACGCTGCCGTAGAGCGGGAAGACCGTCGAACAGAAAAAATTCTGTTCGACCGCCGTGCGCGACGAGGTGCAGTCGCTGAGGACCGAAACGTTGTAGCCGCGCTCGTACGCGGCGCGCCCCGTCGAATCGATGCACAGCGACGTGACCATGCCGGCAAGCCAGACATTCTTGATGCCGCGCCGTTTGAGGATCTCGTCGAGTTCGGTATTCGCAAAACCGTTGAAACCGATTTTGCCCGAGATCGTGACGATCCGATCCTCGAAAGGGGCGATCGCGGGGACGGTCTGCGCCCCTTTGCTGCCGACCGCAAACGCGCCGGATTCCTTGATCGCATTGAGAATTCCAACCGGACTCGCAAGCGCGCGATAGTCCGGCTTCAGCACGATCGGCGTCGAGACGATCGTGATATCCGTGTCGCGCAGCCGCGTCAGCAAGGCCACGGTTGCAGCGAGCACGCTGTCGATGCGGCCGGGCTCTTCGACGACGCCGCGCAAGATGCCGTCTTTGGCAAAATAGTCGTTCTGGTACCCGACCATGATCAATGCGGTATCTTTGAGCGACATGGCGCGAACTCCGTTGGCCTGGCGTTTCCTGGATGCATTTTCCGAACTGCGCAAAGCCTCACATCTTGCGCGTCTTCGAGTCAATCGTCAGAAGCGATCCCGAATTTCGCTTTGTTTGCGCCGGGTCCGCTGCCCGGGAACCCCGCCCGATCCGTCGATTTGGTCCGCCCCGTTGGCTCAACTGAATTGGCGACCTTATTCAAAGCCTGTGCCCAGCGCTGTCAGTTACGACGATTCGACCGTCGTGCGTGCCCTTCGCGCGAGGCGTTTGTCGAGTTCGGCGAACACGGCTTCGAACATCGTTGTCGTCAGCCGGCGCGTGTTCGTGTTGTAGCGCGAGCAATGGTAGCTGTCGGCCAGCAACCGGTCGCCGGGCAAAACATGGACGGCGCCATGCGCGAATGTCGCCGCTGCGGGTTTGAGGCCGTGGGCCGCCAGCACCGCATCGTGCGCCACGCGCCCCAGCACCAGGATCGCCTGCAAATTTGCCAGCGCGTCGAGTTCGGCCAGCAGGAATTTGCGGCATGCTTTTTCCTCGGCCGGCACCGGTTTGTTGGCGGGCGGCAGGCAGCGCACGGCGTTGGTCAGGCGCGCATCGACCAGCGCCAAATCGTCGGGCACCCACGCCGCATCCTCGCGGCCCGCGCGGTAGGTACCGGTCGACCAGCCAAACTTCCTCAGCGTGGCGAACAGCAGGTCGCCCGCAAAGTCGCCCGTGAACGGCCGGCCCGTGCGGTTGGCCCCTTTGAGCCCGGGGGCGAGGCCCAAAATCAGCAATCGCGCCGAACGCGGGCCGAAACCCGGCACGGGCGCGTTGTGCCAATCGGGATGTTGGGCGCGCAGCGCGTTTCGCAAGCCCGCCAAACGCGGGCACAGCGCGCAGTCGCTTGCCGGTTCCTCCACCGGGGCGGCGTTACGCTTCGGGCGGGGCGCTTTGCGGCGGCAGGGCGGCGGGCTGGCCGCTTGCGCCGTCGCGCCCGCCGGGCCTTGAGACGTG
Source organism: Asaia bogorensis (assembly GCA_945901855.1). Lineage (GTDB taxonomy): Bacteria > Pseudomonadota > Alphaproteobacteria > CACIAM-22H2 > CACIAM-22H2 > Tagaea. Next base: position 6,539 of record CAMDLT010000019.1, on the reverse strand, counting down.
CTGGGCGAGATCTTGCAGATCGACAAACATGTCGGCCTGGCGGCGCAGATCGTCCGAAGCCATCGGCGGCTGCGAGCGGATCGTCGACACCACCGTCACGCGCACGCCGCGCCGCTGCACCGCTTCGACCAGACGGCAGAAATCGCCGTCGCCCGAAAACAGCACGACATGGTCGAGCTTGTCGGCAAGGTCCATCATGTCCACGGCAAGTTCGATGTCCATCGAGCCGCGAAAGCGGCGCCGGCCGGCGGCGTCGGTGAATTCCTTCATCGGCTTCGTCACCATCGTGAAGCCGTTATAGTCGAGCCAGTCGACGAGCGGACGGATCGGCGAGTAGTCCTGCTCTTCGGCAAGGGCGGTGTAGTAGAAGGCGCGGATCAGCCGCCCCTTGCTTTGGAACAGCGTCAGCAGGCGGCGATAGTCGATGTCGAAATTGAGCGCGCGCGCCGCGTTGTAAAGATTGGGGCCGTCGATAAACAGGGCCAAGCGTTCCTGCGGATAAAAAGCCATGGGAATCTTCCTTTGAAAAAGCGAATATCGCATTCGTCTGAAATGAACCGAGCGATTTTTTAGCGCCAAAATCGCGGGCGTTCAAGCCGGAGCACACCCATGGTCCCGACCGCATGATCCTCGTCGCTCTGGGCGCTAATCTGCCGGGCGATGCGGGCACGCCTGCGCAAACGCTGGAAGCGGCGCTCGGCCGGCTGGACCGGGCGCCGACGCGCGTTGCGGCGCGCGCGCGCATCTACGAAAGCCCGCCCTGGCCGCCGTCCGACCAGCCCTGGTACGCCAACACGGTCGCAGCGCTCGAAACCGACCTCGATGCGCAAGCGCTGCTTTTGCATCTGCACGCCATCGAGCGCGAATTCGGGCGCGTGCGGGGCGCGCTCAACGAAGCGCGCACGCTCGATCTCGATCTGCTCGACTGCAACGGCATGTGCCGCGCGCCGCCCATGGCCGCCCCCGAATTGCCGCATCCGCGCCTGGCGGCGCGCGCATTCGTGCTGCTGCCGCTGGCCGAAATCGCGCCCGATTGGCGCCATGCCCGCACGGGGGCGTCCATTGCCGCGTTGATTGCGGCCTTGCCCGCCGATACGGTCTGCCGCCCGCTGGTGGCGCCAACCCGCTGAGGCATCTAGGTTTTTAGGTGGCGAAAAGGGTTGTGTTGCGCTGCAGCGGCTTGTATATTCTTTCGCCCTGTTTACGGCTCTGTATTGCCGATCCCCGGAGATTTGACATATGGCTCGCGTCACGGTCGAAGATTGCGTCGTTCGTATCCCCAACCGCTTTGAGCTGGTCATGCTCGCGGCGCAGCGCGCGCGCGAAATCCAGGCGGGCTCGCCGCTGACGGTCGAACGGGACAACGACAAAAACCCCGTCATCTCGCTGCGCGAAATCGCGGAAAACTCGCTCGATCTCGACATTCTGCGCCAGTCGGTCGTCACCGGCCTGCAGCGCCAGGTCGAAAGCGAAGAGCCCGAAGACGACGCGATGGAACTGCTCGCGGCCGACCGCGACATCGCGGGCGTGCCCGAAGACGCGACGCTCGACGGCATCGAAGACGAAATGGAAATCGAAGACGCCGAGGAAAAGCTGGCGGGCGCTGCCGGTGCCGCCGATGCCGATGCCGGCACGGAAGCCTAACCGCGTTTCGGCGGCGTGCGCGTGACCGCCGACGGCGGCACGGACGTCGCGGGGCCTGCGCCTGGCGAGGCTGTCGGGGGCGAATCTGCGCCGGGTCAAATGGCGCCGGGCGAAATCGCAAAGAACGAACCCGCACAAGCCGAGGTTGCGCCCAAGCGCGCGCGGCCCGCGATGATGCGCGTGTTCGAACTGGTCGAGCGCGTCAAAGCCTACGACCCCGATGCCGACGAGGACTTGATCAACCGGGCCTATGTCTATTCGATGAAGGTCCACGGCGCCCAGACGCGCGCATCGGGCGATCCGTACTTCTCGCATCCGCTGGAAGTGGCGGGCATCCTCACGGGCTACCGGCTCGACACGGCGACGATCGCGACCGCCTTGCTGCACGACACGGTCGAAGACACGCTCGCCAACATCGACGAGATCGAGCGCGTGTTCGGCCCCGAAGTCGCGCGCCTGGTCGACGGCGTGACCAAGCTCTCGCGGCTGGAGTTGCAGGCGCAGTCGGACAAGGCCAAGCAGGCCGAAAATTTCCGCAAGCTGCTGCTGGCCATGTCCGAGGACATCCGCGTGCTGCTGGTCAAGCTCGCCGACCGGCTGCACAACATGCGCACGCTCGGTTTCATCGGCAAGGTCGAGAAACGCCAGCGCATCGCGCGCGAGACGATGGAAATCTACGCGCCCTTGGCCGAACGCATCGGCATGCGGCGCATCCAAGAAGAGCTCGAGGATCTGGCCTTCGCCCAGATCAATCCCGACGCGCGCGAGTCGATCGTGCTTCGCTTGCAGGCGCTGCGCGCGCGCGGCCAAGACGTGGTGGCGCGCATCGCCGAGCAGATCGTGGCCACGCTCGCCGAAGAAGGCGTTGCAGCGCAGGTCACGGGGCGCGAGAAGACGCCCTATTCGATCTGGCGCAAGACCCAGACCAAGAACGTCGCGTTCGAGCAGCTTTCGGACATCATGGCGTTTCGTGTTGTGGTTGCCGAAACGGCGGATTGCTATCGAGCCCTGGGCGTCATCCATTCGCGCTGGCCCGTGGTGCCGGGGCGCTTCAAGGACTATATTTCGGTCCAGAAGCCCAACGGCTACCGCTCGCTGCATACCGGCATTTTCGGGCCCGAGCGCCAGCGGATCGAAATCCAGATCCGCACGCGCGACATGCACGACGTGGCCGAATCGGGCGTCGCGGCGCATTGGTCCTACAAAGAAGGCCGCCCGGTTCCGAACGACGCGAAGGGCTCGTTCCGCTGGCTTCGCGAGCTGCTCGACATTCTCGAGCACGCCTCCAACCCCGAGGAATTTCTCGAGCACACGAAGCTTGAGATGTACCAGGACCAGTGTTTCTGCTTCACGCCCAAGGGCGATTTGATCGCCTTGCCGCGCGGCGCGACGCCGGTCGATTTCGCCTATGCCGTGCACAGCAAGGTCGGCGACCATTGCGTCGGCGCCAAGATCAACGGGCGCATGATGCCGCTGCGCACGGCGCTTGCTAACGGCGACCAGGTCGAAATCGTCACCTCGAAGGCGCAGGTGCCGTCGCCGACATGGGAGCGCTTTGTCGTCACCGGCAAGGCGCGCGCGCGCATCCGGCGCTTCATCCGCGCCCAGCAGCGCCAGCAATTCCTGGATCTCGGCCGCTCGATTCTGCAAAAGGCCTTCAAGGCCGAAGGCTACGACTATGCCGACAAGTCGTTGGAGGGCGCCGTCAAGCCCTTGAAGGCCGACAGCGTCGAGGATCTGATCGAGCATGTGGGAGCGGGCCAGACGGGCGAGCGCGACGTGCTCGGCATCTTGTTCCCCGAAAGCCGCGCGCCCGCCAAGCCCCCCAACGTGGTGCCGCTGCGCAAGACGAAAACGAAAGAAACCAACCACCAGAGCGTGCCGATCAAGGGCCTGATCCCCGGCATGGCGATCCATTATGCGGGCTGCTGCCATCCGCTGCCGGGCGACCGCATCGTGGGCATCGTCACCACGGGGCGGGGCGTTACCGTGCACACGATCGACTGCGACACGCTGGAGCAGTTCGCCGACCAGCCCGCGCGCTGGCTCGATGTGGGGTGGGACGTCGAGGATGCGGCGGGCGAGGCGTTTGTCGGGCGCGTCGCGATGGTGGTCGCCAACGCGTCGGGGTCGCTCGGGGCGCTGTCGACCGTCATCGCCAAGAACGCGGGTAACATCACGAACCTCAAGATCGTCAACCGCACGGCCGAATTCTGGGAGATGGTCATCGACATCGAAGTGCGCGACGTGAAGCACCTCACCAACGTGATCGCGGCGCTGCGCGCGACGCCCGTCATCAATTCGGCCGAGCGCGCGCGCGGATGATCGTCGGGCTCGGCTCGGACCTGGTCGATATTCGCCGCATCGAACAGACGCTGGCGCGGTTTGGCGAGCGTTTTACGCGCCGCATCTTCACGCCCGCCGAGCGCGACAAATCCGAACGCCGTGCCAGCCGCGCTGCCAGCTACGCGCGCCGTTTTGCGGCCAAGGAAGCCTGCGCCAAGGCGCTGGGCACCGGCTTTCGCAACGCCGTCTATTGGCGCGACATGGAAGTCGTGAATTTGCCCGGCGGCAAACCCACCATGCGCCTGACGGGCGGCGCGCTCGCGCGTTTGGGCACGCTGCTGCCGCCGGGCACGCGCGCCCAGATCGAAGTGAGCCTGACCGACGATCCGCCGATCGCCCAGGCGATCGTGATCATCCAAGCCCTGCCTGCAAACGCCTGACTCACGCCAAACCAAGAGCAACCAATTCCATGTCGCTGCCGCCTGCCGCCAAGACCCACAAACCCAACTCCTTCGTCGAATTCGTCAAGACGATTGGCTATGCCGGGCTGATAGCGCTTGGTATTCGCACGTTCTTGTACGAGCCGTTCAACATCCCGTCGGCCTCGATGGTGCCAACATTGCTGGTGGGCGATTATCTTTTTGTGTCGAAATTTTCGTTCGGCTATTCCTTCGCCTCGATCTCGTATTTTCCCAAGATTTTCGACGGTCGTATCGCGTCCTCGCTGCCCGAGCGCGGCGACGTTGTCGTTTTCAAACTGCCGCGCGACGGCAAGACCGACTACATCAAGCGCTTGGTCGGCCTCCCCGGCGACCGCATCCAGGTGATACGCGGCCAGCTGTACATCAACGGCGAGGCGGCGAAGATCGAGCGCGTCGAGGATTTTCTCGAAAGCGACGGCGGCTTCGTGCGCCGCGTGCCGCAGTTCGTCGAAACCCTGCCGGGCGGCCGCCAGCATCGCATCTTGAAATTGCATAATGACGGTTTCTACAACAACACGCCCGAATACACGGTACCGCCCGGACATTATTTCGCCATGGGCGACCATCGCGACAATTCCCAGGACAGCCGCGACCCCAGCGCAGTCGGCTTCGTGCCGTTCGACAATCTGGTGGGCCGCGCGCAGTTCCTGTTCTTCTCGACCGACGGCACGGCGAGCTACGTATTGCCCTGGACATGGTTCACGGCCGCGCGCTACACGCGCCTGCTCGATGCGATTCGCTAGGCGCGGGCAAAAGTGAAAGCCGTCCACGCCAAACTCGAAGAAGCGCTCGGCTATCGCTTTGCCGATGCGGACTTGCTGGTCTCGGCGCTGTCGCACTCCTCGCTCGGGCGGCGCGGCAACGCCAGGCGCTCGGGCGCCGATTTCGAGCGGCTGGAGTTCCTGGGCGACCGCGTGGTGTCGCTTGCGGTCGCGGAATTGCTGGCGCAATCGTATCCGGCCGAAAACGAGGGCGATCTTGCCAAGCGCCACGCATCGCTGGTGCGGCGCGAGCAATTGGCCGACCACGCGCGCGCGGTGGGGCTGGGCGACGCGCTCAATCTTTCCACCAGCGAGCGCCAGGGCGGCGGGCGCGAAAACCCGGCCGTGTTGGCCGACGCGTTCGAAGCGCTGGTCGCGGCCATCCATCTCGACGGCGGCTATGCGCCCGCCCAAAAACTTGTGCGACGGTTGTTTGCGCCTTTGGTGCAGCCGCAATCGGAATTGCCGCGCGAACCCAAGACCGCGTTGCAGGAATGGGCGCAGGGACGCGCGCTTGGCCTGCCGCGCTACCGCGTGGTCACGCACGAGGGTTTGGCGCACGCGCCGCGGTTCGTGATCGAAGTTTCGGTCGAAGGTTTCGCCCCGGCATCCGCCGAAGGCACGTCGAAACGCCTGGCCGAGCGCGCGGCCGCCTCGGCCCTTCTGCAACGGCTGGAGGCCGATCTAAAATGACAGATACACGCTGCGGTTTTGTGGCCCTGCTGGGCGCGCCGAACGCCGGCAAATCGACGCTCGTCAACCGCATGGTCGGCGCCAAGGTGGCGATCGTTTCGCCCAAGGTGCAGACAACGCGCAGCCGCGTGACCGGCCTGCTGGTCGAGGCCAACGTGCAGGCCGTGTTTTTGGATCTGCCGGGCGTTTTCCAGCCCAAGCGGCGCCTCGACCGCGCGATGGTGGATGCCGCGTGGCGCGGCGTGGAAGAGGCCGACCGACGCTGGCTCGTCGTCGATTCCGCGCACACCGATGCGGACGAGGCGGCGCTCATTATCGACGGTTTGCGCAAACGCAATCTCTCGGCCGACATTGTGCTCAACAAAACCGACCTTATCGACCCGCCCAAGCTGCTGTCGCTCGCCAAGCGCTATTCCGAAACGGGATTGGCGGGCGAGGTGTTCATGGTATCGGCCGAAACGGGCGACGGTTGCATGCGCCTCAAAGACCATCTGCTGCAAAACTTGCCCGTGGGGCCGTTTCTCTATCCCGAAGACGACGTTTCGGATCTGCCCGCCCGCCTGCTCGCGGCTGAAGTGACGCGCGAACAGATTTACCGCCAGCTCCACCAGGAATTGCCCTACGCGACATCGGTCGAAACCGAAAAATTCGACGAGCGCGACGACGGATCGGC